>NZ_VLNR01000043.1 GCF_007489275.1 Aquimarina algiphila
AGGGATTTAAAAATAGAATCTTATCAAAGATCACAGCAATGACCATTATTCAATATATCAATAGGTTTGAATTCAACAGAAATATAAACAACCTAAAAATTAATATTAACTAAATGCACAACGGGTTATGATATTGTAATAATCGAAAAACGGCAAATCATATTTATTAGGATATTTACCATTATAATATACCCATCGCGAAGCGAGGTTTACAAATTCTTCTTCTGTAGTGTTCTTATCAATCGGTGTTCCATTAATAACAAAAACATTTCCTTTCCCCTTAAAACCTATCCAAACTATTTCTGCCAGATTCTTTTGTTTATCAACAACAAATTCTGCATGATCATAACAATAACTTTGATTTCCACTATAGCAGCAATCATCTTCTCCTTCTATAATTTTTATAGGCTCACCCAATACCTCAAGCATTTCAGAATATGTAACCTCTGTGTAATTTGGAAACTGTATCCCATTAATTTTTATATACGTCTCTTCTGATTTACCTATAGCTTCTAGTTCTTTATAATCCAGTGTCTGGGTTAAACCTTTTGCAATTTGTATTTGTAATTTGGCATACCCTATTTTCTTTTTATCACCGAGTTCTTCTGCTACACTTAAGAATCGTTCTAATGCAGGAACCTTAGATCCTGATGAGTTCCAAGCGAATTCGACCAACCGCTCTGCTATTTTTTTTCTGCCATTTCTATTTGCAAGAGATATGGTATCAAATTGATGATACAAATTTTCTAATTTTGGCCTTGCCCCCAAGTATTTTTGTTGTATAAATCCTTTATCAACATTCACCCATGCATTAGGATCGTATGGATAAAAATCTACAGCTGCTACTTCACCCATTGTAAAATATGATACTATTTTAGCATCAGGAGAAGGGAGTTCTCGAATCCTTAATGATGCTACTTGTACAAACAAATGTGGTGAACCATAATGTCCATCATTTTCAATAATTGGTGAGGGAGATAATAAATAATGGTCACTTGCATTTAATGCTTTTCTTATGAATGCGCTATCTACAAAACCAATCATACCATTATCAACCTTTACTTTGGTCCATAAGCTTTGTTCTGTAGACAATACTTCTACTACTGCTCCTCTGAGCAATACTCCAATTGCTTTTTTATTGGTATCATATGCCGTGTAAAGTTCTGTAGGAGATACGATCCATTGTTTTTGTCCAAACCCTAAGTAGCCAAATAGAAAAAGTGCAAAGAAAACTATTGTTACTTTTTTACCTTTTTTTTCTATAATAAAAGAATTATTTTCAATCATAACATAAAGCTACAATTTTTAAATAAGATTATTCTTAGACTTCATCTGTAGACATGGGACTATTTTTTTGAAAAGATATTGAGAATTAGATATTAGGCATGGTTTTACAATCCCTCATATTTTCCGTCTTCATCCACCAAATACACTTCGTCCAAAATCCATTTCGAATCAGTTTTTATATATCTATATTCATAATTATATTCCATAAAATCAAACTCCCTGTCTTTAAATGTAGTTTTGACAATGGCTACTTCATCATCAATTATTTCTTCCGTAATTTTTTCTTGTTCACCACAATGATCCGCCTCGCTACCATAAACAATACCTTGATATTTTTTATCAGGACTACAATATTTTAAAATTAAATCGTGATACGCCTTCTCAATCTTTTCATCAGCACTTTCATCATCACTATTACTTAATATATACGCAAGATCATTCCATTCTTTATAATCTACAATAAATTCTTCTGTCAATTGAGTAGGTGATTTTACGTTCATTCCTGAGTTTTCCTTCGCCTTAGTATCCATACAACTGTAAAATACCAAAGTCAATAGTATTACAATAGCTCTCTTCATAAATAAGTATATGCAGCAATACCTGCATAAGAGTATTTTATTTCTTTTTCCTTTTTTTCTTATTATCTCACAAATGATCTATATCATTTCTTAAATAAAGAAATACACACCTCTTTTTGATAAAGATCAGATGACAAGTATAATTATATCCCAAAACAAATTTAGACCCAAAGTACTATTCACAACACACTGTTTTCAGTGAAATGGCAATAGCTATATTCCATCAACATCAAAAAAAATGTTATTTATTCAAAATAAAATTACTTTAGCAAACACATACTTTTTATATTGTAGTAAAACTTTTATCATGCTTATATCTGTTTCAGATATCATTATTGCTTTACAAGATCCTTTTCTTTTTTGGGGACTGTTATTGGGTTCTAACGTAATTATGTTTTTGGGTACAGTCTTGATAAGTTATTGTTGGTCCTCGTTCTATCGTCATGAAAAATTACCGCTAACAAAAAAGGACATTAGGTTATCAGTATTTATTATGATAATCAACACAATTGTAGCTGTACCTGGATATATTCTTTTTACCTATTCGAAGATTGTTTTTAGTGATATCAATTTTATAAGAGATTTCCTATTACTATTCTTTATTGTTGACTTTATGATGTATGTATTTCACTACATTTCTCATTATGTTCGACCATTTTCTCTTATACATAAAGAGCATCATGAACATTACAATTTTAATGAGATCAGTTTATATGTAATGCATCCTGCAGAAGCACTTCTTTTTGGTTTTATATTAACCATAATTCCTCTGTTTATTACACTTAACTTATATAGTTTCATATTTTTTCTATTTTTTAACTGGATAGCAGGTGTGATATCACACTTAAACACCTCTTCTGATCAAAGAATATCATTATTTGGAAATAATATCTTTCATAAAAACCATCATCAATATCCGAAGTATAATTTTGGTTTTTACACTACTATTTGGGATAAAATTTTCAGAACTTACTATAATACAGAAACAACAAAAACTATGAACAAAAACTAGAATTCAATACTTAAAAACAACTATCTAAAGACAAACTGTATAAATTATGTTCAAACCTAATTCTTGCATTTTTTTTCACAAACATTAATTCAATTTTTTAAGACTATTTCTAGAATAAAAGTATCTTGTTACCATAACCACAATTATAGGCTATAAAATAAATTCACATAATGATCTACAAAACCTACATCATATCGTCAATTATTATTTCCATTTTTTTGATTTCCTGCAAGTCTAATGATAAAAACCAAGTTGATTCGAATACTGAGAATGTAACAAAGAAACCTCCTTCTCTAACAGAACAAGATAATAATGCAGTATTACAAGAAAATGAGGATACCAACACAGCATCAACAAAAGATGAAACAGGCAACGGCATAATGCATCATTTTATATGCTATACTAGTGACGATAATCCAGACCTTGCCATTTCTATTAGCTTTGATGAAAATGCTAATGCATTACAAGTACAATATAAAGGGCAAAAAGAATCTATGACTTTGTCCTATATAAAAGAAGATTTTGATAAAGGCGGAGCTTATCCCACTACAAGAACATATTATACCGAATTATATAATGGAAAAGAAAATGGTGTTTATAAATTAACCCATGCAGGTTTATGGGACTACGCTGAATACACCCGAAATAAAGACGGTAAAAAATTTAATTTCACTATTAATCATGAGCTATCCATACAAAATGATGATTATCGAACTTCACCGTGCTTTTAAAGCTCACCGATAAAAACTGAATAATTGCTTGCTATCAATTCGTAAAAATTACATTACTATTTATACATCTAGATGAAAAAAATAATAACTTGCCTCGTGACTGTACTCTTTTTTTTAACCAATAGCAGAGCGCAAGACTGGAAAACAACTCCAATTCCCGAAGATGTGAAGAATGCTCATCTGTGGATATTAGACACTCAACATTCTGATGATTTTAATTATGAAGGAAAGAATGCTCAATTTTACAAAATCTGGAAAGACAGTTATGTTAATGATTGGAAAGGCCCTGGCTTGACTTATTTTTCTTCTGATCATAGTGTAATCAAGAATGGAAATCTAGAAATAATGGCTGAAAGAAAAGACCCTGGCAACGTGTATTGCGGAGTTATAAGTGCTAAAACTCCAATAATTTATCCTATTTTCACAGAAGTTCGTATGAAGATTAGCGGCCTTAAACTTTCTTCTAACTTTTGGTACATTAGTAAAGATCAGGTAAATGAAATTGATATTAATGAAACTTATGGCGCCGAACCTAAAGGAGGTAAAACCATGGGGACAAATTATCATATTTTTCAACGAGAACCTTTTAAAGATCTTTCTAAAGAGCCAAAACATTTTGAAGCAGAAGGAGGACCTATGTTAAAAGATGATTACCATCGTTTTGGTTGTTACTGGAAAGACCCATTTACCTTTTATTTTTATCTTGACGGTAAATTAGTTCGTGAAATGAACATCAAGGATCCTCGTACACCAAGTGTTGGTTTTAATCAATCCCTGCTTATGATTTTAGATACCGAAGATCACCAATGGCGCTCTGACAAAGGTATTATAGCTACAGATGAGGAATTAAAAAACCCTTCACAAAATACAATGTATGTAGATTGGGTACGAGTATATATCCCTAAAAAATAGCTCCTTGAAAAACTCTATTATTGAAATACAAGTACAGCTTTTCCATCAACACATTCAACATCTATTGGGGTTGCTGGAACAAAACAATCAGACACTATCCCCCATTTTTTATTAAATGCTTTCATTGCCGTCTTATGTGTTTCAACCTTCTTTAAAAAATCATCAGTATCTATAGTAAGAGGGTAGGCTATAAATCCAGACGGGCCACCACAAGCTTTACTTCCTATTGAGGTAAAAGACCAATCATCTGGATTTGTACAGTCAACACTTTCTGCTATTTTAGTAATTTCTTCAAGCATTGTTTTTAAGTTAGTATTATCCTGCTCCTGAGACAATGATGAATCATCATCATTACCGCATCCGACTAAAATTGTTAAAAACAATATTATTAAAACCTGTATGCCTTTTCCCTTTGATTTCATGATTGAAGTTTATTTTTGAATAAGATGAAAAAACAAATAAAAGGTTGCGCATTGGCACACAAACTTAAGCATCGAAAAAACAATTTAGGTTCGATTTCAAATCAATTTGTATAAAGCTAAAAGAATTACTATAAGACATTTTTAACAAAACTACTTACAACAAAATCTATATATAATACGTTAAATGTTCACACACATCATGCTCTAGAATTAATGAATATATTACCTAAATACGGGTTGTTACAATTTAGAAACGCTGCAAGGATATATAGTAAACCTATCATTGAAAGCCTGAAACTTTTTAAAGAAGAAACAAAGTTTTTAAAAGTCTCTCTATTTTTTTCTCACAAGCATGATGAACTAGAAGAACTAGATAGTGCAATTAATTTTTTAAAAGGATTTGGAGTACTCATTTATGCCGATCATATTACCGAGGAAGAAAATGAAGAAGATAACGACGATATCCATGCCAAGCGTATACAACAAGAAACAGAAGAAAAAATAAAACAGAATACAAAATTTATTTTTCTGGCAACCGAAAATGCAATCAACTCAAAACGTTGTAAATGGGAATTACGGTATGCTAATACTCAAAAAAAACTAGATCAGATTGCTATCTTACCTATAAGAGAGGATTTTACTGACTATGGCGGTGAAGAATATCTACAGAAATATCCATATATTCAAAAAAGTGATACCGATCCAGATGGATATGATGTAAAATACCCAAACGGAGATGCTATTCCCTTAGGAATATGGCTGGCATCATAATTTCAAAACCTCATATAAAATACTTTAACCAATTTTATTTGTCCTATCAACCTTATTAGACAAATTTATCCTTATATATAGTTTTTACTCTTCATCCAAAAAAGATTCAATAAAAAAGTAGGGTATTCTATTTCTCATTTGTTTTTATACATAGAATCATTTGGAAATATTTTCTAATGTGAAGCAACCTTTTGGTTTTTAATTTGTCATTTATTTCTACAATACATTAGAATTAGATACTAACATTGATTCGATATTTTTTGATGTGATCAATGAGACAAAACTTAAAAAATTAATTTTTACACATATGAAAAAGGAATATTTAATACTCGTTTTAATCATGTTAGGCTTTATGAGTCATGCACAAGCAATAGCACCACTTGTAACAGGTCAAAATCCTAATTACAAAATAGCTATGAATAAAGTGATAAACAATAATCATAAATACACATTACAGCAGGGAACGACTGTACAACAAACATATAAAGCCATTGACCCCTTGGAGGAAAAAAGAGAATTACGTTCGAGAAAAAAGCAACATCGATCACAACGAGCATATTGGAGACACCAAAGAAAGTTAAAACGTATTGAGAACACTCAATATTATGATTATGGGTATTATGATAGATCTTACTACAGAAATACTTGGTTATCATTAGGACTTTGGGGAGCATGTACTGTGTGGTAATCTTATAACAAAAAATAAAATTTAGAATACATATAATAACATCATAAAATGAAAAAAACAACAATAGCAATAGTTGCAATAATGTCAATATTTTTAACCTTTTCATGTGCAAGAAAGATTACGCGAGTAGCTCCTGACACACAAATTGATATTAGTGGTAGATGGAATGATACAGATTCTCGTTATGCGGCAGAAGAACTAACCGACGAGGCAATTACATCAAATTGGATAACAGATCATATTCAGAAAAAAGGTAAAAAGCCTGTAGTCATCGTTGGTTTGGTGCGCAACAAATCCCACGAACATATAGAAAGTGAAACTTTTATTAAGGATATGGAAAAAGCATTCATTAAGCAACAAAAAGTTAGCATTGTACAAGGTGGTAAAATGCGTGAAGAATTGAGAGCAGAACGTGCTGAACAACAAAACAATTCATCTTTATCTACAGTCAAAAAATTTGGATTAGAGATGGGAGCAGATTATATGCTACAGGGTAATATCAATTCTATAGTAGACGCACATAAAAATCAAAAAGTTGTGTATTATCAGATTGATCTTGAACTCACAAATCTTGAAACTAACGAGAAAGTATGGATAGGAGATAAAAAAATAAAAAAATTCGTTAAAAACTGATAATTTCTCATCTCTGAATCAAAAAAAGTAACAAGCTTTCCCAGGAAAGCTTGTTTGACAATTGCCATGATCAATATAAAAAAGACCTTACGTATAACAATTCTATGTGCTCTTCTAATAGCATTTTGCAATTGTGGAAGCTATCATGCCAAGAGTATGCTTTTTCAAGCAAAAGTGCAACAGGGAGATATGCAAGGTGCACTATCTATTATTGATAATAATAAATTTTTGGCAAAGCCCAGGAATCAACTCTTATATCTATTCGAAAAAGGAAAATTAGCTTATTTGGCTGGTGACTATGAACTAAGCAATGAATTATTTAATAAAGCTGATCTAATTATAGAATCTAATAAAAAAGCTATTGGCAACCAATTATTAGGGGTGGTTCTAAATCCTGAAAAAGAAACCTATACAGGAGAAGACTCAGAAAAAGTAGCTATTCACTATTACAAAGCATTAAACTATACTTTTTTGGGCAAGTATGATGATGCTCTCGTAGAAGCCAAACGGGTTAGACTACAACTACAAAAATTAAATGACAAATATCCTTCTGGAAAGAAAAATCGTTACAAAGACGATGCTTTTTCTCATATAGTACAAGGTTTACTATATGAAGCGTCTGGAGATATAAATAATGCATTTATCGCGTATCGTAACGCTGTTGATTTATATCTGGAAAATGAAGGGATCTATATTGGAGTGCATATTCCTGATCAACTTGGCAAAGATTTACTAAGAACAGCAAATGCCATGGGGTTTATGGATCAGGTAAAACATTATGAGCAATTATTAGGTATTACATTTGTTCCTCAAAAAATTCCTGAAGGAGGAGAAGCAATACTATTTTGGGAAAATGGGCTTTCACCTTATAAAGAAGAAACCTACTATACATTTACAATTTTACCAGGTAATGATATTGGTTTTTTAACCATTATAAATAAAGATCTTTCTTTAAACCTACCTCTACCCATACCTACTGGAGGAGACAATCATGCTGATTTTTCTGATTTAGACATATTTAATATTGCCTACCCTAAGTATGTAAGTCAACCCTCTTTATACCACAGTGCAGAAGTTTATATTGACAGTACTTCTTATCAATTTCAACTAGCTCAGAATTATGAAGAAATTGCTTTTAAAACATTACGAGACCGAACATTACGGGAGATAGGAAAAACCGCTTTACGACTAGGAACAAAGAAAGTTTCTGAATATATTGTAAAAAATCAAAACAAAGATTTAGGTGCGTTATTAGGTATATTTAATGCCTTTACAGAAAGTGCCGATACGCGTAATTGGCAAAGTTTACCAAACAAGGTATTTTACACACGGGTCCCTTTAAAAAAGGGAGAAAACATTTTGAGTATTCAACTAAACTCAAATCACGAAAACCTTAATTTTAGAAAAATTAAAATTAAGGGAACAGGAGGAATTCAATTTCAAAGTATTGCTACTCCAGAGGTTATTTCTGCTCTACTTCGTTAAGTACTCTAAACACATCACACCAAAGATTAGTATAGAGGTTTTATACCTGTACTAATTTCTTTATAATGTTTTTGCTACCTTACCAACTGCTTCTATTGTTTCATCCAAATCCTTATAGGTAAGTGCATCGGTAATAAACCATGTTTCAAAAGCACTTGGAGCGATATAGATTCCGTTGTCCAACATCCCATGAAAGAATTTTTTAAATGTTTCATTATTACCTTGGGCTGCAGATTCAAAATCTAGGATGGCATCTTCTGTAAAATGCACCGAAATCATTGATCCCAATCTATTAATGGTATGTATTATCTTATGTGCTTTAAGTTCCTTGGCAATACCTTTATGAAGGTATTCTGTTTTATCCGCCAGGCTCTTAAAAATTTCAGAATTAGAATTTAATTCAGTAAGCATAGCTAAACCAGCTGCCATAGCTAGTGGATTACCACTTAATGTTCCTGCTTGATATACGGGTCCAAGCGGAGCGAGGTAATTCATAATTTCTTCTCGAGCTGCGAAAGCTCCAACAGGGAGTCCTCCCCCTATTACTTTCCCAAAAGTGATAATATCTGCATCTATCCCAAGAAGTTCTTGTGCTCCTCCTTTTGCTAGTCTAAAGCCAGTCATAACTTCATCAAAGATCAAAAGGATATCATTGGCACTGCAAAGTGCCCTAAGGCCTTCTAAAAACCCTTTTACAGGAGGAATACATCCCATATTCCCTGCAACAGGCTCAATAATAATACAGGCAATCTCTCCTTTATTTGAAGTAATAATATGCTCTACATGATCGAGATCATTATATCTCGCTAATAATGTATCTTGTGCTGTACCTTTGGTGACACCCGGGCTATTTGGACTTCCAAAAGTAACAGCTCCACTTCCTGCCTGAATCAGGAAGGAATCGCTATGTCCATGATAACATCCTGCAAATTTGATGATTTTGTCTTTACCAGTATACCCACGCGCTAGTCGCACTGCGCTCATACAAGCCTCTGTACCAGAGTTTACAAATCGTATCTTATCTACATTAGGAACCATTGCAACCGCTAACTCTGCTATCTGAGTTTCGATCTCTGTTGGCATTCCAAAACTAGTTCCTTTTTTTGCTTTATCAATAACGGCTTCTACAACCCGAGGATGCGCATGCCCTAAAATCATGGGTCCCCAAGAATTTATATAGTCTATTAAACGATTACCATCTTCATCATATAAATATGCACCTTTAGCCTCTTTAACAAATATTGGATCACCCCCTACAGCTTTAAAAGCTCGTACAGGTGAATTTACTCCTCCCGGAATCACTTTTTGCGCTTCTGCAAATAATGCGCTGCTTCTTTTATATATCATGTTTAGTTGAAATCTTCTTCCTCTTCTTCGGCAGTTATTTTAAGAATCTGTCCGATTTTGATATTATTACTTGCTAGATTATTATATGACTTAAGTTCCTGCACAGAAATCTTGTATCTGCGAGAAATTGAGTATAATGTATCTCCTTTTCGTACAATATGTCCTCCACTTGGATTCGGGGTTGGAGTTGATACTGGCGCAGGTGTCATTACCACAACAGCTTCTGCTTTGTTTTCTCTTCGACGGTTTGTTCTACCCAATACATCATTATCATATTCATATAAATGATAACGTTCTATAATAGAGATAAGTTTTTGTGGATATTTTTTATCTGTAGCATATCCTGCTTCTCTTAAACCTCTTGCCCAGGATTTATAGTCTTTTTGATTAAATGTAAATAATTTTGAGTATCGTTTTCTGTCTTTTAGAAACAGAGAATGATCTCTAAAAGAATCACTTGCCTGATCATATTTTCTAAAACATTCCTGAGAACGATCATCATCGTGATATACTCGATCTCCTTCCCAATCGTGACACTTAATTCCGAAATGGTTTTTTGCTTTTTGAGTCAATTCACCATGTCCTGCTCCAGATTCTAAAATCCCTTGTGCTAAAGTAATACTGGCCGGGACTCCATAGGTTTTCATTTCATTTTTTGCGATATCAGAAAATTCGAAGATATATCGCTTTACTTTATCATTATATGATGCCGCTGGAAGTGGTTTTCTTACTTCTCTAGAAGGTTCTTTGAGAGTGGTCTCTTTTGTAGTTCGCTCAATCTTAGTAACAGTAGTACGTCTAGGAACAGTTCTTTCTGTTCTTGTAGAAGTCACTTTTTTACTTCCTCCACAGGAGATTAAGAATCCTGTAATACATAACAACGCAATTAATTTCCTCATTTTAAGATCCAATTGTAATAAGGGGTAGTTTCTTTTTATTCAATTTTTTATTCATCCCAGCAATACCTTGTAGCCCTCCTGTATGAATCGCTAAAATACGAGTATTTTTCTTAAAAACACTTCTTTCTGCCATGTCAAAAATCCCAAAAATCATCTTCATTGTATAGACTGGATCTAAGAGAATATGTTGCTGTTCCCTAAATGTATTTATAAACTCAACCCCTTCTTGATTTATTTTTCCATACCCCCCAAAATGATAATTATGAATTAGCTCCCAATTGGTTTTTGAGGTATATTTTTTGATTTCATCTGAAAGAAAACCTCCTTTCAAAGCAGGGAAACCTAATATCTTTTGGTGACTCTCTGAACTATTAATGATACCTGAGATCGTTCCTCCTGTTCCCACAGCACAAGAAATGATATCATACATTGCATCTTCTGGGGTGAGAATTTCTTCACATCCTTTAATCGCCAATGAGTTGGTGCCTCCTTCAGGTATAACATAACAAGAACCGAACTCATTTTTTAACTCCTGTAAAAACGCAGGATTCGTTTTATCTCTATATACCCCTCTGCTAACGAATTTAAGATGCATTCCTGAATCAGAAGCTAAACGCAGGGTATCATTTTCGAATAAGGTTTTTTCTAAATCCTTCATCAATTCTTCCCCTCTAATAATTCCGATAGTTTGTAATCCTACTATTTTTCCTGCAGCTGCAGTAGCTGCTATATGATTACTATAAGCTCCTCCAAAAGTAAGGACCGTTGTAAAACCGTTTCTTTGGGCTTCAATAAGGTTATACTTTAATTTTCTGAATTTATTTCCAGATACTTCTTTATGAATTTCATCTTCCCTTTTTATATCTAGAAAAACTTCTGCTTCATCTAAAATGGGATGTATTATCGATTGATTTTCTGAATGTACTGTTTCTGAAGAAAAAATATGCATTTACCAATATTTAATAAAACTCCAAGGTTTTCTCTTTTTTAGATACTGGAGATCATCTTCATTTCTATACGCTTCTCGTTCAAAAGAAATATTTCGATATGCCTGTTGCGAATTTCGATACTGTAGTAGTCGAATAAGATATTCTGTAAAATAAAAAATATAAAAAGGTAAAACCAAAAGTTCTGCCTGTTGTCTAAGATGAATCTTCTCGTGATTAATAAAAACCTCATCCTCTTTAAGGAAAGAATTATTTACCACAATAAAAGGCCAAAGGGCGATGCCTACAAAATGACGACCTATCAAATATTTGTTAACAACAATGGGCATATCAATGCAAGATACTATTTTTGTAAATTATGAACAATCCTAAAAAGGTATTAACTCCAAAAGAAGGAGATTATTATATCACCCCGGAAGGGTATCGATGTTTTACAGAACAATATCATCTAAGGAGAGGATATTGTTGTGAGAGTGGTTGCAGACATTGCCCCTATGGCTACGATAAAAAAACAAATAGTTATTTTAAAAAATAACTAAGCTACCTGTTTCATGGTACGATTGTTGTGGCTAAACAAATATAAAAAGCTATTGTTAAATCTTTAAAACACAGGGATTATGAAATATTTTTCACTTTTATCATTAATCCTTATCATAACTCTAAGTTCTTGCTCTACGGTACGTGTTGCTTCGGATTATGATAAGGAGGCAAACTTTGAATCTTATAGAAGTTTTGCTTTTTACAAGCCAGGAATTGATAAGGCAGAAATTAGTGACCTTGACAAGAAACGAATATTACGTGCTATCGAAGCTGATATGACTTCAAAAGGATTTTTGAAATCTAACAATCCTGATATGCTGGTTAGTATTTTTACGAAGACCAAAGAAAATGTAAATATCTATCAAAATAACTTTGGATGGGGTTATGGCTGGGGATGGAATCCTTGGTTCTGGGGGAATGGTTATAATACCGTTACCACAACTACAGAAGGCACGTTATATATAGATCTAATAGACGCTTCTAAAAAAGAATTAGTTTGGCAAGGAATGGGATCATCTGCATTAACTAAGGATGTGGATAAAAAACAAGGTAAAATGAATGAAATCGTTGCGGCGATTTTAGAAAAATACCCTCCCCAGAATAATTAAGAACTGTATATTAAGCTTATATCGATATAGCCTTTCTACATAGAAAGGCTATTTTTTATGTACATTTATACCAAACTTGAACCTATAAATGTATGCGTAACTTTCTACTTGGTGCACTTTTAGTAGCATTAATAGCCTTTGCAATCAAACATTTTATTGATCAATCTAATACACAAAAAATAGAAATAGAATCTTCTGGTCTTATTTTGGATCAAATTAAAAATGTAGGTAAACTTGTTGTTACAGAAGGGCATTTTTCTGATATAATTACTTACAAGGATGACAAAACTTACTTTAAAGTACTTTCTTCAAAGAAAAAAATAATTGTTATGGTAAATGCAAATGTTCAGGTATCATACGATTTAAGAAAAATTGAGCATACTATAGATCAGGAAACAAAGACCCTTACTATTACCAATATTCCTAAAGCCGAGATTAATATTAATCCCGAAATAAAATACCACGATATCAATGAAGGACTTATCAACAAATTCGAAGCAGAAGATCATAATGTTATACGAAAAATAGTGGTTGAAAAATTAAACAGAAGAGTGCAAAAATCTTCACTGGTTACTAATTCTCAAAATCGCCTTATTAGCGAATTACAAAAAATATACATCCTCACTAATTCACTTGGTTGGACATTAAAATATAAAGATACTGCTATTGATAGTCAAATTAGTTTTGAAGAATTAATTGCACTATAGTTTTATGCTAATTTTGAAAAAAAAATGGAAAGAGATCATATCTCTTCCCATCTTTGAATTTAAAAAATCTTGATCACAGAATTCGTTTTGTCCCTTAAACTCTAGTGTTATACAGATTTATAAATTGTTTACGTATATAAAACGTTTTACATAAACATTACCCCACCCCCTATTTATTTATTTTTTTAGTTTATAAAATATCTGTTCATGTGTAAAAAAATGGGAAGAAAAACTCTCCCCATTTTATTGTTAAATCTATGTCCATAAAAAATGCCTGCCCCCAAACTCTATTATGAAGCATTGATTAACCTATTTATATACCTAAAACAAAATAGAATATAAATACCCTACCTTTTTTTTAAAAAAAA
Source organism: Aquimarina algiphila (assembly GCF_007489275.1). Taxonomy (GTDB): domain Bacteria; phylum Bacteroidota; class Bacteroidia; order Flavobacteriales; family Flavobacteriaceae; genus Aquimarina; species Aquimarina algiphila. Next base: position 13,936 of record NZ_VLNR01000043.1, read on the forward strand.
TACAATTCATAATTTTAATTTGTAATAGTCACAAATCAATATAGAAGTGCGGAAGCTTTTAAATACACCTAAAAGAAGAGTTTATTTAAGTAATTGTATACCTTAACTCTACAACACCTGTAGCATGCTTTTTTGTTTCTATCAAAGTCAAAAACGTTTCATTAGGAATCGATTCAAAAAGTTCTATCCCGTCAGAAAGAACAATAGGCATTATAAAAACCAGAATTTCATCAATCAATTTTTCATTAAGCAACATTGTATTTATCTGACCTCCACCAACAAGCCATATATCTTTTCCTTTTTGCTTTTTTAATTCTTTAATATATTCGATATGGTTCTCAGATATAAACTCTACATCTTTAGTAGATTCTGCTCCCTTTTTTCTGGTTAATACATAATTTTTTTTCTCTGAATATGGAAAATCAATACCCCAATCTATGATCTGTTTATATGTCTTATTGCCTTGAATTGTTGTATCAATAGTTTCATAAAAATCATAATAACCATAATCTAGTTGATCAGGGTTGGGGATAGAATCTAACCAATCTACATTACCATCTGCTTTAGCTATTTTTCCATTTATACTCATAGCTATATATAATTTAATTTTTCTCATTTCAATATCGATTTTTTAGAATTGAACATTGTTTTACACTAAAAAACAATTTATTGATTAAGGATACTATTTTCTTGATTAAGTATATATTTCAGTTCAACACCATTCTCTTCTGAATAGAATTCTTTTACATACTTCATTTCTTTTTCTAAAATATGTACTGAACCTATATTATCTTTACTAACATACGCTGTTAATTGTTCTAGTTTCATTTTATTAAAACAATACGCTATCAATCCTTTTGCGATTTCTCTTCCAAACCCTTTACCCCAGAAACATTCTCTTAATCTATATGCAATTTCATATTCAAACGTTTCATTTTTATACACACCACATAAACCCACAAACTCATTACTATTATTATCTACTACCGCCCATATATTAAAGAATATCTCATCATCTTGATAATACTTCATAAAACGTTCTAGCTCCTGTTTACTTTCTTCAAAACTCATATGTTTTTTGATATAACGCATCACATTAAGATTACTTTGCATATCAAAAAAAGGAATTAAATCTTCTTTTTTAAGATATCGAATAGACAATCTTTTGGTTTCAAATAGTTTCATATTACTAACTCTATTTCTCTATGTTTTTAACGAATCCAAACATAATATTTTAATACTTTTTTATTTGATTAATGTATTTAAGAAAGGGGAAAACACATTCTTTCCATACCTTTCAACTCTTCTTTAAAGTGGGTAATTTCTAATCGTGTTTTGCTATGAAATTGAAATCCTAGTTTTTTATAAAAAGCTATGGCATCTACATTCGTATCAATCACACACAAGAATAATAATTTTTTATCTTTTTCTACTGCTTTTTTTATCACTTCGCTCATCGCCTTTTTCCCAATTCCCATTCCGCTAAACTTTGGAAGAATATAAATTTTCTCTAACTCACAATTATCTAATTTTGATAGTTTAGATGATGAGTTATAATTGATTTTAAGGAACCCAATATTTTCATTATTGTATGTAACAAAATAATACTCAACAGATGTATCTTGCAGCTCAATTGTTAACCTAGCATTCCCAAATTGTTCCTCGAGATATAACTCCAAGCCATTTTCGTTCCAATGACTGGCAAAAACCTGAGTATAAGAATCAAAACAAACTGTTTGTAATGTCGAAATATCTTTTACTGTGGCCTTTTGTAATTGCATATGTGATGTAGATCTAATATTAACAATTTATTTAATTTTTTCCTGATAAATAATAATTTGTAATCCGTCTGGATCTCTTAAATAGAGATAATATGATCCCCAAGGTCGAAGTACGGGACCTTTCACCTTCCATTTATCTCTTAAGCGAGTTGCCCAATATTCTATATTGTTAGTTTTTATTTGTATATCAATTTTATCATTTTCGATGGATTTATCGAATGAGTTCTGATGGTAATAATGGTTGCTTGCTATTTCTGAAATCTCTAAAAATGCATTACTATCCTCATGACCAAATTGTAGTATTACTCCTTTTGAACCATCACCATCATTGTATTCTTCAGTTATTTTTAGGTTAAGAATTTGAGTATAAAATAATTTTGAATCTTCAAAATTCTTAGTTCTTATGACCGTTTTCAAACTTAATAAAATTCGATCCAGAGCATGTTCTTTTTTCTTATCCATACTTTTGATAAGCTACTTTGATTTGATATGATCAATTACAGGAAATATGATGTCACTTTCTAATACTACTAAAGGTAATTAATGTCTTTGAATTTTTGATAATAAAATCTGGTCACATTCGTTTTACCATCTTCCTTTTTCATATAAATCTAAAAATGATGCAGCCGATAGGCTGAAAAAATCAACTAAAAAATGCGCTAATATAACCCATCTCAAACTTCCTGTTTTCTTATAGACTATTCCCCAAATTAAACCCATGATAAAAGTTGAAATCACAATTGTCAATCCGCTATTAAGTTCAGAATTTACTCCAAAAACTGCATGGTTTATAGCAAACACAAAACTTGTAAAAAGTATAGCCAGAGCATTCGGCCATCTTTTGGTATAATCCAAAAGGAGTCCACGCCAATAAAACTCTTCTATCCAGGGATTGATTAATGCAAGTAAAATCCAGGGAATCCATACTTGCCAAGAAGATAACGTATCATAATGCAAAACAAATAATGGAAGAGGAAGCAATCCTATAAATAAAGCTAAGATATTCCACCCAATAGCTCCTCTTGATTTTATCATCCATTTTTTTATCGACTCTTTCTCGGCATATCTGAATATTACATAGAGAAAAAGACACCATTCGATCAATATTATTGGAATAAATGCCCATTTACCGATAAGCTGTCCAAATGAATATGCAACCGCAAAATTGATGGCAATGATCAAAAATGGTGAGACTAATACAATATTTCTTTTTGTTGAACTCATTAGGTGGTTAACTAATTCTTATAACATTTTCTTTATCAAAGTAATCTGACCCAAATGATAATAACTATGCTCTATCATTCCATCTATATTTCTCTGATAAGTTCCATATTTTTTATCTACAAATACCTCATCCAGTTTTTGATCTGGCATTAATTCGATCGCATTCGCAAATTTTTCTGCATTACTCCACATCGTATTTAATAATTCTTCCCAATCCTTTTGTGATTCGATACCAGAGCAATCAAAACTATACTTATCTCTTATTTCGAGTGCTCCCCCTTCTAATACGTTTAATACTCCAGCTATATAATAATTGATATGAAACGTAAGCATGAATATTGTATTTAAAGACCCTATTTTTTTTGAAGCTTGCTCCCAGGTTACATCTGATAATTGATCTTTATAATTTGTGTTAGCAACCCATACCCCATTCAAAATAACTTCTCTAAATCGATTCGCAATTTCTTTTGTTCGTTTCATCTATTATTTTGTTTTTTTTGAATAAGAAAGCTGTTGATTACCCTACTAAGGCAATACGAATAGCTCATAAATTTGCTACTTTTTAGGGTATACAATGTACTAAATTTTAAATAAAATCGATCAAAGATACGCGCACAAACCAACATCCTTTTTCTCTTTTCTTACCCTCTTTTTTAATATTGAAACCGTTTTACCTTAGTAGCAATGAATCTTAAAATAAAAACTTGAAGAATAGCAAAAAGGACACCCTAAATGATTGTGGAAATATATTTTAATTGGGAGATTTAAAAAAAAGGTTCAGTTAATGATAACGTCTCAGCTATGGTTTTTGTAAAATGTCACACAATTGTGATTCTGATTATATATCTAAGATTGTATCACTAGTAGCATCCTGTTAGCGATTCACATCACAACTGACCGATAATCATTGTTGACAAGAGTTTTTTATATAAAAAAATTATCAGGTATTTTTTTGTTTCCCTGATTTGAAAAAGTAAAACCTAATGTGATTTTAATTTGAATATGTGGATCTAAAGTTTCCAAAAATTAATCCAATAAGTATTTCGTATCTCATCTTCGTTACACTTTTTTCAAGTTTAAAAATCTCTCACAAAACGAACATTAGTAATTAGTCCATTTTCAACTTTATAAATAGAAACATATGTAGTCTCTTTACCATCATTAGTGACCAATTCATGATTGATGACATAGGGACCATTATTCATTTGATTAACAATCTTAACGGTTACCAATTTATTTTCGAAATCAGATTTAAAAATGGGAGCCAACCTATCTGACCCTTTTCCCAGTAACTTATTTGGATATGTATACACTTTTAAATCTTCATGATATAGTTTTATAAAATTATCGTAATCGTGTTGATTGAAGAAATTCATTCTTTTATTCACTACTTCTAGAGGCGTTAAATCGGAGGTTTGTTTTGATAATCCTGAAACCTTATTTTTGATCATCTCATGTTGTTCTGTGCACGCTATTGCAAATAGCATTAAACATATAAGTGTTATTTTTCTCATCATTTTGGTGTTTTAATTCTTTGAGTTTTTTGTTCATATTACTGCTTGTTCTTCTATTGTATATATAGAAGTATGTAATAATGATATGAGACAATATTCAGTAATAAAGGATTAAAACACTTTAGAAAACATGTTTCCTTTGACAAAAAACATGTGTTTTTATCCTTTTTTATAAGCAGAAGGTGTTACGCCATTTTTTTTCTTAAAGGCAGTATTAAAAGAAGTGACGTTACCAAAACCAGAATCATAAGCAATTGTAGCAATTTTCTCATTTGCATATTTTGAATCCTTTAATAAAACCTCGGCTTTTTCAATACGATATTGATTTACAAAATCATAAAAATTTTGTTGTGCGTTTTCATTAATAACCTGTGAGACTTCTCGAGCTTTGATTTTTAATTTTTTAGAGATCATATTTAACGTAAGATTATTATCCAAAAAAATATGTTCGGTTTCAAAGAGTTCTTTAACTTCTAGAAACAGCATCTTTGAAAGCTTTTTATTTAAGTTAGAACTGTTATACTTCTGTAGGTTAAACTTATGATGACTAAGGAATAAGTAGCTAAAAACATAAATCAAAAAAGAATAAAATATAGTTCCTCGAATGTAGTACATCGTAAAATCAAAAAGGTTTACAACATAATGAAGCCAAATGAGTGTGGCTCCAATTAAGATATTTCGATACCAGTGCACTACATTTTTGGGGATTTTTAAACGATTTCTATATAGATTAGACCAGGATAATATTAAATATAAAAGTAAATAAAAAACTACAATTCCGTAGTTCCAAAAAGATTCGAAATTTCCATTTCTAGGCACAAGAGGAATTAAAAAAAGAAACGAAATAAAGGGAACAAAATGGAGATACTCTTTTATTGAGAATGATTTACTCTTCTCAAAAAGTGTAATTCCATAAAACCATAAAGAGGGGGCTGCAAACAAAATTCCTGAAATACCAATATTGTTCTACCAATTCTCTAAAGACATATAATAGTTTAGCACAGATTTACCGACCCTTATGGTTAGCCCTAGTATAAAAAGCGCTAAAAAAATATTAGATTTATTGTTGCCATTTTTAAGCCTTAATAAATAGAAACTTAAAAATAACCCTTGAGCCAAACCAAGAGATGCAAGAATAAGAATGAGACCTGTTGTCAACATTTAGTAAATTTAAAACTTTCTCAAATTATGATAATGGAGCGATGCAATTTATTCCACTCAAAATTCAATATTATACCCATAAAGTACTTTAAAGAACATGTTTCTTTGAATCAATGTTGTTACTTTTCTAAATCAAATAAAGCACTATATATATTTGGGTAAAGCAAATTTATCTTAATCAATCCAATAATTCTACACTTGTTTTTGCTACCCTAATATACTTATAAAACATTCGCCTATATACGTTATTAGCTATCTTTAGATTTAAAATTTTATTTTTAATAGAAAAAACAAAATCCAAAAAAAGAACATAAACCACTACATATCAGCGTTTTTAATCAATTTCAAACGACTACAAACGATTACAAACGAAACTAAACACTTCCTAACCGAATCCTATTTGCCATCTGATTTAGGTTTGCATTGTCGAATTGAATTATTACAAAACAATGTATGTCTCATTTTCGATACGAATTAAAATTTCCTGAAAATCAATTCAGGATATAGTATTAACTGTTTAACACGAAAAATTTAAATTTATGAACACGCTAAAAAACAAAGTACAGTTGATTGGAAACTTAGGACAAGAACCAGAAATCGTAAACCTCGATTCTGATAGAAAACTAGCAAAATTTTCTATTGCAACAAATGACTATTACTACAATAAACAAGGGGACAAAGTTACCGATACCCAATGGCATAATGTAATAGCATGGGGTAAAATTGCCGATATCATAGAAAAGTATGTAAATAAAGGGCAGGAAATTGCTATTGAAGGTAAACTTACTTCCAGAAGTTATGATGATAATGAAGGTCAAAAACGTTATATCACAGAGATTGTTTGTAATGAATTATTGATGCTAGGAAAATAAATTCATTTTCATATTTACACAAAAAAGTCCTCAAATGAGGGCTTTTTTTAATTTTGAAAAAGAAGTGTAGTTGTTTCAAAAAAACAAAAGACGATTTCAAAACATTCATTTTCAAGCCCTCTTACAGCCCTAAATTTAAAACACTGAAAACCAACAAAATCACAAGATTGTCGTCCAAAGTAACTTTCCAAAATTAATTCTGCATTGATATAGTCAAAATTCTGTACTTTTAACAATACCAATTCATAAACCTCACCCTCTTGAATACATATACCAAATATTGGTTTCTAGAAGGATTTAATCTTTTTAATAAACTTGGTAGAATTACAATGATGCGTATGTGCGAAATTCTTGAAATGGAAAATATCGACAAAGCCACTACAATTCAATTACTTAATAGTGAAGAAAAAAGTGTTTTTTTTCTAAAAAGAGGAACTATCAAAATTGTTGATACTTCTAGTGATACGGTAAAGTATATTGTAAAGAAAGGAAATATTTTTGGTGAACTCTCTCTATTTGATCGTCAAGCTGCAAACGAAGAAAAAGCTATAGCACTAGAAGATTGTATTATATGTTATATAGAAGCAGATAGAATGGAAAAAATTATGGAGCAGCATACATCCTTAAAAAACGGAGTTCTTAAAGTATACGGCTTACGAATAAAGAAGTTAGAACGTAGATTAAGAGATTTACTTTATAAAGATAGTGCTGCTAGAATTAAAGAATTTATAATCGACTATATTAAAGAATTTGGTGAACTTGAGAACGATAGAGTTATAGCAAAAAACCTCTTGTCTCATAAAGACATATCTCATCTTACTAATACATCCAGACAAACCGTAAGTAACACAATGAGCATGTTCAGAAAGCAAGAAATTATTGATTATGATGCTCAATTTATTTCATTACCTAAAGAAATACAATGATTTTTTTTAAGAACATATATAGAAAGCTTGTTGTTAAACAGAGAATAACCACTAATACCCCCTGTTACTATATCACTACATACCGTATTGAAAGCTTTGCGCAAATTTTTCGTCAAATCAATCACCATAGCAACTAACTAATGAGTGCAACCATAAAAACAATCAAAATCTTAGATTATTTTAGTCTTATCGCTTTCTTCTTGGTTGGTTTAGGTGAATACTTTTTATATTATTTTACTGAAATTTCAGGTCATACTTAGAACGATGAGTTTATCAAATTTGCCCCCATTAGAAAGCTTAGTCTTAGAGTTTTTTTAGCTTAACAGTGTTAAAGATTTATCAACTAAAAATTGACAGAAAATAATTAAACCATTTTAAATGAAAATATTTAGTCACACAAAATATCTATATTTTCTTTGTTTACTCTTTCTTGCCATTCAAGGATATACTCAAGCAATAGAGAAGTCTATTTTTATCACTGCAAACCTCGGAGACGCGAAAAAAGAAAGTATGTTAAGCCAGATAACAAAACATGCTCAACAGCATGATGCAACAGCACTTTTAATCCTTGGTAATACAACAGGAAAAAATGGGTTTGATGGCTCAAATGTAGAGAATAACATAAATGCCCAACTTGATATTCTTTCTTCTTTTAAAGGAGATGTGATATTTACTCCGGGATATTATGAATGGGTTTCTAACGGACATAGAGGGGTTCGCAAATTAGAGAAATTTATACAAAAAAATAGTAAAGCAAAGTTCTATCCGGATGAAGGATGCCCAATAAAGAAAAAAGATTTAAGTGAAAATGTAGTTCTAATTACTATAGACTCACAGTGGTATCTAGAAAACTGGAATAATCATATTTATTTAAATGAAGACTGTGATATCAAGAACAGAACTTTATTTTTTCTTGAGTTCGAAAGCATGCTTAAAAAATCTCAGGATAAGATAAAGATTGTGGCTATTCACCATCCCATACATTCTAATTCTGCTCACGGTCTACTTGCAAATACTGCGGGGACATCTCTACATGATTTTGAAAACAGACAATATAGAAGTTTAAGAAATCGATTATTAACGACCGCAAGACGATCAGAAAATATAATTTTTGTATCTGGTCATGATAAAAACCTTCAGTACATTAATAAATATGGAATCCCACAAATCATTAGTGGCGCCGTTGGAAAAACTAAAAATCTGAGAAATAGTACTGAAGAAAATTTTGCTTCCACACAAAAAGGATATGCTAAACTTGATATTTATAAAAATGGAAAAGTAAACATAGATTTTTATACTGCAAATCAAATCAATACTTCCATTTTTTCAACCTCAGTTTTTAGTGGAGAAAGAAAAGGAATAAACTACACTTTTAAACCAGAAAGTAGTTTTAATGCGACTCAAAGTGCTTCAGTATATTCTAAAGAAGAAACCAGAAAAAGTAAAATATACAAAGGCTTATGGGGAAATCACTATAGAGAATTTTACAGCAAACCTGTCGATGCTCCAGTCGCTTTTCTTGATACATTGAAGGGAGGGTTAACTCCCATAAGACGTGGTGGAGGTCACCAATCTTTATCCCTACGTCTTGAAGACAAAAATGGGAAACAATATGTAATGAGAGCTCTAAGGAAAAGTGCAGTTAAATTTATTCAATCAACAGCATTTCAGGATAAATATGTAGAAGACGATCTAGAAAACAGTTATGCAGATAGGTTTTTATTAGATTTTTATACCACTGCACACCCTTATACCCCTTTTGCAATTGACAAGTTATCAGATGCTGTAGATATTTTTCATAGTAATCCTATACTGTATTATATTCCTAAACAAAGAGCATTAGGGCAATATAATGATGAATATGGTGATGAATTATATCTCGTTGAGGAAGCCGTAAATTCTAGTCATACAGATCTATCCAGTTTTGGAAAACCTAAAGATATTCTAAGTACCAATGATGTATTAAAAGAAATTCATAAAACAGGAAAATCTATTGTAGACGAACCTTCTTATATAAGGGCCCGATTGTTTGATATGCTAATTGGTGATTGGGACCGACATGAAGATCAATGGAGATGGGCCGTATTTCAAAATGAAGATGGCTCCGAAGTTTGTAAACCCATCCCCAGGGATCGTGATCAGGCATTTTCTGTATTTGATGGTAGTATTGTTTCATTTTTAACTTGGGCCATACCTAGTTTACGGAAAATGCAATCTTTTGATGAGGAATTGAAAAGTCCTAAATGGTTTGCCCTTTCCCCATATTCTATGGATTTGACTTTTCTCAATCAATCCGATTGGAATGAATGGGATAAACAAGCAAAATATATTCAAGAAAAATTAACCGATCTCGTTATCGATCAAGCATTTGATAAAATTCCTAATGAAATCAAAGGAAGATCTATTGATGAAATAAAAACAAAACTCAAAGGAAGGAGAAAGAACATAGTAGATATCGCTCGCAAATATTATAAATTCCTAAATAAATTCGTAGTACTTGCCGGTACTCAAAAAGACGATCTTTTCGAAATTACAAGATTACCTAACGGAAAAACAAAAATAAGTATCCAACGAAAAGATCTGGATATTTTTAATAGGATCTATACTAAACAGGAAACTAAAGAAATTTGGATCTATGGCCTTGATGGAAATGACACTTTTAAGATATACGGTAACGGTGACAATCCCATTAGTATCAAAATCATGGGAGGTAAGAAAAATGACACTTACGATTTTCAAAATACCCAGAAAGTTAAACTTTATGATTATAAAGGCAAAAACAATACAATTATAAATAAACGGTCAAAAAAATGGTTGGTTGATAACTATAAAATAAATAATTATGATCATAAGAAACGTAAATACAATTTCAATCAATTACTACCTTTAATCGCTTTTAATCCCGACGACGGATTACGTATAGGTGTTCTTGAGCATTTTACTCACTATGGTTTACAGCGTAATCCTTTTACCCAAAAACATTCAATAAGCGCATCTTATTATACTGGATCTTCTGGCTTTGACATATCATACAAAGGAGAGTTTTCTAATATCTTCCACAACTGGAATTTTGGTGTAGAAGGATTATATACTAGTCCTAATTTTGCTATTAACTTCTTTGGTGCTGGAAATGAAACTGAATATGACAAAGATGAAGTAGATTTAGATTTTAATAGAACAAGAATTAGAAAATGGAATACCGCAGTTTCCTTAATTTGGAGAGGAAGGGATGGAGGATATTTTCAGTTTAAACCTCTTATCGAATCTTTTGAAGTAGAAAATACAGAAGATCGTTTTGTAAATACATTCTTTGATCCAAATAGCACTGTTTTTGATAAACAAACATATGCAGGTGCAGAAGTTACTTATCAATTTAAAAACATGAATGACCTTGGCTTTCCTACTCTGGGTATGAGAATAGGAATAACTGCCGGATATAAAACTAATATCGATGGAGGTGATAACAACTTTGCTTATGTAGAGCCACATATTGCTATAGATCATAAACTAATTAAAAGTGGAAAACTAGTTCTCGCAACAAAGATTGGCGGAGAGGCTATTTTGGGAGATGATTTCGAATTTTATCATGCTGCACAATTAGGTGGAAATCGCAGTTTAAGAGGATTTAGAAATGAACGTTTTATTGGTAAATACGCTGCATATCACAATACAGATTTACGTTTACAAATGGGAAAATTCAAAACTAGTTTTATCCCTCTTAAATATGGTCTTTCCGGAGGGTTTGATTATGGAAGAGTATGGATAGAAGATGATGACTCAGATAAATGGCACAATAGTGTTGGTGGTACTTTATGGATAAGTGGCCTAGATACTTTTACTGCAAACCTAGGTTATTTTGGCAGTACCGATGGAGGCAGGTTAGTTTTTACACTTGGATTCGCTTTTTAAACATGATCATAAAACAATAAAAATATACTTATGAAAAAACCTGTCGCAATTGCACAACTAAGCAATTTAGAAAACAAAAAACCAGCTCATGCCCTGGTAAATGGATTAGATCTAGTTATTGTGAAATTTGACAAAGAAATTTCTGTATTATACGGGAGGTGCTTACACCGTGGCGCATTAATGGCAGATGGACATGTGGATGGACATAACCTTATCTGTGGAGTTCACGGCTGGGATTATCGTTACGATACTGGTGTTTCTGAGTATAATAATAATGAAGTTTTATATAAATTCAATACTAAAATAGAAGGTGATACACTTTATGTAGATGAAGTAGAAATTGACGCTTATCTTAAAGATGCGCCACAACCTTTTAATAGAGATGAATACCTTGGTGCTTATGCTGATACTCACCCAGAAGAAACAGAACCATATACAGGTTATATTAAAGAATTAGCCAAAAATGGTCTAAAAAACTTAGGACATCATGGTTTTTCGGCATCTATGGGAGTAGACCGAAATACGTTACCCAAATGGAATGATATTCAATTTTTACCAGCACAATTAGCGAGCAGACCTTTATTAGACCATGAAGATGTTGATACAAAAGTAGTGATTGGTCCTAATGCTAAAAAACCACTTTCTATTGACATACCCTTGTTTGTAAGTGATATGAGCTTTGGAGCACTTTCTCGAGAAGCAAAAATTGCACTATCCAGAGGTGCTGAAATGGCAGGTACAGGCATTTGTTCTGGAGAAGGTGGAATGTTACCCCAGGAACAAGAAAACAACACTAAATACTTCTATGAACTCGCCTCTGCCCAATTTGGTTTTTCATGGGATAAACTCGATAAAGTACAAGCATTTCATTTTAAAGGGGGACAAGGAGCAAAAACCGGAACAGGTGGACATTTACCAGGAAACAAAGTAAGTAAAGAAATTGCAGAAGTTAGAGGATTACAGCAAGGAGAAACCGCAATTTCTCCTGCTACCTTTCCCAATTTTCATGGAGTAAAAGATTTTAAAGCTTTTGCAGATGAAGTACGCGAACGGACTGGTGGTATCCCTATTGGTTTTAAGATTGCTGCCAGCCATATCGAAAAAGACATTCAATTTGCTTTAGATGTTGGTGTCGATTACATTATTCTGGATGGTCGTGGTGGTGGAACAGGTTCTGCCCCTACCATTCTAAGGGACAATATAAATGTTCCCACCATTCCTGCCTTAGCAAGAGCAAGAAAATACCTAGATAAAGTAGGAGCTACAAATATTACCCTAATCATAACAGGTGGTTTACGAATTGCAGAAGATTTTGCAAAAGCAATGATGTTAGGTGCAGATGCAATTGCAGTATCTAATTCTGCTTTACAAGCTATCGGTTGTTTAGGAATGAGAGCCTGTGGTAGTAATAATTGTCCGGTAGGTATTGCTACGCAAAAAGAATCTTTGAGAAGTAGATTGATCATAGAGTCATCTGCTAAACAATTACATAATTATTTTGATGCGACCAATGACCTTATAAAGGTAATTGCTAGAGCTTGCGGATATGATGATATTTCAAAATTTAATCCTGATGACCTTTCTACTTTTGATTACGATATGTACAGGTTAACAGGGATTAATTATGCAGGTGTTCTTTAAATCAATCCAAAAACAAAATACTGACTTAAAAAAAACAAGATATGACTACTCAAATGCATTTGGCTGCTCAATATTTAGCCGCCGCCGGAATAAGTTTTTTAGAAAAGAAAGATGATGATAGCCATACAAATCTAGGGTTTTCTGCAGAAGAAGGGAGTATGTTTACACATCCTTTAAACTCAGAAGGCGACTCTTTATCTCTTAGTTATCAAAATTTTAGTTTGGATTGGAATTCTAATATTTCAAAAACTTCATTAAAATTAGATGGCACTACTCATGACGAAATTGTACAATGGATTACACAAAAAGCTGTAGAAGCGAACATTAAACAACCATTTAAGTATGATCTCCATTATGAATTACCCTACCCCACTATTACCAATGATTTTACTTTCAAATTAACCAATGTAAGTAAGCTAAGAGAATTGACAGGCTTTCGAGTATTAGCACAACTTACTTTAGAAACATTCTTAGAAAATCAGCAATTGCAATCAGACATTAGGATTTGGCCTCATCATTTTGATATTGGCGCCTTTGCTTCATTAAAAGATAAAACAGGATTTGCCATAGGTATAGGCTTAGCAATTCCTGACACAATGATTGATGACTATTATTTCTATATCAGTGCATACAAAGGTCATGATGGAGTGAATACTTTAGGCTTAAAAACATTAACCCATGGCGAGTGGAGAAATGATTGTTTTAAAGGAGCTATCTTACCCATAACTGGTGTTGATGAAATAACAGTTTCTACATTTTTTGATGAAGCTATTAACGCATTCAAAAAGTAAATTGGTATATCCCGATAACCATAATATAATTAACTATATCTAAGCAAAACCCATTAAAAAATATTCTATTAAAAAAAGAACGATTGTCAAATTAGAAGATTGGTATCAATTACGAATTGATACTAAAAACATCAAAGATCTAAATATCCCTTCAAAAATATACTAATGTAAAACCTTAGAAAACATGTTACAATCCTTTAGCATTATTTTTGCCATAGCCACTTTCTTTAATTTTGTGAATTATAAATGGCTTAAACTACCAACTACAATTGGTTTAATGTTGATGAGTCTGGCAACAGTTGTAATTATAACGTTGAGTAAAAGTATTGTTCCAGGATTTTATATGTTCTTTTGTGATATTGTAACAAACTCTGATTTTAGGTCATTACTCCTTGATGGAATTTTGAGTTTCCTTCTTTTTGCAGGAGCACTACATGTTAATATTGATGAACTAACTAAAGAAAAATGGCCTATTCTTTTATTTGCTACACTTGGAGTATTAATATCTACTTTTATTGTTGGAGGCTTAACATACGGCATTGCACAACTAATTAGCGTAGATCTACCTTTTTTACATGCTTTACTTTTTGGAGCATTGATTTCCCCAACCGATCCAATTGCAGTAATGGCGATTCTTAAAAAAGCAAATATTGCCAAAAGCCTAAGTATTAAAATTGAAGGAGAATCATTATTTAATGATGGAATCGGAGTTGTTGTTTTCTCAGGGATTTTAATTCTAACAGGAATGGAAGGACATCATGAAGAAGGTTCGGTTGGTCTTGAAATTGGGAAATTGTTTCTTGAAGAAGCTATAGGTGGAATTCTTTATGGAGGATTACTCGGTTTTATTGGATATCATTCCATCAAATCAGTAAAAGAAAATCCCCAGCTAGCCGTAATGATAAGTTTAGCGATTGTGTTAGGAGGATATGCATTTGCATCCCTAATTCATGTTTCTGGACCTTTGGCAATGGTCATTGCCGGTATGATCATCGGAAACAAATTAAATATTGCTACCAACAAAGGTGCTACAAGAAAAATGATTAATGAAATTTGGGAGGTGCTCGATGATGTTTTTAATGGTATTTTGTTTGTACTAATAGGGCTAGCCATACATCTTTTAAAATTTGATGCTAATCATTTGATTCTTGGTGTTCTGGCAATCTTAATTGTACTAATTTCGAGATTTATATCTGTTTTTGTCCCTTATTCTTTATTAAAGCATGTTGAGAGTAGCCCATTAAAGACAGTTACAATATTAACTTGGGGAGGATTACGAGGAGGAATTTCTATAGCATTAGCATTAAGTCTAACAGATAATGCATCTTCAGAAGTAATTCTGTATATTACCTATGTTGTTGTTTTGTTTTCTATAATTATACAAGGACTTAGTATAGGAAAATTGGTTAAGAAAATTTATACTTAAAAAACATATTTCTTTACCTAAAAATAACTTAAATCTAATTTTGGGTTTCATCATTTATGAAAGTATGATGTTACATTGTTTCGAAAATAGAATTCAATTACTTATTTTTTCAAGTGTAGGGTCGGTTTAAAATTTTAAATATAAAAAATGTCATTAATATCAAAGAAATACTACAATAGGGATCTTTCCTGGTTGCGTTTTAATCATAGGGTATTACAAGAAGCAGAAGACAAGAATAATCCTTTATATGAACGTATTAAATTCCTTGCTATTTTTTCTTCAAACCTGGATGAATTCTTTAAAGTACGAGTTTCAGATATTAGAAAAATAAAAAAACTCGATAAATCATTACGTAAAAAACTAATTACAAAACCCAATAAACTTTTAAAGCAAATCAAAAAACAGGTTCACATTCAGCAAGAAGAATTTGGAAACCTATTTACCAATCATATTCTTCCTGAACTCAAAAAAGAAGGAATTGAATTAATACGCTACGAAGATTTCACATCATCCCAGAAAGAATTTGCTGAGCACTATTATCAAGAGAATCTTAAGAATAAACTTACTCTGAATATCAATACAGAACGAGAAGATAAAAAGGTTTTTATTGAAAACGAACAACTGTATTTAACTGCGTTATTAGAGAATAAAGAACTAATCATTGTCAAAATTCCTTCAGACACTTCAAGATTTGTTACGTTTCCAAATCAGAATAATACTCATTACATCGCTTTTGTGGATGATATTTTAAAGTATAGTCTTGCCAAATTTTATATCCAAAAAGAAATTTCTGCTTTTCATTTAATAAAAATCTCTCGCGACGCAGAGTTATATATTGACAACGAATACTCTGGAAATTTATTAACTAAAATTAAAGATTCCCTTGGCAACAGAGATACGGGGCAAGTCACTAGACTTTTAATAGATGATACCATGCCTATAGAACTATTAAATCTCATCAAGGATGTTTTGGATGTTAATGAAACTGATATTCTATATGGAGGAAGATATCATAATTTCAAAGATTTTTTTGGTTTTCCTAACCCTACTCAAAAAAATCTTTCAGAAAATGAATTAATTCCGGTACAGAATCATGAGCTTCAAAAAATTCCAAATATATTTGATGCTATCACAAAAAAAGATAGGATATTTTATTATCCTTATGAATCTTTTGATGATGTTCTACGTTTAGCACAACAAGCTTCGATCGATGAAAATGTTACTAAAATCAAGGTGACTTTATACAGAATTGCCAAACAATCCGGACTCGCTGATGCTTTACTTACTGCAGCAAAAAATGGAAAAGATGTTTTTGTTTTTATAGAAACAAAAGCGCGGTTTGATGAAGAAAATAACATACGTTGGGGACAAGTTTTAGAAGATCACGGAGCAAAAGTAATGTATAGCTATCCGGGAATTAAAGTCCATTCAAAAATACTATTGATAGAACGCTTAGAAAATGAGGTTCAAAAAACTTATGGCTATATTAGCACAGGTAATTTTAATGAAAAAACTGCCAAAATATATACCGATTTTGGGTTAATGACTGCAAATCCAAGTTTAACCTTAGAATTAAATCAGGTATTTCAATTATTGGAAGGGAAAGTCATCATTCCTAAGACAAAAAAACTACTAGTTTCTCCTTTTACAACAAGAAGTACATTTGAAAAATTAATAGAAACCGAAATAAAAAATGCAAAGGAAGGGAAAGAAGCTTATATCATATTAAAGCTAAACAGTCTTCAAGATCATAAAATGATAGACTTATTGTATGAAGCTAATAACGCTGGAGTTAGGATAAGACTTATTGTACGAGGAATTTGCTGTCTGGTTCCTGGGATTGAAGGGCAAAGTGAACATATATATATATTACCAGTATTGTAGATCGTTTTCTGGAACATGGAAGAGTATACATATTTGCAAATGACGGGAATGAGAAAATGTATATGGGTTCTGCCGATTGGATGACTCGCAATTTGGATCACAGAATCGAAGTCATAACACCAATACTCGATAAAGATGTATATTCAAGAATAAGAAAAATGATTCAGTTTCAATTGGATGATACAATAAAAGCTAGAATTATAGATCAAGATCAGAAGAACAATTATGTAACTTCATCTACAAATCACAGAGCACAATTGGAAACAATATCAGGAATTTAAGTCATACAAAAATGAGTCAAAAAAGAAGAAAGGATAAAAAAACAAAAATCTTGGTCAGGAGCTAAACATTGATAAAGACGAATCAAAGGGTTTGAAAGAAAATTATCCAAATCGCTTCCTTTTTTTGAAGAATATTTTGAGTAACTTTTATTACACTCTTATTGTGTTTATATAACATTAATTATTGCAATTAATTTTTTCATGTCTTTAACCGTTATTGTACTTTCCTTAATTTCAATCGCTTCTTCTTCTTTTAAGTCATGTAAAACTCTAACTAAAGATTCGATCGATGTTCCTACAATATTACTATGATCTCTTCTAGATAATTTAAAACTATTATTATCATCAAAGAATTCTTCCAACTTTATAATGGACAATGCTGTTCTTTCTCTAACATTATACTGAGCCATAATTTTAGAATTATTTACAAATACTCCAAACTCATGGCTAATATTTTTTAATAAACAATCCATCATATGACGATTATCCTTTATGATAGAAAGAAAAATGTTTTTAGGAATCAAAAAGAAGGAACAATCTGTCAAACAACCTGCAGAATGAGAATACATCTCTTCACATAACAAATTATGATGACCTAAAATTCCATTTTCTTTAACCAAATGAAAAATATGTTCTTTTCCATTTAATCCTGTAGCATATTTTTTTACTTTACCTGTTTTTAGAATATATACTCCTGTAGGAATTGAGGCCTCGTGGAATAAAACCTGACCCTTTTTAAGATTAAGAACAGTTTTACTTTCTTCAAACTTAGCCATCACTTCGTCTGGAAAATTTTGTAAAAAAGATTCATTAACAAAAGAATATCGCTTATGGGGGAAAAGGATATTGATCATGGGGTAAAGCAATTAAAACATGTCTGTACGTTAACGTACTATATTTAAATAAATTTTAATGTTCTCTTAAAATTAAGTAATTATTATGATAAATTAACTTAAACAATTAACTTTTCTTTGATATTACCCTTTAAAACAATCAATTTAACAATTGATATTTATCAACTAGTCTATTGATTAATTTAGGATATCAGATCATAATAAGTAAATATCTTTGAGCAAACTAACCATCCTAAATTATAGCCTCTTCGCATTGACACACTTCTACAACTCCTAAACATTAAAACATAGTATTTAAGAACTAAAAAAATCTTGTTTGAAGTTGACTATGACACACTTCTAAAATTAAGATTAGTTAATATCAAATCCAGCAAAAATATTCAGATTTTTTTTATATTTAATTTTATTAACCAGCACACAAACCAATGACGCAATCATCTAACCTACAACAAAAAATAATTACGATTTTAAAAGCATCTACTTTCTTAATTTTCTTAGGAAGAGCATATCAACATATGGTATGGGATCCTCCTTATCGAACATTTTTGTGGGATGAAGCCATCTTAAAAGGCTTTGTCGAAAGTGTTTTTGGAGTATCATGGAATGAGTATGTTACCAGTCTTTCGGTGGCAAGTTCTATTTCTTTATCCATAAAGATCATAGGAGTCTTTTACCTCCTATGTGCTGTCGTTACCCTACTAATAAAACCAGGCATGAAAAAAGTTGGTAAACTTTTTTTATTAGGAGGTAGTATAGGTCTTTTTATTTTGGCTGTATTGTATTGTAAAGAGAAATTTTTTCATGTTGGCCAATTGTTTGAATATACAATTCAATTTTTGAGTCCGGTATTACTTTATATGGCAGTGTTTACTTCTATAGAGGTTAAAAAAATACGTATGATCGCACTTATCGCAATAGCACTTACATTTAGTTGTCATGGATTGTATGCCATAGGATATTACCCCAGACCAGGGAGTTTTGTTGATATGACAATTAATACATTACCTATTAGTGAACCCAGTGCTCATGTAATGCTTAAAATTGCTGGTATTATTGACTTTCTAATTGCTATTACAATTTTCATCCCAAGATTATCCTATCCTTCATTGTTGTATGCTTTTATATGGGGAGGGTTAACCGCTATAGCTCGTTTGACCGGACATTTTCATGTTGATTTTCTAGGGAATACTTTTAGTCAATGGACATGGGAAGTGATTATCAGGCTACCTCATGCATTAATTCCATTGTTTGTAATCGTAGCAGATCATCCTAATTCACGTTTCTTTAAATACCTAAAGATGATACATTATAGAAAAAAACCTCAAACTGCTGTATAAAATCTGCTTTAATATCTTCATTTAAAGAATAAAGCAAATGGCTTATATAAAAACGGTCTGAAATTATTTTTAGGCTGCTTTTTCACATACTAAAACAACAAGACTATTTTTTTACAAATTCCATAGTATTCTTTATTTTAAAATATTATAAATTCCTAATTGTTACTTTTTGTTGGTTGTGTTTCTCTTATTTATATTCTTAAGTACCCAATCCATAACCTCATCTACTCCATTTTTATAGTTGTTCCATTTAGGAGTGAATAACACATCTGGTTGTACTCCAGCAGTATTTTTTTCCTGAAAACGAAATAGATGCTTTGAATATGTAACTATCAAATTAGAATTAGGAAGCTTAAATTGACCCAAATCCTGATAACTATATGGGTTACCACCAGTAGGTTCTCCTACAATTTTGGCATTCAGAATTTGTCTAAACTGCACTGCATTGGCCATTGCTGCAGAATATGTAAATCGATCAGTCAAAGTATAAACACCAGATGTCCAATTAATAGATTCTGCTATGATTAAATACTCTGCAAGTTTTAATCCAAGAAAAGTATTTCCGCCATAATTCTCTCTTACATCAATAATTAAATTTTCAGCAGAACTACTATTTATAAAGTCCAATATATTTTCTGAAAATGCCTGCATTTCATCATAAGGTGGATATCTTCTGAATTTTATATACACTGTTTTTTTATCTTCCAAAAGAGTAAACCAAAGATTTTCCATTTTGGCAGAAGTAGGTCGATTCACCTTAGGATTCTTAAAAGATATTACCTCTGTAAGTGCTTCTGTCATCTTTTCACTAGGAATAACTTCTATATCTATTGTTTCAAGTTTATCAATATCATCAGCAAACACAAATGATGCTTTTTTAAGATCTTTTGTGACGTTAAATGCATGAAGAATTTCTGAAACCATAATATAACTACAGGTTCTCTGCATTAAGGATTGTTTGTTTTCTACAAATGGAGCTATTGCAGAAGTTTTCTTTACAACCTCTTCTATATCAGTTTTATTTATGCGTATGAGTTTCTTTCCCAATAAATGTTGATATTTTTTGCTTGTCTTTAGCACTCTTAATTCATTTCCAAAGTCAAATAATTCTAGAGGGTATTTATGTCGTTTAGTATCCCAAAGTGGCATAGCCGTATGCCCATCACTTTGACCATTTCCAATTCTTCGAGTCAATTTCATAAGTTCAACAATTACTTGAAAATGTGTCAAATCAGAAATTTGATCTTTGATTTTTTGTATTTCGATATCAAAATCTTTTTTGCTTATTGTATGATATATATCAATATGTTTTTCCTGCAATGTTTTTTGATAGAAATCAATATCTTCTATCCATTCTTTAACATTAGCTTTTTGTGAATAGGAAATAAATACAAAACCAAAACTTAGAATAATCGTTGTTAATAACCTCATAGAAATATTTTTTATTACATCTACAGATGTAAAGATGATAAATTCATCAAGGTGTTACACTTATTTAACATTTATTCAAAATTAAAAGTTTGCCTAACCGCTTTAGTTGATAATAGTTTTTTTACACTTAGTACATCTGTTGGTGTTTTCAAAAAAGGGTGTTCTTGATATATTTTTTGATATTCAGAGACAACTTCATCTTTATAACGTTCGACTTTTTTTTCGACTATTTTGTTGATACTGTTAATTGTATTTTTCTGAAAATGCAGGTTAACCGGATCAACAAATCCCATTTTTATAAACCCTGCTGTTTTTCTCGCACATCGGCAAGGGTTATTTTTATTGATCAATCCGCATTTATTATTCATAAAATTATATAATTGTTCTTTTGCGCGATGTAACTTCACTCTAAAATTTACTTTAGATATTTCCATAATTTCACTTCCAACTCTATCTGAAAATTCAAACAACTCTCCTATAATAAAAATCATTCGTTGTTCACGGTCCAGACAGAGAAGCATGCCTTTCATACAGCTTATTTTTGCTTCTTTTATTAGTAGTTTATTTTCTGTAGCATAAGAGTAATTATTTAATGATTCATCAGGTAAATTGTCAATACCTTGTCCGAATTGTTCAAAAGTCAATGTATTTCTCTCATGTTTTCCTCTTTTCATATTAAGAAAATGATTCTTAGTTATTCTAAAAAGCCAAGTTCTAAACGCACTTTTTCTCTGAAAAGATGAAAGATTTGTAATTACTTTTATCAAAACTTCCTGCATTATATCTAAAGCTTCTTCTCTATCTCCAATAAAAGTCAAAGCAACATTGTAAATCCAATCCTGATGCTTCTTGATGAGTTTTTCTAAAGCCACTTTATCTCCATTGATAGATTTTTCAATAAGGAAGTAATCTTGATCATGCTTTTTGTTATCATTCATAATATTTGTTTTTCAATAAAGGGATATAGCCTAAGATGAATCACTTAGGCTATAATATAATCATTAAAACTTTATTTTTTATTCATTAGAAACTGTCCATGAGGATTATCAAAAACCATTAACCAATCTCCATTAGGTTGTTTTCTTAATACCGCTACAGATAAACCAGTTTGTACAACTTCTTTCCCGTCAGGTGTTCTTCCCTTCATCTCCCAGGGAGAAAAATGAATCGCAATATCTCCATTAATAAATACTTCATGTCCATCATATTCAAATTTGGGATTCAATGTAAATGCCCCCTGAAACATCTGTCTAATAACCGAGGGATCCGAAACAGGCTGTTCTGGCTCAAAAACAATTAGAGCTTCTGATTCATAACTAGACATCACACCTTCTATATCTTTATTATGAAATGCAGCTGTCATGTTTTTGATTGCATTTAATACATTTTTTTGTTCTACAGTAAAATTTGTTTGTTCCATGTCATTTTTGTTTTGAGCTTTAGTAATTATAGTCATAGAAATTGCTATGACCATTGTTAGAATTAATCTTGTTTTACACATAGTGTCTTTGTTTTTTTGGTTTAGACACATCTCATAAATGACTGTTACAGTAAATTAGATATTTTTAAAATTTTAGCTCAAAGAAAAACACAAAGCATGATATTATATATAACAAAACTTTATGATAGTCAACGTTAAAGCAGAAATACAGCGCATTAGTTTATTATCTATATTTACTTATTCAAATAAATTCAACATTCTCAATCAATGAAATCGCACATCTTTCTTAGAGTTACTTCTCTATTTCTATTTTTAAGCACTTTTATCGGCATTTCTCAAAACAAAAAAAAAGAAAAGGATACTATAAAAAAGGCTACTAAAGAACTTCCTTTGGAGCCTACCCGTACCATATCATTTACCACAGACAAGGGAACATGGATTTCTTTAGATGTGAGTCCCGATGGAAAAACTATCGTATTTGATCTTATGGGTGATATTTACACCATTCCTATTACCGGTGGTAAAGCAAACCAAGTTACTAGTGGGATGTCCTATGACGTGCATCCCAGATATAGTCCTGATGGTAAATCATTAGTTTTCATCTCTGACAAAAGTGGTTCTGATAATATTTGGACTTTAGATCTTACGTCCAAAGAAGATAAACAGATCACTAAAGAAGAAAAGCATAATTTCTTTTCTGCAGAATGGACTCCAGATGGAGAGTATATTGTAGGCGGTAAAGGGCGAAGAAATATTAAACTTCATATTTACCATAAAGAAGGTGGCTCCGGAAGTCAATTGTTTGAAAAACCAAAAGATATAAAAGCTATTGATCCTGCCTTTAGCGCAGATGGAAAATTGCTTTATTTTTCTAGACGTAAAGGTTCCTGGAACTATAATGCCCAGTTACCACAATATCAAATTGGAACTTACGACATGGAAGATGGTGATATGGCGGTGGTAACCTCCAGATATGGTTCTGCTTTTACTCCCACTTTATCTAATGATGGAAATTGGTTAGTATATGGCACACGTTTCGAGCAGGAAACTGGATTGGTATTACGCAATTTAAAAACAGGAGAAGAACGCTGGTTAGCATACCCCGTTCAACGTGATGAACAAGAATCCATAGCTCCATTAGGAGTGTTACCTGCAATGTCTTTTACTCCTGACAATAAAAATCTCGTTACTTCATATGGCGGAAAAATATACTCTATCTCTTTGGCTAATAATACAGCCAAAGAAATTCCTTTTCAAGTTGATGTCAAACTTGACTTAGGGCCTCAGTTAGCCTTCAAATATCCTATTAAAGATAACAAAAGTGCCTTAGTTACTCAAATACGTGACGCTAAGCCTTCTCCAGATGGTTCCAGACTTGCATTTACTGCTTTAAATAGATTGTATGTAATGAATTTACCCAATGGTACTCCCAGACGTTTGACCACAAATAATTATACAGAGGCACAGCCTACATGGTCTCCAGACGGGAAACACATTGTTTTCACCACTTGGAAAAAAGGAGGAGGTCATTTATTCAAAATTAATGTTGATGGTCGTGCGAAACCTACTCAATTGACAAGAGAGCCTGGTATTTATACCAACCCCTCCTGGTCATATTCTGCAAACCGAATTGCATTTCACAGGGGATCAGCACAAACTTATGATGATGCATTTAATCCATTTTCAAGTCGGGCTCAGGAAGATTTAGTATGGATAGATAGTAATGGAGGTGTCATTAATTTTATTGATAAAACCAAAGGAAGGCAAGATCCTCATTTTACCAAAATAGATAACCGCATATATTTAAATCATAATGAAAAAGGGTTAATCTCTATTCGTTGGGACGGATCTGATGAAAAAGAACATTTAAAATTAACCGGAATCACCACATATGGCTCTCAGGATATTTTTGGGAAAGATCATCACGATGCTATGAGTGCAAATGCATTACCTTCATCAGAAGAAGGATGGCGTGATAAAAGTAAAGCTTCTAAACCATCAGAAATACAAATTTCGCCTGACGGAAAAACTGCACTGGCACTAATTAATAACGACATCTATACTGTGCTTATTCCTCGATATGGGAAAACACCTTCAATTTCATTAGCAAAAGCAGATGGTGCTGCATTCCCTGCGATGAAACTAACAATAATAGGAGGAGAATTTCCTGTTTGGTCCTCAGACAGTAAAAAAGTACACTGGTCTTTAGGAGCTAGTCATTTTAGATATGATGTTGAAGCAGGAAAAAAGTTCAATGATAGCTTGGTGGCTGCCAAAAAAAAGGAAGAAGAACTTAAAAAAGCCGAAAAAAAATCAGATTCTACAAAAACTGATAAAAATGATAGCAAAGAAGATAAAGACAAAAAGAAGGATCCAAAATTTGAAGCAAAAGAATTTAAAATAAAAGTAAACTATGAGAAGGATATTCCAAAAGGCACCTTACTTTTAAAAGGAGGGCGTATCATAACTATGAACGGAAATGAAGTCATTGATAACGGAGATATTCTTATAGAAAACAACAGAATTAAAGCTATTGGCACGTCTGGAAGTTTAACCGTATCAGGGGATACCAAAATCATTGATGTTTCTGGCAAAACACTAATACCAGGTTTTATAGATACCCATGCACATATGTGGCCATATTGGGGTGTACATAAAAATCAAGTCTGGATGTACTCTGCTAATCTAGCCTATGGTGTAACTACAACAAGGGACCCTCAGACAGGTACAACAGATGTACTCACGTATTCGGACATGGTAGAATCAGGGATGATTCACGGCCCTCGAGTATATAGCACTGGTCCTGGTGTTGGGTATTGGAAATATAAAATAGAAAGTTTGGACCATGCCAAGGAGGTACTAAAACAATATAGTGAATACTATAATACCAAAAGTATTAAAATGTACCTGGTAGGTAATCGCAAACAAAGACAATGGATTATGATGGCTGCCAAAGAATTAAAGTTAATGCCAACTACCGAAGGAGGTTTAGACTTTAAGTTAAATATGACTCAATTATTAGATGGATATCCTGGCCATGAACACTCATTACCCATTTATCCGATTTATAAAGATGTAGTAAAAACAATTGCAGATTCAAAAATGGCAGTCACACCAACATTATTAGTATCCTATGGTGGACCTTGGGCAGAAAATTATTATTACTCTCGTGAAAATGTTTGGGGAGATCAAAAAATACAATATTTTACTCCATACGAAGAATTAGCACAAAAGTCTAGAAGAAGACCCGGTTGGTTCATGGACGAAGAACATATTTTTAAAAAACATGCAGAATTCATGAAAGATCTGGTCGAAGCTGGTGGATTGGCTGGTGTAGGGAGTCATGGACAACTCCAAGGTCTAGGTTTTCATTGGGAGTTGTGGTCTGTCCAGAGCGGAGGAATGAAAAATCATGATGCTCTTAAGGTAGCCACGGCACTCGGTGCCGAAGCTTTAGGATTAGATACCGATTTAGGAAGTCTGGAAAAAGGAAAACTAGCTGACATCCTGATTCTTTCAAAGAATCCATTAGAAAACATACGCAATACGAATACGCTTACTCATGTAATTAAAAATGGTAGGGTATACAATGCTGACACTCTGGATGAAGTTTGGCCAAAAGAACAAAAAGCAGAAATTTTTCATTGGCAAACCAAAAAACCTAAAGGAATACCAGGTATCAAAAAGTAAATAATTCCAATTCAATAAGATATAGATTTAAAAAAAGCGTTCAATTTCTTGAACGCTTTTTTTATACTTTTTTCAGGAATCTCACTCATTAACATCTTGTCTTTTACTTTTTTTAATTCCAAAATAAACAGCAATACCTCCTGTGAAGAACATTAACAAACTATATACTGCAGGGGCAATGGCAAATGAAGTATTCTCTAATAAAACTATGGCTATAGTAATTGCCAGAGTTCCGTTTTGAATTCCCGATTCAATTGAAATTGAAATGGCACTTTTATTTTTAATCTTAAATAGCCTGGCAGAATAATACCCAACTACCATGGTTAAAACATTTAAACATAATGCCACAGTACCTGCTTGATCAAAATAAGAAACGAAATTATCTTTTTCTTTAATAGTAATTCCAACAATAACCAATGCTAATACAACGCCAGAAGCAATCCGTACAGGTTTTGCCATCCTTAAAGCAAACCCTTCATTGTATTTTCTAATAATCATACCAATACTAACCGGAATAATGGTTATGACCAAAATCTGAATGATAGTATTAATAATATCCAGTTTAATCATTTGTCCTTCATCCAGAAAATGTAGTAATGCAAAATTTATAATAAAAGGTATCGTTAAAATAGTAACAAAACTACTTATTGCCGTTAATGTAACTGATAATGCAATATCTCCTTTGGCTAAGTGAGATATTAAATTTGATGTAGGACCGCCAGGACAAGCTGCCAAAATCATAATTCCTATAGCAACCTCTGGCTGTAAAGGAAATAAAGATGCCAAAGCAAACCCCAAGATAGGAAGAAGAATAATTTGATTCGTTAGCCCTACTGCAATAGCTTTAGGATAGGTAAAAATTCTTTTAAAATCATCAACCACTAGAGATAAACCCATTCCAAGCATTATAATAATCAGTGATGATGCTAAAACAATTGTTGATATACTATCCATAATGTATCGGTTCTTATTGAGTAACCAATATAAAAATTTATACTGATATTAAGATGAGTTGATATTACTTTATAGTGCGTATCAATTACGTGGAGATACTTATAGGCATTCTTTTAAAAAATTTATAAATTTAAAATCACAAAAAAATAACAACTTTACTAAAGCCTTACCATGGACTTTAACCAAAGATGCTCTGCCTTATAGCTTTTAATACAAACCACTCTTAACCTAACACATATGAAAACTCTCTCTATCATAAACAGTATCTTAATACTATTCTTTTTTTCCTATACGACTACCAATAAAAATACCCCTTGTAACTCTGAAAATGAAAGGCTTGAAAAAGATCCATCTATTTTGGGTATGGATATTTCTCATTTTCAAAATGATATAGATTGGGATGACATTAAAGAAGATGGAGTTAATTTTGTGTATATTAAAGCTTCTGAAGGCGCACACTTTAAAGATCCAAAATTTAAGAAAAATCACGCTGCTGCAATTAACAACTGTATCTATCGAGGTGCATATCATTTTTATGAAACTGGCACTAACCCAGAGCAGCAAGCTCAAAATTTCATAGCAGCTGTCGATAAACTAGTTTCTGGTGACTTACCTCCTGTCTTAGATCTTGAGCAAGGTGGTATTAAAACTTTGGTAACCAAAGAAACGTATCAAAAAAACACGTTAAAATGGTTAACAATTGTAGAAGAGAAATTAGGCGTTATTCCTATTATATATTGTGACCCTTCTTTTGGAGATGCATATCTTAATCATCCTGATTTTGCCAAATATAAATTGTGGGTAGCAGAATACACTAAAAAATCCCCGAAGGTTCCTGAAACATGGAAAAATAAAGGATGGACTTTTTGGCAAAGAACGGATAGTGAAAAAATAGAAGGTATTAAAGGCAGTGTAGATTACGATATTTTTCAAGGAAAGGCCGATGAGTTCAGAAAATTGTTAAAAAAATAGACCAAAGCAATTCTCTAAAAGTCAAATACATATAAAAATCACCACATGTATATTTCACATTAATAGTTTTTTTAGTTAAATTTGATAGTCTATGCTATTCTACTCTATTTTTGTTTTAAGTAGATATTATCTTTTTGATCATTCTAACTAATTTATAAGTTCATCTTCATGCTCGCTGTTACTACCTTTATACTTTTTACACTACTCGTTGCTTATGTTTCTTATCGAAAAACAAAAGGTGAAGCACTCAATACCTCAGATGGATACTTTCTGGGAGGGAGGAGTCTAGGATGGTTTGTAATTGGGGGGTCTCTTTTTCTAACTAACATGAGTGCCAATAATTTTATTGGTGAAAATGAGCAGGTATATATTGATAGTGTAGCAGTAATGGCATGGGGAATGACTTCTATCCTATCACTTATTATTGTTTCTGAATTCATTTTACCTATTTATCTTCGTAATGGGTCTGTAACCACTCCAGATTTTTTAGAAGATCGATTTGACCCAAGTATAAAAAAATGGATATCCATTATATTTCTTGTAGGATATGTTATAAATATGATGCCTCCTGTATTATATGCAGGAGCAGTTGCTTTTAATGGTATGTTTGATCTATCCGGGGTTTTTGGTTTAAGCAATTGGGCTACCATATGGATTTTGGTATGGTCTATTGGGATTGTAGGAAGTATTTATGCAATTTTTGGGGGATTGAAGGCAATTGCAGTCTCAGATGCCATTAATGGAATAGGATTAGTAATTGGGGGGTTACTCGTACCTTTTTTTGGTTTACTATATATTGGAGATGGTAGTTTTTCTGTAGGGCTTGATATGATTTTAACACAAAACACAGAACATCTTAATGCCATAGGAAAACCAGATTCTCCTGTTCCTTTTAGCACATTATTTACAGGAATGCTATTAGTAAACCTTAATTATTGGGGTACCGAACAATATATCATGCAACGTGTCTTGGGAGCAAAAAACCTCGCTGCAGGTCAAAAAGGTATTGCCTTAGCCAGTGTACTAAAAGTAATCTCCCCTATTTTGCTTAATATCCCTGGATTAATCGCTCTACATATCTATTTTAACATAGAAAATACCGCAGAAATATATCCCAGATTAATTGGCGATGTTATGCCAGAATATTTAACCGGATTTATGGCAGCTATTATTTTTGGGGCAGCATTAACCACTTTTAATTCTGGACTTAATAGTTCAAGTACATTATTTATGCTTAATATATACAAACCTTATTTAAAGCATAAAAACAAAGAGATTGCCGATGTCAGTTTAATAAAAAAAAGTAAATATTTACAAGTATTTTTAGCAATGACAGCTATGTTTATCGCTCCTTTTATTGCTTTTGTTGATGGTGGTTTTTTCGATTATATCCAGAAAGTTGCAGGTTTTTTTAGTGTACCTATTTTCACTATTCTTTTTGTAGGATTTATAACTAAAAAAGTACCTCCTATCGGAGCAAAAGTAGCTTTGATATTTTTTATTACCTGTTATGCCCTTACTCAATTAATATTTGATACTGGTTTACATTTCTTGCATATCATGGCAATTCTCTTTGTAACCAGCACTATAATTATGTTGCTCTTTGGGAAATTCTATCCTATGAAAGTACCATACCAACCTATTGACAAAAAATTAGTAGACATCAGACCTTGGAAATACAGACATATTGTTTCTTTTATTTTGGTATTGATTGTAATCGCAGCGTATATTTTCTTTTCCCCTTTAGGTGTTGCTTCTTAATCTCAATACATAAACTTATAATAACAATCCTATATGGCTAACTTAACAACAAAAGGATGGGATTTTCTCCAGGACATTGGTAAAGATCAACTTCCATATAATGGTATATCTATATACACCAAAACAACACCCTTTGTTTTTGAATTATCAAATCAAGTTCAGAAATTAGAAAAGGGGTTATTTAAAGTCACAATAAAATTACAAGCTTCAACTCTTAAAAATACAAAACCAGTAAAACTAGTCTGGAAAATTCCTGCCATTAATTTAAAAGGAACATGGCTATCTAATTATGAAAGTGACAGACGTATATATGCTGAATTTGATGCCGAGCGTATGCTCGTTTCTCGCACAGCATATGAGGCTCCCGTTATTTCTCTTTTTGGGCATAATGACGAAAACCTACACACGTTTGCCTGTTCAGATGCTATACATACATTATCGTTAGGTGCTGGACTTCGAGAAGAAGATGGTTGGATATATTGTAATGTGATTCTATTCAAAGATCCCGTTCCTGATTTCAACATATACGAACTAAGTATTTTACTTGATTATAGAAAACAACGTTATGAAAATTCACTAAGAAAAGTCAGCTCGTGGTGGGCTTCCATGACCGAGTACACCCCCATGTTTGTGCCAGATATTGCCAAATTACCTATGTACTCTACTTGGTATTCTTATCATCAGGATATTACAACCAAAAGTTTATTAGAAGAGTGCAGGACAGCATCTTTATTAGGATATAAAACAATTATTGTAGATGATGGATGGCAAACTAATGATAGTAATCGTGGTTACGCATTTACGGGGGACTGGTTACCAGAACGTTTTCCCGATATGTCCAATTTTGTGAAGGAAGTTCATGATTTGAATATGAAAATAATGCTTTGGTATTCGGTACCTTTTTTCGGTAAACATTCCACAGCTTTTCAGCAGTTTAAAGGTAAATTTCTTCATTTCTCTGAAGAATTTCAAGCTGCTATTCTTGACCCCAGGTATCCCGAAATTAGAGACTATCTGGTGAATACTTATGCACAAGCACTTAAAAATTGGGATTTGGACGGCTTTAAATTAGACTTTATTGACCATTTTATTCCCTATAAAGATACTGTTTTAACTACCGAAAACGGAAGAGATTATGCAGCTATTGGTCCAGCTGTTGACCGATTGATGACAGATGTAATGAAAGCCTTAACAGCTATAAAACCCGATATTTTAATAGAGTACAGACAACATTATATTGGTCCGGTATTACGAAAATGTGGTAACATGTTTAGAGCACATGATTGCCCTAATGATGCCGTAACCAACAGACGACGAGTCATTGATTTACGATTATTATCAGGTAATACAGCCGTACATTCAGATATGTTTATGTGGAACTATGAAGAATCTGTAGAACTGGCTGCCTTACAATTTCTGAATATATTATTTTCAGTTCCGCAAATATCTGTTAGATTAAATGAAATTTCAGCAACTCATCAACAAATGGTCAACTTTTACACCGAGTATTGGATCAAAAATAGAGATACATTGCTGGACAGTTATCTCACAGCAAATGGGCCTTCAGAGAATTATCCATTGATTAAAGCTTCTTCAAAAGAAAAACAAATTATTACTGTACATGCCAATTTGATCATAGAAATATCAGGTGAACATAATATGATTGACATTATTAATGCGAAAACCTCAGAAGATATTATACTACAACATATTCATGATCACATCACATATGATGCTAAAATTTTTGATTGTCTAGGAAACCTTATTGGAAATGCTACAAATACTTTTAAAAAAGGTATGGCATCAATAAAAGTTCCCATTTCTGGAATGATAACCTTATCTGCAATATAAAATGAAAATAGGAATTAATTTTGATAGTAGCCATTTCTGGGAAAACCCTGAAGTTTTTAATATTGGTCAGGAAACACCTCATACCAACTTTATACCTTATCATGATCCAAAATTTTTATTTCAAAATATAAAAGAACAATCCTTATGCTATTTATCTCTCAATGGAGCGTGGAAATTTAAATATGTGGATACTCCCGATAATCGTCCAATAGGTTTTTATGAAGAAACATATGACACCTCTGCATGGGCAGAGATTAAAGTGCCTGCAAATTGGGAATTAGAAGGATATGGGGTTCCTATTTATGTTAACGATCGCTATCCATTTCCTAAAAACCCTCCTCATATTCCTCATAATAATAATCCTGTAGGTTCTTATAAAAAGACGTTTATAATACCTGATGAATGGAAAGATAGACAAGTATTTATTCATTTTGGGTCTGTAAAATCAGCAGCTCACTTTTGGATTAATGGAGAATGGTTAGGATATAATCAGGATTCTATGACTCCGATTGAATTTAATATCACCAAGCACCTTAAAACAGGAGAAAATAACATTGCTGTAGAAGTATATCGTTGGTGTGATGGCTCATATCTGGAGTGTCAGGACTTTTGGCGTTTAAGTGGTATTCAGCGAGACGTATATCTGTTTTCAAGAGATCAGGTTTATATCCAGGATTTTTTTGCCATCGGAAACCTTACTTCAGATTATAATGATGGAGTTTTGGATCTTAAGATTTCACTTCAGAATTTGACACAACACCTTTGGAATGGAACCATACAATGTGAGTTATATTCTGAAAATAGAGAAATCGTACTTTCCAAAAATATTTCATGTACTTCGGTATCAGAAAACGCATCTTTTACCATTCAGGAATTTCTTCATTGTCCAAAAAAATGGACTGCAGAAACTCCTAATCTATATCAATTGTCATTGACCCTGCTAGATCAAGATAATGAAATACTGGAGATTGTAGGATGCAAAGTAGGATTTCGAAAAATAGAAATTAAAAATGCACAACTACTCATTAACGGAAAAGCAATTACAGTACGAGGAGTTAATCGCCATGAACATGATGAAGTAACTGGTCGTATCGTTTCTGAAGAAAGTATGATACAGGATATCAAACTAATGAAACAATATAACATCAATGCTGTGCGTAATAGTCATTATCCCAATGATGCTCGATGGTATGAATTATGTGATGAATATGGACTATATGTTGTAGATGAAGCTAATATAGAAACTCATGGTATGGGTTCTAATTATTCTACCCCTTATGACGAATCCATACATCCTTGCAATTTACCAGAATGGAAAGCAGCACACATGGATAGAGTACGTCGAATGTTTGAACGTACCAAAAACCATCCCTCGATTATTATATGGTCTTTGGGTAATGAAGCTGGAAATGGTTCAAATTTTAAAGCAGCATATCAATGGCTTAAATCAAAGGATGATTCCAGACCAACACAATTCGAACAGGCTGGTGAAGAAGAAAATACTGATATTGTTTGTCCGATGTATCCATCTATTAAGCAGGTCGAAACATATGCTCAAAAAAAACCAAAAAGACCATATATCATGTGCGAATATGCTCATGCTATGGGAAATAGCGTAGGCAACCTAAAGGAGTATTGGGATTTAATCAATAAATATAAAGCCCTACAAGGTGGTTTCATCTGGGATTGGGTAGATCAAGGAATTGAAGGGTATACTGATGATGGCCAAAAATATTGGAAATTTGGCGGTGATTTTGGGCCTTCTAATACACCGAGTGACGGTAATTTTTGTATTAATGGGTTACTATTTCCTGATCGTCAACCTCATCCTGCTATTTGGGAAGTAAAAAAATGTTACCAACCCATTAATTTTAAAGCTATTGATCTTGAAAAAGGTAATATCCAAATCAGTAATGATTTTGATTTTATTTCACTTTCTGATATTAAAATTCGATGGGAGGTTTGGACTCAGGACAAAATATTAAAATCTGGTGTTTTTGAAAAGTTAGATATACCCCCCGGAAAGTCAAAACAATTTCATGTAGAGTACAATACAATTAATGCCTCTACAAATTCAACCTGTTTTCTAAACTTAGCAGCATTGTACTATGGTAATGACAGCTCTATCTCCATAGGGCACGAAATTGCAAAAGAGCAATTTTTATTATTTGATGATCCTAAAATAGAACATCCGGAAAAACCAAATTATGGTGGTCTTTCTGTTCTAAAAAACAAACAAGAATATGTAATCACAGGAGATAATTTCAAGACCTCTATACACACTCTTACGGGGCTCATAAACTCTTATAACTACAAGGGAACCGAATGTATTACTGAAGCAATACGACCTAATTTCTGGAGAGCTCCTAATGATAATGATTTTGGGAATCAGATGCCAGAACGAACTAAAATATGGAGATATGCAGGAATACACACAATATTAAAACACCTTGAAATCCTGCATCAATCATCAACACAAATATGTATTAAAACTGAGCTCTACCTACAAGATGTACAATGTAATTTTGAAATGACATATACTATAGATTCTGAAGGTACTATTCAAATACATTGTGATTTTAAAACAAGGGATCTCAAATTACCAGAATTGCCACGACTTGGGTTGTATTTTAAAGCACCACAGGCTTTTGATCATGTACAGTGGTATGGTCGAGGTCCTTTTGAAAATTATGTAGATCGTAAATATGCTGCTCATATCGGGCTATATGAGAAAAAAATAACAGATATGGCACATCAATATATCAGTCCGCAAGAAACTGGAAATAGAGAAGATACAAAGAGATTAATATTACAAAATATCAACAAAGTTCAGCTACAAATCTTGGGAGAATCTTCTTTTAGCTTTAGTGTTTTACCTTATAGTCCTGAAGCACTAACACAGAAACAACGAGGAAGTATGCATCAATATGATCTAAAAAAAGAAGATGACATTTCTATTTGTCTGGATCATTTACAAATGGGTGTTGGTGGTATTAATTCATGGAGAGCATATCCTTTGGACAAATATCGTTACCAGACTGATGATTATAGTTTTACGTTTCGTTTAAGAGGGCTATATAATTAAAATTGTTGTATTGTAGATACGTATTGTTGCAATGCAGGTTTATATTACTGTACTGCAGATATGACTCATTGTACTGTAGATACTCATTTTTATAATGCAGACACATATTGCAGTACTGTGATGTTCATTTTTATAATGTAGATACCTACTGCAATATTGTAGACACTCATTGTTGTACTATAGATGTGTATTGTAACTCTGCAAATCCCTATTATTGTAATGTAGAAATTCATATTATTAAGTATTGCATAGAGAACGTATCTACTTCTCTTTTGTAACTTCATCTTTTAACTATGAGAAAAGTTATAATTAGATTTATTGACACTTTCTATTTTTTATTTCAGAGATTAATCCCTTTGAAAACATATAGATATGCCTTTTGTGGAGGAAGTAATTTAGTTTTTGACACTATTTTATATTTTGTTTTTTACAACTTTGTTTTCTCAAAACAAAATGTAGACATGGTTGTTTTTGTTTTTAGCCCCCATATAGCATCTTTATTCTTTGTTTTCCCCATTACATTTTTAACAGGTTTCATGCTCAGTAGATATATTACTTTTCAAAATTCAAATTTACCATGTAGAGTTCAATTTTTTAGATATCTTATTGTTGGAATAGGCGCTATTTTAATTAGTTATTGTGCTATGAAGTTTTTAATTGATTTCTTGAAATTCTATCCAACTCCTTCCAGATTTATAACCATAATCTTAACTGTTGTTTATAGTTATATTCTACAAAATAAGTTTAGTTTTAGAGTTGAAAAAAACGATAACTTATTTTTAAAATAGACTATCTTTAATTCTGAAAATAGCACTTTACTATGAATCAAAATCAATCCCAAGAAAATGCATATTGGACACAACGATATACCGAAAATCGTACAGGTTGGGATATTGGATATGTTGCGACTCCTCTAAAAAATTATATTGATCAATTAACCGATAAAACTATTAACATCCTTATTCCTGGAGCCGGGAACGCCTATGAAGCAGAGTATTTATTTCAAAATGGGTTTCATAATGTGTATGTCTTAGATATTTCTCAAACTCCTCTTGATACATTTGCCCAACGGGTTCCTGATTTCCCCAAATCGCAGTTGATATTAGGTGATTTTTTTACTTTAAAAGGGAGTTATGATCTCATTATTGAACAAACCTTTTTTTGCTCCTTTATTCCCACTCCAGAAAACCGATCAACATATGTTCTACAAATGTCAAACCTTCTTAATCCCGACGGGAAATTAGTAGGCCTATGGTTTGATATTCCGCTTACAGACGATATGGAAAAGCGCCCTTTTGGTGGAGATAAAAAAGAGTATTTATCATACCTGGAAACACATTTTGAAAC
This sequence comes from Aquimarina algiphila, assembly GCF_007489275.1. Classification (GTDB taxonomy): domain Bacteria; phylum Bacteroidota; class Bacteroidia; order Flavobacteriales; family Flavobacteriaceae; genus Aquimarina; species Aquimarina algiphila. Next base: position 50,069 of record NZ_VLNR01000043.1, read on the forward strand.
CATTATTTTCGAAAAATGCTATAACTCTATTCCCGAACGACAAGGAAATGAGCTTTTTGGTATTTTTAGGAAAAAATAAAGCCTTAATATTTCAACAATTCATCAATTTTAGCTTTTACTTTCGCTGTAGAAGGAATCATTGTTTGTTCTAATGTACTATTCAATGGAATAGCAGGCATATTTTCTGACCCTATAGTCATAACCGGTGCATCTAAGGATTTAAAACATTCTTCCTGAATTTTTCCTGCCAAAGCTCTGGCAAACGAATTATTACTTGGCTCTTCAGTAACCACAAGACATTTTTTAGTCTTTTTAACCGATTCTATAATCGTTTCTTCGTCCAACGGAAACAGTGTTCGTAAATCAATAATTTCAACAGTGTCTTTTATACTTTTTGTAGCATTCAATGCCCAATGAACTCCCATACCATAAGTAACCACAGTCAATGTTTCTTTTTCATCCTGTGGCCAAATACGTTGTACAATATTAGCTTTCCCAAAGGGCAACACATACTCTTCTGACGGTTCTATAGTTCTTGCTGCTTCCGTTCCTTTAACTTTAGACCAATACAATCCTTTATGCTCTAAAATCACTACTGGATTAGGGTCATAATATGCAGCTTTCATAAGTCCTTTTAGATCAGCACCATTACTTGGATATGCAATCTTGATTCCACGAATATTAGTAACCACTGATTCTACAGAAGAAGAATGATAGGGTCCTCCACTACCATATGCTCCAATAGGCACTCTTAAAATCATAGATACAGGCCATTTTCCGTTAGATAAGTAACAAGATCTACTCACCTCTGTAAACAACTGATTTAATCCTGGCCATATATAATCTGCAAATTGTACCTCTACAATCGGTTTTAAACCTGCGGCAGACATCCCCACTGTTGATCCAACGATAAAGGCCTCCTGGATTGGTGTGTTAAATACACGTTCGTCTCCAAATTTTTGAGCTAATGTTGCTGCTTCTCTAAAAACTCCTCCTAATCGTCCCCCTACATCTTGTCCATACAATAAACATTCTTTGTGTTCCTTCATTAATTCTTCAACCGCAAATAAAGCACAGTCTACCATCACCACTTCTTCCTTATCTGAAGGAGATCGTTCTCCCTTTTCTTCTGTAATAGGTGTTGGCGCAAAATCGTGAGTAAACAGATCCTCTGGTTTGGGATCTTCAGCTTTCATAGCTTCCTGTAAATCCTTAGATACAGTAACTTTTGCATCAGCTTCGATTGTATCTACTTCTTTTTCTGTAAATCCATTCTCAAGCAATTGATTCCTCAATACGGGATATGGATCACGAGAACGAGCCTCCTCTAAGTCATCTCGATACCACTCCATTCTTACTCCAGATGTATGGTGGTTTAATAATGGTACTTTTGCATGTACAAGTATTGGTCTACGTTCTTCCCGTATTGTTTTAATCGCCTCTTGTATCGCCAGATAGCTTTCTGTAAAATTTGCTCCATCAATAGAAATGGCTTCAAGGCCATTAAATCCTGCTGCATATTCAAAAGCGTTTTGCGCTCGGGTTTCGGCTTCATTAGCCGAAATATCCCACCCATTATCCTGCACTAAATATAAAATCGGTAATTGCTTTAGGGCAGCCATCTGAAATGCTTCTGCAATTTCTCCTTCAGTGACCGAAGCATCTCCCAAAGAACACACGACCAGAGGTCTCTTGGATATCTCACTCGTACCTGACTCGTTTTCTGTACTATGATCAATACCTACTAATTCTTTATACTGCATCCCCATAGCCACTCCCGTTGCTGGAATTGCCTGCATCCCTGTCGCCGAGGATTGATGTGGTATTTTAGGTTTATCATCATCCCTTAAACTTGGGTGTGAATAATAAGTTCTTCCTCCAGAAAAAGGATCATCTTTTTTAGCCAATAATTGTAGCATCAGGTCGTATGGGCGCATTCCGATACCTAACAACATCGAATCATCTCTATAATATGGAAACGCATAATCCTGAGGCAATAGTTGCATCGCAGTAGCAATCTGAATAGCTTCATGTCCTCTGGACGTAGCATGTACATATTTAGAAACCGTTTTAAAATTCTCTTCATAGAGCTCGGTCATACTTTTTGCGGTGCATAACGTAGAAAATGCTTTTTGTAATACTTCTTTTGCTATTGTTTTTTGGGCTAACATAATTTTCAAATTTTTGAAATACAGATTGCTTTTTCAAGCATCTAAACATTTATCCTACTTTTTCTTCTGCATTTACTGGTATAATCCAGCCATGTTTATCTTCTCTCTTCTGCATCTTTATTTCATCAAGAGTATTTTTCATATCCTGACTTACTGGGTTATTTTCTGGCAATGTAATTACTTCATCAATATATCCTATTGCTTCTACCATTGCTATAGCAACTGCTGTACCAGTACCAAAAGCTTCCTCTAGTTTTCCTTCTTTTGAAAATGCAATCACTTCATCTATAGTAATCGGGCGTTCCTCTACTTCGAAACCTTTATCATTTAACAAAGTAATTACACTATCTCTGGTAATTCCTTTTAGAATGGATCCATTTGTACTTGGAGTAATAAATCGACCATCGACTTTAAAAAAGATATTCATTGTTCCCACTTCCTGAATATATTTATGCTCATTGGCATCTAACCATAACACTTGATCGTATCCTTTTGCTTTTGCTTTTTCGGTTGGTAAGATGGCTGCAGCATAGTTTCCTGCAGCTTTTGCTTCTCCTGTTCCCCCATCAGCTGCTCTTATATATTCTGTTTCTGCATATAGTCTTATTTTTTTTGTAAAAAATGGTCCCGCAGGAGAACAGATTACAATGAATTTATAGCTTGTCGCTGCACGCATTCCTATAAAAGGTTCATCTGCATACATAAACGGACGTAAATACAATGCACTACCTTCTTGTGGTGGAATCCAATTTTGCTCAACACCGACAATTTGTTTCACAGCTTCTACAAAAAGGGTTTCAGGAACAGCAGGCATTCCCATTCTGGCAGCACTGTGATTAAATCGTTTTGCGTTCTCTTCAGGCCTAAACAACAATGGTGTATTGTTGTTACCAACGGTAGCTTTCATGCCTTCAAAAATTGCTTGACCATAGTGTAAAGCCATCGCAGCCGGGTGTGTTGGAATCAATTCCAGAGGCTCTATTCGAGGGTTTTTCCAAGCTCCGTCTTCATATTCACATACAAACATATGATCAGTAAAAGTTCTTCCCAAAGGAATATTATCAAAATCAATATCCTTTAATTTCGAATTTGAGGTCCTTCTAATTTTGATTTGTTCTTCCATTTTTTTTATATTTTTAATGACTTCGGGTATATACCAACAATCCTCTATCCCTTCCTAAAAGGGAATTTTGTTAACTCTAATTTTTTAAATCTCTCTATTACTATCAAAAGCTTCTAATTCATCACCAACTTTACGTAGAAATGACCCTCCTAGAAATCCATCTACTACTCTATGGTCAAAGGATAAGGATAAATACATCATACTTCGTATTGCAATTTCATCTCCTTTTTCTGTGGTAATTACTTCAGGCCTTTTCTTTATGATTCCTAAAGCTAGAATTGCCACTTCTGGTTGGTTTATAATTGGTGTTCCCATTAGGCTACCAAATGTTCCTACATTAGAAATTGTAAACGTACTTCCTTTAACCTCATCTGGTTTTAAATCATTATTCCTTGCATTATTTGCCAGATGATTCACTCTCTTAGCTAATCCAAGGAGATTCTTCTCGTCTGCGTTTTTCACTACAGGAACAATGAGGTTTCCATTGGGTAATGCTGTTGCCATACCAATGTTAATATCACTATGGACTACAATATTTTTATCATCCACAGAAACATTAATCATTGGATACTCTTGAATTGCTTTTGCAACTGCTTCTACAAAAATTGGTGTAAACGTTAGTTTCTCTCCATGTTTTTCCTGAAATGCTATTTTCACTTTATTTCTCCAATTCACAATATTGGTTACATCAACTTCGATATAACTCGTCACATGAGGAGATGTATGTTTAGAGTACACCATATGATCTGCGATCATTTTACGCATACGATCCATTTCTACAATACGGTCTTTACCCTCTACAAATGCAACAGGTGGAGCATTATAGCTCGATTTGGGAGCTTCTAACTGCGGTCTGCTTGGCAAAGGATACTTTCTGTTTTTTATATAGTGCATCACATCGCTTTTGCGAATTCGACCCTCTGTTCCTGTTCCCTGAATGCTTTGTACTTCTTCTAATGTTAAGTTTTCTTTTTGGGCTATACTAAGTACTAATGGAGATAAAAATGCATCTGGATTAGACACCAGTTTTTGAGTTGTATATTCTCTTTTTGGGTTTGAGGCAGATATTTCTTTATTTTTTATCGAAAGAGTCTCTTTAGTAACAGAAACATTTTCTTTGGTTATTGTCTTCTTAGTTCCTTGAATAGTATCTTCATTAATAATAGCAATCACTTTTCCTATTTCGACTACTTCGTTAGATTGAAACAATATTTCTGTAATTACTCCTGCACAAGGAGAAGGAACTTCAGAATCTACCTTATCTGTAGCTACTTCTAAAATGGTTTCATCTTCTTCTACTGTATCGCCTACATTCTTTAACCAATTAAGAATGGTAGCTTCTGATATACTTTCGCCCATTTTGGGCATTTTTAATTCAATTATTGCCATTTTGGTTAACTAATGTTTGTTAGTTTAATATTTATACTATGTTATTTATCATTAACTTTTTTGTCATTCCAGCATAGGCTGGAATCCATCACTTCATTTTCTGTTATTATAGATCCCAGATCAAGTCTGGGATGACAAATTTTATGGTCTATTTATTCTTAAATTCTTCTAATGTTTTATAAAACGCATCTTGCATTGGTCGATCCTTTGGCACTTCCCGCAAAGGTTCGACCTCCTGTAATGATTCAAAACAATCTCCAGGTAACTCCTGATACAATCGTGTTCCTTTTGTTTTCCAAGCGATCATATCATCACTTACCTCCTTGATCACTTTGGCTGGATTTCCTATAATTAAACTTCGTTTTGGAAATATTGTATTTGCTTTTACAAAAGACATTGCTCCCACGATACATTCATCTCCTATCTCTGCATCGTCCATAATTACCGTATTCATTCCTATCAAACAATTTCTGCCTAAATTTGCACCGTGAATCACTGCTCCGTGTCCAATATGTGCACTTTCTTTGAGTACAATTGATTTCCCCGGAAACATATGTACAGTACAGTTTTCTTGTACATTAACTCCATCTTCAAGGATAATTTCACCCCAATCACCACGTATTGCAGCTCCAGGACCGATATAGCAATTTTTTCCTATAATTACATTTCCAGTTACTGCAGCTAATGGATGTACAAAACTACTTTCGTGTACTACAGGTATATATCCTTTGAAGCTATAAATCATTGTTAAACATCAAATTATAAATGTGAAATCTAAAAATCTAAAGTAAGCAGTAATCATATTTAATAACTTTTGCATTTAGTATTTTACATTTTTCGGTTTTATATTTTAAAATCTCTTACATTAAGAATAATACTTGCCGAAAATTTCATAAGCCTTTCTTGTAAATCATATTTTTGATTCATCCCATTTTATAATTTACACTTTCAACCCTATTTAAACCTTTTTAAAGTTTCTTTGGTAAAATCGCTTAGTACTAATCGTCCACTAATTACAGCTCTATCAGCCAATAGTGTATCCCAATCTTCTGTTCCTGTCCAGAATGCTTTTTTCATATCTGCCATTGCTTCTGGGTTATACGTACATAAATGTTCTGCAAAAACTTTCACTTCTGCATCCAAAGTTTCTATATCTTCAAAAACCTTGGTGAACAATCCTTTATCTTTGGCCCATTCTGCATCATAAAATGAATTTGCATCAATTGCAATCTGTGTCATTGCAGATAACCCTATTTTACGTTCTACAGCTGGCCCTACAACAAATGGTCCTATCCCAACATTAAGTTCGCTTAGCTTTATTGATGCATATTTTGTCGCCATACAGTAATCGGTTGCTGAAGCAAGTCCTACTCCCCCACCTACAGTTTTACCCTGTACCCGTCCAATAATGAATTTTGGGCATTTTCGCATAGCGTTAATCACATTAGCAAAACCAGAGAAAAATACTTTTCCAGTTTCGGCATCATTAATATTGATCAATTCTTTAAAACTCGCTCCGGCACAAAAGGTTCTATCTCTGCCACTTTTTAATACTATTACTTTGATCTCATCATTAGTTCCAGCTTCTGTAATAGTTTGTGCTAGTTTTGCCAGAATATCTCCGGGTAACGAATTATGAGCAGGATGAAAAAATTCTATAATCCCAACTTGATTTTCTATATTTATATTTACGTATGGTTGTGTCAATTTAAATATCAAATTTTAAATGTAAAAGTGTAAAGTCTTAAGTAATGATATGTTACTTTTTTATTTAACATTTTACATTTTTCGGTTTTACATTCTTTATATATCACATTTCCTTCGACAGACTCAGGATGACATTTATTTTTATTTAATCAAAAAGTCCAAATTGTTCAAAGTGATGATTCAAATGTTTTACGTTTAATAAGTCCCATTCAAATTTATTCATCTCTCCAAATACTGCATTTTTGGTTATAGCATTTGGGTTTTCTTTAAAATACACTTCAAACTCATTAAGAGCCTCTATCAGCTTTAACTTTGCAGCGGTCAAATCTGGATGCATTAACTCTTCCAATTCACCTTCTTTCATCAAAGGATGTTGATGTCCTTTTGGCATTGGTTTATGATTATATACCATCTCCTGTACTTTCTCGAGATATTTCTCTGGCGTAGCAATCTCAAAATCCTGAATTTCGCCAGATCCAATTCTAATCGTCTTCTCGATATGTTCAACCATGTGCTGTGGTGATAATATGCCCCACTTAGGTTTAGTATCTTCTGCTAATTTTGCTAAATATCCTTCGATATTTGATCTGTCAACTTGTATAAATGGAGATTTCTTTTGTACCATCGTTAGAATAGTAGCTATTGCTGCTAATTCATCTTCCTGATCAAATACTTCTACAAACCATTTTACAATTCCGCTAGGGAGTTCTTTGCCTCTATGATCCCGATCTACCTTTTGTTTACATGTTAATCTTACGTAAACAGTATCATTATGATAAATAGGTCTTAGAAACCTGCATTCTTCTAGTCCATAGTTCGCAGCTACCGGGCCTTTATTAGGATACACAAATAAACCAGCTGCAGCGGCAAGGATAAAATATCCATGAGCAGTTCGTTTTTCAAAGATACTTCCTTCTAAGGATGTAATATCGGTATGTGCATAGAAGTGATCCCATGTAAGGTTTCCAAAATTAATAATATCAGTATCGGTTACTGTACGTTTATGAGTTTTGATAGACATTCCTGGCTCTATATCTTCCCAATGATATGAAAATGGATGTTTTTCAGACACTTTATATTTAGAATTTGCCTGGTAAATGCCTGTTACTTCTGTTAGTGTTGTTGGTGTACCTTGTATAGCACATCGTTGCATAAAATGCTTGATACCACGCATTCCTCCCATTTCTTCTCCTCCTCCGGCTCTTCCCGGACCTCCATGAGTTAGTAACGGCAATGGAGATCCATGACCTGTGCTCTGCTTTGCATTTTCTCTATTTCCTACCAAAATACGTCCATGATGCGAAGCCGCTCCTACGATATAATCTCTTGCGATCTTATCATCATATGTAAAAATAGAAGATACTAATGATCCTTTACCCATTTGAGATAACGTAATCGCATCCTCCAAAGTATCATAAGGCATGATTGTAGATACTGGTCCAAAAGCTTCAATTTCATGAACATTTGTATTTTTAAATGGCTCATCTTCTCTTAGTAAAATCGGAGAGACAAAAGCTCCCTTTTGAGCATCTGCTCCAATGGTTTCTATTTTATCCAAATCACCATATACCAGCTGTGCTGTTTTAGCAATTTCTGTAACATTATTTCTAAAACTTTCTACCTGCTTTTTACTAGCTAAGGCTCCCATTCGTACTTCTTTCAACCTTGGATCTCCTATAGTAACTTTATCTAACTGTTGACCTAAAGCTATTTGTACATCTTCAACCAAAGTAGCTGGTACAATAATCCTACGAATAGCAGTACATTTCTGACCAGATTTTACTGTCATTTCTTTTCTGACTTCTTTAATAAACAGGTCAAATTCTGGTGTTCCCGGCACTGCATCTTTTCCTAGCACAGAAGCATTTAAAGAATCTGCTTCCATTGTAAAAGGAACGGATTCTTCTATTAACCTTGGATGTGCTTTGAGTATTCTTCCTGTATGTGCAGAACCTGTAAACGTCACTACATCTTGAGAAGATACCGTATCCAATATTGACTTTGTCATTCCGCTAAGCAATTGTAAAGCGCCTTCTGGTAATATTCCTGAATCTATAATTACCCGTACTACTGCTTCGGTCAAATATGCGGTTTGTGGTGCTGGTAAAACTACCGCAGGTACTCCAGCCATCCAGTTTGTAGCACACTTTTCTAACATTCCCCATATAGGGAAATTAAATGCATTAATATGCACTGCTACTCCTCTTTTAGGCACTAAAATATGATGTGCCATAAACCTTCCTCCTCGGGAGAGATCTATTGGATCCCCTTCTACATGATAAGACTGATTTGGAAAAAGTTTTCTTAGAGATGCATTGGCAAACAGGTTTCCAAAGCCTCCCTCGATATCTATCCAACTATCAATTCGAGTAGCTCCAGAACGGTAACTTAATTCATAAAATTCTTCTTTTCGCTTGGTAAGAAATAATGCTAAGGTTTTAAGCATATTTCCACGCTCTTGAAAGGTCATTTTTCTAAGAATTTCTCCTCCTTTAGTTCTACCATATTGTAATACTTCCGGAATATCTAATCCATCAGTCGTAGAATGACCAATAACTTCGCCTGTAACAGCATCATGCATTACCATTCCGTCTCCGGAACCGGCAACCCATTTCCCATTTATGTAGCTTTCTAGTTTTTTCATAAGTCAACCCTTTAACCCCAAAAGGGGAATTCTTAGGTGGGTGTTTTTTTATTATACTTTATAACCCGTTGTGCATTTAGTTAATATTAATTTTTAGGTTGTTTATATTTCTGTTGAATTCAAACCTATTGATATATTGAATAATGGTCATTGCTGTGATCTTTGATAAGATTCTATTTTTAAATCCATCAAAA
>NZ_VLNR01000044.1 GCF_007489275.1 Aquimarina algiphila
TACAAGTTATTTAATACACACACTTTTGGGGGTGGGTCAATTTAAACAAGAATAGGTGGGTCAGTTTAAATAGGATTTACTGGGTCAATATAATAGGAATAGGTGGGTCAGTTTGGCAAGAATTTCCAACCTGGTAACCAGAATATTTCAATATTGCTGCAACAAAACGTTCAAAAGGAAAACCTGTTGGCCCTAATTCATAAATTGCTTTCTTGAGTTTATATTTTGAAGCAAAAACAGATTTCTTCTTTTTAAGTAAAGCAAAAGCCCGATTATAAATTTCTTTAGTAGAAATTCCTTGATATAATTCATCTCGAACAACATCTAGAATATATGCTATCGCTTTATCATCGGCTCCACTTCGTTGCAAAGATTTACGAAGCTTATGCAGTGAAAACTTAACCTTTTCACCAGTAGATTTTAAAATATCAAAATCCTGGTTTTGCATTAAATGTTTATTAATTATGGTTAAAAAGCACTCTTAAACTTATTAAAATAATCTCTTACCAAAGCTTTGGTTTGGTTGTCGGTCATACTATCTGCAATAAGGACATCTTTTACTTTTTTGGCAACATCTTTATAATTATCATTTAATTCTTTATTAAATCTATCTCTGGCCTCTGCTGGTCCAAAAATGACAATCCTGTCTGCATCCTGTATTAACGGAACTATCGTTTTAACATATGCTCTAAATTGGTGTTTTTCTCGCTCTAAATATTTACTATCCTGTACTACATCCTGGGGTCCTCCTTTAAGTCGTGTTCCCGAACCACCATGTATACGATAATTCTCAATTTCTGACGGAATGGTTGTCATATCTTCACTTTCTTCTTTTACAGAAATAATATGAGCTTTTTCTTTATCTATCCAGATTCCTAAATTTTTCATTTGTTCTTTTTTTATTGTTTTTTAATTTCTTAAATCATGTAATGCCAATACAGGTACTTTAGAATGATGGCTTAAATCCTTGACCATTGGTCTGGAGAAAATACTCCCAAAAAAGCTGTGTTTTCTATTAAAAAAGATCACCATATCACTTTCTCTACTTTCTACAAAACACCGTACTCCAGATTTAACATCGATACTATGAAGTGTATGAAAATTATGTTTTAAGTTTTCAAAATATTCTTTTAATAATCGTTTATTACTTTTCTGGTCTTCTGTCAAATCTTCTCCATGAGAAATGTGTAATATGCGTAATTCGGCATTACTCATTTGCACAACATCAATAAGAGTTTGTAATTCTCTTCTTTTATAATTCATCTTATAATCTGTGGGAAATACAATTTCTTTCAATGCTCTATAATCTGCTTCATCTGGTATTGCCATTACAGGACAGTTTCTTGATTTCTCCATAACAAGAACAGTATTACTCCCATAAATAACCTCGCTGGCATTAGTTGTTCCTTTTGTGCCCATGATGATCATTTCTATATCCTGTTTTTCTACAATATCTTTGATGGCATCCAATATTCCATTAAACTGTGATACCATAAAAAACTTGTGATTGGGATAATCATCTCTAAAACTTAGTCTTTCCAAAATTTTACTTAATCCCTTCTCTGATTTATCTCTGGCTTCATCATAAAGCTTTTCTCCCGGTTCTGGAACCATCATACTTTCTAAAGCATAACCGGTAGCATTAAAGGCGTTAAGCACATAAAAATCACAAGCCTCATTTTTATAAAGCTCTAAAGCATATACTATAGCATTCCATGCATTTTTTGAAAAATCGGTAGGTAATAAAATCTTCTTTTTCATCAGTTAGGTTTTTTATTATTAGTGTTGTAAATGTATAGGTATACTTAGATGAATACTATGATAATTATCAGCTTGATGCTGGCATGACTAAAAAAGGAATAGTCAAACGAAAGCCTATTTTTTTGATTACGGCTTCTCTGGTTATACTTTCTATAAAACCATGTTTATAATGAAGCATAGATAACATATCAATCTTCATTTCATCAATAAATTCATTGATGACTCTTGATTTTTGATCGAACTTAGAAACCCAATGCATATTATATTTAACCTCTTTAAGATGTTCTTTTAGTTGTTTAAAATTACGTTCTTGGATTTCATCTAGTTGTTCTTTTTCATGAATATGTACAACTCTAATTTTGGAGTCAAATAACGATGCTATATCTATAAGCGGTTTTAGTTCCTCTTTGCTTTTAGAACGGCTTAAATCTGTTGCAAAAGCTATTTCTTGTGGTATCTTAAAATCAAATTCATCTGGAATTGCTAATATGGAACAACCTCTAATTTTCTGTATAGCTCTTACGGTATTACTACCCATTAAAACCTCTTTAGCACCACTGGCTCCTTTGGTGCCCATCACGACCAAATCAATGCTTTTACTTTTTACGGTTTTGTTAATGGTTTCAGAGAGTTTTTTAGAAACTGAAATCATCTCAAATGTATGATTCAGATCTTCTGTATCTCTTGTTATTGCATGAAAAGTCTCAGTAAGTTTTTCCCGCGACTCATTACTTAATTCCTTATATAGCTTTTCTCCTTTACTTGTATTTAATCTACTAGTCAAAACAGGTGTTTCGACACTAAATGTATTTAGAATATAAAAATGACAAGCCTCATTTTTAAAAAGCTTTGTAGCGTAGCAAAGTGCACTATATGCATTGTTAGAAAAATCGGTAGGAACAAGTATTTTTTTCATAATCTTTAGTTTTATCATATAGGACATAAAACTATCTCCAAAACACAAAAAATACTATGATAATTCTCAGGAATACCCTTAAAATTTCATTATTTTTTTGTTATTACGTCCTCTTCAGAAAATGTAGTTTCGGTGTTTTCAAAATTGAATTCGTGAGGAACGGCCAAAACTGGACAACATTTGATTTTTTGAATGATGTTTGATGTATTACTCCCCATAAAAAACCCTTTGGCACCAGTTGCTCCTTTGGTTCCCATCACGATAAGGTCTATTTTTCTTTGTTTTACAGTTTCTTCAATCACTTCATGAAGTTTTTTTGCGGTACAAATTGTTTCAAAAACATGTCCAAAATCTTCAGAATCTCGAACAATAGAATGGAATGTTTCTTCTAATTTTTCCTTAGACTCTTTTCTTATTTGTTCATCTCCAATACTCGTATCAATAATACCTGTAAAAAGTGGAATTTCTACATCACCAGCATTCAAAATATAAAATTGACAAGCTTCATTCTTAAACAAACGTGTAGCATAGTAAAGAGCACTGTATGCATTATCAGAAAAATCGGTAGGAACAAGTATTCGTTTCATGATATTTACTTTAAAATTATAGCATAAAATTATACTCAATTCATTAGAAATAATATGATATTTATCAGTCATCAGAAGGAATAACCAAAAAAGGAATATTGGTATGAAATGTCATTTTTTTAATCACTGGTTCTTTGGTTAACCGTTCTATAAAACTATGTTCATAATTGATCATAATAAGGAGGTTAATCTCCAATTCTTCAATACACGCCTGAATAGCCTTTTCTGTTGTTGAAAAATCTGAAATAACATGAAAATCATAGTTAACCTTCTTAAAATACTGCTCTAACGTATTCGAATTGTAATGTTGTATATTATCTAGTCCAGGTTGATCATACACATGGATCATTCTAATGGTTGCATTATGATTTTTTGCAAAATCAAGTATAGGTGAAATCTCTGCTTTATGATACAATCGTTTAAAGTCTGTTGCAAAAGCTATTTCTGAAATTTTCTCAAAATATACATCCTCAGGAACAACCAAAATTGGACAGTTGGATATGTTCTTAATCACTTTCTGCGTATTACTTCCCAAAAAAGCTTCCTTTACACCCGTTGCCCCTTTGGTTCCCATAACGATCATATCAAAAGAATATAATTGTATCAGTCTATTTATAGTATCTAATAAAGAACCAGATTTAGAAATTGTTTTGAAATTATGTTCCAAACCCGGTTTAGAGTTTTGAATATCATCTAATATCATTTTCAATCCTTGTTCAGATTCTACCTTAATTCCCTGGTAGAAACGACCAATCCGCTGAGAACTTACTGTGGTTAACAGTTGTACCGGGTTGAGCTCATATGTATTTAACAGGTAAAACTCACAGGGAACATCTCTATATGCCTCGATCGCATACAATATGGCATTCCATGCATTATCAGAAAAATCAGTCGGAATTAGAATTCGTTTCATACGTTTCATCACTTTATAAATTATGATTGCATTCTTTTTTCTGAAGGAATTACTAAAAACGGAATATTAGTATGATAAGCAACTTGGTTAATAACAGGTTTAAATAATAGATTTTCAAAAAAGGAATGTTTATTATGGATCATTACCAATAAATTGATTTTATACTTTTTCTGAAAATCTTCTACGGCTTCTAGTACATCCATTCCATCGGCAATATGAAAAACATGAGCGTTATCTTTAAAATATATATCAAGAAAATCCTTAACTTTTTGCTGATCATCATTTAAGGATACTCCATAATATGCATTTAAAATATTAAGTCTACATATATGCTTATCGCATATTTCTTTTATCAATGGCAGAAATGCATTATTTACATTAAAATTATAATCTGTTGGAAACAAAACATCTTTTGGCGCTTCAAATTCAAAATTAGAAGGAACCGCAATAACAGGACATTTTACTTTTTTGATAGTGTACATTGTATGTGTCCCTATAAATATTTCTTTGGCACCCGTAGCTCCTTTTGTACCCATTACAATAAGATCAATAGCATACTTTTCTAGCACTTCCTCAATTTCGCCGATCAACGTATTAAAAGCTGATAATCTAACAAAACTATGTTTTGGATTATCAAATTCTGCCCTAATTTTCTCCTCGGTTCGTTTAATATCACGTTTAGAATTTACCATTGCTACATCCTCTAGTCCATATAATGTTGGATTTTCGATAAGATATCCTGCATGATAAGATACTGGGGTGAATGTATTGAGAAGATAAAAAGTAACTTCCTCATGTTTAAAAAAATGCATTGCATATCTGATTGCATTAAATGCATTGTCAGAAAAATCGGTAGGTAACAAAATTTGTTTCATCTTATGTATGTATTAGTTGTTCAAACCTGTACTGATAAAATCTGTCTTAAGATCGTTTTAAATTCTGCATAGCTAAAAATGGAATTTTAATATGTAATCCTATTTTATCGATAGTAGACTGATATAAAATATTCTCCAGATAAGAATGTCTTGAGTTTACCATCACCAAAAAGTCTATCTTATTCTTCTCTATAAATCCATTAATTGCATTGGTAAGGTTTTTTGCATCTTCTCTATGAAATACCAATTCTATATCTGGTAATGAATCCAATATGAATGCCTTATTATCTTCTTGCCTTATTGAAAGTTTATCATAATCTGAAACATATAGAAAATTGATAACAGATCTAAAACTTTTAGTTAATGTACTTAACAGCTTTAATTCTCTTCTTTTAAAGGGTAAAAGATAGTCTGTGGGAAATAAAATATTCTTTGGTTGTTGGTATTTACAATTACTGGGAATTGCCAATAAAGGGCATTTTACATATTTAAGCACCTGTAAGGTATTACTTCCAAAAGTAAGTTTTCTATCATCTGTTTTGCCTCTGGTACCCATAATGACAATATCTATATTTTCCTTATCCACCAAATCATTTGCTTCATCAACCAGACTTCCAAATACTGGTAAAGCAATATATTTATGTCGTGGATTTGGAGATATTTCTTCTAATGTAGACAACGTACTATGTAATGCAACACTAGAGTTCTTATATGCCGTTTCTTTTAGTTCTTCAAAAACATCTCTGGACACCTGAGTGTTATTCTCATACACCTCATCGGCGTACGCATTTAAAATAAAAAACTCACATCGCTCATACTTAAAAAGTTCAACAGCATATTGTAAAGCATTCATTGCATTTTCTGAAAAATCTGTAGGGATTACTATTTTTCTCATTTGGTTCTTTTTTATGACATAGTGCATTCAAAACTAAGTCTTAAGAGAGGCAAAAACTATGATTTTTATCAGTCTGGCAATTATGATATTTGTCATAGTTTATCAGACCACACTTCTTCAAATTTGCAACAAATAGATTTTTATGTCTGAGTCTACTTGTTTTCACTGCGGAATTGATTGTGGTAAAACGGTAATTAAATTTGATCAAAAAACATTCTGCTGTAATGGGTGCAAAACCGTATATGATATTTTTTCGTCTAATGATCTATCCTGCTATTATGACCTACAGTCTGCTCCTGGAGCCATTCCTAAAGAAATTCAAGGAAAATACGATTATCTCGATACTGATATTATTGCTAAAAAATTAATCGAATTTGATGACGGAAATACCCAAATCATAACACTATACATTCCTCATATACACTGTAGCTCTTGCATTTGGATTTTAGAAAACTTACATAAACTTCAAACTGCAATTACCGCTTCCCAAGTCAACTTTCCAAAAAAAACGGTTCGTATCACCTTTAAAAGTGATGCTATCTCACTTAAGGAAGTAGTTATTTTACTTCATACTATAGGTTACGAACCTTATATTAGTCTTGATGATTATGCTTCAGCAAAAAAGAAAATTGATAGGAGTTTACTCTATAAATTAGGCATTGCAGGTTTTGCTTTTGGAAATGTAATGTTTCTGTCCTTTCCAGAGTATTTTGAAGTATCAGAATACTGGCTTGAGCAATACAAACCTATTTTTAGATGGTTAATGTTTGCCTTTTCTATACCTGTAGTTTTTTATGCTGCACAGGAGTATTTTATTTCAGCATATAAAGGTTTGCGTTCTAAATTATTAAATATCGATGTCCCCATTGCTTTAGGAATTTTGGTTCTTTTTTTACGTAGTACAGCAGAAATTATTTTTGATTGGGGGACTGGTTTTTTTGATAGCCTAACCGGTTTAGTATTCTTTTTACTGCTTGGGAAATTTTTCCAGAAAAAAACCTACTCCTTTTTATCTTTTGAAAGAGACTACAAATCCTATTTTCCTATCGCAGTAACACGAATTTCGACTGCGAAGCATAAAAAAGAACGAAAAGAAGAAAACATACAAATTTATGATATCAAAAAGGGAGATCGATTGTTGATTAGGAATGGTGAATTGATCCCTGTAGATGCCATTCTTATCGATGGTAATGCGCAAATCGATTATAGTTTTGTAACCGGAGAAAGTGATTCTGTTCATAAACAGTCAGGCGATACTCTTTTTGCAGGAGGGAGACAACTTTATGGGGCTATTGAAATCGAAGTTTTAAAATCAGTAGAACAAAGTTACCTTACTCAACTCTGGAGTAATGATGTATTTAACACTGATAAATTAGCATCTTTTACTAATCTCACTGATATTATAAGTAAATACTTCACAATAGCTATTTTGTGTATCGCTATAATTTCTACTTCATATTGGTTATTTACAGATGTTTCAAAAGCTATACACGTTTTTACGGCAGTACTTATTATTGCTTGTCCATGTGCATTAGCATTAGCGAGACCCTTTGCATTAGGTAATATTCTGCGAATCTTCGGAAAAAATAAATTTTACCTTAAAAATGCAGATGTAATAGAACGATTGGCATTGACTGATACTATTATTTTTGACAAAACGGGTACCATAACCACCACGATAACGAGTAACGTAACTTATGAAGGAATGCAATTAACTCCAGAGGAAGAATCTTTGCTCAAAAATACACTTCGAGCTTCAAATCATCCGCTTAGCAGAACACTTTATAATGTTTTAGCAGAACATGATATTCTAACTTTGGATGAATATCAGGAATATGTGGGCAAAGGTATTGAAGGTAAATCTGCCGATCATACTATTAAAATAGGCTCTCCAAACTTTGTAGGAAATGAAGACCTTTCTAAAGTATTTAGTACAACTGTGCACGTAAGTACTAATGATGAATATAAGGGCCATTATACTTTTCATAACCAATATAGAAATGGTGTAAAAAAAGTATTTAATCAACTATTTAAGAACTATCAACTAGCCATATTATCAGGTGATAATGAAGGTGAAAAGGAATACTTGCAAAAAGTATTGCCCGAAAACACTTCTTTAATCTTTAATCAAAAACCTGATGATAAACTTAATTATATAAAAATGTTACAACAACAACATAAAAAAGTAATTATGGTTGGTGATGGGCTAAACGATGCCGGAGCATTGGCACAAAGCGATGTAGGTATAGCTGTATCAGAAAATGTAAATGTATTCTCGCCGGCTTGTGATGGAATTTTAGATGCCTCTCGATTTGATAAGATATCAACCTATCTAATGATATCTAAAAATGCTATTAAAATTATTAAATCAAGTTTTATATTATCTTTTTTATATAACTGTGTTGGACTTTATTTTGCTGTGACTGGTCAGCTTTCTCCAATAATAGCTGCAATATTAATGCCTTTGAGTTCGATATCAATAATAGTATATGTTACCATACTAACCAATTGGATAGGTCAAAAAGTAAATGATAATCATAAGGATTTATAATTTGTTCCTAAATGTTTAAAACACATTAAATATGGAAACTACAGAGGACCATAACCCAATGGCACATTTCCAGCAATGGTTTTATGAAGTCGAAAAAGCTCATCCAGAAGACGAGGTTAATGCGATGATATTATCAACTATAGGTTTAGATGGTTTTCCAAAAAACAGAATTGTTTTATTAAAGCGTTTTACCTGGGAAGGTTTTGTTTTTTTTACTAATTACCATAGTGAGAAGGGAAAAGCGATAGCAAAGGACAATAGAGTTTCTTGTTCTTTTAATTGGACTGCTTCAAAACGTGAAGTCCTTATTACTGGAAAAGCAGAAAAAATCCCAGAAAATCTATCTGAAGGATATTTTGAATCACGTCCAGAAGGAAGTAAATTAAGTGCATGGGTATCTCATCAAAGTGATGTGATTTCTTCTAGAAAAGTATTACAGGACCGCCTAAAAAAGTATAAAACAAAATTTAAAAACAAAATCATTCCTAAACCTAAGTATTGGGGCGGATATATAATCAAACCAGAAACGATTGAGTTTATCTTACACTCTGAAAAAATAAAATTTAAGCACAGGACAAAATACAGACTTCTATCTAATTATTGCTGGTCTAAGAATATACAAATTATTATAGGTTAAAGATCTTTATTAAGCTAATTCTTTACTTTACAACTGGTTATCCCAAATAATTTATATAATGGACACCAACCCATAAAACCAGTAATAACTAATACTCCTGATACTGATAATAAAACAATTCCTAAGGTATCAGATATAAAATTGTTATAAAATAAATATGCTAATACTACACCTAAAATGATTCTAATGATAGCATCTATCTTTCCTAAATTCTTTCGCATAACGATTTAATTTAAAAGTGAATACTCTATTAACTTCTATAAAGTTCTTAAAGAATTTGAAAGTATTGTATGATAAATGTCACCTATAAAATGAAATAGGAAAAATCAGTGTATTGCAAAAAAAAGGCTAAATCCTAATAGAATTTAGCCTTATCAACACATAATAACACTCCACTTAATGCGCATAGCATTTAATTCTTCTAAACAAAGTCTCGTCATAATTGTAAAGATTTGTTGTGCAATCCAAAAA
The DNA here is from genome assembly GCF_007489275.1 of Aquimarina algiphila. Taxonomy (GTDB): domain Bacteria; phylum Bacteroidota; class Bacteroidia; order Flavobacteriales; family Flavobacteriaceae; genus Aquimarina; species Aquimarina algiphila. Next base: position 9,607 of record NZ_VLNR01000044.1, read on the forward strand.
CATATTTTGTTTTTGTGTCGCTGATTTTAGTCTTTTTCTGATGTTTCTTAAAGTTCTCATGATGATTAGTTTTTATTCCCTGTTGTTTCGGGAGTTGATTGATGTAAAATTTAACTATCGTTATTTATAACGCCTCTTTGTATTCCAGGTATATCCTACAGTTCCACTTAATTTTCTTGTAATTCTGTTGCTATCTAAAGTTCTCATAATTTCTGTATTTTAATGATTTTGATATATAAATTGATCTTTTGGTTTTTATAGTAAGATTATCTGTAACGTCTCTTTGTGTTCCAGGTATATCCTTTGGTTGCACTTAATTTTCTTGTAATGCTATTGCTATCTAAGGTTCTCATAATTTCTATATTTTAATTGTTTTTGATTATAAATTGTTATCTCTTGATGTTAGTATTCAGGTTATCTGTAACGTCTCTTTGTGTTCCAGGTATATCCTATAGTTGCGCTTAATTTTCTTGTAATTCTGTTGCTATCTAAAGTTCTCATATTTTATATATTTAATTGTTATTTATACTTACTAGACGTCAAGAGTTTATTTTTGTTACAGTACTATGTATAAAAAGGTACTATTTTAACAATTATTAACATTTTGTACCTCAAAAACAGGTACTGGGAGTTGGTTTAAGCCTAGAATGATCCTTTATTATTAAAACCTGACAAATGTCATTTTTTAAGAAAATCTTCAAACATACTTTTGGCTCACAATCAAAGTAAGCATGAGTGTAATCTATGTACTCTTAACGATTAGTATTATCGTTGCCATCGTCTTTTTTATAAGTTTTATTATATCTGTCAGGAATGGACAGTATGATGATGTGTACACTCCTTCTATTCGAATGCTCTTTGAGGATGAACTTATAAAAGAAAACAAAGAAAAATCTTCAGAATCCAATAAAACTAAACAATCATAATATGGAAATGGAACAATTCTATTACGATAATAAAATCGTGAAAAAATTCTTATATGCAACCATGTTTTGGGGCATTGTAGGAATGTCTGTAGGTCTACTACTAGCATTCATGTTTTTATTCCCTAATGTAACAGATGGTATCTCATGGTTGAGTTTTGGTCGTTTAAGACCATTACATACAAATGCCGTTATTTTTGCTTTTGTAGGTAACGCTATCTATGCAGGAGTCTATTACTCTACCCAGAGGTTGCTAAAGACCCGAATGTTTAGCGACGCATTAAGTAATATTAATTTTTGGGGTTGGCAGTTTATTATTGTTTTAGCCGCAATAACATTACCATTAGGATATACTTCATCAAAAGAATATGCAGAACTCGAATGGCCAATTGACATTGCTATTGCCATCATCTGGGTAGTTTTTGGATGGAACTTAATAGGAACTATTTTAAGAAGACGACAACGGCATATGTATGTAGCAATTTGGTTTTATCTTGCCACTTTTGTTACTGTTGCGGTTTTACATATTTTTAATAGCCTCGAACTTCCTGTAAGTGCTTTAAAAAGTTATTCTGTATATGCAGGTGTTCAGGATGCATTAGTACAATGGTGGTATGGTCATAATGCAGTTGCATTTTTTCTTACCACTCCTTTCTTAGGATTAATGTACTATTTTGTTCCTAAAGCTGCCAATAGACCCGTATACTCATATCGATTATCTATTGTCCATTTCTGGTCTTTAATATTTATCTATATCTGGGCAGGACCTCATCACCTTCTATATTCATCTTTACCTGATTGGGCACAAAATCTTGGTGTAGCATTTTCTGTAATGCTTATTGCTCCATCATGGGGAGGTATGATTAATGGTCTCTTGACCTTAAGAGGAGCGTGGGATAAAGTACGTACTGATCCCGTTTTAAAATTTATGGTAGTTGCCATTACAGGTTATGGTATGGCCACTTTTGAAGGGCCAATGCTTTCTTTAAAAAACGTAAATGCTATTGCTCATTTTAGTGATTGGATTATAGCACATGTTCATGTTGGAGCTTTAGCATGGAATGGGTTTTTAACTTTTGGTATGATCTACTGGATGGTACCAAAACTAACCAAAACAAAATTATGGTCTACAGGCCTTGCTAATTTACATTTCTGGATTGGTACTTTGGGGATTATCATGTATGCACTACCAATGTATGTTGCCGGTTTTGTGCAGGCATCTATGTGGAAGCAGTTTAATCCTGATGGGACACTTACCTACGGTAATTTCTTAGAAACCGTTAATGAAATCATTCCTATGTATTGGATGCGTGCTATCGGAGGTAGTTTGTTTATTTTGGGAACCTTTGTAATGCTATATAACATTATTAAAACGATACAAAGTGGTAGTAAAGTTACTGATGAATTAGCCGAAGCTGCTCCGTTACAAAAAGTAACTCGATTTAGAACTGCTAACGAAGGGTACCACACCTGGCTAGAAAGAAGACCTGTTAAACTAACCATCTTTGCTACAATTGCAATTTTGATTGGTGGTATTGTTCAAATCGTTCCTACCATAATGGTAAAATCCAATATTCCAACAATAACCAGTGTAAAACCTTATACTCCGCTTGAGCTTGAAGGAAGAGATCTCTATATACGAGAAAGTTGCGTATCCTGTCATTCACAAATGATTCGACCATTCCGTAGTGAAGTAGAACGTTATGGAGAATATTCTAAAGCTGGTGAATATGTATATGATCACCCTTTCCTTTGGGGAAGTAAACGTACTGGACCCGATTTAATGAGGATTGGAGGAAAATATTCTGATAACTGGCATTTAAATCATTTTTATGATCCACAAACTACCTCATCAGGATCAATTATGCCTAGTTATAAATGGTTGATTAAAAACAAACTTGATCGTTCACAAACCGAAGATAAAATGAATGCTATGGTATCTCTGGGTGTCCCTTATACTCCAGAAGAGATAGACAGAGCACAACAATGGATGGATGAGCAAGCAACGCAAATTGAAAAAAATCTGTACACCGACCCTGATTTTGCAAAAACATATGAAGCTGATAAAAAATATGCCAAGGAAAACGGATTGGATTTTATCGAAATGCGCGATAGAGAAGTCGTTGCGCTCATAGCATATATCCAAAGATTAGGAACTGATATAAAAGTTAAAAACCAAGAGAACGTAGTTCAAACTAAAGAATAAACGCCATGCTAAAATTTATAAAAGGTCACATGGAGAGTATTGAAGGTATTGAGATCTATCCTATGATTTCATTACTCATATTTTTTATATTCTTCGCCGGATTATTCTGGTGGGTGATCACAGCAAAAAAAGAACATATAAAAGAGGTAAGTCAAATTCCTTTAGAAACCGAAAACGATATACAATCATGAGAAGTACTTCATCCTATTTAAGAGTGCTTGCCTTTTTAGGTATTGCTTATATATTAATAGAACTTACTGTCGAATCTGGAGAACAATCTGCATTCATTGCACAACCATTAACATGGTTAGTCTTAGGAATGGTTTTACTATTTATTGTGGCGATAGAGATTAGTTTACAGGCTTTAAGAAGCATCTTGTTTCGCTCTTTAAATCCAGAGGCCCAAGAACGTTATCTCCTGGCAGAAAAAACTAAAAAAGAAAAACAATTTGGGTGGATTAAAAAGATCTATCTAAAATTATTGGATAGTAAACCTGTAGAAGAAGAAGGTGAGATTATTCTTGATCATAATTATGATGGGATTCAGGAACTGGATAATAATCTCCCGCCATGGTGGGTGTATGGTTTTTATGCAACCATCGTATTTGGAGCTGTATATTTAGTTCGCTTTCATATTTTCAATGATTATACACAAACAGAAGAGTATGAAACTGAGGTTGCCGAAGCCAAAATTGCTATCGAAGAATACAAAAAAACTGCAAAAGACTTAGTCGATATAAACACAGTAACTCTGCTTACAGAAGCCTCAGATATTAACGCTGGAAAAGCAGTTTTCACTACAAATTGTGTAGCATGTCACAAAGCTGATGGTGGTGGTGGTATTGGGCCTAACCTAACCGATGAATATTGGATTTTAGGAGGTGGTATTAAAAATGTATTCAGGACCATCTCTGAAGGAGGACGTGATGGAAAAGGAATGGTTGCCTGGAAACAAACTCTGAAGCCTGCAGAAATGGCTCAAGTAGCAAGTTATGTGATTTCTCTCGGGGGAACAACTCCTGCCGAACCTAAAGAAGCTCAAGGTGAAATATGGATTGATCCAGATGCATCTCAAGAAGAAACTCCTAAAGAAGAGATCCCCGAAACTATTTCTGATTCGACAAGCATAGTTGTAAATCATTAATGTTTCTGGAACCTTATATCAAAACTTAAAATAATATTCCTTTGGAAACACCCGCAAACGAAAAATTCAGAGATTCTATCGGTACCATCAACGAAGAAGGTAAACGTGCCTGGGTGTATCCTAAAAAACCAAGCGGCAAATATTATTCTTATCGCAAATGGGTAAGCTATGGGTTACTTATCTTTTTGTTTTCTGCACCATTTATAAAAATAAACGGAAATCAATTTTTACTATTTAATGTTTTAGAACGACGTTTTAACATATTTGGAGCTCCATTTTGGCCACAGGATTTTCACCTCTTCGTAATCTCAATGATTATAGGTGTTCTATTTATTACTCTATTTACAGTTGCATTTGGAAGACTTTTCTGCGGTTGGGTATGCCCACAAACCATTTTTATGGAAATGGTATTTCGAAGAATCGAATATTGGATTGAAGGGGATAGAGGAAAACAAATACGACTAGATAAGCAATCCTGGAATGCCGAAAAAATAAGAAAAAGAGGGATGAAATGGATTATATTTTTTATCATTTCATTCTTTATAGCAAACATATTTTTGGCTTATTTAATAGGAAGCGATCAGTTATTACGATACATCATAGATGGCCCTTCTGAACATATTAGCACATTAATTTCCTTACTTATATTTACTGCTGTCTTTTACTTTGTATTTGCATGGTTTAGAGAACAAGTTTGTATTATAGCTTGCCCCTATGGTCGATTACAAGGCGTACTTCTGGACTCCAAATCTATAGTTGTTGCTTATGATTATAAACGTGGAGAAAAAGAAGCTGGAAGAGCAAAGTTTAAGAAAAATGAAGATCGTCCAACTACAGGAAAAGGAGATTGTATTGATTGTTTTCAGTGTGTCCATGTATGTCCAACCGGAATTGATATTCGTAATGGCACACAGCTCGAATGTGTAAACTGTACCGCTTGTATTGATGCATGCGACCATATGATGGAAAGTGTAAACCTACCAAAAGGATTAATACGATACGCCAGTGAAGATAATATTGCAAAAAAAGCAAAATTTAAGTTCACTCCTAGGTTAAAAGGATACAGTGCTGTACTTGTAATTCTAATAGGTGTTCTTCTGGGAATGTCTTTTTTACGAAATGATGTAGAAGCTAATATCCTACGATTACCAGGACAATTATACGATCATAAGGACGATAATATAATTAGTAATGTATACACGTATAAACTAGTCAATAAAACAACAACAGAGATTAAAGATGTTCACTTCGAATTGTTATCTCATAAAGGAAAAATAGAGCTGGTTACTCATAAAAATTTTACCGTCCCAAAACAAGGTTTGGCCGAAGGGACTTTATTTATAGAAATTAATGCAGCTGCATTAGAAGGTGATAGTAACAGATTAAAAATTGGTGTCTACAGTGGTGGTAAATTAATTGAAACAACAATAACGGCTTTTTTAGGTCCAAGAAGTTATAGGTAATATTCAGTCTTTGTATAAGTGAAAAATAGTAAAGAACCTAGAATTACGGATATAGAACAAAACACTTATAATAATAAATAAAACTGTTAATTATAATGGATTCCAGCCTATGCTGGAATGACAAACATTTTACTACCATGCATCTTTGTCATCCCATTGTAGAATGGGATCCACTGTACAAAACTAAAAAAAATTATGAAAATAAACTGGGGAACAGCTATAGTATTAGTGTTTATAGGATTCATTTCTTTCATCCTATATTTTGTTGTGCGAATGAATACAGAAAAAAAATATGAACATGATCTTGTAACAGAAGGTTACTATAAGAAAGAACTCGCTTTTCAGAATGAAATCGATGCCGAGAAAAATTCAAAAAATCTAGAAAACAATATCTTAATTCATACCACTATCGAGGGGTTAGTTATTTCTTTTCCCAAAGACAAGAACTCTAGTGATATTTCTGGAATGGTATCTCTATATCGTCCTTCAAATAAAAAACTGGATTTTGAAATTCCTATCTCGCTTTCTAGTTCTAAAATGATAATCAAAGATGAAAATATAATAGAAGGGCGTTGGAATATCATAATCAATTGGGAGTATAACGACACTTCATACTTGTTTAAAGAATCATTTACATACTAAAAAATGTTATTATCGGCATTCATATTAGGATTATTAGGAAGCTTTCACTGTGTTGGAATGTGCGGCCCGATAGCTTTTATGTTGCCTGTACATCAATCAAATACTTTTCAGAAAATTTTCCGAGTTTTCCTATATCATTTTGGCAGACTGATAGCCTACTGTATAATTGGATTATTCTTCGGAATTATTGGAAAAAGTCTAAATATATTTGGCCTACAACAAAATCTATCTATTGCTGTAGGAGTGTTGATGATTATCCTCATATTAATTCCTCATCAGACCCTTAATAAATATAATATCTCTAAACCAATATATAAAGTCATTACCAAAGTAAAAAATGCATTGGGTATTGCTCTTAAAAAGAAAACACCCGACACCTTTCTTTCAATTGGTTTTTTAAATGGTTTTCTACCCTGTGGTTTAGTGTACATGGCAGTTTTTGGAGCTATCGCTTCTGGTCAAATTTTTGAGGGGAGTTTATATATGGTTTTCTTTGGATTAGGCACTATACCCTTAATGACTGTAGCAGTTTATGCCGGAAATTTCTTAACTAGAAAAGTGAGACAGCACATTCAAAAAGCTATCCCGGTGTTTGTTGTTATTATCGGATTATTATTTATTATAAGAGGGCTTGGTTTAGGTATTCCTTATCTTTCTCCTAAGCCTGCAGTAGAAATGGTTTCTGCAGACTTTGAATGTCATTAATTCTAGTGAAAATTTATATTGTCATAGAAAACAATGTAGTTTCAGGTTTACTTCGTTGCAATCTCAGATCAAATGCCATGCATATATTACGAACAAAAGGCCTTCCTTTTTCTGTTACTTTTATACTATGATCATTTTTAACTAATAATCCATCCAGTGCTAATTCTTCGAGATTCTGTACTACTTCTGGTAATTCCTTAAAATACATAATATCATTCTTCCAATTGGTTTCAAAATGACACATCAAATTTAAAATATGCTGTCTAATAATTTCGTCTTCCTTATCAAGCATATGACCTCTATATACCGGAATAATCCCTTCGTTTATAAGATGTTGATACTCTTCTATATTTTTAACATTTTGAGCAAAACCATACCAACTATCACTTATTGAAGATACTCCTAAACCAATCATTGCATGCGTTTTAGAAGCAGTATACCCCATAAAATTGCGATGTAACGTTTGACTTTTCATGGATTGAAATAGAGTATCATGTTCTAACGCAAAATGATCCATGCCTATTTCTATATAACCAACCTCTGACAACAACTTCTTACCCATCTCATATTGCTTTCTTTTTTGAGCCCCAGTAGGTAAATCAGCATCTTTAAATCCTCGTTGTCCATTCCCTTTTTGCCAAGGTACATGAGCATAACTATAAAATGCTAATCGATCCGGAAGTAATTCTTTTGTCTTTAAAACGGTATCTACTATACCTTTTTCAGTTTGAAATGGTAAACCAAAAATAATATCATGTCCCACAGATGTATAACCAATAGCTCTTGCTGCTTCTGTAACTTCCCTTACACGCTCAAAAGGCTGTACTCTATGAATTGCTTTCTGCACAACCTCATCATAGTCTTGTACTCCAAAACTCACCCTTCTAAAACCTAAATCATATAATGTTTGTAAATGTTCACGAGTTGTATTATTAGGGTGTCCCTCAAAACTAAACTCGCAGTTTTCTGCACGTTCTACTCCACTAAAAATACCATGAATTAAATGTTGTAAATTCTTAGCAGAAAAAAACGTAGGAGTACCTCCTCCTAAATGCAATTCTCTTATTTTGGGTTTGGTTTCAAAAAGATTGAGATATAAACTCCATTCTTTTAATAATGATTTGATATATGGGACTTCTACATCATGTCGTTTGGTAATTCGCTTATTGCATCCGCAAAATGTACACATGCTTTCGCAAAACGGAAGGTGAATGTAAAGACTTACTCCTTCATCATCATTACTTTCATTAAATGATCTTTGTATAGATGTTATCCATTTTTTTAATGAAAATGTATTGTCATCCCAATATGGCACGGTTGGATAACTTGTATATCTCGGCCCTGGAATATTGTATTTATGAACTAAGTTTGTTCGCATTTTTTTATTTTTTATTTTGAGTAGTTTCTACTCCTATTTAAAATTCTATTATAACCTAAGTTCAACTTATATAGCACCAATCAAAACGAAACACATTAAATTCTTCAATTCATTAAAGCTGCGCAGTTATATCATTCATGCAATACCAAAAAAGGAATGTTGGTATGATAACTTATCTTTTCGACCATAGGATGAAATAAAATACGTTGGAAAAAATTAAGGTTTTTAGCTATCATAGTAATCATATTAATCTCTCGACTCTCAATAAAACACTGCACTGCTTCTTCCATATTCGTATTGGATAAAAAATGAAAACTATGATCTAGGTTGTCAAGGGAGTCGTCCAGAAAATCTTTATTTTTCACTTGTAAAGTCGTTAGATCTTGTTCCTTTTTGGCAATATGCAACACTCTTAAACTTGCATTATTCATATAGAGTATTTCACTAATAGTATTTAGTACTCTACTTTTATAATACATGTAATAATCGGTAGGAAATACAATCTCTTTTGGCTTGGTATATGTAGCTTTTTCTGGAATTACTAAAACCGGGCATTTTACCTTAGTAATCACATCACCTGTATTACTTCCTATAGTTTTTTCTTTGAGCCCAGAAGCTCCTTTGGTTCCCATAACAATAAAATCAATATTTTTTTCCTGAATTTGTTTTCTAATTGCATCAACAAAAAAAATATATTCATTTATAGTGAAAAATCGATGTTTCGTATTTAAAGGTAATTTTTCTATGCTTTTGAGCAATGACTGCATTTGCTCTTTATTATTATGTGTATGTTTTTCTATGACTGTATCTTTTGAAGCATAGAAAGAATCTCCGCCTATCATTTCTTCAAAGGGAGAAACATGTAGAATATAAAAATTACAATTTACTTTTCTAAAAAATGAAAGGGCATAGCTTATGGCATTCCATGAATTTTCAGAAAAATCTGTAGGGATCAGGATATTCTTCATTTTAAATACTTTCTAACACAACAAATGTATTAGGATGTATTTATGAAAAGAATGACAAAAATCAGTTTAGCACTATTTTTATTCAACTAACTGAAGACCTGCTAAATCTAATATTCGAATATTACGCCCTTCGATTTCGATCAGCCCATCTTTCTTAAAATTTGATAGCGTACGAATTAAACTTTCTGTAGCTATTCCAGCAACACTAGCCAGGTCATTTCTTGATATTTTGATGCTATCTTCTGGCTTTTTATTTAAAACCTGAGCAAATTGTAAAATTGTTTGTGCTGTTTTTTTTCTCACCGAACTATATGCCATCTGTAATAGTTGTTCTTTAATTTCAGAAAGATTATCGGTTAACAGTTCCATCAACTCCAGAGAAATATTTTTGCTCTTTTCCAAAATCTCTTTGAGATTGTTTTTTGATATTCCGGCCAATTCAGTGTCTTCAACCGCAGTAGCAGATTCTTGATATGGAGTATTATCTACGAAAGAAGAAAACCCTAAGAAATCATCGGCTTTATATAGTGCTGTTATTAATTCCTTACCACTTTCATCCATTTTATGGCTTTTAATAACTCCTTTTAGAATAAGATATATTTTATTAGAATGCTCTCCTTCTTTATAGATTATGCCTCCTTTTTTAAAATTAGAAATTTCGCCATGATCATCAAAAAAATTCTTGAGTTCATTTAGGTTTCTAAATCCTTCTTCATCCTCAGTTTTTGTTTCAGTACGTTGATTTTGCTCTTCAAGAATTCTTGAAATTATAGTTGCTTTAGCTAAACGACTTTCTATTGCACTTAATAATTCATCTTCTTCAAAAGGTTTGGTTAAGTAATCATCTGCCCCCAAATCCATTCCTTTTCGAATTTCTTTATGTTCAGTTTTTGCAGATAAAAATATAAAAGGAATATGATTTGTATTTGTATCATAAGACAAAGCCTCGAGTACCCCATAGCCATCGACCTCGGGCATCATAATATCGCAAACAATGATATCTGGTTTCTCTTCTTTTGCTTTTGCTATTCCCAATTTGCCATTTGGCGACGTAATTACTTTATAATCAGAAAGCTCTAAAAGCTCTGCAGTATTTTCTCTTAGTGCAGTATCATCTTCTATTAAAAGGATAGTTTTCATCGGTTTACCTAATTATTATTGGTCGTTATGTATTGGTGGTTGGTATGGTTACGGTAAAAGTAGATCCTTGATTTTCTTCACTTTTAAAGATAATACTTCCACCAAGATTTTCTAGATGGGTTTTTACAATATTTAATCCTATCCCGGTTCCTTGATCCAGTAATGCATTTTCTGCTCTAAAATATCGTTTAAAAATAAAACCTTGTTCTTTTTCAGGAATTCCAATTCCTTGATCGATAATGGTAAATGTAAGGATGTTATCTTCAAAGCCAACTTCTAAATCTATAGTTGTATGTTCCCCAGAATATTTAATTGCATTGTTAATTAGGTTTGACAAGACAAGTTCCAGAATTTTTTCATCAAATTCTATAACATAACCATCAATGTCTTTGGGGTAATTAATCCTTTGCCCGTCTTTGAGTAGCATATTTGCATTATAAATCACTTCATTAATTACTTTGCTCAAAGGAAAGCTACTGTACTTGTAACAAACTTTACCTGTTTCTAAACGCTCAATGGATAAAAAATCATTTAGAATATTATTAAGGTATTTCACTTTATTTTTGATCGTACCCAGATGTTTTTCTCTTTTCTCTTGTTGTTCTGTTTGAGTATATTTTCCTGCAAGTGTTGCTGAAGTAAGAATACCGCTCAATGGTGTTTTAAACTCGTGAGAAACCAAAGAGAGAAACTTCGTTTTTAACTCATTAAGATCTCGCTCTTTTTCTAAAGCTTCCTTAGCCTTGGCTTCGGCTTCCATTCGTAGTTTTACCTCTTCTTTTAATTCTTCAATTGTACTATGTAATTTTTCTGTACGTTCTTCTATTCTTTCTTCTAACCTTGCATTTAATTCTCTGATCTGCCGTTCCTGTTCTTTACGAAAAGAAATGTCAATCACTAGAGCCATTACATAATTATTTCCATAAATAGAAAATGGGTTTAATCCCGCTTCTACTGGGAATTTGGTACCGTCCTTTCGTACTCCGTGGATATCTCTCCCATTACCCATAGACCTTTTTTCTTTGTTACGCACAAAACCTTCAAAGTGTCCTTTATGTTCTTTATGGTGTTCTCGCGGAATAAGAATATTTAGTGGCTTTCCTATTAATTCATCGGTTTCATATCCAAATATCTCATTTGCTGATCCATTACATGCTACTATGACCTGATCTTCATTTACAACCACAATACCTTCAGAAACACCTTCTGACAAGAGTCTAAAAATATTACTTTGTTTTTCAAAAACCTTCATATAAATATTAAGTAGTGGTTGTTTATTGTATATAGATTGACTTCAAAAAAATAATTCCAAAATAATCCCTTCTTATTGTTGTATTAAATTTTACCTCCAAAAATAATACAAACGATAATAAAAACTTGTACTTCCCATTTGTTATTAGCATTCTCTAGGATACTTTAACTGAAAATTATGAAAAATTCCTTTTACCAATCTCTTTTTTAAACCTGATTTATATCATAAAAATACTCAACATCACTTCCTAAATTTATCTCACAAATTGATAAATTTTATATAATCATGACAACTGCACAAAATATAGGAATTACATTTTATCAAAATCTCGGAAAACTATTTTATGCCGTTGCTGCCTCGGATAAGGTAGTTCGTAAATCTGAGTATGATACTTTAAGAAAAATCGCGAAATCAGAATGGTTAAAAATAGATGACATTGAAGATGAATTTGGCGTAGACGCATCTTTTCAGATCGAAATTGTTTTTGATTGGTTAGATAATGAAGAACTTAATGCCGAAGAAAGTTTTAAACAGTTTGAAGCGTATTATCATGAAAACAAATCACATTTTAAAGATGCTATAAAACAACTCATTTGGACAACAGCCAATGCAATTGCTGGTGCATTTTCTGGAAAAAACAAATCAGAATTAATGATGTTGGGGCGACTAAAACTACTTTTTGAAGATAAAATTTAATTCTGAATAAGAACATGGAATTTATCGATTACTATAAAATATTAGGGATTCCAAAAAATGCTTCTGAAAGTGATATTAAAAAGGCTTATCGAAAATTGGCAAGAAAATACCACCCAGACTTAAATCCAAATGATAAGGAAGCAGAAAGGAAATTTAAAGAAATTAATGAAGCAAATGAGGTTTTAAGCAATCCCGAAAATCGTAAAAAGTACGATCAATATGGTAAAGACTGGAAACACGCTGAAGAATTTGAAAAACATCAAAAATCAAAACAACAATACAATCATGCTAATCAACAACAGCAGTATTCTAGAGATTTTTCTGATTTCTTCGAATCTATGTTTGGAGAAAGAAGTAGAGATTATGGTCGTGGAAAGGTAAAATATCGGGGGCAGGATTTTAATGCAGAGCTACATCTCGGTTTAATGGATGTTTATAAAACTCATAAGAGAACACTAACCATTAATGGAAAGAATATTAGAATTACTATTCCGGCTGGAGTTGAAAACGGACAAATTATCAAAATCAAAGGGCACGGTGGACAAGGAATAGGAGGTGCCCCCAAAGGTGATTTGTATATTACTTTTATTATCGAAAACAAAACATCTTTTAAACGTGATAAAAGTAATCTATATCTAAATAAAGATATTGATATATACACAGCCGTTTTAGGAGGTGAAATCACAATTAACACTTTGGATGGAAAAGTAAAATTGAAAGTAAAACCAGAAACTCAAAATAACACACAAATTAAGCTAAAAGGAAAAGGATTTCCTATATATAAAAGAGAAGGACAATTTGGGGATCTTTATATCACCTATACTATCAAAACACCTAAAAATCTATCCCAAAAACAAAAAGAATTATTTAGAGAACTATCAAAACTTTAAATACATTACAATGACAAAAAAGCATCTCATATCTGCTAAAGAATTCTGTACAAATCATAAGATAGAATTTTCATTCATAAATTCTTTATATGAATTTGGTTTGATAAAAGTTATTACCGTTCGACAACAAGTATTTTTAAGTGTGGATGAGTTACCAAAACTAGAGCAAATTTTACTTTTTAATAAAGAATTAGAAATTAACCTCGAAGGAATAGAGGTAATCATTAATCTATTAGAACGAGTACAAAAAATTCAGGAAGAAATGAATATACTTAAGAATCGGTTACAATTATATGAAAAGCCTTAATCTATTTTATCATTCAAGCTGATTTTTATCATATTTTTAAAAACCTAAAGTATCTAATTTTACTTAGAATTTAAAACGTAACAATTATGACACTTTATGCAAAAATAAATGCTGATTTTTCTGAAAACTTTATAGGATATTCTGCTCTGGCTATCATAGCATCAACTTGTCTGGGTTCTATTGCTATTATGGCAACATTGCTTAATGGAAATGCGCCTATACAAATGTTCCTTGTTTTTCTAAGCGTAGTTGTATGTAGTGCTCATAATGCCGCAATATTAACCGTTCAGAAACCAAAATTAGTTCTAGATCTTTTAATCACTAGTTTGATTATTAATTCTGCAATAATTATTGGAAACGGGCTTTCTTAATTAACACTTAATTAGTTTGATAAAAAGGTGATTTTCAATTGAAAATCACCTTTTTTATTGTACTCCATATCCTGATCAATATCATATTTTTTAACCATACGCTATCCTATTTTTATACCATTCAAAAAATCAACATATGAAAACCTTAATCGCTTGCCTTGTCCTGCTAAGTTTAATCTCTTGTAAAAATGAAGTTTCTCCTCAACATCAAACAGAGCAAAAAGAAACAGAATCTCATATCGAACAAAAAGCCAAAGACACTATATCAATATTTTCTGAAGATAACTTAGAATTAAATCAAGAAAAAACAAAGGCTATAAAAAGAGAACGATTAATAACCGCAGAAGACGATAAACCACAATTACAAGAGCTTGTAATCTCTAAACGTTTTTTCAAAGAAGAAGATCACTATATCCTAGATTATCAATATCCGTATCTTAATGAAAAAATCAATCCTAAACACTCCATATTTAATGATTATATCACAGAAAATTATTTAAATATTGAAAAAACAGAAAACCAGATTCTTGAAGATAAAGAGCTTCTTTGTGATACTCTAAAAATTAATAGATTTAGAGATAAAAGAAGTATCGATTACAAAATTTACAATACAAAAAATAATTTCATAAGTGTAGTACTTTATAAAGAAAATTATTATTCAGGAATGTTATACTCTACATACCTTTTTGATTGTGTCAACTTTGATCTCAAAACGTATAATTTTATATATTTTGATGATTTTTTTGAAATAGGTTCAGAAGAAGAAGTTTTTAATACTATAAACACTATCATAAAAGAAGGTATAGGCTCTGGAGATTTATATTATGATTGTTGGGAGTTATCCAAAGGTGATTTTAAGGCGTATAAAAACAACTTTGTGGTTAATGATGACACTGTAGAATTCTACTTTGACGATTGTGTTATTTGTCCATCTTACACAGGAACATACTCTATTGAGGTTCCTATTAAAAAAATTATGCATCTTATCAAAAAGTATAATAATACTCCCAAAATTGGTTAGTTTTTCGAATTCATTATTATAAATTAGTATTCAAAATAAATATATTCTTCTACATCTAATCTTTGAACGTAATATAAAAATTAATGAAAAGTAGTTTTAATACTATAATAGATTCTAAAACACCTGTATTGGTAGATTTTTTTGCCGATTGGTGTGGACCATGTAAAGTACTTGCTCCCATCCTTAAGGAAGTAAAAGATGATCTCGGTGAAAATATCAAAATTGTAAAGATCGATGTGGATAAAAACCAACCTTTGGCATCAAAATACCAGGTTCGTGGCGTTCCAACTATGATTTTATTTAAAGACGGAAAGCAATTATGGAGGCAATCAGGAGTACTACAAAAAAATGACCTTTTAAATATAATAAGTTCACATCGTTAACAATGGTACTTAATACATTCATAGACCATACTCTTCTAAAGGCTAATGCCACAGTTGATCATATTAAACAACTTTGCGCAGAAGCAAAAGAGCATCATTTCTATGCAGTTTGTGTAAATAGTTACTATGTTGCTTTGGCAGAAAGTGAGCTCATGAAAACCGATATCAAAATAGCTGCTGTAGTAGGCTTTCCTCTTGGAGCGACAATAGCAAAGGCCAAAGTTTATGAAGCAAAACAATGTATCAAAGATGGAGCACATGAGATTGATCTGGTACTTAATATAGGGTTACTAAAATCTGGATATCATAAGATTGTTGAGGAAGAAATCAAGGCAGTTAAAAAAGAAATTGGAGAACATATCTTAAAAGTCATTTTTGAAAACTGCTACCTTACTGATGAAGAAAAGAGAATTGCTTGTCAATTATCCTTGAATGCTGGTGCAGATTTTATAAAAACTTCTACTGGTTTTGGTACCGGAGGAGCTACTCCCGAAGATATAGTACTTATGAAAAATGAAGTACACGGGAGTACCATAAAAATAAAAGCATCTGGTGGGATTCGAGATCTTAAAACAGCAACTCAATATATCGAATTGGGGGTTGATAGAATAGGCACATCTGCTGGAGTCACCATCGTAACTTCAAAATAAATCAGATGAGTATACACATTTCAGCACAGCCAGGAGAAATAGCAGAAACAGTTTTACTTCCCGGGGATCCTCTTCGTGCTAAATGGATTGCAAACACTTTTCTAAATGATCCCGTCTGTTATAATGAAGTTAGAGGAATGTTAGGGTATACAGGAACTTATAATGGAAATCCAGTTTCGGTTCAGGGAACGGGAATGGGAATTCCTTCTGCTTTAATATATTATCACGAACTCATTAATCACTATGGAGTTAAAAATCTAATTCGAGTAGGCTCTGCTGGTTCATACCAAAAAAATGTTCAACTTAGAGATATTGTTATTGCTATGTCTGCTTCTTCTACATCGGGAATTAATACTACAAGATTTGTTAACTCAGATTATGCTCCGACTGCCAATTTTGAATTATTGATGAAAGCCGTGCACTATGCAAAAGATAATCATATTGCTATAAAAGCGGGGAACATACTATCTTCAGATGAATTTTATGAGGATGACCCTGATGCTTATAAGCATTGGGCAAAATACGGAGTGCTCTGTGTTGAGATGGAAACAGCAGGTTTATATACTATTGCTGCAAAATTTAATGTAAGAGCCCTTTCGATTCTTACAATTTCTGATTCTTTGGTTACTGGGGAGAGAACTTCGATTGAAGAACGAGAAACCACTTTTAGCAATATGATAGAAATCGCTTTGGGTATTTTATAAAGAAGCCTCATAAGCATATCGTAGCATCCGTCTTTTAGATACACGCCTATGAGGCCACAACAACATATGAATGGGATTACATTTTAAATGTTATCACTGGTTTATTTGCGTGATTTGCGATATCCTCTCCTATACTTCCGTTAAAGAAATGTGCCAGACCACGACGACCATGAGTAGGGATTGCAATAATGTCTGCTTCTATTTTATTACTATAATTAAACACTCCGCTTTCTACACTATAATCATTATAGTAAACCACATTATTATACATATCCATATTACCAGAATCTGCTTTGAATAAAAATTCTCTTACCCTTTCTTCAATCTGTCCAGAGCTTCTAAATCGTTCTCCCGGTAGGTTTATATATAACAAATGTACATTAGCTCCAAATGAGTTAAACAGTTTTATCGCATTATGATAAGGTCTAATATTCTCTATCTTAAAATCACATGCAAATACTACTTCTTTCATAGTAAAATCTTCTACTGGATTCTTAATCACTAATACAGGCACATCTGCAGTTCTAACTACTTTCTCTGTATTTGAACCTATAAAAACTTCTTCAGATAAACCACTAACACCATGAGAACCCATAACAATTAAATCTGCATCATTTTCATGTGCTACCTCATTAATCTCACTAAAAATCTTATAATTCTGTACAGTTTCTGTTACTTTAATTCCTTCCAGATAATCTTTATCCAAAAAAGCACTAAATCTATTTTCTGCAAGTTTCATATAATACATTGCTTCATTAATCTCCTGACCTTCATTTTTGGTCAATACGGCTTCAGATAATCCTAACATGTGTAATACTACAATTTCTGCATTTTGTTGTTTAGCTAGTATTGCTGCAACCTTTAATGCATATTCAGAATATTCAGAAAAATCTACGGGGACAAGAATTTTTTTCATAATGTAAGTATTAAGTGTTTTTACAATGTCAAAATTATAAGATGTAATCCCCAATTAATATGATAATTATCATACAAATCCTCTTTAGAAGATGATAACTTTATATTTTATGTTCGAATAATCGAAAACCAAAACCTCTTTATAATGGCACTTAATTTTAATCGATATGCAACAGAAGCAAACACTTTTTTAAAAGAATATGCTGAAGAAATGAACTTAAGCGAGACTCCAGATAAAGCAGGTAGAATTCTATCTGCAATTTTACATGGATTACGAGAAATTATATCTATAGAAGAGTCCTTGCAATTTATTGCTCAACTCCCCATGTTTCTAAAAGCTGTATATGTCAATGGGTGGTCTATTAAAGGTAAAAAACATAGGATAAAACATATGAAGGAGTTTATTGATTTAGTAAGGTCCTTTGACGGAGTGACTTCTACTTATGATTTTGAATCTAATGAAATAGCAGAACATTATATTAATACTACATTTTTCATACTTCGTAAATATGTATCGACAGGAGAGATGAAGCATATAAGAGACGAGCTCCCCAAAAATCTTAAAAATATGATTTTTGATAAGTTATTTTTATAAGAATTTATATCACTTTTTATATTATTTAGGTACCTTTCAAAACTATCATATATGTCCAAAAAGCATCATAAATGTTAAAACATTATAACATTACAGTAACAGGAAAAGTTCAGGGAGTTTGGTATCGAAAAAATACACTTGAAAAAGCCAAAGAACTCCATATCACGGGCCATGTAAAAAATCTAAGCAACGGAAATGTATATATAGAAGCCGAAGGAAATCACGATCAACTTACCTCCTTTATAGCATGGTGTACTCTTGGACCAGAATTTGCAAAAGTGGACGATGTTTCATTTGAAGAAGGGGATATAAGGCCTTTTAAATGTTTTGAAATTATATACTAACTTGCTTTTCCAGTATTCTTTTATATCAATTCATAAGATTTAACCAAGATTTTGATAGTATGATATTTCTCATTTTATGATTGGTATCCATATGTTATTTTTAGAAGTATAATTTAAAAGATACATACTGATGAAAAGAATACTCATTTTAAGCATAGGCCTGATATTATTTTCGTTTTATGGAACCGCGCAGATTATAAAAGATATTGATGAAATTACACCATTTCATGAAGAGCTCGCTGCAATACGAAAAGGAAATAAATGGGCTTTCATAAATACAAAAGGAGAAATAATAATACCGTATAGAGAAGATATTGTAGCTTCTAAGGGAAGTGAAAGTTATCCTTACTTTAGCAACGAAAGATGTCTGATTAAACAAATAAAAAATGATATTTATTATTATGGATATATTGATAAATCTGGAAAGACGGTAATTGAACCAGAATACCTAAATGGTATTCCATTTAATGACGGATATGCTATTGTTCTAAAAATTGCAAAAGAGGAGTTGGGGAAAAATGATCTACTTGATAAAAAAGTGATTTCATATAGCTACGATGAAGTGGTGATAAACCCAAATGGAACTATTATAACTCATTTGTCTGGTCCAGAACATCTAATTTTTTCTAAAGATAAATTAAAGAAGCGACCTGGAATTCAATCCTATCTTATATCATCAAACTTAGTAGCTTTAAATAATAATAGTCGATGGGAAATCCATGTAGTAAATACTACGAAAGAATAAAAACCGTTCAGGTTTCTTGAGGTGTAATATCTGACAATATCAAAAAAGTAGTTGTATCTCCATATTGCATTAACTTATCTATTAAATCTTGTAAATGCAATTGATCCTTAAGTACAACTTTGAGGTGTACATTTTGGTTTCCTGTAATACGATGGGCTTCTTTGATTTCTGGCAACTTATTTATAAGCATAAAAAGAGCTTTTAAGTTTCCATGAAATACTTTTACTAATACAAAAGCTTCAATTGTATATCCAAGTAATTTATAATCTAAAGATAGATTATAATGTTTAATTATCCCTGTGTCTTCCATTTTCTGAATTCGCTCACGAACAGCAGATGGAGAAAGGTTAATTATACGCCCCAGATCTGCAAAAGAAATCCTGGAATTCTTTTTTAAACTAGAAAGTATTCTGTGATCAATATTATCTACAACCGATTCGTTCTTCATTTCTTCATAATTAACTTTATTCAATTTCAAATATAGCCATTAACCAAAGAATCAACTTCGAATTGAATATTTCTATCTTTAATTTTGATAAAAAAATAAAACTATGAGTATTGTGATCGTTTTTAATAACAAAGATCCTAAACCTTGGGCAGAAAAATTAAAATCTAAATTATCTGATATCCCTATCCAAATTTATCCAGAAATACATGATCCCCTGATAGTTAAATTTGCATTATGCTGGAAACCACACCAAAACATTCTTTTGCAATTTCCTAATCTTAAAGTAGTTCAGTCTGTAGGTGCTTCGGTAGAGCACATCATTAAAACACAAGAACTACGTAAAACAATTACATTAAGCAGAATAGTAGACAATAATCTTTCTCATGATATGTGGGAATACTTGTTGACTGCTATATTATCTATCTCAAAAAACAACTTTATATATGCTCACCAACAATCTATAAAATTATGGAAACAACATCCCTATACCAATATTCAAAACACTAACATATCTATCCTTGGATTAGGAAAAATAGGCTCTTTTGTTGCAGAAAAGCTTGGTCTACTTGGATATAAGGTTAAAGGATGGTCCTCTTCTGTCAAAAACATAAACAATGTAATCAGTTACTCAGGAATACAGCAACTTGATAAGTGCCTGCACAACACCGATATACTTATTAATATATTACCACTTACCGATACTACTCAAAATATTCTTAATATCACAAACCTTAAAAAGATAAATGCTGGAGGATATCTAATTAATGTAGGAAGAGGTGAACATCTTGTAGAAAATGATCTATTAGATCTGTTAGAGGAGAAATATCTTTCAGGGGCTATACTTGATGTCTTTAGATCAGAACCTTTACCAGATAATCATCCTTTCTGGAACCATCCAAAAATTCAAATAACTCCACATGTAGCAAGTCTTACCAATATCGAATCTGCATCATTACAAATTGTAGAAAACTATAACAGGTTTACATCTGGTAAGGAATTAATGCACCAAGTTTCATTAAAAAAAGGATATTAAACCATGAACACCATATTTCATCTTGCATTTAAAGTAAAAAACATCAGTAGTACCAAACAATTTTATAATAAAATATTAGGTTGTCCTCTGGGGCGAGAAACCACAGACTGGGTTGATTTTGATTTCTTTGGACATCAAATTTCTGCTCATGTCTCTGATACTATCCCTCCTCTTGACTATTGCGGAGTCGTAGATAAAATTAAAGTCCCCATTCCTCATTTTGGATGCATCCTACAAGAAGACCAATTTGATATTTTAAAACAAAAATTAAAAACTAATAATGTTGATTTTATGATTCCTCCACAAACACGATATGCAGACCAAACAGGAGAACAAAAAACAATGTTTGTACTAGATTTTAGTAATAATCCTATAGAATTTAAATGCTTCATTAAGAAAGCAGAAGTATTTAAATAAGTGTTTATAAACGGAAACAGGTAGACCTTCACCTACCTGCTTCTTTATAGGAAATTAATCTTGTAAATTACTTATAATTATAATTCTTAAACTTATTACTAAGCCAAGGAAACCTAATTATGTTCCTTTAAGCATGATTAACTTCTCTATTTGGTTTCTACTATACCATACTAAAAACCTTTCTTTAACTATAAATCACTTCTTTATCATCAAGGCTAAAGTACTCCTATTTTTACTCAAAAAATATGATATATATCAGTTTATACATCTTGAATAATTAATGATAAGGTTTAAACTCTTGCTTTCTTTTTTTTAATTGTTTTTCTATATCACTTAATGTTTCTTTAAAAGCTAATTCAAAATTCTGTTCATTTGATGTTGCATATATTTTAGGTCCTGGCAAACTCAATTCCATAGTACAGATTTTCCCTTTTCCTTTTGGATCATTTTCTTTTTTAAAAAACACATCAGATTTGATTACCCAATCGTATTTCTTGAATAGTTTATCTAGTTTTTCATGTACATAATCTTCCATGGTTTCACTTGTCGGCATTTGTACAAATTGAATATTGGTTTTCATAAATATCTCTGTTTAATTTTTATTCAAAAATAATAGGTATACCCTGTTTTAAATATGATAAATATCATTTCGAAAGCCGCTCTTTTAGTAGAAATTTGATAAAAAACAAATACGTATGCATACCCTCGTATTAAGGATACTTTTTGTTACCATTTTTATCTCTTGCTCTACTAAAGAAGATAAAATACTTCCCACGGTTAGTAATGTTACAGAATCAGTATATTCATCGGTAACGATTCAACCAGATAGTTTATATCAAGCATATGCTTCGGTAAATGGCATCCTGGATAAAAATCTCGTAGAAGAAGGACAAATCATAAAAAAAGGGGTTCCTATACTTCAGGTTATAAATAGCAATCCGAAATTAAATGCAGAAAATGCCAGATTATCTTTAGAGCTGGCAAAAAATAATTATGACGGAAACGCAGCTATTCTTAGTAGCATAGAAGAAGAAATAAAAGCAGCAATATTAAAAATGACAAATGATTCTATTAACTATTGCCGTCAAAAAAATCTTTGGAGTCAACACATTGGTTCAAAAGTAGAATATGACACTAAAAAATTAACCTATGAACTTTCTACCAATAATTTAAGCCTGTTAAAAAACAAATATTACAGGACTAGGGAAGAACTTCAAACTCAATTAAAACAAGCCAAAAACACTTACAAAACATCGGTTATTACCACAAAAGACTTCACTATTAATAGTAAAATTAATGGAAAGATTTATGCATTGTATAAAAACCCAGGAGAAGTTGTTAATACTTTGGAACCCTTGGCTTCTTTAGGGAGTGATAGCGTTTTTGTTATAGAAATGTTGGTTGACGAAGTAGACATAGTAAAGATAAAAAAGAACCAAAAGACGCTCATAACCTTAGATGCATACGATGAAGAAGTCTTTGTAGCAAAAGTGAGTAAAATTTATCCGAAAAAAGATGAGCGTAACCAGACTTTTATGGTCGAAGCACTGTTTGAAAAAAGTCCTGGGGTATTATATCCTGGTTTATCCGGAGAAGCAAATATTATAATTGCTCATATCTCAAAAACCTTGACTATCCCAAAAGAATATTTGGTTGATGGCAATAAAGTAAAAACTGAAAAAGGGTTAACTGAAATCAAGATCGGATTACAAAGTATGGATACTGTAGAAGTATTATCCGGAATTACTTCGAAAACATGGATTTACAAACCTCAATGATGGTTAACAAAAAAGTTATATTAAACATCGCCAAAACACATTTGGTTACCAAAATTAAACAAACCGCAACAGCAGCTCTTGGAGTAACATTTGGTATTGGCTCATACATCACTTTGGTTTGTTTTATGACTGGACTTAATGGAATGCTAGATGATTTAATACTCAATCAGACACCACATATTCATATTTTTAATGAGATTGAGCCTTCAAAAAAACAACCTACCGATCTATATTTTGAATTTCAAAACACACTTAACATTGTACACTCAATTAAACCAAAACAAAGCCAAAAAAGGATTCATAATGCATTACCAATAATCAATTATCTAAACAAAGATCCCAAAGTAAAAGGTGCTATTCCTCAAATAAAAGAGCAAATATTTTATATCGCTGGTTCTATCGAATTAGGAGGAAACTTAACCGGTATAGATATTTTACAAGAAGTTGAACTCTTCAATTTTAAAGATTATGTAGTTAAAGGTAGTCCGCAAGCATTAAAAAATAATGATAATGGTATTTTATTGGGTGCTGGAGTGGCAGAGAAAATGTCATTAGATATAGGAGATCGAGTTCAGGTTAGTACGATAAAAGGAGATGTCTTTCCGTTAAAAATTGTAGGGTTATATCAAAGCGGTATTGCAGATATTGATAATATTCAAAGTTTTGCAAATGTAAAGACAGTACAACGAATATTAGGTCAAGCCGAAAATTATATTACTGATATCAATGTAAAGCTATTTAATATCGAAGATGCAATTCCATTAGCACAAAAAATTGAACAACAATTTCAGTTAAAAGCTATTGATATCAAAACCGCAAATGCCCAGTTTGAAACAGGAACAACAATCAGAAATCTAATTACATATGCTGTTTCTATTACCTTATTAATTGTAGCTGGTTTTGGCATTTATAATATTCTAAACATGATGATTTATGAAAAAATGAATGATATTGCTATTCTAAAAGCAATCGGATTTTCGGGTAAAGATGTGCAATTCATCTTTATGAGTCAAGCGATGATCATAGGAGCTGTTGGTGGAAGTTTAGGGTTACTAATAGGTTTTGGATTATCTCATTTGATTGGTAGTTTACCTTTTGAAACTGAAGCTTTACCAACAATTTCTACATATCCAATTAATCATAATCCCTGGTTTTATATTATCGGTTTCTCTTTTGCTATGATTTCAACTTTTTTGGCTGGCTATCTACCATCTAAAAAGGCTAAAAAAATAGATCCTGTTCGTATTATCAGAGGACAATAATTTAAGTTATGAAAACAATTCTTGAAGCAAGAAACATCAATAAATATTTCAGGAAACCAGTACTTTTTCACGTACTAAAAGATATTAATTTTAAGGTAAATCAAGGAGAGTTTGCTTCTATTATGGGAAAGTCTGGATGTGGAAAATCCACTTTATTATATATATTGTCTACCATGGACACAGGTTATGAAGGTGACTTGTATTTAAATACAGAATTGATTACAGGTCAAGAAAACGAAAAGCTCTCTTATATCAGAAATAAGCACATTGGTTTTGTGTTCCAGTTTCATTATTTATTATCCGAATTTTCGGTTTTGGAAAACGTTATGCTACCAGCTAAAAAGTTAGCTGAAAAATCAATCGAAGAAATAGAATATAATGCCATAGAAAAGCTCCGCATCCTTAACATCGAGCATATTGCAAAAAAAAGAGCATCACAAATATCGGGTGGAGAAAAACAGAGAGTAGCCATCGCCAGAGCTTTGATTAATAATCCAACTATCATAATGGGAGATGAACCTACAGGTAATTTAGATAGTCAAAATTCTGATAATGTTTTTAATATTTTCAAACAACTTAGTGAAGAACAAGGGCTTTCATTACTTGTTGTGACCCATGATCAAGATTTTGCAGATAAAACAGACCGAATTATACAAATGGGTGATGGGAGGATTATTAATTGATATTGAAACTTAATAACGGAATAGTTGTATGAGATTCTATTTGTTTTACAACATCCTTATGAAATAATTTTTTAATGAAACCTCGTCTACCTCTTTCTAGCATTGCAATTATATCTGCATCAAGACTTTTCAAATACTCATTTAATTTGTCATGGATATTATCAGAAACAAGGACATCAAATTCGAGATTAGGATAGCTCACCTTTTGAAATAACATTTCTTTAAACCAAGCCATTTGATTTTCGTCCTCATCGTTTTCTTTGGACGAGATATGAACAACATGTATTGTGGCCTCAAAAAATGCTGCGATTTCTAGTAGTCTTTTAATAGCAAAAATATCTTCTTCTTCAAAATCTGTTGCATATACAATATTCTTTATCTCGGTGGCTATACTATTATTTGGGATAACCATAAGAGGGCAAGAAATCTTAGTTATTAGTTTTTTAGCAATATCTCCTTCTAGAAATCCTCGCTTACTATATTTATCTTTTATTCCTATAACAACCATGTCAACAGATAATTCTTTTACTTTTAGTAGGATTTCTTCTGTAATTGATATATTCCTAGCTACTTCAATTTGTATATTCATATCAGACAAATTATTTCCTAAATGTCTAATACAATACTCTTTCAGAATAGAATACTGTTCCTCATATAATCTTTTTGAAGTCTGCCTTAAGGAACTTATTACTGTAGTTCCTGTAAAAGTCATAACATCAAAAACATGTAATACTATCAACCTTGCTTTTATTCTACTACTTAAATCGTATGCATAACGCAAAGCAGATACTGAATGTTCTGTATAATCAGTAGCATAAAGAATATTTTTCATGATTTCTGTCTGTTTAAAAAAAGGTATGATTTTATCGGCTCAAAAAGAATGACATAAATCATTTATAATCAGCCAGTCATACTATAATTTAGAAGACTTCAGATTATTAGTATTTTAAAGAATTATTAAAATAATATTTATGATAATTGGGAGTATCGTATTATTACTATTCTTAATAGGTGTTGCCGGAATATCCTCTTTTAATAGTAGGGTTGAAAAAGAAAAAACAGCACTATTCAATTCAAAAAGAGGTGATCAAAAAATCACCAAAAATGACCTGAAAAATCTACCAAATCTTATAAAAAATCATCTCATCAAAACGGGTGTTCTGGGAAAACCAAAATATTGCAATGCTACTTTTAAACAAACGGGAATGATAAAAACAAATCCCGAAAAAAATTGGTTATCGTTTACTGCTATACAATATATGTCATCCAACAACCCTGGTTTTATCTGGACAGCTAAAACTTTACCAATGCTTATTCGAGATAAATATGTTAATCATAGGGGAGAAGTAAAAGTGAGTCTATTAGGCCTGAAAAACTTAATACTATTTACTGGTCAAAAAGTAGATCAAAGTTCACTAGGACGATATTTAGGGGAACTAATATGGTTCCCTATGGGTTTTCTGGATCCTGATATTTTGTGGCAAACTATTGACTCAAAAACAATCAAAGCAACTATTACAAAGAATAGCCAAGTCCTTGATGGTCTTTTTATATTTAATCAAAATGGAATGATAGACCTCTTTAAAACCAAAAGATATAGAGATATCGAATTAGAAAATTTTATAGGCGAAGTTGGAGAATATCAAGATTATGATGGACTAATAATTCCAAATAAGATGACTGCAATCTGGGATAGTAAGGAAGGAAAACAAGAATACTTTAAAGCGGATATTAAAGGCTATACACTACTGTAATAATAGCATTGAATACCTAAAATGTTATGATCATTAACTATAACAAAGCTTGCTTTATTTTAATATCCCACTTTCTTCTTTAATGAAGGGACTTCCCATTTAATCATTTCTTTCAAAAATTCATCAACTTTTTCTACTATAAATTTTTCGGTTATAGATTCTGGGGTATATACGCCTAATTCTACCATATTATTTTCATGAGATACGTTTTCGATCTGTGGAAATATCATAAAAACATAAACATCCCCATTGTAGGATTGAGAAAAAATCAGTGCTCCTCCCGGTAAAAATTGATACGCTGGGATTAAGTTGGTACAATCTATTAATTCTGGAGGAAAAGAATCAAAAGTGATATTAACTGCTTCATTGTTCTGTATCCAGCTTAATTCTTGAACTTTCCATCCAATATCATATTGTTTTACAATTCTGTTCAATGTTCTAACAAGAATATTTTTTGTTGTGTTTTTCCATAATACTCTTTTATCCACAACAGTTTTTATAGAATTTCTATAATCACTTATTCGTTCTTCGAGATGTTCTATTTTCATAACTCATGATGATATTAGTTTTTTTCTTTTTCCATCTTTTTAAAGTAATTTTTAAAAAAGAAATTATGCTTTAAAGCTTCCATATTTTCATTAAATCGATTGGTTCCTTCTTTAATATTATTCATTGTAGAATCTATATTTTTTACTAACATAGAGTCATTTGCCAAATAATGTAATACTCCTTCTCCATCATTAATCTTTCTAACCACATTGTTTAGGTTTCCTGTAACTTCGACAATCTCAGTACTCGATTTCTCTAGGTTACTAACTATAGTTTTCATTTTTTGCCCGGACAAACTATCATTTAATAAAACCCCAGCAATACTTTCGTTTTCCTTAATAGAAGAAATAACATCTTTGAGCTCTTCAATTGCATATGATGCTCCAGTACTAGCTTTTCTTAATTCATACATTGTCTTTTTAAGGTCTTTAGCCATAATAGAATCATTGATTAACAATCCTAGTGTTCCTTTACCATTAACAATTTCTGTTGTTATTTTTAATAAATCAGCTGTAAGTAATGCTGCATTTTCATTGGTAACGTTTAAGGTCGTAAGCATATCATCGGTTCCAATTTTACTATAGGATTGAATTGTATCTCCTGAAATCACAGATGGTTTTTTACTTTCCCTAGGAATTATATTAACAATCATATTACCTACTAAACCGTCTGATCCAATTGTAGCAACAGCGTCTTTTTTTATATGCTTCCCAATCTTTTCTTCAATGACCATTTCTACTATAATTTGAGCATCATTTATCATACGAATTCTACTCACGGTTCCCACATTGATTCCAGAATAACGAACATTATTACCTAATTCGAGACCATTTACATTTGTGAATTGCGTCATGATTTTAATGGTATTACCAAATAGATTTTGTCGATTTCCTATCGAATATAATGCTGCAATAAGTAGTACTGTCCCGACGACTACAAAAACGCCAAGTTTAAATTTTTGAGATGTTGTTTTTTTCATAACATTTTACTTTTGGTTAGTGTCATTTCTAATGTTTAAAAAATGCCATTGTCTCAGGATCATCAGAATGTGATAATTCTTGATAAGTCCCCTCTGCATAATTAATCCCATCGACCAATAAAATAATTCGATTAGAAATGACACGAGCACAATCCACATCATGCGTTATAATTAGTGAAGAGGTTCCATATTTTGCTTGTATACTACGCATCAACTCAATAATCTCTTTTGCTGTTATAGGATCTAGCCCTGTAGTAGGTTCGTCATAAAGAATAATTTTAGGTTTCAATATTAGTGCTCTCGCTAACGCGATACGTCGCTGCATTCCACCAGAAAGTTCTGCAGGCATTAGATCAATGGCATCTACTAGGCCTACATTTTCAAGTGCTTCAATGACTAATGCCTCAGTATGTCCTGTCATCCTTAGTTTTTTTTTATGCCGTCTAAGCGGAAATTCAAGATTTTCTCGCACGGTCATCGAATCATATAATGCACTTCCTTGAAATAGAAATCCAATTTCGGTTCGTAATAGATCTAATTCGGTTTGTCCCAGAACTGTAATATCCTGATTCCTTATCCTTATGCTACCACTATCAGCCTGCATCAATCCAACAAGGCATTTAATCATTACTGATTTACCAGAGCCCGACTTTCCCATTACTACAAGATTTTCTCCTTCAAATAATCGCAGATTAAACCCATTAAGTACATGATTCTCTCCAAAACTTTTTTTAAGATTCTGGATTTCTAAAACGGTTACTATATTCTCTTTTAATTTCATCAGATTTCAAAAAATATATCTGCCAAAAAAACAGCGACAAAGTCAATTATAAATAATAGCATCGAAGTATATACTACTGCAGAATTCGATGCTTCACCCACTCCAGCTGTTCCCTTTTTACAATAATACCCTTTATAACATCCTACTAATCCAATCGCATACCCAAAAAAG
This sequence comes from Aquimarina algiphila, assembly GCF_007489275.1. Taxonomy (GTDB): domain Bacteria; phylum Bacteroidota; class Bacteroidia; order Flavobacteriales; family Flavobacteriaceae; genus Aquimarina; species Aquimarina algiphila. Next base: position 38,904 of record NZ_VLNR01000044.1, read on the forward strand.
AATGATTTTATAGTTGCAGGAACTATATCGCTATACTCAATAGCATCAAAAACCTGATTAAAATACAGTCGGTAGGATACAGCTCCTTTTAGGTTTTCTACGATTGCAGAACCAAATAAAGCAATCGCATCTCCAAATACAATAAGAATAGGTAACATTAATGTAGTTGCTACAATGCGAGTAACTACTAAATATTTAAAAGGATTTGTTCCTGATACTTCCATCGCATCGATTTGTTCTGTAACTCTCATCGAACCCAACTCTGCTCCAATTCCTGAGCCAATTCGACCTGCGCAAATCAAAGCGGTAATTACTGGCCCTATTTCTCTAACTATAGAAATCCCTACCATAGAAGGCATCCACGATTCTGCTCCAAATTCCATTAACGTAGGTCTTGACTGAAGCGTAAAAACCAACCCTAAAATAAACCCTGTTACTCCTACTAAAAGCAAAGAACGATTGCCCATATGATAGCACTGTCGCAATAACTCCTGGAACTCAAATGGTTTGGTAAAGACTTCTCTGAAAAAACGTCTAGAGAAATATGATAAATCTCCAATCTCTATAAAAAAAGCTTTGGTTCTTGCTACTATACGAAGGGATTGCATCATAACATAATCTACTTCAGGTTTATTATCAAAGATAGAAGTAGTGTTTTCTAATAAAAATGACATAAATCATCATAAGAAGCAGATATTCTCTGATATATATCATAGTTTACCATAGTATAAACTCATAGTTTCGATTGCTAAAATTGATATTATGAGAACAACTATTGAAATCCAAAATTTAAAATGCAGTGGTTGCGAAAATACAATTGCAAAAAAACTTCATGCACTAGAGGGCATCAAAGATATATGTATAAACGTCAATGATTGTTCTGTATCTTTTAGTTATAAAACCCATCAGGGTCTGGAAACAGTACGACAGGAACTTTTAAAACTTGGATATCCAATTAAGGGAGATAAAAACAACTTTAATATAAAAGCAAAATCGTATGTGAGTTGCGCTATAGGAAGAGTAAGTAAATAATGTATGTTATATAGATAAAAAGTTCTACAATGAAAGAAAAAGTAAAAACAAATGCTTCTTCTAATTCAATCTATGGTTTAGGTTTTATAGGAGCAGTAATCTATTATATTAGTCACGCTACAGGTTTTTGGATAGGTGTAGTTGGTGTTTTAAAAGCAATCGTTTGGCCAGCAATTCTAGTTTATGAAATTTTTAAATATGTAAAAGCATAAAAAAAGCTGTCTAATTAGTTAGACAGCTTTTTTTTATATTAGGTATATGATATATAATCTTAATACCAACCTCTTACATTATATTTTACATTTTGAGGTTGATTTTTACCATACGCTACTCCTACGTCTCTAGCAGCCTTAATATAAGTCTTTTTAAGATCTAATACTTTTAACTGATAGTTCCAGTCTCTATCACTTAAATCCTTAACTCTTGCCGCAATTTTTGCATATAAAGATTTTACTTTACCATAACAAGCTCCTTGAGGCTCTATAGTTGATAAAATAGCTCCAGCTTCATTTGCTGCATTTATATCCTGATTTGCCGCCCAGATAGCTGATGCCTCAGTAAGTTTTTGCTTACAATCTCTATCGATACTCTTTTGATAAAGAACCTTGATTTTTGACTTTACTTTATTAAAACAAGTACTTGCTTCAGGAACATTAGTTAATATAACCAAAGCTTCATCAAATTCATTCTGTGCTTCTAAAGCTGCTGCTTTTTTAAGAATGTTAGAACAGTTAGAATTATAATACTCTATAATCTTTTCTTTTCCTTTTTCAACAAACTCTAAAATTTCAGGGTTTTTTGGTGATAATCTTTTAATCGCAGAGATATATGCTTTGGTTTCATTATTACCAACTCCTTTTAACTCGATAGATTGACTAGCAAACAAGGTTCCAGATACTCCATCACCAATATATAGTGTTACATTTAAATTTAATGCAGTTTTTGGAGGAGCCGTAGCTGTTATATCTTTACTTAACACACTAACATTTGGTGCTAATATAAACCTTGAGTTATACGGATTTTCACTAATTCCATTTTTAGTAATAATCTGTGCTAATCTATTCAATAGCATTTTTTTGGCAGAAGCAGGAATTCCTTCTACTTGCCTCGGCACATATGCTGCTAATGAAATACCATCGTTGTTACTTTTTTCTTGTGCTACCAATGAAGTCGCAACAAAAAACAACATTATATATAATACTCTTTTCATCATTTTATATTTTATTTTCCTCCTAATATGATTGTTGCTCTACCTAAGCCTTTCATAACAAGCTTGTTTGGAATTGCATATGGCTCACTTTTTAGCATTTTGCTAAGTCCTCTTACAAATCTTCTTGCATCCATAGCTCTTCCTTTATCATTAAAAAGAGGAATTCTTACTTGTTCAAATAAAGCCATATCTGCTGTCATATCTGTAGTATTAAATCTACCTTTAACTGCATTATCAGCTAACCAATCTTCGATAATAATTCCTAGTTCTTCATCATCATCACCATATTCTGATTCTAGATCACCATCCCAATCATCCCATTTCTGAACTCTTACAATAATTTCACGTCCGTTTTCAAACATATCATCAAAATGAGTTTGTAGAGAACCGGTAAAGTTATCCATGTGTGATAATACCGCTTCAGAAAGTAATACTGGTACTTCTGCAGAGAAAGAAGGAGCTCCTGTACCTGTTGCTGTTGCGATTTGTTTGTCTGTATATGCATCTAACCCTTGAAGATTAAAGTTAACTGATTTCTTAGGACCAGTTTTATTAATAGTCCAAGTTAATTGCATAATAATATCTGCTTTGGCAACTTTCTTAAGTGCATCAATTGGACTTTCACTTACACCGCTTCCTGTGTCTTTTGAAGAACGCATATTATCTTCGGCAGCATTAGACTCTAAAGTTTTTATAGCAGATTCCATATTTTTAAGAGGAAATCCTCTTTCTGCCATCATACCATTTATTTGACTAATTACCTGTAATACTTCAGCATTTTCCTGAAATGCCCTTTTATAATCGGGAACCTTTACAATTGTCCCTTGATTGTTAAACCCTAACATATATCCATTTTGATTGCACCAAACATCACTAGGAACAACCATAATAGTAGGTTTTTTTGCTTGACCAAAACCAAAGGAGATGGTAAGCATTAAAACCCCAACGAGTACGATAATATTTTTTTTCATTAATCTTTTGTTTTATGTTTAAAATCCCGAATTTAAAGCTCTAATTATTCCCTCTGCCTCTAACTTTTTTCTTAATTGGTCAGTGGTCACATTTACAACTACACCTATTTTATATTCTCTTTTACTAACTTTTAAGCGATCACCTGGTGCTATATTACCATCTGCCGCTGCTGTAACGTATTTTCTAAATTCTCCACCATCGCTAAAAAAGGTTTTAAAGAATTCTGCATGATCCTTCTCAGCACTTGGATTACTTACCAAAGGTTTAAATGGTGTACAACCATTTCCTCCTCCTGCATATCCTTTAAACACCATACCATGTACGGCATTTTTCATTGCCTGAGCAACTGCAAACTTTGGGTTTTTGGAATATGACCATACTTTTACAAGTTTAGAACCTTGTTTAGCAATACCTTCACATTCTACATCATACCTCCATTCTTGGGTATCCTTATTAGCCAATTTCTTTTTTCGTTGGGCATTAGCATTAAAACTAAAACATAACAATAGTAATACTACCAAGCCAATCTTTGTGATAAACTTATTCATAATATAAAGTTTTCTTTCTTAATTAATTTGTCTGATTAACATCCCGGAGTAAAAGTTTTTACCCCCTTTAAATAGTGTATATTCTTTAATCTCTTCTGTAGATTCGTGCTCTTCTCCAGCCATAAAACGGTTATCCCATATTTGTTTTTTGTTTACTTTGATAACACCTTGTCTTTTATAAACTGTTTTCCCATTTTTATCAATGGTTTGCTCTAATACTTCATATTTATCTCCTCCTTCTAATCCTTCTTTCAATCCAATTTTTGCAGATAATGGATCTCCACTTATTAAAGGAGTTTTTGTTCTAAATACTTCGTATTTTCTTTGCAATTTTGCAATTACAGCATCAACTGCTTTTACAGTAGCAATGGATACTAGTTGTTCTTCACTTTTTCTAGTAAATGAGCTACTTTGCAGATCGGCCCATGCAACTTCTGTACCTATTAATTCTACTTTAAAAATATCAGACTCATCAAAAGCCTTCTTCTTGGCTTCATCAAGATTAGCATCATCTGTCCAATAATCATTATAGAAGATAGCAGCAGTTTCTTCATTCCATACCAATTTATAAAGGTTTGAAGTTGTTTTAATCACATATCCTTTTCCTGCAACATCAAGAGCCTTACCTGCTAACTTGGATCCAAGTCCACCACCGTTTCCTGCAAGACTTGCAGCAAACCCTAATCCTGCTTTGGCTTTTTCGGCAACTTCTTCTTTACTGATATACTTAAAATCATTAACAACAATAAATGTGTTCTTGATAAGTTCTTCTCCAGCATCTGCTAGCAAAGCAAGTCCTCTTTCGCTATTTTTAGCAATTTTCACATCTAACTCTGTAGCGTTATATGACCCTCTCTCTGAGATAAGATCCATATTAAAGCCTCCTTGTTCACTTCTATTAAACCATTTTGCAACTACTGCTTTTGCAATTTTGTTAGTAGAAAAGTATTCTTGAATAGCTACTTTCTGCGCTTCTTTTATCTCTTCTTTCGATAATGATTCATCATAAACTTTGGCTATTGTTCTTAGCTCAATGTTATGATTATTAAATTTTTCAGGAATCTCGGCTGATGTAAATGCCTCTTCAATGACATCTGCGTATTCTCTTTCTTTATCCGTTACCATAAGTGTAAATAACGAACTTCTCCTGTAAACGACGTCAGTTGGTTTTTCCTGACCATAGACCCCAAACGTACTTACAGCTACTAATAAATATAGTATTACTTTTTTCATAGGTTAAATTAGTTAAAATTGATAGTTAGATTTTAATAGCATTTATCCCTTACTAAATGCTAATATGTACCTCATTTCTAGGCGCAAAAACAGCGAAATTAAATAAAAAATGTTAATTAACTTAATTTTTGTTAACATTTATTCATCGATAAAAAACGTTTTTTAACGACAAAAAGCTATTTCACAGAAAATATTCGATGTTTTTAACAACACTCTGTTTTTTTAATCCCGCATATACAACAAAAGTAATCTGTACACTTAAACAAATTAAAACCAAATATATATACGATTTCTTTTAATTGATATTCGAGATACTTCATCTTTTATTTGTATTTAATTTTATTCCTTAATTAAATACACACTTAAAAAAAGTAGCACAAGAAAACAACTATCAATTTTATTTTTAAAACGAATTTTACATCGTTAAAAATAGTTAGTCAAAAATGAATATTTAACATTGTATAGAGTACCCCGTTTTCAGTGAATTTTTATATCCTCACAGAATTTCTATATTCCTTTTATTATAAAATGTTTTAAGAGCGCTAAGTTTTTTAAAGGCTTTTAGGTTTATTCCTCTTTATTGTTTCCGCATATAAGCGGGAAGAACAAGGTTTCATTATTCAGTTTTAAAAAAACACCTCTATACTACATTGTATTCACAAATACCATTACTTCAGTAATAAAAAAACATATTCTAAAAACAAAAGCATTACTTATATTTACTTATAAATTTGATTCCTATGTCATCAGAATCCCGATTAAACCGTGCATACAAAAATGCCAAAGTCATTCCTTTTGATGATACTTCTAAATTTATATTGTTTAGCGACTGCCACCGAGGAGATAATAGTTTTGCAGATGAGTTTGCTAATAATAGGAATATTTATTTTCATGCTCTTAAATATTACTACAATAAAGGGTTCACATATTGCGAATTAGGTGATGGAGATGAGTTATGGGAAAATCGAAATTTTGATATGATATTTAGAGCTCATAAAAATGTATATGAATTACTTTCTCTTCTTTATAGTGAAAATCGATTAGAAATGATTTGGGGTAACCATGATATGGTATATAGGAATCCTAAATATGTAAAAAAACATTTATCTTATTATTTTGATCGTAAAACTGATAGGGAAATTGCTCTTTTTCCCAATATAAAATATGAAGAAGCGATTGTACTCAAACATAAAAATACGAAGCAGGAAATTTTTATGCTTCATGGTCATCAAGCAGATTTTATGAATTATACAGGATGGAAAATCAATAGATTTTTGGTTCGTGTATTATGGAAACCTTTACAGGTAATAGGAATTTCTGATCCTACCAGCCCTGCTAAAAATTATAAAGAAACTATTAGAATAGAGCGCAGAATTAAAAAATGGATTGCTAACAACAAAAATTTATTTACCATTATTGGTCATACTCATCGTCCGCGATTTCCTGAAGCTGGAGAATTACCACTTTTTAATGATGGTAGTTGTGTTCATCCAAGATCAATTACTGGAATGGAAATTGAAAATGGAGCTATTACCTTAATTAAATGGCAAATTTCTACTACTGAAGATGGTATCTTGAAAATTATTAGAATCCCCTTGGAAGGCCCTCAAAAATTAACTGATTTTGTTACCGATCGTATACCCTTAGATGCAAAACACCCAATACATAATTGACAATATCCCTATTAGACATAATCTAGTGTCTTATTTTATATCTATTGGAATCTTTTTTGGATTACTACTAAGTGCTGTAATTCTTTTTAGAGCTTCCAAAAAAAATATTGCTTTTAGGATATACGGCTGGTCCTTACTTATACAATCAATTATAGCAGCAGATACTTTTCTATGCTATACAGGGCTTATGAAATATACTCCACATTTAAATGATAGTACAGAACCATTAGTCTTACTTCTGGCACCTTCAATTTACATATTTATATATGCTCTTCTGGAACGAAAATCAATCACTTTAAAAAAACATTGGATACATCTCTTACCATCTGTATTATATCTTATATCTCAAATTAAATATTACTTTCAACCTACATCGATCAAAATCAATGCATATTTGGGTGCATATTTCCCAAATATGGAAAGAGCAATCGTTCTTGAGAATACAGATTATAGTTACCAGATCATCAAAGATGAATTTCGATGGCTTATCCTCTTTAGCTTAATAGTGTATATTGTACTATCGATACGACTGGTGTTAAAGAATTTCTACAATGGTAACACAAAAAACGCAAGCAATATTAAAGTTAATAAATATGATTTCTCTCGAAATACCATTCTTGCTTTATTAGCTTTTTTTATTCTTATTTTTTTGGTGTATTTGAATTTTGATGATGATGGTGGAGATCATTATATATTTATATTTCATACTATAACAGTATGTATCACTGGTTTTGTATTACTATCAGAGTCTCGATTTTTCGAAAATTCATGGTTGGCAGATAAATACGAAACCTCAAAAATTAATAGTGACTCTTTTTCTATTCAAAAAATAGAGCAATATATCAGAAATGAGGAGTATTATTTATCAAAATCTGCATCTTTAAAGGATCTGGCAAAAGCTCTTGGATCTAATCCTAATTACATTTCTCAAATCATTAATGTAAGTACTAATTTAAATTTTAATGATTTTATAAATCAATACAGAATTGAAGAATCAAAAAAAAGACTTTTAGATGACTCTTATGATCATCTCACTATAGAGGCCATAGGAAATTCTGTCGGCTTCAAATCAAAAGCCACTTTCTATAACGCTTTTAAAAAACATGTACAGCTTTCTCCAAAGGCATTTATAACACTTCAAAAATCAAATACTTAAAAATTAAAACGTCTAAAATTATAATTCTAGACGCAATACTTATTTTTTAAAACCTGATTACAAGCAAAATACGTCATTTTTGGAAAAATAAATTTTTAGTATTATGCAACAAAAAATTCGCCGTTATGATCTCGACTGGTTACGTGTCATTGTATTTGGGTTACTCATTTTTTATCATGTAGGAATGTTCTTTGTTCCCTGGGGTTTTCATATTAAAAACAACATCATTTATGATTGGATAAGATGGCCTATGTTATTTTTAAATCAATGGAGATTACCTATTCTATTTGTCATATCAGGTATGGGAACATATTATGCGCTTTCATCAAGAAATCTTTGGCAATTTAATATCGAACGTTGTAAAAGATTAGCTATTCCATTACTTTTTGGTATGCTTTTTATTGTTCCTCCTCAGGTATATTATGAACGTTTAACTAACAATGAATATTTTGGATCTTATATTGAATTCTTTACAACAAAGGCCTTTATTGGAGTATATCCAGAAGGAAATATTAGTTGGCATCACCTTTGGTTTTTACCTTATTTATTGCTTTTTTCTATATTTCTTTCACCCATCTTTGTCCGTTTAAAAAAGAAGCCTTCAAAACTTATATCCTGGATCAGGAAAAAGATTCAAAAAACATATGGTTTATATATTTTTATATTTCCACTGTATCTAACAGAAGCTTTTTTAGAGCCATTTTTTCCTATCACTCATGCACTAATTGATGATTGGTTCAATTTCATAAACTGTTTAGTGTTATTTTTCTTCGGTTTTATTCTTATTGCATCAGGTAAAGAATTTTGGAATAGTGTGGATCGAATAAAATCTCGAGCATTGATTATAGGAAGTGTTACGTTTTGTACGTTACTGATCATCTGGCTTCAGTTAGAAGATAGCACCTATGTACACTTCTCTGAAGCCTTAATCAAAGTCGTCAACTTATGGTCTTGGATATTGGTATTATTTGGATATGGAGCAAAGTTTCTAAATAGAAAAAGCAATCTGCTTGCCTATTGTAACAGAGCTGTCTATCCCTTTTATATTTTACACCAAACGATCACTATAGCAATCGGATATTATATTATGAATTTGGATTGGGGACTTGTACCTAAACTTATCTTAATGATTATTGGTACTTTTCTGGGAAGTTGGATGATCTATCATTTGATCATCATCAGAATCCCTATTTTACATCCATTATTTGGACTTAAAAAGTCTTATAGAGAAGCAGGTTAGCCTGCTTCTCTATAATTTTGATATTATTATTCTATATTGAGTACTTCTTCTATCTGCGGAGCATACTTTTTAATAGTCATCTCCACTCCAGATTTAAGTGTCATCTGATTCACACTACATCCTACACAAGCACCTTCTAACTGAACCTTTACTGTTTTATCATCTTCGATAGCAACTAAAGAAATATTTCCTCCATCACTCTCCAAAAATGGTCTAATTTCATCCAGCGCCTTTTCTACATTAATTCTTAATTCTTCAGAAGTCATTTTTTATTTTTTTACGGCAGAACATCCTGCCATGGTTGTTATTTTAATTGCCTCTGTTGGAGGTAAGTTATCGTTTCTATCTACTACCTCTTGCACTACACTTTTGGTTAATTCCTCAAATGCTTTTTCTATTGGTGTAGCTGTCTGTAATGCTGCAGGTCTCCCTACATCTCCTGCTTCACGAATACTTTGTACTAACGGAATTTCTCCTAAGAAAGGAATATCCATATCCTCTGCCAGATGTTTTGCCCCTTCTTTTCCAAAGATATAATATTTATTGTTAGGAAGCTCTTCTGGTGTAAAATATGCCATATTCTCTATGATTCCCAAGACTGGCACATTGATACTCTCTTGTTGGAACATAGCTACACCTTTACGAGCATCTGCCAAAGCAACATTCTGCGGAGTACTTACTACCACAGCTCCGGTTATAGGAAGAGATTGCATAATAGATAAATGAATATCTCCTGTTCCTGGTGGCAAATCGATCAACATGAAATCCAGTTCTCCCCAGGCTGCATCAAAAATCATCTGATTTAGTGCTTTTGCAGCCATTGGACCTCTCCAAACTACTGCTTGATTAGGTTGTGTAAAAAACCCTATAGATAAAATCTTTACTCCATAATTCTCTATGGGTTTCATCTTAGATTTACCTCCTTCTTTTACAGAGAGGGGTCGTTCTCTTTCTACATCAAACATAATAGGTGCAGAAGGGCCATAAATGTCTGCGTCTAACAATCCTACTTTAAAACCCATTTTTGCCAAAGTCACTGCCAGATTTGAAGTTACCGTAGATTTACCTACACCACCTTTACCAGAAGCCACTGCAATAATATTGGTAATTCCAGGAATAGATTTTCCTTTGATCTCATTAGTTTGAGACTGCGTATTAGCGGCAGGCGCTTCGACTTTTATATTTACCGTTATTTTTGCCTTTTCATAAACTTTCTCATGAATTACTTTCATGACATCTACCTCAGCACGTTTACGAATATGTAGTGCAGGGGTAGTCAATACCAAATCTACAACTACTTCGTCGCCAAAAGTAATTACATTTTTAACCGAACCGCTCTCTACCATATTCTGACCTTCTCCTGCAACAGTTATAGTCTCTAATGCCTTTAATATATCTGATTTCTCTAACTTCATGAGTATTTTTCTTTTGCTGACTAATTCATCTATCTAGATTGATTCTAAGTGCAAAGATAGGTTGAAAAGTTAAGATTATAAAGCCTCCAAATTGAAATGATTTATAGTGGTATCGTATTTCACAATAAGATGATTTTTATAAAGTGGTATGATTAATGTGAATAGCGAATTAAAAAAATACAAAATAACCATTATGAAACCAATTACTCTTCTTCTACTAGCCTACTTTATGGTATCTAATCATGGATTTAGTCAAGGTAAATTAGAGAAAGCCGAAAAAAGTTTAAGTAAAAAAGAAGAGAGCAATAGAAGTTATAATAATTCTAGATCAAGATTAAGAACTTCAAATAATTATGACGACACTTATCTTTTTGGTGACTTACTTATAGAAATAGGAGCTATTATAACCTATGGAATTATCTTTGAAGCCCCTGGAGAAGCGGAATATGCTGCTAGTACTGCTTCTATTACCAAATACCCATATCTTCATTCAAAAAAAGGAAACTATTCTTATGATTGGGGAGAAGATGCCGCTTTATTTAGGACTACACTTTCTACCCGAACCGTTGTCGAAAATGCAAAATTGTATGGAAATCATCTCAATGCCGATTTTAGATTTTTTAAAAGAATTGGTTTTGAAGCAGATTATTTACAATTATGGGAAGACAATACTTTTTTTGGAGATAATTCATTAGCCGTATATATTTTTCTCGCAAAGTATCATCGAATTCGTACTGAAAGATTTGATATGTATTGGGGATTAGGTGCCACCTATGTTGATGGTGAAGTAGATGAATTAGGATTTACTTATGGTCTTGGGGCTGAGCTTTTCTTTGCAAAACCGTTAAGTTTGGAGGCTAATTTTAATCAAGCTTTTATCAATGATACTACCGTAAACAAATTTAATACGTTACTCAACTATCACTATAAACGTTATACATTTTCTGGAGGGTATGAGCATCTTAAATTGGGTAGCGTAGATTTTTCCACCTTTTCTGCCGGAGTCGGGGTTTCTTTTTAAGTGATTTTAAAATTATAACTCGGTCATAGGATCCCAGAATAGTTTTTCAAAATCTATAATCTGATTATCGATTACTTCTACTCCTTCACTTTCTAATAATTGTTGCATTAAGTTTGTTCCATCAAAATGGTGTTTCCCGGTGAGTATACCCTTTCTGTTTACCACACGATGCGCAGGCACATCATCTCTTCCACCACATGCATTCATTGCCCAACCAACCATTCGTGCACTTCTTGCCGCACCAAGACATTTGGCAATTGCTCCATAAGAAGTTATTCTTCCATAAGGTATTAGTTTGGCCACTTCATATACTCTTTCAAAAAAATTATCGTTTTCTTTTACTCCCACGTGTATACAATTCTTGCTAAGGTTATAATTACTAAAATCAACATCAATATTCCCATAAAATAATTAGAATATTTAGTGATAGACGCTGTTTTCTTTTCAATCTTTAAAAAAGACAATACATAAAAATAAAGAGTTACAAAAGTTCCTGTTCCTGCCGCAACAGTAAATGCTATAATACGTAAAGTATCGTATTCCATTTTTCCACTAACGCTCATTCCAGCAGCAATAGCACAGAAATAAGGTATCGGTAATACATTAATCGCTGACATCATAACACCTTTGAAAAAACTTCTCTTTTCATTTTTGCGATATACTCTGATTTTTGTTCTTCTTTGTTTTGCTTTTGCGAAAAAGTAAATCGCCATCAAAAAAAAGATTACTGCTCCTGTACGCAGTAAAATATTTCTAACAAAAGGGTTGAAAAAAATATATTTGGCCAAAAGAATAGCAATCAAGGCCTGAAACAAGACCACTACAGAAGCTCCAATTGCCACTAAAATACCATTGTTCTTTCCTCTTTCAAGACATGTGCGTGCAACGGTCATATTTACCAATCCAGGAGGAATAACTCCAACCAGTGATGCAAAAAATGTAACTAAAAATAGTCTAGTAGTTTCCAAAATTATTATGCCAATTACGTGATCCTAAACTGGATGTAAGTTATAGGTTTATTTTGTTCTAAATATTGTTTTTCATAAAAAGTTTGAATTGAAGTTACAATCTTTGGTGCACCTTCATTATGGTAAACATTATGATTTGCGTACAGCACTTCATGCCCTTCTCCATGCAACAATCCTAAGGTGTATCCATGCATAAATTCACTATCTGTTTTAAGATGCATGAGCCCTGTTGGTTTTAATATTTTCTTATACCGTTGTAAAAAATCATGATTTGTTAATCGATGCTTTGTGCGTTTATATTTGATTTGTGGATCTGGAAAAGTAATCCAAATCTCATCAACCTCTCCTTCGGCAAAAATATGATCGATTAGTTCAATTTGTGTTCTAATAAAGCCCACATTATTCATTTCGTCTTCTATCGCAGTTTTAGCACCACGCCAAAAACGGGCTCCTTTAATATCAATACCAATAAAATTTTTATCTGGATATTGTTCTGCAAGTCCTACCGTATATTCTCCTTTACCACATCCTAACTCAAGAACAATAGGGTTTTGATTTTTAAAGAATTTCTCATTCCATTTCCCTTTATATCCAAGTGTATTATTAAGCACTTCATCTCGTGTAGGTTCTACTACATTATGAAAGGTTTTGTTCTCGTTAAATCGTTTTAATTTATTCTTACTTCCCACTAATTCTCTAATTTCTTTTCTTATTCGACTCTCGAATCCTTTTTGTGTTACATTAAACCTCTGATTTTTGGTATTAAGAAACACTAATCTCTTTAGTAAAAAGAGTTCGATATATAGTAACATATCAAAAAATACACCAATTCAAATATTTCTATCAACAAAATATGATTTGAATCCCTTCTTAAAAAGGAAAAATCAATATGTTCAATATAATTTTCATGATGTTGAGTTTCACTAAAGATAATTTTTTGGTAAAATTAAGGAAATATACGCATAAGGAAATAGGATTACTTTTATTATTAAGAATTAAATGGTCAGTCGTTATAACCAATTAAAAACTAGAACATTTGAAAAAAAAAGTACTTGTAGCTCCTCTAAATTGGGGACTAGGTCATGCAACACGTTGTATCCCTATTATCAATGCGTTAATAGAAGAAGGTCTGGAGCCTGTTATTGCCTCTGATGGTATTGCTTTATCATTATTAAAAAAGGAATTTCCTAAGTTACAAACAAAACTCCTTCCTTCCTACAATATAGAATATTCTAAAAAGGGAAGTAATTTTAAGTTGAAAATGTTACTTAACAGTCCTAAAATTGCTCATGCTATAAGTGCCGAAAAAAAAGTCATTAAAAAGCTTATGCAGGAAGAGGATTTTTGCGGTATTATTTCTGACAACAGAATGGGAGTACGACACAAAAGTATTCCTTCAGTTTTTATAACTCATCAACTTACCGTACTAAGCGGAAAAACAACATCAATAAGCACAAAACTTCACAATAAGTACATTAAAAAATTCGATGTGTGCTGGGTTCCTGATATGGCTGATGATCCAAATCTTAGTGGTGAATTAGGTCACCCAAAAAAGAATACTATTCCTGTTACGTATCTTGGTCCTTTAAGTAGGTTTGAATATCAGGTTGTACCCAAGAAATATGATATTATGGTATTACTTTCTGGCCCAGAACCTCAACGCACTTTATTAGAACAAAAGTTATTTCAGGAATTTGAACAAAGTGATAAAAGAATTGTATTTGTACGTGGACTTATTGAAGATATACAACAGACGTATATAAAGAATAATATCACAATACATAATTACCTTACCGGGAAAGATCTGGAAGACACTATAAACAGCAGTAATTTGATCATTTCGAGATCAGGGTACACTACAGTAATGGATCTTGCCAAATTGAAGAAAAAAGCATTTTTTATCCCTACGCCAGGTCAGTTTGAACAAGAATACTTAGCAGAGCGTTTAACAATTAATAAATTAGTTCCTAGTTGTACTCAGAATGATTTTACATTAACTAAGTTAAGAGATTTGAATGCGTATCGAGGATTAAGTAGTTTTAGTACTGACATCGACTACGGGGAACTTTTTCACTTTTTCCAAAGTAAATGAAAATTCGCTTCCTACTCGATAATCGCTTTCTACATAAATTCGTTCGTGGTGCGCTTCGATAATATGCTTTACGATAGCTAACCCAAGACCAGAGCCTCCTTCTTTACGCGAGCCACTTTTATTTACTCGATAAAAGCGTTCAAATAATCTTGGGATATGGGCTTGTGCGATCCCTTCTCCATTATCTGTAACTCTAACAATAGTTTTATTACGGATCAAATCTTCGATACTTACCTCGGTCGTACCATCTTCTTTTCCATACTTTATGGAGTTTACAATAAGATTAGAAAGAACTTGTTGTATACGTTCTTTATCGGCATGAACCAGAATAGGGTTACTATAATTCATATCAAATGTAAGTGCAATATTCTTTTTTGCAGCTTTCATTTCATACAGATCAAATACACTTTGTACCAATTCTACAATATCAAAATTAGTATAGCTAAGATTAAGATCACCTGCTTCTAATTTGGTGATCATATCCAGATCGTTCACGATATAAATTAAACGCTCTACTCCCTTACTAGCACGATTTAAGTATTTATCAAGAATTGCAGGATCATCCATCGCTCCATCCAAAAGGGTTAATATATACCCCTGAACAGTAAATAATGGTGTTTTTAACTCATGCGAAACATTCCCCATAAATTCTTTACGATACGCTTCTCTGATTTTTAACTTTTCAATCTCTGTTTTACGCTGTTGTGCAAATTTTTCAACTTCTTTAATAAGAGTTCTCATATCTGTTGTAACAGGAGTATCACTAATAACATCATCTACTTCCAACATTTCGATATCATCATATATTTTACGAACTCTTCTATAAATAAACTTCTCAACACGATATTGAATAATTAGAAAGCAAATTGCATAGCATACCATTACAAAACCTAATATAAATAATAGGTTAAACTGGGATTGCGCATACAAAAAAACGCTCATTACGAGCGTTAATAATATAGTAATGTATAAAGACGAAAGGTATGCAAACCTATACGACTTCTTAAAATTCTCTGCCATTTAAACTACGAACTTATATCCTACTCCTTTAATCGTTTTAAAACTATCATCGCCGATCTTTTCTCTTAATTTTCTGATGTGAACATCTATAGTACGACCTCCTACGATCACCTCATTACCCCATACCTTATCAAGAATATCTTCTCGTTTAAATACCTTTCCAGGCTTAGAGGCTAATAAAGATAATAATTCAAATTCTTTTCTAGGTAAAACAATCTCTTTTTTATCTTTTACAATCTTATACTCATCTCTATTAATAACGAGATTACCTATCTTAACCACATTATCAGAAGATTCGTCTTCTTTAAGTCTACGTAATAAGGCTTTTACTTTACTCACTAAAACTTTTGGACGAATCGGTTTAGTAATATAATCATCTGCTCCTGCATCAAATCCTGCTACCTGAGAATAATCTTCTCCCCTTGCAGTAAGAAAAGTGATGATTGTATTTTGTAAATCTGGTAGTTTGCGAATATGTTCACAAGCTTCAATGCCATCCATTTCTGGCATCATCACATCCAAAATAATTAATTGTGGTTTTTTCTTTTTAGCAACTTTTACAGCTTCAACTCCGTTTTCTGCAGTAACAACACTATATCCTTCCGCAGTAAGATTATACCCAACAATTTCTAAAATATCTGGCTCATCATCTACTAACAGAATTGTAATATCTTTTTTATTCATTTTTTATAGAATTATATCACTTGATTGAGGTAAATATACTATGTTACAATGAAAGTTTTCACAACTATTACACTAGGAAACAATAAACTAACGTAAAAATTTCATAAGGATAACATTTACTTAACGTCACAATTATCCTAAAATAATTAATCCTGATGATCTCTATAAGTGGTTAATAGATTCATCGTGGCTGTAATCAAGTCTTTTGTCTCCATTAACAAACCAAAGTACAATGTAGTATTTTTAGGACTGCTTTCTTCGGTTCTTGTTCTAGCAACTTGTTTATTGATTTTATCATTAACAATCGTAAACAACTCTTGTTTTTCATTTATAATACCATTAAGTGTATTAAACTCTCTGCTATCAAAAACAGTTTTGATATTACTGAAGAAGTCATTAAGATGATCTTCTATTTCTTTTAGGTCTTTAATTTGGTTAAACCTAAGTTTCTTATGATTATTATTTACATGTTTATGACTTACCTTGGCCACATACTCCAGAGATTGAGTAATATCCTCTAGATATCCCAAAATTGAAATATAAAAATTACTGGCTCCTACACTGGATTCATCAAGGTTTTTGATAAAATAAAAGATACTATCTCTTAATTCTTCGACCTCAGTTTCTAATTTTGCAATTCCTTTTCTACTTTTCTTTAATGCAGCTAAATCATATTTTGCCAAACTATCAATAGTCTGTCCATAGATCTTATTTCCTCTATTTACAAAAGACTTAATATTATCTGCACTCTCTTCTATAACTCCTTGTATAGAACTACTTTCAGATTTTTTAAGTCTATCTTCAGCTCTTTCTGCTCTGGTTTTATTACGATATTTAATCGTATTTCTAACCAAAAGAAATACTGCCAAAGAAAGCAATACAGCTAACATTGCAGGTAGATGAATATTCAATAAAAAAGCAATTGTAGCCGCAGCAATAAATGCACTTATTGCCGTAAAAAACCATCCACCGATCACATTTAATACTCCAGCTACACGATACACAGCACTCTCTGTTCCCCAAGCTCTATCTGCTAATGAAGTACCCATTGCAACCATAAAAGTTACATATGTTGTAGAAAGAGGTAATTTCATAGAAGTTGCAATAGAAATTAACACCCCAGCTACCATAAGGTTTACTGCTGCTCTTACCATATCAAAAGCAGGAAGGTCCTCCTTTTTGGCTGTTAAGGTATTTGTAGAATCAATAGATTCTTGATCGAATTGTCTTTCTGTAACTCCTTTAAATGATTTTGGAGTAATAGAAGTAATTACATCAGAAATAAACACCGTTCCTCTAACAATGCCTCTGGATAAAAAATTTGGACGAAACTTCTCATCTCCTTCGCCTTGTCTTGATAAATCAATAGAAGTCTTAACAACATTCCTTGCCTTAGAAGAAAACCATAAAGTTAAGACCATTATAATACCTGCAGCCAATAACAATAAGGTAGGAGTTTCTGCTTTCCCTCCCAAAACTGCCATCGAGAATTCACCTGGTAACTGTCCGGATGCGCTCCATGCTTCATAAGCTTTCAAAGCAGCGATAGGGACACCTATAAAGTTTACAAGGTCATTTCCAGCAAAAGCCAATGCTAATGCAAAAGTTCCTACCACAATAATCAACTTATAGATATTAGTTTTAAATAATACTATTATTAAATATGAAATTATGGATAGCAATACAAAACCCGCTGACACAATTAGCGGAACATTAGTTTCTAAGAAACCTCTCAATGTTAATGCTATGGTTCCTGCTTCAGTATCAATTTTAAATAAATCTTTTTTGGCCGCTACTAATTCTTTAACGGTCTCATATGAACTATTAAAATATGCATTTGCCCAATCCAGCAATCCTTCTGCTCCTCCATTATATATAATGTCAACAATAGACTTAGCATAATTTGTTCCCTTAATACCTTTTATAAATATAAAATAGAGTATTGCTGTAAGGGCAATTCCTCCAAATAATGCTCCAACCCATTTCGCCTTCTTTTCGAAATTAAAAGACAATAACAAACGAGATATATATTGAACAATCGCTCCAACAGAAAACGCAACCACAACAGATAATAAAATCCCGGTTATAATTTCGCCTGCTTTCTTTGTATTAATATAGTTACCCAAATCTGCAATAGAAAGTGATGAATCGGCAGAAATTTTAAGTAACGCTACACACACTGCCGCTCCTAATAATTCAAAAACGATAGATACCGTGGTCGATGTAGGCATTCCTAAGGTATTAAAAAAGTCAAGGAGCAATATATCAGTAATCATAACCGCCATAAAGATGATCATGATCTCATCAAAATAAAACTCTCCAGGGACAAAAATACCTTTACGAGCTACTTCCATTAGTCCACTAGAAAAAATAGCTCCTGCAGCTATACCTATACTTGCTACAATCATAATTGTTCTAAAAGAAATTGCTTTAGAACCTATTGCAGAATTTAAAAAATTAACAGCATCATTACTTACACCAACTATAAGGTCGGCTACAGCTAAAGCCGCTAATGCAACAATCATCAATATGTAAATATCACTCATATACTTTGCATGTACTTATTGACCACAAAAATGTTATTAAAATTCAAGTCATATGTTATTGAAATGTTATCTTTTCAAAGCCTTTTCACCTCTATTTATGTGGTATTACAACTTTCAAATGTATAAATTAATATCGATTAATTACTGTTATTTACACCTATATAAAAATAGAGTACCTAAAACTAAAAAGGACTCCAAATCAATCAGCAAAACACTTATAAACAAATACTTAACACTATTACTAAAGGGCTAAAAATATACAATGCAATAGTTATAACCTGCTCTTAACTTCTAAGCTAAGCTATCATTAAGTACAAAATCCAAAAATTTAAAACTCAATGTTGCCAAAAAATAAATTATACAAAATACTCATTATTAGCTACTTACAAGCTTATTGTTAATTTAATGTTACGCAAAAGTTGTTTAAAAGTAAAATTAATGTTATGTTTGTAATATAAATATTAAGAACCCCCAAACAAAAAGTTAATATATGAGAAATTTAGTAATAGCAATTGCATTGATGTTTTCCGCAACTATTTTTGCTCAGGAAGTAAAACCTACATTTGAAAAGCAGGGAGATCTTATTAAAGGTACATTCTTTTATCAGGATGGTTCAGTAAGACAACAAGGTTTTTATAATAAAGAAGGTAAGCTTCATGGAGAATGGAAATCATATGATGCTACAGGAAAGAAAATTGCCATGGGGCAATATAGTCAAGGAGTGAAAACCGGAAAATGGTTTTTCTGGAGTGCTGATAAATTATCAGAAGTAAATTATAGTGATAATCAAATTGCAGATGTAACTACTTGGTCTAATAAAGATAATGTAGTTGTTAATTATAACAATTAAAAATTGTCTAAAAAATACCCGTTGTGCATTTAGAAAAAGTTGCGCAAACTGCTAAAAGGCAGTAAATTGTAGTTACGACACTATAATTCATATGCACAACTTTCAAGCAAATTACGATAAAATACTCAAGGTTTTAAAAGGA
>NZ_VLNR01000045.1 GCF_007489275.1 Aquimarina algiphila
ATCCTTTTAAAACCTTGAGTATTTTATCGTAATTTGCTTGAAAGTTGTGCATATGAATTATAGTGTCGTAACTACAATTTACTGCCTTTTAGCAGTTTGCGCAACTTTTTCTAAATGCACAACGGGTTTAGGTACATATTTTTTTATTTATGTGTCGAGAATAATAAAGGCAACTTCCTTTTTTTTAGAATATTGATTTAATGGTGATTATGATTTTAATTTTGAGTACAGTTAAACCATATCTAAACAAAGTGCTAACATCAAGTTAAAATTAAGTTAACATAAAATTTTTTTTGAATTTGGTAGTTATATTTTCAAAAGAGAAAAAAATGATGCTCGAAGAAGTAGTAAGCACTAAAAAAATAAAAAATAATCGAAAGCGTGTAGAAAAATGGTTGCTTAATAATCAGAGATATATTAACATTACTGCAATAGAAAAAGAGATTTCTGCACCAAAAGGACTGGTTCAAAAGTTTGTTAAATATGACAAAAAAATAAACGATAAATGGATTGAGCCGCTATATAGTGTAATTAAAAGGTTTACCTCATTTAATTTAAGATAATTTTGGCAGCTAAGTATTAGCTTTTAGAGCTGTTAATTATTTCCGAGAGTAATTTTTTAGCTCTTAATAATTTTACCTTTACATTATTCATTGACTCATTAAGAGTATCTGCAATTTCTTTATAACTTAATTCCTGAAAATAACGCAAATTGATTATTCTTTGATAATTAGGCTTCAGCTGTTTTATATAAAGGAGTAGTTGAGCTAAGTTTTGTTCTGTTATTAATTTATCTTCAGGTGTAGGGTTGTCATCCACTATTTTATATACAGAATCATCTACCTGAGTCGTCGTTTTGGATTGTATAGACGCATTTTTTTTTCGTAATAAATCAATATGGATATTCTTCGAAATTTGAATTAACCATGTTTTGAAATTATATTCTTCTTTAAACGTATTAATCTTATCGAATGCTCTTGAAAAACTCTGAATAGTAATGTCTTCTGCTTCATATTCATCCTGTGTCCTTTTCAGTTGAAAATTATAAACATCATTCCAGAATGTATCAAGAAGATAATTAAAAGATATTTGCTTTCCTTCTTTTGCCTTCTTAATATGATCTTCTAATAAAATAAGATGTTCTTTTTTTTTCAATGACTTTTTTTTGAATAGAATAGATAAAAAAGATAAGGCTATTTAGAATGCCCATCATCATTACAGTTTGAAAACTGATCTGGAGTTTTACCACATAAAGAACATGACTCTCCATCTTTATTAAGAAAAGGGCTTTGACTTGCGCAGGTACCCGCGAATTTACCATCTTTTTTAGCCCATAATTTGATAGCGATTCCTCCAAAGGCCAAAAGTAATAAGCCAATTGTTAGCAATAAAAGTTTCATTCGTTTTTATTTATTGTTTTAAATTTTCAAATGAAATTTGTTATTAAGCATTTAGTAGTAGACCTTCTAAAATATCAATACCTCATTTCATAATCAAATACATCAAAATAGATCACAAAGATACAAAGAATGTATGGCTAAGCAGGTATTTAATAAATATTTAAGTACAGAATTATTGAACTATAATGTTGTAGATCATAGTTTGATAACACGTTTATATGATATTTACTTCTGTTTCCAAGGTAATATCAAATTTTTGTTTGACCTCTTGTTGAATTCTTGTTGCTATATCAAGAATTTCTTTTCCAGAAGCATTACCATGATTTACAAGTACCAATGCTTGCTTTTCATGAACTCCGGCATCACCCCAACGCTTTCCTTTAAACCCTGATTGTTCAATAAGCCAACCTGCCGGGATTTTAATGTTATTTTCGTCTATGATATATGATGGGATATTTGGATGTGCTTTTTGAAGTTTGGTAAAAAGACCTTTAGAAATGACAGGGTTTTTAAAAAAACTTCCGCTATTTCCTATCTCTGATGGGTCAGGAAGTTTGCTTTGACGTATTTGAATTACCGCTTCAGAAATATTCTTAATTGTAGGGGTTTTGATGTGTTGTTCTTTTAATGCACTTTCTATTGCTCCATAATCAGTATTGAGATTATGATCTTTTTTGGTCAGTTTAAAAGTTACTTTTGTGATAATATATTCTCCTTTTACTTCATTTTTAAAAATAGAATTGCGATACTCAAACTTGCAATCTTTTTTTTGAAAAATTTGTTTTTCCTGGGTTATAATGTTAATAGCCTCGCAACTAACCATGGTATCCTTTAGTTCGACACCGTATGCGCCAATGTTTTGAATCGGAGCACTACCTACATAACCCGGAATTAGAGATAAATTTTCTAATCCCCCATAATTATTCTGAATGCAATACTGAACAAAATCGTGCCAATTTTCTCCTGCACAGGCAGAAATTAAAACTGCAGTTTCAGATTCTTCTACTACTTCAATTCCTTTTATCGCTATATGGAGAACTAACGCATCCAGATTTTTTGTTAGCAACATATTGCTCCCTCCACTTAAAATAAAAAGGTTCTTTTTACTATGTTCTGAAAGGATGTACTTAAGTTCGGATTCTGATGTGATTGCAACAAATTCTGATGCAATAGCGTTGATTCCAAATGTATTATATTCTTTTAGAGATTTTTTGTGCTCAATCTTCATCTGTCTTATATTTTTCTAGAGCTAGCCTTAGAATTTCAATTGCTTTTTTAAGATCTCTTCGGTTAAGTACATAAGCAATTCGTACTTGGTTTTTTCCTTTTTCCGGACTTGAATAAAATCCAGAAGCAGGTGCTAACATAACCGTTTGTTTATCCACATCAAATTTGTCTAAAAGCCACTGAGTAAAATGATCAGCATCTTTAATTGGTAATTCTGCGATGCAATAAAAAGCACCTTTTGGTATAGCTACTTTTACGCCTGGGATTTCTCTAAGTCCAGAGACAAGAGTGTCTCGCCTTAATTTATATTTTGCAATCGTTTCTGTGTAATATGAGTCTGGAGCTTCTAACGCAGCCTCACTGGCAATTTGTGCTAAAGTAGGAGGGCTTAACCGAGCTTGAGCAAATTTCATAGCGGTTTGCATTACGCTTTTGTTTTTGCTTACAATACATCCAATACGAGCTCCACACATACTATAACGTTTTGAGACAGAATCTACAATAATTGCATGTTCATTCAATCCTTTTTCCTGAAGAATAGAATAATGTTCTGAATCATCATAAACAAATTCTCGATAGACTTCATCAGAGATTAGAAATAGATCATACTTAATTGCTAGTGCTGATAATTGCTTAATCTCTTCCTTACTATACAGATATCCTGTTGGATTACCAGGGTTACATATTAAGATTGCTTTAGTTTTTTTGGTAATAAGTTTTTCGAATTCTTTGATTGAAGGTAATGCAAACCCAGTCTCGATTTTAGAAATTACAGGAACTACGGTTACTGTTGACTGAGTCGAAAAACTATAATAATTAGCATAAAAAGGTTCGGGAACTATAATTTCATCACCTGGATCGGTAATGCTTCCCATGGTAAAGATTAGTGCTTCACTCCCTCCGGTGGTTACCAAAATATCATCAGATGAAATTGTAATATCATGTTTTGCGTAATATCCTGCTAGTTTTTTTCTAAAACTTTCAAAACCGGCAGAATGACTATATGCCAAAATATCTAAATTATGGTTTCGTATCGCGTCCATGGCTTCAATCGGTGTTTTGATATCTGGTTGACCGATATTAAGATGGTATATGTGCTTGCCTTCTTTTACAGCTTTTTCTGCAAAAGGAGCCAATTTTCTAATTGGCGATTCTGGCATAGCTTTGCCTTTATATGATACTATTGGCATCTGATCTAATTTAATAAAATAAAAATAGCCGTAAATTTCTTAAAATATTTAAGATATAACGGTATAATTGATGTGATTTTTCAACTATTTTTCTATATTTAGTGTAATGAAGATTTTATCATTGAATTTTTGCCATTTTCTCAAAAGTAAGGTTTTAGTAGTATTACTATTATTAAATGTTGTTCTTTTTGCTCAAAAGGATTTCAGACTTCCCGTAGGAAAAAAACATAATAAACTTAGATTTGAATTAGCAAATAACCTTATTATCGTACCAGTTGTTGTAAATGGAGTTGAACTTTCCTTTATTTTGGATACAGGTGTGGGGTCTACAATTATCTTTAGCGTTGACAATAAAAGCTCGCTTGAACTTAAAGATGCTTCAAAAATTTACCTTAGAGGTTTGGGAGATAATGAGCCGGTAGAAGCTATAAAGTCAATTAATAATGAAGTTAAAATAGGTAAAGCAACGAGTAGAAACCATAAAATTTACTTGGTTTTGGATGAAACCATTAATTTTTCCCCTCGTATGGGGTTTCCTATACATGGTATTATAGGTTATGATCTCTTTAAAGATTTTGTAGTGGAGATCAATTACTCTAAAAGAGTTATAAAAATAAATAAGCCTGAAACCTATGCATATAAAAAATGTGAAAAATGTTACAAGACTAAAATCAAATTCCGTAATAATAGAAAAAGACCATTTGTTACAGCTAAATATAAATCTGATAAAGGATTGATTGATGTTAATCTATTATTAGATTCTGGGTCTGGTTCTTCATTATGGTTATTTGAGAATGAAGAAAATGGTATTCATGTTGGGGGTAATTCATTTAGAGATTTTTTAGGAAAAGGATTTAATGGTGATATATATGGACAAAAAACCAAAATTAAGGAGCTTCGTTTGGGAGATTTTATGATGAAAGAGGTTACGGCTTCCTTTCCGGATTCAATTTATATACAGGGGATATCTCAAAATGATAGACAAGGTTCGTTAGGAGGTAATATTCTGCGAAGGTTCAATTTGATTGTGGATTATCCTGGCGAAAAAATATCTTTTAAAAAAAATGGATATTTCGGAAAGCCTTTTAATTATAATATGAGTGGACTTACAATCCAGCATAGTGGTTTTACTGCCATTAAAGGATATAAAGAAAATAACACAGTTCATCTTGGGTTAAATGAAGTAGTCACAAAAAAGACACTTGAGTTATCTAATGATTTTGTGCTTCTTCCTAGATATGAGATTTCTGATGTTAGAATTAATTCACCTGCCAATCTTGCTGGGTTGCAAAAGGGAGATATTATTTTAGAGGTAAATGGGAAAAAAGCATTTAATTATAAACTTTCAGACCTTAACGAATTGTTCTATTTTGAGGAAGGGAGGAAGATAACGATGAAAATAGAACGGTTAGGAGTGGAGATAAAGTATCATTTTTATCTCAAGAAGGTGATTTAAAAAAAGAAAAAGGGATGTTATCTGATAACATCCCTTTTTTATGATATACTAATAATTATTTTAGTTTTTTTCCAGAACGCTTTTGTCAAGTACTGTTCCTTTAATTTTAATTGCTTTTGTAGCTTCTTCAGCATTAGAGTACACAGTAATTGTTTTACGTATTGGTCCAACTCTTTTAGTGTCATATTTTACTTCAATAACACCTGATTCTCCTGGAGCAATCGGTTTTTCTGGCTTTTTCGGAATTGTGCACCCACAACTAGAATATACTCTAGAAATGATTAAAGGTGATTTTCCTGTGTTCGTAAATTCAAATTGACGAACCCCATCACTACCTTTAGCGATTTCTCCATAATCGACGACTTCTGATTTAAATTTTATTTGTGCCTTATCCTGTGCGTTTAGGGTTATACCCAGAAAACAAACACATAAAATCATCATTATTTTTTTCATAATGTAGGTTTTTATTAAGTGTAAAAGTACTTACTTTTTATTCAACTGCAAAATCACAACTCAAAGAGAGAAGGGACAAATTAAACAGAAAAAGTTAGAGTATAAGGTGAATACTAGGTTATATAGCTTATGTTAAAGTATAATATTTAGTGATTTTTGACCTTATGTTTTTTTAAATTTTCATATTTCTAACTTCGTACTTCATACTATAATAATTACTTTTGCACTTCTAAATTCAAAAACCAGACCTAAGTATGGCTTTAGCGGAAAAATATGATGCAAAATCGGTAGAAGAGAAATGGTATTCTTACTGGATGGAAAACAATTATTTCCATTCTGAAGTTGATGAAAGAGAGTCATATACTATTGTTATTCCTCCACCAAATGTCACAGGTGTTCTTCATATGGGGCATATGCTCAATAATACTATCCAGGATGTACTTATTAGAAGGGCTCGTCTTAATGGGTATAATGCTTGTTGGGTGCCAGGTACAGATCATGCATCAATTGCTACTGAGGCTAAGGTTGTTGCTAAGTTAAAAGAAGAAGGAATTAACAAAAACGATCTTACACGGGAAGAATTTTTAGGACATGCATGGGAATGGACTCATAAACATGGAGGTATCATTCTAGAGCAACTTAAAAAGTTAGGTGCTTCTTGTGATTGGGAACGTACTGCGTTTACAATGGATGAAAATCTCTCTGCTTCTGTGATCAAGGTTTTTGTGGATTTATATAATAAAGGCCTTATTTATAGAGGGTATAGAATGGTAAATTGGGATCCTCAGGCCAAGACTACTTTATCTGATGAAGAAGTGATTTATGAAGAAAAACAAGGTGGGTTATATTATTTAAACTATAAAATTGATGGTAGTGAAGATACGCTAACTATTGCTACAACACGTCCCGAAACTATTATGGGAGATAC
Source organism: Aquimarina algiphila (assembly GCF_007489275.1). Taxonomy (GTDB): domain Bacteria; phylum Bacteroidota; class Bacteroidia; order Flavobacteriales; family Flavobacteriaceae; genus Aquimarina; species Aquimarina algiphila. The sequence continues at coordinate 6,655 of NZ_VLNR01000045.1, forward strand.
TGCAATTTGTATTAACCCAAATGATGAAAGATTTACACATCTTAAGGGTAAAAAAGCGATTGTGCCTATTGCTAATCGTGTGATTCCAATAATAGAAGATGAGTATGTGGATATGGAATTTGGTACAGGATGCCTGAAAGTGACACCAGCGCATGATCCTAATGATAAGGTTTTAGGAGATAAACATAGTCTTGAAGTTATTGATATTTTTAATGATAATGCGACGTTAAATGCTGCTGGATTACATTATAAAGGAAAAGATCGCTTTGTTGTTCGTAAAGAGATTGTTAAAGAACTCGAGAGTATTGGAGCTTTAGAGAAAACTGAAACTCACCTGAATAAAGTAGGTACTAGTGAGCGAACTAAAGCGGTAATAGAACCAAAATTGAGTGATCAGTGGTTTTTGAAAATGAAAGACCTGGCTCAACCAGCTTTAGATGCTGTGCTGGATAAAGAAGTGAATTTAGTTCCTGAGAAATTTATCAGTACCTATCGTTATTGGATGGAGAATGTTAGAGATTGGAATATCTCACGTCAACTTTGGTGGGGGCATCAAATCCCGGCATATTTTTATGGTCCTGGTAAGGAAGATTTCGTAGTTGCAGAGAGTAGAGAAGAAGCACTTTCTCTTGCACAAGAAAAAACGGGCAATGATTCGTTAAAAGATACAGATCTTACACAAGACCCTGATGCTTTGGATACTTGGTTTTCTTCATGGTTATGGCCAATGAGCGTTTTTAATGGTATTCTAGAGCCTGATAATAAAGAAATTAACTATTATTATCCAACTAACGATTTGGTTACTGCTCCAGAGATTTTATTTTTCTGGGTAGCTCGTATGATCATTGCTGGATATGAATATCGTCAGGAAAAACCATTTACAAATGTATATCTTACTGGGATAGTACGAGATAAGCAAAGACGTAAGATGTCTAAGTCTCTGGGTAACTCGCCAGACCCACTGGATTTAATCGGTCAATATGGTGCAGATGGTATCAGGGTAGGGATGCTATTAAGTTCACCTGCAGGAAATGATTTAATGTTTGATGAGGATTTGTGCAAACAAGGTAGTGCATTTGTAAATAAAATATTTAATGCTTCCAGGCTTGTTTTGGGGTGGAAGGTAGATACGACAATTGAACAACCAGAGGCTTCAGTTGTGGCTATTAATTGGTATCGTTCAAAATTTCAGAAAGCACTTGTAGAATTAGAAAATAACTATAACAAATATAGGATTAGTGATGCATTAATGACTACCTATAAATTGATATGGGATGATTTCTGTGGTTGGTTTTTAGAAATGGTTAAGCCTTCATATGGTAGTCCAATTGATATTAATACATATCAACAGGTAATAGCTATATTAGAAGATAATCTTAAGATTTTACACCCTTTTGTGCCTTTTATTTCTGAAGAGATATGGCAACAGATTTCTGACAGAAGTGCTGAAGAGGCTCTAATTATTGCTAGTTGGCCAGAAGAGACATCTGTTAATGAAGATTTAATCAAAGAATTTGAAGTTGCAGGAGATATAATTTCTGGAATCCGTACCATACGTAAGGAGAAAAATATACCGTTTAAAGATACAATAGAGTTATTTGTTCTTAATAGCGAAAAACTAAAAACAACTTTTGATACTGTAATTAGTAAACTTGGAAATCTATCGGGATTAAATTATGTTGAAGAAAAAGTAGAAGGAGCCCTTTCTTTCAGGGTAAAGTCTAATGAGTATTTTATTCCGATTTCTGGAGCGATTGATGTAGAGGAAGAGATTAAAAAGTTAACAGATGAATTGCTGTATACAGAAGGTTTTTTGAAATCTGTACAGAAAAAGTTGCAAAATGAGCGCTTTGTAAATAATGCTCCTGAGCAAGTTATTGCAACAGAAAGAAAGAAAGAAGCTGATGCTGAAGCTAAAATAGCCACCTTAAAGTCAAGTTTGGAAGGGCTTAGAAGTTAATTTTATCTTTTTTTAAATTTTATATAAAGCCTTGATTTATAAAATAATCAAGGTTTTTTTGTGATTTTTATAGAGGAGGTACTCGCTTTATGATGTTAAAAACCTCATTATTTTGTGAAGATTTGTTAATCTTATAATAAATCAGAAAATAAAGAGTACTCTTTATGGTTTTCATTTTATATCAGGCAAAAGCCAATATATCCAAGTATTTGCTAATATTAAAATGAAAAACAAATGAAAAATTGTGTGCTCTATATGTTTCTTTTTTTAGTTTTTATATCTTCTTGTGATGATAATGATGATGTATCTAATCCTGTAAATATTTCTGTGCCGGGGATATCTAATATAGTTAGTGAAACTGGTTTTGAGGTTACTGAAGCTGATATTATACAAGCTTTAGAAGCAGTAGGACCAATAAATATAGTTGCCCAGGTAGATCATAGAGCAAATGCATTATCAGTGAATAAGGAGTTGGATAGTACAAAAGTCATTATTTTTGGAAATCCTGCCCTTGGAACACCTTTAATGCAGAAAAACCAGTTAGCAGGACTAGATTTGCCTCAAAAACTATTTGTGTTTCGAGATGCGTCAAATAGTGTAAGAGTAGCTTTTAATAATACAGATTATCTCCAAAAGAGATATGATCTACAAGATGTAAAATCATTGAACACCATAGCAGAAGCATTAAAGAATTTTGCAACATTAAATAGCAGTGGAGAATTAGAGATAAACAATGCTGAATCTATAGATAAGGAAGAAGGGATTCTTACAAAGATTAGTAATCAAAATTTTGAAGACACATATAATAGTTTGATAGCAGCAATACAAAACAATAGTAACCTAAGATTAGTTGCCGAGGTTAATCATCAAGCTAATGCAGAATCTGTAAATTTGGAATTAAACCCAACTCGGTTGGTAGTTTTTGGTAACCCTAATTTAGGGACACCATTGATGCAAAATGTACAGACAATAGGGATAGATTTACCTCAGAAAATACTAGTTTGGCAAGATAATGATGGTAAAGTAAACATATCGTATAATACTCCTGTTTTTCTACAAGAACGTCATGGGATAAAAGGTAATGAAGATTTATTAACCACTATTTCTAATGCATTGGATGCATTAACAAATACAGCAGCTGGAGTATAGTTATTCCGAATCTGTAATGTATTTATTAACTAATTCGATATATTTTAATTTAGCTTCGTCTGGTGTAAGGCTTTTTACTTGAAAAAGTGCATTTAGTTTAAAAGCGTTTCTCAATTCGCTATCTCCAGAGGGGTTGTAGAATCCGGAGCCTTCAGCATGTATTGCTTGTTTGTAATAAGCATAAAAATGAAGCATAACATCTGGAGGCAATTGTATTTTGGTGTTGCTGGCGCGCTCAAACGCACGCTTGAAATTAATATTTAATTCCTCTTCGGTCATGACTATACATTAGCAATAATGCTCTCTCCTCCTTTAACTTTTTGATCTAGAGTTACATTTATTTCTGTTCCTATCGGTAAAAAGACATCAACTCTAGATCCAAATTTAATAAATCCACTATCAGATCCCTGAACTACTTTTTCTCCTTCTTTTGCATAGTTTACTATCCTTTTGGCTAGTGCACCTGCAATTTGTCTATATAGTACTTCTATACCACTATTTTTTACTACAACCGTTGTTCTTTCATTTTCTTCAGAGGCTTTAGGGTGCCATGCTACAAGATACTTTCCAGGGTGGTACTTGCTTAAAACAACATCTCCATTAATTGGGTGTCTAGTTACATGCACATTTATAGGAGACATAAAGATTGAAACCTGAAGTCTGTTGTCGTTAAAATGTTCTTTTTCAAATACTTCTTCAATTACAACTACTTTTCCGTCAACGGGAGCAACAACGGTATGGTCATCAACTTTTGTTTTTCTTTTAGGGTTTCTGAAAAATTGTAATATTAAAATCAGAAATATTAAAGTAATCGAAAATATGGCAATTTGCCATTCGTCGTTTTGAATAGCGACGTAAGATGCGACATTAATACCAAGAAAAAGCACTAGTGTAACTGAAATTATTTTATATCCTTCTTTATGAAACATGATGTAAGATTTGTAAAAATGCATATAAAAATGGGCTGGCAAATATAACACTATCTAATCGATCATATATGCCACCATGGCCAGGCATTATTGTACCACTATCTTTAACACCTGCTTGTCGTTTAAACTTAGATTGAATAAGATCACCCAATGTGCCAAAAATACTCATAATAATGCTTATAATCAACCAAATGGTAATAGATAACGAATGTGAGAGCACGGCAATTAAATAACCAGCTAATATTGAGAAGATAAAACCTCCAACAAATCCTTCAATTGTTTTTTTAGGAGATATGCGTTCTAACAATTTATGTTTTCCAAAATTTTTCCCAACTAAATATGCAAAAGAATCATTCGTCCAGGTAATCAAAAAAGCACCGGCAATGATTATAGGTTGATATTGACCAGAGTAACTAGGGATAAGAGTTAGAAATATAATAGCTGTTATAAGATAAAAGATACTAGTTCGATATTTTCGTTTTTCGAACATTGGAATAATACGAATGGTAACTAAATCTTTCACCAAAAATAATTCTGTAATGATAGTTAAAACTAAAAAAGGAATAATAACATAAATCTGATCTTGAAATACCTGTAAGATTCCTAAAAAAGTAATGAATATGATATACAATCTTTTGTTTTTGAGATGAATTAGTTTTTGGAATTCATATATAGAAATGATTCCAAAAACAAAAAATACCCCAATAAAAGTATATCTATTGATGAATATTGATATTAGTAATATCGAGACATATAGTAATCCCGACAAAGACCTAGTGAGCAGTTCCTTCATATTATAAATCTTCCAGCAGGAGCAAATATAAATTTTTTGAACTACTTCCGTAGCTTAAGAAATCCTTTTCTTTTTGAGGTTCAAAATCCTTTATCGTAGTAATGTTGGAAGGGATTGAATTTTTGTTTTTACTCTTTATGCCTTTTAGTCCTTCCCCGATACTTTTAACTAGTTGACTAGTAGCTGCTAAAATCACAAAATGATCTGGCAGTTCGGTAAGCTTTTTCTCTTTTAGTTGGTTTGATGAGATGAGTATGGCTCCACTATCTGCAATCAAATATTCACAAGTGGCAAAAAAGAAAGAAGATGTAGAAGCGTTTTTTACAAAATTAAGATTAAAACCAGAGAATTTATGTTCTAGTCCCATGTCAAATGAACATACATCTTTTTCGTACCAATCATTTTCCAATAAAATCTTATCAAAAGAGTCTAAAACTTCATTGTTATTATCACAATAAATAAACTTACCACCATTTCTTTTAAAATTGATCATGAAACTTTCGTCAATCGGTAAATCAATTTCCGGCATGTATTTACTGCGATCGTCTATGTGACGTTCTTTACTCTTTTGGTCTGATTTAGATTTTGATGAAAAAATTCTTCTAAATAGACTCATTTTTTGAATTAGGATTGGGAAATTACGGTTTTACATTACATTCAAAGATAAAAAAAATCTTAACCTAATATTCCGTTAGGTTAAGATTTTTCAATTTACAAGTAAAAAATATTATATTTAAGAAGGTTCTATGATGATTTCCTCCTCTTTTTTACCAAAAGGTCGTTCTCCAAAGATTTTTTCTAAGTTATCTTTGAAAATAACTTCTTTTTCAAGAAGTACTTCTGCTAGTTCTGTAAGTTTATCTTTATGTTTTTCTAATAAGTCAATTGCTCTTTGATATTGAACTTCGATAATATTCGAGATTTCTTTATCAATTAGTTCACTGGTTTGTTCACTATACGGTTTTGTGAAATTGTATTCACTTTGCCCAGAAGAATCATAATATGTAAGATTTCCTACCTTATCATTTAGTCCGTAAACTGTAACCATAGCTCTTGCTTGCTTAGTGACTTTTTCAAGATCACTTAATGCACCTGTAGAGATTTCATCAAATATTACTTTCTCGGCAGCACGACCACCTAAAGCGGCACACATTTCATCAAGCATTTGATTAGGCCTTACGATTAGACGCTCTTCTGGTAAATACCATGCGGCACCAAGAGATTGACCTCTAGGAACAATAGTCACTTTTACTAATGGAGCAGCATGTTCTAACATCCAGCTTACGGTTGCGTGTCCTGCTTCATGAAAAGCTATAGCTCGTTTTTCCTGAGGAGTAATGATTTTATTCTTTTTTTCTAGTCCGCCTACAATTCTATCAACGGCATCAAGGAAATCTTGTTTTCCAACCGCTTTATTGCCTTTTCTGGCAGCTATTAGAGCAGCTTCATTACATACATTGGCAATATCAGCACCAGAGAAACCAGGAGTTTGCTTCGCCATGAATTCAGTATCTAATTCATTTTCAACTTTTTTCAAAGGTTTTAAATGAACATCAAATATTTCTTTACGCTCACGGATGTCTGGAAGATCGACATATATCTGGCGGTCAAAACGACCAGCACGAAGTAATGCTTTATCTAATACATCAGCTCGGTTAGTTGCAGCAATCACAATTACGTTAGTGTTTGTGCCAAAACCATCCATTTCTGTTAATAATTGGTTTAGTGTGTTTTCTCTTTCATCATTAGATCCGGAGAAATTACTTTTTCCTCTGGCTCTACCTACAGCATCAATCTCATCAATAAAAATTATGGCTGGAGACTTTTCTTTTGCCTGCTTAAATAAATCTCGTACACGAGAAGCTCCGACACCTACAAACATTTCAACAAAATCTGATCCTGATAAAGAAAAGAAAGGTACTTTGGCTTCACCAGCAACGGCCTTAGCTAAAAGCGTTTTACCTGTTCCTGGAGGTCCTACCAATAATGCCCCCTTAGGAATTTTCCCACCTAAAGAAGTGTATTTTTCAGGATTTTTAAGGAAATCAACAATTTCTTGAACTTCTTCTTTTGCTCCTTCTAATCCAGCTACGTTTTCAAAAGAAACCTTAACTTCTGTATTTTGATCAAAAAGCTTTGCTTTGGACTTTCCAATATTAAAAATTTGTCCGCCGGCACCTCCTCCAGAACCACCGCTCATTCTTCTCATGATAAATATCCAAACTCCAATAATTAACGCAAAAGGTAATAAGGTAATGAAGATTTCTCCCCATACATTACTTTCTGTATCATAATTAACTTGTGTAGATAAATTATTTTCCTTCTTTATCGTAGCAATTTTATTTTCAAAATTCTGTAAATCACCAAATTCAAATTGATAATCTGGATCGTTAGGACTAGCAGGTAAAATAGATTTGTTCTGATTTTTTATGTGCTTATCTAATGATTTAGCTTCTCCGGTAAGAAATACCTGAGCTTTACGGCGATTTATAATCACCACTTTTTCTACTTCTCCATTACTCAAAAAATCTTGAAACTCTGATGGGGATGTGCTAGGAGCTGATCCTAATCCACTCCCTCCCATAAAATTCAATACTAAAAATCCAACAATGATTATAGCATAAATCCAATATGCGCTAAATTTTGGTTTTTTATTAAGTTCGGGTTTTTTATTGTCTTTGGCCATTTACGGTTTTCTTTTAATAATTTGTTTGGATAATTGTAGTTTTTGCATCTCCCCAGAGTCCTTCTATATCATAGAATTCTCTTATATGTTTCTGGAAAACATGAACCACTACATTTACATAATCAATTAATACCCATTCTGCATTTTCACTGCCTTCTACATGCCAAGGCTTATCTTTAAGTTCTTTGCTAACTGTTTTTTGGATGGAATTAACAATCGCGTTTACCTGAGTATTGGAGGTTCCATTGCAGATGACAAAGTAATTACAGACTGTATTTTCGATATCTCTAAGATCTAAAATATTAATATCATTACCTTTTACTTCTTCAATACCTTTTAATATTTGAGCAATTAATTGATCGTTACCGATTTCTTTTTTAGTCATGCATTTTTTTAATTTGTGTAAAGTTATTACTTTTTATGATTTTAATGTCTGTATTAGTTAGACATTTGCAAAACTTTTACACCTTATTGTATGCATATAATCAAAGTTGATGCCATTGATTCCACAAATATTTTTCTTAGAGATCTTAATCGTGAAAAACAATTAACCGACTCTGTTTGTGTTATTGCCAGAAAACAACTTACTGGTAAAGGTCAAATGGGTACAACTTGGCAAAGCAACCCGGGAGAAAACCTCACATGTAGTGTGTTTATGCAGGTTAAAGGAATAGAGTTAATGGATCAGTTTCATATTTCTATTGCTGTGTCCTTGGCAGTTTATGATACATTAAAAGAGTTTATGATCCCAAAATTATCTATAAAATGGCCTAACGACATTCTGTCAGATAAACAAAAAATATGTGGTATTTTGATAGAAAATGTAGTCAAGAATGGCAGTCTAACGGGAGTAATTATTGGTGTTGGAATTAATATTAATCAAATTAAATTTGATAATCTACCTCTGGCAACGTCACTAAAAATGAGAATGGGACAAAGTTATGATGTGGAGGAAGTTCTAAATTCATTGTTAACCAAAATAGAACTGAGATTCTCAATGTTATCTGTTTCTAATTTTGGAAAATTAAAAAAGGAGTATGAGGGATTGTTGTTTAGAAAAAATAAACCCTCTACATTTTTGGATGTAAAGGGAGAATCTTTTGTTGGAATCATTCAGAGTATTACCAAAGAGGGTAAACTACAAGTTCTATTAGAAGATGAAGTCATCTCTGATTTTGACCTGAAAGAAATTAAACTATTGTATTAATTATAGTTTTCCTATATTTTCGCTAAGGGTATTGATGAAATTTTGAATAGGGTTTTTGATCATCATCGACATCATTGCATTAAATTGCCCATCAAAAGTTAGCTTGGTTGTACTTTTTCCATCTCCAGAATCAATAATATCTGCTGTTAAGGTGAAAGGAAGTTTATCACTTGCAGCTCCTAAAACAACTTTGCTAGGACTTGTATTTTCTTTTTGATCTAAGACTAACTCGGGCATTCCTTTTAATTGAAAAAGAAATCGAGAATCACTTATTTTTTCAAATTTTTGTTTGCTTTCTGGCATTAACTGTTCAAAATTCTCCACTTTGGTCAAAAATTCGAATACATCTTCTGCAGATTTATTTACAGTTACCGTAGGGCTTTCTAAGTTCATAGCATTAAATTATTATATGTTCCATTCTGAAGGATTAGTTCTCCAGCTTTGTAATGTTTGTTGTTGTTGTTTTGTTATGTAATTGGTGTCCAACGCTTGTTCTAGCAGGTTGTCATAATTGCTTAGTGTGTGTAAGGATAATGCGGCTTCTTTAAAGTTTTCTACGGCAATATCAAAACCGTAATTGAAAATAGCAACCATTCCTTTTACATTAGCATTAACTTCTTTAAGTGCTTTTACTGCATTTAAACTACTTTTTCCTGTACTAATTAAATCTTCAACAACTACAACATTTTTATTGGTAGGGATAATACCTTCGATTTGATTTTTTCTTCCATGCTTTTTTGCTTCCGGGCGTACATAGATAAAAGGAAGATCAAGTTGTTGTGCTACTAACATTCCGATACCAATAGCTCCCGTTGCCACTCCGGCAATTACATCAGGTTTGCCATATTCTTGCTCAATGAATCGAGCGAGGTTTTCTCTTAGGTAATTACGAATTTCAGGATATGAAAGCGTAACTCTATTGTCACAATAGATCGGAGATTTCCATCCAGAAGCCCAGGTAAAAGGGTCTTGCGGATTTAATTTAATTGCATTAATTTGCAGTAGTAATTCAGCAGTTTTTTTTGCTGTATCTTTATCAAAAATCATAGTTGCAAATGTATAAAGTTTTTGTGAATAATACACCTATTATTCTATCTACAAAAAAGTCTATAGAGGATTATAAAATGATCCCAATCAAAGAGGCTGACTTTCCAACAATTATAAGAGATATTTTAAAAAAAGAAACTACAAACGAAGGGGCAAAGTATCACCTGTATCATAAAAGAGAAGATAAACTTATAGAGCATTTATATACCAAATTACCCGTTGTTGTTGCGGGAGGGGGAAAGGTTTATAACACTGATAAGGAAATTTTGTTCATTCGTCGTAATGGAAAATGGGATTTGCCTAAAGGTAAGGCCGAAAAGAATGAAGATATGGAAACTGCTGCAATACGTGAGGTAGAAGAAGAAACAGGAGTGTCTGGATTAGAAATTACTAAATTTTTATATCGAAGCTATCACGTTTTTAAAAGAAGTGGAGAGTTTAGGTTGAAGGTTACGTATTGGTTTGAAATGAAAACAGGATATGATGGGGAACTTATCCCACAAAAAGATGAAGGAATTACTAAAGTGAAATGGAAGGATAGAAAAAAAGCGAGAAAAGCTTTATTGGATTCCTATGCGAACATCAAACAATTATTTTCTCATGATTATTTATCCTGATTAATGAAACTCTATTTTATTTTACTTTTTAAACGGCTTAATCGTCATCTAAAAGATTTTGGAATAGAGCCACTTATAGCATATCTAATCATCCCTGGTTTGTTTTATTGGGGGTCTACAAGTTTTTTTGATAAAGTAATGTATCCAAATTACTTTTATATGTTAATAGGGATAGTGACAGTTTTTATAATACGTTACCCAAAGCATGATGAACTTATCAAGCAACATTTTTTATTGACTGATTTTAAAAGTATTGTGGTAATAAATCATATACTGTTAGCAATACCATTTATTTTGTTTTTGGTATTCCGAATGTACTATGAAGAGGCTTTGATAGTTTTTGGAATGACTATTTTCATTTCCTTTATAAAAAAGCCAGGTAAATTTAATTTAACCCTGCCTACACCGTTTTTTAGATGGCCATTTGAGTTTGTTATTGGATTTCGCAAAACATTCTGGATGTTTTTATTGTCCTATGGCATTGCTATTATTTCTATCAACGTTAATAATTTTAATTTAGGCATCTTTTCGATACTATCTATTTTCTTTATATGCTCTATGTATTATTCAAAACCTGATCCTCAGTTTTATATTTGGATTCATGATATGAACCCACAAGGGTTTTTAAAACATAAAATAAGTATAGCATCTAAGTATAGTATTGTATTGACTTTTCCGATTTTTTTGATTTTATCAATATCTTATATAGATCAAATGCATATCGCCTTAATCTTTTCGTTTTTGGGATTGTTATACATGATTATGTATATAGTAATAAAATATGCTTTTCTTAGAGAAGGTGTTGGAATGTTTCAGGGGATAATAGGAGTATTGTGTATTTTGTTTCCGCCTGCTATGTTGATAGTTATTCCGTATTTCTATTTTAAAGCGCAACGTAATTTAAATTCCCTTTTGAAATGATATCTATTGATTCTTTATATAAAGCGTACAATAATCACCATGTGCTTAATGACATATGTCTATCTTTTAAAAAAGGAGAGATTCACGGTATTGTTGGAGAAAATGGAGCGGGAAAAACAACGTTATTTCGCTGTATTTCGGGAATGGAAAGCTTTAAAGGAAAAATTGAATATGACAAAGGTGAAATAAAAAATTCGATTGGCTTTTTGCCAACTAATCCTTATTTTTTTTCTAAGATCACCGGGAAAGAATATTTACAGCTGTTGTGTAATGCCAGGAAAATCAAGATAGGAGATTTTAAAGAAAAAAACATTTTTGATTTACCACTTGATAAATATGCAGAGACTTACTCAACAGGAATGAAAAAGAAACTGGCTCTTACAGCAATTCTACTTCAGAATAATGATGTTTTTATTCTCGATGAGCCATTTAATGGAGTTGATATTCATAGTAATATTATAATCAATCAAGTATTGTCTAAGTTAAAAGAACTAGATAAAATTATTATACTTTCTTCTCACATTTTTTCGACATTACACCAAACCTGTGATTATTTACATTACCTAAAAAAAGGAAGTATAGAGAGAAGCGTTGATAAAACTAACTTTGATAGCATAGAAAAAGAAATGCAAACTTCTGGTATTGAAGCTAGAATTGATAGATTAAATTTAGGGTAGGATTTATTTTAAAATCCTGTAAATAGGATACCGTAAGTGTGCCTTTTCATAATGATTAGAATGTTTGTGTATCCAGTCCAGTTGTGCATACCAATTATTAGCAAAAGCAGTATCTTTTTTCTTTTCTTCAAATGCTATTTTTAAATTTTCGTCTTTTTCTAATATTTCAAAAGCTTTGTCTTCCCAAACATAAGGTGAGAATCCTTCTTTTTGTTGCAGAATGGTATCGAAGAAATTCCAATTAAAGAATGAGTCAGGAGCTTCAGGTTCTAGAGTTTCTATAATATACCTAAATCCTTTTTGGTTTGTTGGGATTATAATATCTCCTTTAGCAAAGGTTATGGATTCTAATTTTTTATTTACTGAAGTTTGATAATGAAGATAATGCCCTTCATAAGGAGCTTTTCGAGTTTTATAATCCTTAATAAAATAGGTTTCTACTGCAATGATTGAATCTTTTTTCAGCACCTCAAATTCAATTTGATTTAATTTTAATAAATCAACCACTTTCCACCATCCTTTTGGTATTACATAAGCGTTAGGGACTTTGATTGATGTGATGGCTTTAAAATAATTCTGATAGCTAACTTCTCTTTGATATGGTTTATTTTGATCATATTTTAATCGTTTTGCTCCTGTAACTTTACTAGGAACAAATTCGCCTTCATATCCTTTAAAATTAAATTTTGTGATTTGTGTAGTATCTACTTTCCAATTCACAGGGTATTCTTTTTGTTTGGTTTGTTTATTGAAGGTTGTCTCTCGTAAAGAACGAATTTTACTTCCGTCTCTCTCGGTGATTTCAATCATCGATTTCATAAGCTCATATGTTCCTTCAACTCTTTTTTTATAAGATTTTAGCATGTGAGTTTCTACCATCATTCCCAGAGTATTCCAAAGTGTTGTGTATCCAGTAGAATATCTTGGAGAGTCAAGAAATTGAGTCCAGCCTTTGTCAGGTGTAGTTCCCCAAACATTTACATAGGGCGTGATATCCCAGTTTTTCTTTTTTAGTAAAGATTCTAATTGTGGATGCATTTCTTGATGTAAGTAATCGCCTAATTCATTACCCAGCTTATTATGTTGAGTAAAAAGGTGAGTAAGCGTATATTGATAATCAGCCCCATTACTCACATGATTATCTATAAAAACGTCTGGTTGTACTGCATGAAATACTTCTGCAAAAGCACGGGCATTTTTTGTGTCATTCTTTATAAAATCACGATTTAGATCATAATTACGTGCATTTCCTCTAAAACCATAAGCTTCAGGGCCATTTTGATTCGTTCGTGTTCCAGAGTTTCGATTTAAGGCTCCTCCAATATTATATACTGGAATTGTTACTAATACGGTATTTGCCGGAGGTTTGATTTTACCTTCAGCAATATCTCTATACAATAACATAGTAGCATCTATACCATCACTTTCACCAGGATGAATTCCGTTATTAATAAGTATAATTCGTTTGGCTTTTCGAATCTCGTTAAAATCGAAAGTAGTATCAGGATTTAGTGTAATTATATGCAAAGGATTTCCGCTGTCGGTCATTCCGATTTCCTCGATATTAACAGAAGAATATGTGTCTGCTAAATGCTGATAGTATGTTATAACCTCCGGATATGTGGCAGTTTTGTTCCCGTTACTTTTCTCAAAAGTAGTTGTGAAATTGAAATCTTTGGTATCAGATTTCTCTTTATGGGTACATGAAATGATAGCTAAGAAACCTAGAATAAAAGTAATTTTTTGCATATATGATGTGTGTAAAGATCAAATATACTAAGATTTCGAATTTTATAATCTTCTATAACGTTTTAGTTAGATTTAGTGATTGTAATAGAATTCTATTTTACTTGTGAAGCCACAAAATAACTGTATTTTTGCAGCCTGAAATACCATAACTATGACTGAGTTTGTTAGAAAAAGAGTGGCTAATGCCAAAAATGATATTTTATCGGGATTAACAGTTGCTTTAGCTTTAGTTCCGGAAGCGGTTGCTTTTGCCTTTGTAGCTGGTGTTGATCCATTAGTAGGGTTATATGCTGCATTTATGATTGGATTTATAACATCTATTTTTGGAGGACGTCCAGGGATGATTTCTGGAGCTACTGGAGCATTAGCAGTAGTAATGGTAAGCTTGGTAGCAGAAGGAAACGCTATGGGTGATCCAGGAGAAGAACTAGGGTTATATTATTTATTTGCAACTGTAATTCTTATGGGAGTAATACAAATGCTAGCCGGTGTTTTTAAGCTAGGTAAGTTTGTACGTTTGATTCCGCATCCCGTAATGATGGGATTTGTAAATGGTCTGGCAATCGTGATTTTCCTTTCTCAATTAGGGATGTTTAAAGAAGGTGAGAAAGACGTTTTTGGGAATGATAAATATAAAACCGAATCGGTAGAGAAAAAATTTGAAATTAGAGACGATAACAAGGTCTATGATGTGACTACAGATAGAGCAGTATTCAATTTTGATAGTAATCGATTAGAAGAAATCAATTCTAATGAAGGAAAATACATGGTGTATGAAGGGCAGGTTTTTGATTTAATTACAAAAGAAGTTACTTTTAATTTTGAAGACAATGCTATATATAGCATTAATAAAAAGGGTAAGGTAAAGTCTTGGATACCAACAAATGAATTGTTATTAATGTTAGGTTTGGTGTTGCTCACCATGTTAATCATGTGGGGATTGCCAAAATTAACGAATAAACTTCCAGAAGCCCTGCTTGCTATTGTAGTGGTATCTGCAATTGTAATTCTGGGAAAACTTGATGTCGCTACCGTAGGTAGTTTTATTAGAGATGGTGGAGGAGAAGGTTTAAAAGGAGGATTACCAAAGTTCCAGTTCGATATTTTTAGTAAAATACCTATGAACTGGGAGACTTTTAAATTTATTGGTCCTTATGCTTTGATTCTTGCGGCCATTGGATTAATAGAATCTTTAATGACATTAAATCTTATCGATGAATTGACCGAGACTCGTGGTAATTCTAATAGAGAGTGTTTAGCTCAAGGAGGTGCGAATATCATAACTGGACTTTTTGGTGGAATGGGTGGTTGTGCAATGATTGGTCAATCCATTATTAATATTAAAGGTGGTGGTCGAACAAGGCTTTCTGGAATTGTTGCAGCTGTGACATTGTTATTATTTATATTATTTGCTTCAGGACTTATAGAACAAGTTCCTATTGCTGCTTTAGTTGGTGTAATGTTTATGGTAGTAATAGGTACATTTGCTTGGTCTAGTTTTAGAATTCTAAATAAGATTCCTTTGGCAGATGCCATTGTGTTAATAGCAGTTTCTTCACTAACGGTTTTCTTTGACCTGGCAGTTGCTGTAATTGCTGGAGTAATTATGTCTGCCTTAGTATTTGCCTGGGAAAACGCAAGGCGAATTAGAGCTAGAAAACATGTTCGAGAAGATGGAACCAAAATCTATGAAATATGGGGCCCTCTTTTCTTTGGTAGTATACAAGCATTTAATAATAAGTTTGATGTAGCTAATGATCCTGAGTATATAGAAATTGATTTTATAGAATCACGAGTTAGCGATCACTCAGCATTAGAAGCTATTTTTAATCTTGTAGGAAAATATGAAGAAGCTGGTAAGAGGGTTAAAATTAAGCACCTTAGCGAAGAGTGCCAAGCGCTTATGATTAAAGCTTCTCCCAGATTGGCTAGTGTTATAGAGCATGATATTGACGATCCAAGATATCATGTTATGGCAAAAGCTATGAAATAAAACAAAAAGTGATTTAATAAAAAACCGGGATAAGATTTTAAATCTTATCCCGGTTTTTTTATTGTAAGTTCCTTATAATTAGGAAAACTTATTACACTGATTAATTACTACTAGTAATTTGAGCCTTACTATCTAAATAAATGTTAGCTCCTGTAAGCTTATCTATTTCAAAACTATAAGAAGTTGTAGGAGTGTCAAATTGCTGAGAATAGTTATTAGGAGTATTAAATCTAGAAATACCATAACTAAAACTTAACTCACACATTTCATACCCAGTACTTAGTTGATACTCTATTTTTAACTTAGTTTCACTGATAGAAGAAATATTGATATGTCCAACTTCTTCACTATTGGTAATATCACATCCCTCAGGACTTGTGATTAATTCTACATCAACACCAGCTTCACCTCTACGATCAAGGAAAGAATATGCAAAGAATGTATTAAGATTACCATTTTCACAGATTCCGCAATCTTCATGATATCCATAAACTTCTGTACAATCAGCTTTACATGTTTGCTTGCAATACTCAAATGATCTTATCCAATCACCATAGTAAACACAACCATAGTAATGATTATAATAAGTATATTCTTGATCTAAAGTTTGGTCATAAGCAAACGAAGTATAGAAACAATTACTTTTCTTACTGTATATTTTAGAATAGGCTACTATCTCGAAGCAATCTAATTCTATTGAAGATAATGGAATAACATAAGTAGCTTCTTTCATCCCCCCAAAATAGTATGGAAAAGCTTTGTAGTTAAATTTACGTAGGTTAGGAAAACCATTAGAATAAAAAGGAATATTTTGTTTTGCCCCAATATATAGATATACTTTTTTCATAAGGTAATTGCTATTAGCCTTAAAGGTTAAGTATAAATTTTCCTCATCATTAGATACGTTAACGTTACCAACTTCTATTTTTCTAGACCCTACCAATAATGGCATAGTTGTCGTTTGACCACATGCTTCTAAATCTGCAGGAGTTACATCTGACGGAGTAAGTAATTTATATCTACGGTGACCGTAAGTTTTTGAGTTATTTTCTGTTAAAGAAGGTGCTTCCTCTTCTTCTAATTGTACTTCATCTTCTATTCCTTCTGATCCATCATTTTCAATAAAATCAGGCTCTAATGTAACTTTTTCAGATTCCACAATTCCATTTTCAACGATTTCATTTTCATCTTTGCTACAAGAAGCAAAAATTAAAAATAAAGCAATAAAAGAATACCCCAATAAGTACTTTTGTTTCATAATAAGTGATTTTGATTAATTTATATTTTACTAATTTACTTTTGGGCAAAGTTAACAAGAATTTATTATTGAAGTCACCAAAAAGTTTAATAAAAATCAACGTATAAGCTTGGTTTTCAGTGTATAATGTTATTCTTACAGACAATGATCAGTTTTATGCTTAAAGGCAAATAAAGCTGTTAGGAGATCGGAAAACATTGCACAGGTATGGGGAAATTTCCCACATAAAAACATACTCGATTTTCAATTCTCAATGAAACACAAAAAAATAATTCGAAATAAGAATATTTTGGAAAAAATAATGATACAATTTTGTTTTAGAAATGAAAAAAACATCAACATCTAACTTTTACGTAAAATATACATATTCTCATTAAGAATATCAGTTTTACTCTTAATGATGTTATCAGGAGCATAAATTTTAGCTAGTTCGAATTCGTCTATATGCTCTTCCAAAAGGTAACCTTCTATATTTTTGTAAAATGAGTTTGTTATCGTCTGATGATTAAATGAATCATTGGTGTTGTTATTACTGTCAAAATAATGAAGTAAACGATTATATACCGAAGTTTCTTTAACTTCAGGAAGGTAACTTACACTACCTACTAAACCTCCTTGATTTTGTAGTCTATTGAAAACTCTAAAAAGTTTATCAGTGGTTTTTGAAGTTAAAAAAAATAAAACTCCTTCGACTAGAATAAAAACGGGCCTTTTTTTGATTAAAGGCTGAAGTGTATCAATAATTTCTTCTTCAGTACTTTGATTGAAGTCTATTGCGGTATAACGAATTTCTCTTCGAGGAAGTTTACCTTGATTAATCCAATCATCAATTCTTTCTTTTTTATATTCGATGATATCTTTTTGGTCTATTTCTATAGTGCTTACATTATCATTTATCAAAAATTGATACATACTGAATCCAGATCCAAAATTGATAAGAGTACCCCCATTATTTTCAGTAAAGAAAGATATCATTCGTTCATAGAAAAAACGATTTCTAAGACTATGTAAAATTGCTTCATCTTTAGAAATACTTTCCAAAATATTGGGTATCAAAGCATCAGTTGCTTCATTATTCCATAATTTGGCATAAATATCTTTGCTGATTTCTTCAAAATAAGATCGATAGGTGGATACTACAAAAGCGGTTTCATGGATTTGCATAGTGATATTCTGGCTTTTGCTGATTTAGGTTAAAAACCCGTATTTATTTAGTTAAAATTTATACATAATGTTAATATATTCATTATTTTTAAATGTAAAATTGAAATTTAAAAAGAGAAGCGCTGTTTCAAATCTTTTAAGCAGTTTATTTTTTTCTTCTTTTTAATTTGGGGAATTATGTTTCCTAAACTGCATGTTGATGTTTTTTTGATAGTCTCTTTAAAAAAAACGTGTCATAGTTACTTTGTGATAATGCTAAATTATAATATCTAATTGAAAATAAGGCATTTTGTCTAGTTTGAAACTTGTAACAGGTTTCTTCATTTCTAGATAAAACTATTCATATCATAATATTTATTAACCAGTAACAAAATTAAAACACAAAAACATGAAAACTCTAAACATTACCCTGTGGGTAATGGCAATCTTGTCATTACAGCACGTCGTTGCACAGACGAAAGTAGATGTTGATATATCTACAGAACGATATTTAGGAGAAATATCAGAACTTGATAGAACCAAATATTTCACCATTCATAGTAATTCAAATGATACTGATCACAAAAAACTTTATACAGATTTTAATGTAACACCCGGCAGAGGATTTTGGGGAGCATTCTCATATGCAAAAAGTAAAACCGGAGTTGTAGGGGAGTATCCTTCTTATAACAATTCTGATGATACTACAACACGTAATGTTACTCGTTTTATAGCTACCGAACACCCTAGAAATGTGGTGCGGTATAATTTAAGTAAGGAGGTTGGAGCAGCTTGGGCTGCAGAATATTATAAAAATCATGTAAATGATACCGGCCGACCAGAGTTTTTTGAACCTATGAACGAGCCTTTTGTGCATTCTGGAGATGCTGTATTTGCAGAACAACAACCAGATGGTCAAAAAATGAGAGTTCGAATGGCAGAATGGTTTGGTGCTATTGGTAAGAAGTTTGATGAAACACCAGAGCTGGCAAAAATGAAGGTAATTGGTTACTCTAGTGCCTGGCCATCAATGGAGCTTTGGGATTTTGGTCATTGGGATACACGTATGAAAATGTTTATGGATGTTGCAGGAGAACATATGGACGCCTTTGCTACTCATCTTTATGATGGGATTAATGTTACAGGACAAGATAATAAACGATCTGGAAGTAATTCAGAAGCGATTTTAGATCTTATTGAGACCTATAGTTATACCAAATGGGGTGTAGTAAAACCTCATGCCATTACTGAGTATGGTGGGATAGAAAGAGGATATCCTGCGGGATATAGCGATATTAAAAGTGCACTGACACTAAAATCGATTAACTCAATTTTGTTTAACCTATTAGATAGAGAAGATAGAATGGCAATTTCAATCCCTTTTATTACAGGTAAAGCGACGTGGTACATAAATGCTTCAAACAATTATCAAACTTACGTTCCGGCGCTATGGAGACCATTGACTATAATACCTACAGATAACCCTAATAGACCAATCTTAGCAGATTGGAGTTATACATCCAAAATAGATTTTTATAAATTATGGTCTGATGTAGAAGGAAAAAGAATCCACGTAAATAGTAGTAATCCCGATGTTCAAATTCATGGTTTTACTAAAAATAATAAGGTTTATGTAGCATTAAATAACCTGGATGATACGGCACAAAGCATTACATTAAATATGATTTCTGATTTACAAGGTGTAGAAAAGGTAAGAGTTAAAAGTTTAAAGATTTACGACAATGCCAATCCAGTATATACAGATATTGAAATTGAAAAAATACCTAATACTATAGTGTTAATTCCTAATGAAACCGTTGTTTTAGAATATACATTTGGTACTACATTAGTATTTTCAAATGCAATTAGAAGTACAAACTACTACTCAGACAAACACCTACAGAAAATTGAAGCAAATACAGAAATTTCTTTTGCTTACAATGGCGTGAATATTGGGAGCGGCTATGCTACGTTAAAAATGGCAATCGGAAGAAAACATAATAAGTCTAAATCTCCAATAGTAAAAATAAATGGTATAGAAGTACATGTGCCTTCGAATTGGAAGGGGTATGACCAAAAAAACAGAGATGATTTTTTTGGGACAATAGATGTCCCTTTTCCAATGGGATTATTAAAAGTTGATAATACAATTACAGTAAACTTTCCTGATAGTGGGGGAAGAGTAAGTTCTATGATTTTAGAAGTCGAAAAGTACGATAAAGATGTAGTGGGGGGTGAGGATTCTATTATTTTCCCTGAAATTATTAAAACACTTCCAATAGCCGATAGATACAGTATAAATGTTAAGTATGAAGCAACAGTAGATAGAGAGATTGTAGCAGAATTTTGGTCTCCAAAAGGTCAATTGGCGAGCAGTAAACGGTTAATTGTTCCCGCTGGTTTTGGATCAAAATCCATTATGTTAAGATTAAAATCTCCTACTGTCCCAGGGGATCAATATTCTTTAAAAGCATATATACGACCGATTGGGTCAAATGGGGAAAAAGTTTTAGATACGGCTCAAATAGATAACATAATAATTTCGGAGGTAATAGAGTATGATGACCTTGTATCGTTTAAGGATGCACCAACCGCAATTCCATCAACTACTTCTTATACTTTTAATTTGGATTATGAGGCATCAACAGATCGAGAAATAGTAGTAGAATTTTGGTCGTCTACTAATTGGATGGGACAGCAAAAAGGGATAGTTCCTATGGGAAGAGGGGTAAAATCAATCACAGTTAATTTAGCTTCACCACCAGTACCAGGATCTGGGTATATATTTAAAACGCATATACGACCTTTAGGTACAAATTGGCAAGAAGCGATAGATGCAGACCAGATTAATAATGTAACGGTAACAGAAAATAAAAAAGTAAACCGGTCCTTACATTTTAATAAACAAAATCTATTAATAGCGCCTAATCCAGTTGCTGATAAATTTACAATTTATAACTTAAGCGAGGATGCTCATGTGCGTATTTTAAACCTCAGTGGAAAAGAAATAATATCAAAAAAGATAAATTCGAATGCTATTGATAATATAATAGATGTCACAGGTTTAAGCAGAGGTATGTATTTTATTTCTGTAGATAATGCACCAATGATTAAGTTGATTAAAAAATAAGTAATTATCAGCCAATCAATAAGGCTACCTGTTAACTCAAGGTAGCTTTTTTGATGATAATATATAAACTGAGATATTAACCCCAGATAGTGCCTCTGAAACAAACCTATAAATTGGAAAATAAATTTAAGGGGGGAAGAAAAGGTAGCCAGAAGCACTTAATTTTTGGGGCGAAGATGTTTAATTCTAAAATTCCTAAATCGAGAATTCATCTTCTTGGGTAAAATTAAACTTAATGTCAATGTGAGAATGACTAAATTCTGCTAAAAATAGACACTCTAAGAACTAAAAATAGTTTCATGTTTTAACGAATTAAACATAAAAAAAAGCCTTACTTCTCTAGTAAGGCTTCACATTTTGACAATTTAATCTGTTCTATTTAATTGATAATGTAATCTTTTTTATTAATTCTAAATGGTGCCCCTGGATCCTGAACATAAGTAGGGATGCTGCTGATACAGAATGCCAAGAGGCACAGGTTTTAAGACAAAAAAAGATTTTTAGTGTTCTAAATACCTCAATTTTAGAGGTGATTTTTCGCCGTAAAAATAACTTTATCTTAGTTGTAAAAATGACTACATTCTGCTAAAAATTGACACTCTAACAAATAAAAGTAGATAATAACTATTATTGTTTTACTACTTTTCTTACGGTTTTATTTCTGTTTTGATCCTCAATGATAACAAAATAGTATCCAGATACAACATCATTAATATTTAGTTGCGCATCATTTGATATCTTTATTATTTCACCATTAGTATTAGTCAACGTCATTTTTTTGATAACAGAAGAACCATGGTTTAAAACATTTACAATATCTGTTGCAGGAATAGGGTATAAGCTCATTGTATTACCAGCAGGGCATTCTGGAAGTGTAGCTTCAATACTACCTAAAGCATTACTATTAGCATCTGGTAAAGCCTGTATTTTTGCAAGATAAGTTCTTCCATCCTGAATTGTAATGGACTCGTATGTACCAGAAAAATCAAAGCTTGTTGAACCAGCAGGAATATTCGCTACAAATATATCTTGGCTGCTAACACCGGGCTCGGTAATAAAAACATTAAATCCTTCGGTAGCGTTAGCATCTGCATCCCAATTAATGGTAAAACTTGTCGCTGTAATAGTAGAAACTTGTAATCCTGTTGGTGTTTCTGGGTCTGAAATATCACGAGCAGTAATTTCTATGTCGGCAAATGCACTGCTATTCGTGTCTGGCAAGGCTTGAATTTTAGCAAGGTAAGTTACTCCATTCTGAATGGTTATAGATCCATAAGTACCAGTATAATCAAAAGTGTTAATTCCGGCTGCTACAGTTGTGATAAATACATCTCCACTACCAGCTACTGGATCTGCAATAAAAATATTCGTACCATTTGTGGCTAAAGGGTCTGTATCCCAGGTAAGTGTAAAACCAGAAGAAGTGATATTAGAAATGGATAAACCTGTTGGTTTTCCTGGTTCAATAACAGGTGGTGGTGGAGTACTTGCAGTTACAGAAATATCTGCATAAGCATTAAAATCGGCATCTGGTAATGCTTGTATTTTGGCAAGATATGTCATTCCATCTTGTATTGTGACTGAGCCATAAGTACCAGAATAATCAAAAGTGTTAACTCCAGCTGCTACGGTTGTAATATAAATATCCCCACTACTAGCTGCTGGGTCTACAATAAATATATTAGTTCCATTGATGGCTAAAGGGTCTGCATCCCAGGTAAGTGTGAAACCAGTAGCTGTCACATTAGAAATGGTTAATCCAGTGGGAGTTCCTGGATCAACAGGAGGAGGAGTTCCGCCAGTAGTTACAGATACATCTGCATAAGCATTAAAATCAGCATCGGGTAATGCTTGTATTTTTGCAATATAAGTCACCCCATCCTGAATGTTAACAGAGCCATAAGTACCTGAATAATCAAAAGTATTAACTCCAGCTGCTACTGTGGTGACATAAACATCTCCACTACTAGCTGCAGGGTCAACAATAAAAATATTAGTTCCTCCAGTTGCATTAGGATCTGCATCCCAGGTAAGTGTGAAACCAGTAGAAGTGATATTGGAAGTTGCCAATCCCGTTGGAGCTCCCGGGTCTGCTGTAGGAGCAGCAGTAGTTACACTAGTATCAGCATAATTATTAAAATCAGGATCTAATAAAGGTTGAATTTTAGCAAGGTAAGTTACACCATCCTGAATGGTTATAGAACCATAAGTGCCTGAATAATCAAAAGTATTGACTCCAGCAGCTACTGTTGTAATATATACATCCCCACTACTGGCAGCAGGATCTACAATGAAAATATTAGTTCCTGTGGCCGTAGGTTGCGCATCCCAAGTAAGAGTAAACCCTGTAGAGGTTACATTAGAAATAGATAATCCAGTAGGTGCTCCCGGATCTTGAGCCTGAATAATAAAACTTGTAAAGGACAAAAAAAAGAGTATTAGCATCCTTAAATGGATGCTTTTCAAAGTAAAAAATAGATTTTTAGTAATGTTATAATTCATAATTTAGGGTTTAAATTCTTTGTATAAAACTAATTGTTATTTATAGGTAAAAGTGATTGTATTATGCTTATAGGTAGTACTATCATGAATTTTTTATTAAAATGATAGCATTTTTACTGATACATAAACAATACTGTAAAACAGAAGACGATTAAAACTATTGACCAAAATCTAAAATTTTTATAAAAAGGTGTTCCTTTTAATTCTTCAGTCTCTTCCTGATATATTTTTCGTGTCCAGATAAAATCTTTAATCTTTTCTGAATCATCAGGCGTACTCAATAAACTCACTATAATAATAATCAAGCTGCTACCTATAAAATAAAAAGGAACTTTTAAAAGAAAATGAAAATCTCCAAGTAGTTCATAATTAAAAACTATTTTAAGAAATACAGTTGTTATAGCCATTAATGCTCCTCCCATAAGTCCCCAAAAGGCTCCATGTCTATTTATTCTTTTCCAAAAGATTCCCAAAAAGAATACAGCTACCACTGGCGGTGCTATATACGTAAGCATCTCTTGATAGTATTTCAATAGAGAATCAAATTTTGCAAGAAAAGGTATCCATACCAAAGCTAGAATTAGGACTATTATGGAAACAATTTTACCTACAATGACTTGCTCTTTTTGAGAAGTCTTCTTTTTTGCTTTAACATAAAAATCCATTGTAAATAAAGTAGCTACAGAATTCAATAATGCGCTTAACGAAGAGGTAAGTGCAGCGACCATAGCTGCCAACATAAGCCCTAAGATTCCAACGGGCATTATTTCTATCACTAATTTTGGATATATCATATCATTCTTCTCTAAGCCAGGAAATAAATGTTTACCAATGACAGCAGGAAAAATGATGACGAATAAGATTAGAACTGTTAAAAAACCTACCATAAGAATACCTTTTCGACCATGATCTACTGATTTTGCTGTAAGTACTCTTTGTACTAATACTTGATTGTTTCCCCAGAAATAAAATCCTAGAATAGGAATTCCTACTATCATTCCTAACCATGGTACAGAACTATCGTTCATTGGTCTAATGAGTTTCATCATTAAGTCTTCTTTCAATAAAAGTTCTTTTAGATAATCAATACCTCCATTTTGCATCACTAAAAATGTCAAAATAAATGTACCCACTAGTAATATAATACCTTGTATTAAGTCGACTCTTATTGCTGCAGATAATCCTCCAGGAATAGTATATGCAGCTACAATAATGGCAAATATTACAGATAACTCTATAATACTTAGAGCAGGAAAAACCAATTTCATTAACAATGCGGCAGCATACAAAGCTCCAGCAGCATCAAGGAAAGTAGACCCAAGTAGCGTTATAAAAGAAAAATAATACCGAGACCGAACATCAAAACGTTTTTCTAAAAATTCTGGAATAGTAAAGATTCCTGATTTGATATAAAATGGTAAAAAGAACATGGCAAAAAAGACCATTACCAAAACAGAAATTAAATCATAATTAAAAACAGCAATTCCTGTTGAATAGGCATCTCCACTTTTACCAATTAATGTGGTACTGGAAATACTAGCAGCAAATAAAGAGAAACCAATAATGGGCCATGTCATATTTCGTCCAGCAAGAAAATAATTATCTGTAGAAGAGCTACCTTTTTTAGAATACCTTAAACCAAACCACACTACAAAAATGAAGTATATGACTAAAACTAAAATATCTATTAATTCTAAATTGTATCCCATAATTTACTTTAATATTGTAATTGAATTCTTAGAAGATTTTAAATTGGGTATAATATTCACTACTTTACAACTATAGTGCTTACAAATACGACACTATTAGGCTTTACTTCAATATAAACACCTTGGTCATCTATTTTATCTGTTAGTACCTTTGTCATAGTGGGAAATCCTGAAGCATTTACAGGCCTGTTATTTTCTGAATATTCATATAGAAATACTGTTTTTTCAGCAATAGAAATATCGGTTTTTAGATAATATTTTTTTTCTTCTTTGGATTGATTTACAACAATTGCTGTAAAATTATCCTCATGTTTTGCTGCGACACATCTTATTTTGTCATCTTCTGGTAAATCAGCGCCTTCTATAATACTTGATCCAGGAGGTAATAAATTACAAAGTAATGTCCAGGTATAGGACCAAGGCCTGGGAGTTAACTCTTTGATATCACCCGTTAGCTCTTTTCCTAAAATATTCCACATTCCCCATTTTTTTAATTGAGTTTTATCTCCTAAATCTCCAACGGTATGCATGGCATCATCGAGATCCCATGCAATTGCACTACCAAAACCGGCTAACATACTTTGTACAGTTGCATCAGCCATATCTACTCCATAAAAATAATCATAGACAAACATGCTAGAGTCATCTGCACCGGCGTATGGATCGGCTTGCCCTCTTTTTGTATTTTCTTCTTTTAGTTCACCTGTATACTTCATTCCTAATTCTCCAAGAATAAAAGGTTTCTTTTGATCTTGAGCTGCTTTTGCCATTGGGAGTAAAAATCGTTCTAAATTTCCTGTTCTTACCAGATGTTGATCAGCATAAATATGAATATCATAAGAAGCAGTTACGCTATCGAGTTCGCTAACAGTAGAATATACCCAATCTATAGCTTTTTTAGGATGAGTAGGATGATTCCATTGTACTACTGCATCCGGACCTGCAAGTTGTACGTATTTATCTAAGCCTGTTTCTTTAAATTTTGCCGCTAATTTGAGATATCCATTTTTCCATTGATCCCAGTCACCATCTGTGGAAGCCCAATAACCATTTGGCTCATTTACCAAATTATAGTAGGTAATACAAGTATATTTCTTATCTATAATTAAATGTTGTAAAAAACCTGATATCATCGAAATCCATCGATCATCATTTGCTAATTGAATATAAGGGATGTTTTTATCCTCTCTTCCAAAATCAGGAGCTCCCCATTCGCCAAATAATACAGTGATATTATTTTTCTGGCAATAATCCAATAGCTTATATAGTGTTGCTACTTCTTGTGAATTGTAGTCTATAATTGGATTTCCTTTTTTATCTAGACCTTTATAATAGCGCCAACCAGCAGAATCGATCACTCTAATAATATGTGGATTTACATAGTCTAGTCTTCGATATAACTCTTCCCATTTTTCATCAGTCATTAAAAACCCCCATTCTGCGTCCTCGGAGTCGGCATGTGGATACGCAGACCATTGTACACCATGTCCAATAAATGGAAAATCTATAGTGTTTTGTTCTAAAAATGAAATGGTGGCATCCACTGGTTTTGGTTCTTTTATTTCATTTTTACAGGAAAAATTCCCGAAAAAGAGACAAAATAGAATGATTTTGATTGCTGCTTTTTTCATTGAAAATTATTTTTTTAGTTGTTTTAGCAGTTCATTTACACTACAGGTTGCTAAACCAATGTATTTATCGGCTCCTCCATAATAGACATATAATGTATCATCAATAATGACATTCCCAGTAGGAAATACACAACCTTTATAATATCCTTCTAATTCATAATCATGCTCAGGTTCCATAATCCAATCTGATAACCTTCCTATTACTTTGGTTGGGTCATAAAGATCTAATAAAGCTGCTCCTGCTCTGTAATATCCCTGACCTCCATTTTCTACTCCGTGATATATGATTAACCAACCATCTTTGGTTTTAAGTGGGGGAGTGCTTCCTCCAATTTTTTCTTCCCAAGTCCCTGTTCTTCCTCCAAAAAGTAGAGTGCTTTCTTCCTCCCACACCATTAGATCGTCAGAGAATCGAATCCAGATGGCAGGTTGATCTACACCATATTTTTCACCAATCCATTCTTTCGGTCTATGTAACATTGCAAATCTACCGTTTATCTTTTCAGGAAAAAGAATCACATCACGATCGTCTAGATGAGAAGATGTAATTCTTCCCAAGCGTTTAAATTTTTTTAAATTTTTAGAAATAGCCAGACCAGAGTTTGCTATGTTTTTTTTGTATACCAAAGGAGTATCTTCTCCAGATTCTGGAAGAAGAATGACATCATGTTCAAATTTCCAATATTGTCCTGGAGGAAATGGTCTATAAGCATATGTAATATAGAAATCATCTCCAAATTTAGCAATACGAGGATCTTCTACTCCTCCCATATCAGGGCCATCAACGCTTGGTGAAAATACAGGTTGATCAGATACTCTTGTAAAATTAATTCCGTCGGTACTCTCTGCCAAGCCAAATCTTATATAGTGTTCTTCGTCATCTCCAGCAGCTCTATATAACATGGAGAATTTCCCGTTTTCGTACCATACTCCAGGATTGCAAACTACAAGGCTTTCCCAGTCATTTGTATAGTTTGGTTTTAAAATAGGATTGTTTATATATTTTTCTAAGCGAAATGTATCTATCTGTCGCTGGATAGTATTGTCATGAGACATTTTTTGATCTTTTTTTAGTGTAAATAACCATAGACAAGTTTAATATGTTTAAGAATATTGTTTATGATTAAAAGAATATGGGTTATTATTTTTTATCGTTTAATAGTCAAAGTTAGTAATGACTGTTAGTGTTTGTGCAGGAATAATAATATCTTCTCCAGCACCAAAATCTAGAGTTAATCCTTCTTCAGTAGGAACCGGAAAACCATTATCATCAACTTTTCTGTCATTTTCTCTGTATATAAATTTCTTGGCTTCAAAAAGCTGTAATTTGTTATCAAATTTTATGTTTAGAGAATGTTCTTCAGTATATATATTATTAATTGCAATCATATATTTCCCATCTTTTTCTACTGCGATTGCATCCAAGCCAATTCTGTTAGGAATGTCAACGGTAAAGACTTTGGATCCTGTTTGCATGTATCTAGCAAGTAAAGAATATGAGTAGAAATGAGGTCTTAATTCCTCTTTTTCGGGTTTACCCAAAAGCTCTTGCCCCAAAATATTCCAGAATCCCCAAATTTTTAGATCCTGCCCAGATGTTGAGCCACTATGCATTGCATCATCCAGATTCCATGTGGCAGCTCCAGAGTATCCTGCATTCACAATTTTCATAGTTGCCGCAGCAATATCAACTCCATGAAAAAACTCATCTATCAATGTATTAGAATCACGTGCAACATTTGGGTCTGAGTTAATTGCACTAAGGTTTTGCCTAAATAACTCTGTATCCATTGTAGAAGTACTTGTTTCATACTTAAACCCAAATTCTCCTATAACGATTTGGGAACCTGCAGGGGTAGCATCTTTGTAAATTTTTAAGAACTCGTCATAATCACCATTGAACATCCACTCTCTTGGAGGATATGTATGTATATCATATAGCGATATTTTATCCCCAAAATCATTTGTTGTATCGGTTATCCATGAGGTTATATCTCTAGTAAAAGGAGCAATGTCTGGACCAGCTATTCCTACTTTACCTGTAACTCCAAGGGCTTCTAATTCCTGATAAAAATATTGAGTAGCGTTTTTCCATAGTTCATAATTTCCATCAGTTGCAGAACCTCCAAGATTAGGTTCATTAATCGTACTATAATGTTTAATACATGTAAACCCTTTTTCTCTAACTAAAAAATCTATGTATCGTGCAGCATTCTTTAGCCTGTTTTCAAAAATCATTTCACTATTGATATCCACCTGGTTGTATCCCCAATCTCCTAACATTACAGTGATGTTATTATCCTGACAATATTGTAATATTTTATTTAGACCTTCAAACAGATCTTCAGGGTTGTATTCATCTGCACCAGCTAATGCATATTTGTCATAAGAACCTATTACGACACGCATAAAACTAGGTTTCATGTAATCTAATCTTGTATATAGTTTATTCCAATCAGCATCACTAATCGGTGTTCCCCAGTATCTATATGCTTGTGGATATGGATCCCATTGTGCTCCATTCCCGATATAAGACTCATTAATTACTTGAGAGGTTTTAACCACTAGATCACCTGATTCTATTGGATCAATCGTTGGTTCCCAATCATCATTACAACTCGTAAAACTTATTAATAGGACTAGACTAAAAAAATTAATCATTTTCCTTATAGTTATTTCTTTTTTCATTTCTTGTATTTTGCGTTTTTAAAGATCTTTCGAGTATTAAAATTGTCATGTAAGTACAAGACAAAAACTGAAAGATATGTAGGTTGCTATTATTTGATAAAATGATAATATAAAGTAATAGCAGTTTGGATATGAGCTTCGCCGTCATTTGGATCATCTGGGAAATCATCTTCCCAAGTATTATATGCGATTCTTATATTACCCAAATCATCTGTAGAGACTATACCTTCTGTTTTAGCTCCAGCTTTACTTCCTTTCCAAAGAGTTAAGGTTTTGGTTCCTTCATTAAATTCCCATACTCCATCTCCTTGGTGTATTTTTCTAAACCGAGCAGAATAATCTCTGGCAACACCAGTACGATCTGGATCAAGAATGAAGGATGAAAATTCATTATCTGCACCTGCTCCAAAAGAGAAAGTTCCTTCTGGGTTTCCATTTTCGTTAATTTGATTAGTTATAAATTCTATAGTATTATCTTCTTCAAAAGCTACATTAGGAAAGTCCTTAGAAAATACCTCTGGAACATATGCTTCAGGGTCATATCCCGTAATTTCGTCATATGTTCCAAATACACCATACCCCCATGTTTGATTAATGCCAACCTGCCAGTCATATAGTATTTTATCTACGTTCCATTTTCCTTCTATAGCAGATTCATAAGGTGTGATTTTAACAACCCAATTTCGAACTTTTCCAGATGCCGAAATCACTTGATATGTTATAGAAAGATCATCATTATTAAAATTTACGATATCTCCGTTACCTGGACTTACTTGTGCATATTCAGATATAGAAAGTACAGGGATAATATTTGATAAATCTACGTTAGATAATACAGCGAATATTTCGACAATACCTTCATTATCTCCTGTAGGTCTAATAACAGCAGGGCCAACTTGACCCGGTATAGTAAAACTCAAAAATTGTCTGTCGTTACTAACAGTATCTTCAAATGGATCTTCTTGACAAGAAATAGTGATTGTAATCACTATTATAGTTAGGAATATTTTTTTTAAAATGTTTGTTTCCATAATTCCTTCTCTTTAGTTTGTTGGGTTTAATTGTCTTTCTATTGCTGGTATTGGATAGAAGTAAGGGTTATTAACAATAACTTTTCCATAAATATCCTGTAAGACGCTCTCTACGGTATTGGTTCTGCGTAAATCATATAGTCTATTTGCTTCAAAAGCAAGTTCAAAAGAACGTTCCTCAATAATCTTATCTCTAAAATCAGTGATAGATAAGCCAGGAGTTAGGTCAGGAAGACCAGCTCTTTGTCTTACTCGATTTACAGCGGTATAGCCTTCTGCTGATGGTCCTTCTGCTTCTGCATATATCAATAATATATCAGTAAACCTTAATAAGTAAGGATGCGTACTTGTGTTATCTCCAATAAACTTAGGGTCTATATATTTTCTTGAAAAAGGAGCCGATTCCCCTCCTGAAGGAGTCCATGAGGAAACTCCGTTTTCATCAAATAATTCATTTACTATAAGCTCTGTTTTACGGCGATCGGTATTATCAAATGAGGCTAGAAAAGGAAGCTCTGATACATAGACTCCAAAACCACCATGAGTAGCTGTGCCGTCTGCGAGAAATGATGTTGTTGGAGTATCTGCGGGAATAAAGAACTTAGACAATTTAGAGAATTCTCCTTCTACTAATCCATTTCTATCCTGAGGAATAAAAAATATATGTTCTGGTCCATTAAAACTTTGAGGTTCTGCAACATTATAAATGTTTAATAGATCAGGATCAAAAGTGTATTCTGATTGCCCGTTAATGACAGCAGAAGCCATCTCAGAGGCTAAGCCATAAAATGTATCTGCATCTGATACCCATTCGTAACCAGGACTGCCTGATTGACGCGCAGAAGCCATGGTTATATATACTTTGGATAATAATGCCTGTGCAGCGACTCTATCAGCTCTTCCTCCTTCTCTTTGTATTGGTAATAGGTTTATTGCTTCTTTTAAATCTGATTGTATTAATGTATATACTTCTTCTATAGAAGCGTCAGGAATACCGCGAACTTCATCTAATTGGTCCACAGCCGATACTCTAAGAGGTGTAGATCCAAATAATCTTACTAGCATAAAATGGTGCCAAGCTCTTAAAAATAAACCTTCTCCATGATATTTTGCTCTCAAAGATTCATCATAACTGGCTTCTTTGGTTTTTTCAATTACCGTATTGGCTCTATTGAGTCCGACATAAGAAAGTCTAAAAAACTGTTCTAAATTTTGATTTCTGTCATCAACATTCCATTCTTCAAATTGGTTAATATTCAACCCTTCCCCTTCTTTAGGAAAAGCTTCCTCAGAAGCAGTAGTAGGGATATTCATATATGGTCTTAAATAGTCCAAAAAAGTCATTGCCTGATAAGAATGCAATACAGCCGAATTGGTTTCTTCTGCAGTACTGAAAAAATTAGAATCAGATAGAAATGTAGTGGGGTCTGGATCAAGGGAACAAGACCCTATACCTAAAACCGTAATTGCTAGAAATATGTTATATATTTTTTTCATGATATTCATTTTTTAAACTAAAAATTGACTTCGACACCTAATGTAAACCTTCGTAATCTTGGAATACTATTTTCATCTACTCCTTGTGGATTAACTTCTGGGTCTAGACCATCATAGTTGGTGAAATTGTATACGTTGTCTGCATTGATGTAAACTTTTGCTCCGTCAAGAGAGTTTATATTAGAAGCATCAATATTATATCCTAACCTAAGATTTTGAATTCTTACAAAAGAACCATCTTGTATCCACCAATCAGAGAATGCTACATTTCTGGTTTCTCTTAAAGAAGGGTATTCATTTGTGCGATTATCAGGAGTCCAGCGTTCAAATAAATTACTTGCTTTACCTCCACCAGCTTGCGTGCTGAATTTATTAATATCAACTACATCTCCACCAAAAGAACCATTAAATAATGCGGTCAATTCCCAGTTTTTGTATGAGAAATCTAATGTTAAACTTCCAGTAAAATCTGGGTTTGGATCTCCGATTACGGTTCTGTCGGCTCCAAAAGGATCAATAACGCCATCTTTGTTAAGGTCTTCATACAAATATTCTCCTGCTTGAGCATTAGCTCCAGAAAAACCAGATGCTAATCCTTCTTCTTCACTTTGAATAATACGTCTAACTCTAGCTCCATAAAATACATTTATAGGTTGGTCAAGTGTTAGTGTATTTATTGGTGAGCGAAATTGATTTCTGAAGTTAACTCCGGTAAATCTAAACTGATTACCAAAATCATCATTTAAAACTGAAGTAAATTCAGAAGGCCCCAAACTGGTAACCTTATTTATATTCTTGTTAAAAATTATACCTGCAGAGAAATTAAAATCTTCTTTTCTAATAATATCTAGATTAAGACTAACTTCAACTCCTTTGTTTTCTATTTCACCAGCATTGATTCTTAAAAAATCAAACCCAGAAGTGGGAGGTAGGTTACTATCTACCAATAAATCATTGGTGATTTTGTTATAAAAGTCTAAGGTAAAACTTACAGTTCTGTTAAACGCAGCAAAATCTAACCCTATGTTAAATATTTCTGTCGTTTCCCATTTTAGATCCGGGTTACCTAACCCACGAGATTCTGCAAATATTCCATTGTTACTAATGATACCAGGACCAATTGTTGTAACAAAACCGCCATTAGTAAAAAAACGACCTTCTCCCAGTCTATTTAAAGTTTCGAATGCTCCGATAGCTTGATTTCCAACAATCCCCCAACTCACTCGAGGTTTAAGTTCATTAATAAATGGAAGGTTGTTACTAATGAAAGGCTCATTTTGCATTTTCCAACTTATAGCACCAGATGGAAAAAAAGCATATTTATTATTTTCTCCAAAATTTGAAGAGCCATCTAGTCTTCCTGTGTATGTAAATAAAATTTTGTTTTTATAGGAGTAATTAACACGTGATATTAAAGATGATAATGTTGAGGTTTCAAAGTTGTTGGATACTCTTTGTTCATTACCTAATCCCAAATTCCCTGCTCCTAAGGATTGATTTGCAAAATCCTGCGCTCTTAATTGAGAGGTACGAACTTCAAAATATTCACTAGAATACCCTCCTAACAATGTAAAATCATGATCTTGACCTACTGTTTTATTATAGGTGAAATATGCATCAACAACTACACGTTGATTTTGAAAGTTGTCATGAAATCCTACGCCATTACCCTCTGTACCTAATTGAGTAAATATTGAAGGGAAAAATCGCTCTTGAAAAGAAGAACCTAAACTATAGTTAAATTGAGACTTAAATTGTAAAGCATCATTAATATCCCAAAGAAGTATAGAAGAAGATGTTAAATCCAAAGTGGTAGATTCGTTTACTCTTAAAGAAGTAAGCGCTGCTGGATTGCCAAAATCATTATCATTTGCTCTAAAAAAACTACCATCTTCATTAAATAAAGGAAAAATAGGATTTCTATTAAAAGATAAGCCGCTATTATCATTTCTTCTTCCTCGAGAAAAATTAATGTTTGTAGCTAGACTAAGTTTTTCTGTTAGTTTTTGATCAATTCCAAAACTTACTGTGA
This sequence comes from Aquimarina algiphila, assembly GCF_007489275.1. Lineage (GTDB taxonomy): Bacteria > Bacteroidota > Bacteroidia > Flavobacteriales > Flavobacteriaceae > Aquimarina > Aquimarina algiphila. The sequence goes on from NZ_VLNR01000045.1 coordinate 41,004, forward strand.
ATTTTGATAAATCATCATCGCGTACTACTCCGTTTTGTGTATTTAGGTTAAGTCCAAAATTGTATTTAGTACTTTCATTACCTCCCCAAATACTTAGATTGTAATTATAATTTAAGGGCTCTCTAAAAGAATATTCAATATAATCTGTAATAGGGTAACCAGCTCTTAGTTGATCTATTGAAGGAAAAAATGTACCATTAATATCAGGCGCTCCAATATAGAGTGGTGTAAGTCCTGAGTTTATTCGGCTTTCATCGGTTAATACAGCTAAGTCCACAGGGTTTTCAAATGAATCAAATTTTGATGAAAACCTACTAATTGTAGTTAGTGCAGAAAAATTAACTTGCATCTTCCCTTCTTTGCCTCTTCGAGTGGTCACTAGTATGACCCCATTAGCTCCTCTAGAACCATAAATAGAAGCTGCAGATGCATCTTTTAGTACTTCTACAGAAACTATATCTGCAGGATTAATTTGCTTTAAATTTCCGGCATCTCCTAGTGGAAAACCATCAACAACAATTAGAGGAGTTGTTGCGGTAAATGAACTTGCTCCTCGTATTCTTACATTTAATCCGGCCCCGGGAGCATCAGACGGATTCCCAATAACTAAACCAGGAATTCTACCAACTAATAATTCTTCTACAGAGTTTGCAGGAATCTCAGACAGGCTCTCAGCTTCTAAGTTTATTGTTGCCACAGCTCCTGTTAAATCACTTTTACGTACTGATTGATAACCAATAACAACAACTTGTTCAAGTTGAGAAGTTTCTTCTTGCAAAACTATATTGATTACAGACTTTCCGTCTATAGGTATACTTTGGGATGTAAACCCTATATATGTATACTCTAGAATGGCATTTTTGTCAGCAACTTCAATAGTGTATTCACCATCAAAATTGGTAACGATTCCGTTCGTGGTACCCATTTCTACTACTGCAGCTGCCGGAATCGGCATTCCGGAACTGTCTGTAACTTGCCCCGTTATGACAATTTGTGCAGACATACTAGCAAAGCAAAGCATAGCAATTGTAGTTAAAAATAAATACTTTGGTAAAGTTTTTCTCATAGATATAAGGACTTAAATGTTAATTTTTTGTAAAAGTAATAGAGTTGATAACGTGCTAATGATACTTTAATGTTTATTTATGTGCATTTTATGAATTTAGTAAAGAAGTTTGTTTCAGTTTTTATTCAAAATATTGATAATCATATAGTTATGAGGTTTTGGGTCTAAAGATTTCTATTTTTTAATTTCTTGATTAATGAAAAATGGTATTTTTAGATAATTTCTAAATATCAAACATTAAACCCCAAATGAAAATAATTAGAGAAGTAACACCGGTAAAATCAGAGGATCCTTTTATAATTTTGAAACATGAAAATGCTCGTTTTGATTATCCTCTTCATTTTCATCCAGAGTATGAGATTAACTTTATTTTAAATTTTAGTGGTAAGAGAATTGTGGGAGATTCTATTGAGGATTGTGAGAATACAGATCTAGTATTAATAGGTCCTTATCTACAACATATATGGAAAACTGAAGAATGCATAAGTAATGCAACAGTGATTACAATTCAGTTTCAAGAAAATTTTTTAGGGTCTAAATTACTTAATTATGATCTATTTAAAGAAATAAAGGAACTATTAGAATTTTCGAGAAAAGGAATTACTTTTTCTAATCCAACCAAGGATAGGATTGGTAAAAAAATAATTCAGTTATGTGAAAAAGATGATTTTGATACATTTCTATTATTTCTAGAAATTTTAAAAGATTTGGCTATATCTTCAGATAAAAAGATTTTAGCAAGTTCTCCCATTGCTAATCATATTTCTCAAGGAAAAAGTCGTAGAATCAATGCTGTACTTCATTATATAGAGAACAATTATGCTAATGATATTACTCTAAGTACCATTGCAAAAATAGCTAATATGTCTGAGTCAGCTTTTAGCCATTTTTTCAAAAAAAGGACGAATATGAATTTTACACAATATATTCTTGATTTTAGAATACGAGTGGCTACCAAATTATTGCTGGAAACAGAAATGGCTATTAATGAAATTTCATATAAATCAGGATTTAAGACGCTGTCAAATTTTAATAGAACTTTTAAGAGAAAACAAGGGAGTTCTCCAAGAGAATATAGAAAAAATTATATTAAAGAAGTTATTAATGAAAGTATTCATGAATGATTTAGTCTTTTATAAAAATAACTAATACGTTTAAAGAAATACCTCATAAAAAAATAATATTAATTTTTAATTTTTCTTATAAGGTATTTCTTTAGGTTATGATCTTATTTTATTGCTACAAAAATATCCACTTCTGCATCTCTAGGGTTCTGAGCTTCCTCTCCATAAACTTCAAAATCGGTACTATAAGTTCGATCTAAATCTGTTTCCCATATGTTTATCCATTTATCATAAATTACACCTTGAGTGATATCTCCTTTTGCAGTAAATCGAGAATACATACTTTTTTGTACTTGTACACCTGTCATACCTTCGGGAATCGAATCCAGATTTTCTACTTTACAGCCCAACACCATAGTATAGCTTTCGGTATGATCACTTTCATAATCTGTGTATATTGCATAAATAGAATCTTCAATTCTATTAGGTATTTTATGCATTGTTCCATCAGCCATAAATGTATCCCATAAAGCAGGAATGTCTTTTGCAAACTTTTCGTTTTTTTTAGTAGTACGCACCGAAACCCCAATAACCCAAAAAGGGTCAAGTTTTGTTTTTATCATGATTTTTGATTGTTAAAAATTAATACCAGGATAAAATTATATAGGTATTATGACAAGGGTGTGTCAGTAGTATTAATAACTTTAAAAAAAATCATATTGTTTGTTTAAATGTTTAAGAATTATTATGTGAAACCAAATTGTAGAGAGATAATATTTTCACTATAAACAGGGGAGAGTAGTTTGGATTTTACTGTTATTTTAGCGACATAAATTTAGAGGAAGTATTAAACCTAAAACCAATGATCAATAAATACGGTTTACTTTTCGTTTTGATGTACGCCTTATCAATTAATGGACAAGAATATAAAAAGGTATACAAAGAAGACTGTACTTTGAGAAAAGCTTTAGAAACTCCTAAAAAGGTAAAGTTATTAAGGATTCATTGTCTGGAAAAAAATGAACTATCAGAAGCTGTTGGCAATTTTACTAATTTAATAGCGATAAAGATACAGGCCAGAAATTTAGTTAGATTACCTGATATTTTGGAGAATTAGCTAACCTTATTAATATAGATATAGGTGCTTCTCAAATTGTTGAGTTACCCGAGTCCATTGGAAAATTAAAAAAGGTCAATGAATTGGAAATAAATAAGGGTAAATTAAAATCATTACCTGAATCTATTGGAAATATGAAAAGTTTGAGAGAAGTAGATTTTATGGATAATGAAATTGAATACCTCCCCAATACTATCGGAAAATTAAAAAACATAGAAAGACTACGAATTTCTTCTAATAACATTAAAAAACTACCTAAATCTTTTGGAGGTCTGCGCTGCCTCGAATGGCTGGAAGTAGAATATAATGAACTTGGTACATTTCCTAAGTCGATAGGAAGCTTAACACATTTACAGAAATTAGATGCTCAAAATAATGAGCTTGTCGAATTACCAAAAAGTATAGGAAAGTTAATTCATTTAGAGCGACTTGATTTGTCAGATAATAGGCTCACAGAACTTCCCGAATCTATTGGTAAATTGTCTAATTTAGAAATTTTGGACCTTGCAGAGAACGAAATTCTGGAACTTCCTGATGCTATAGGAGAACTATCTGAGCTAATACATCTGGACTTAAGAGGTAATAAATTAACCTATTTACCAGAGAGTATTAAAAATCTAAAAAAACTAGAATATCTCGATATTCCTAAAAATCTTTTTTCCAATAAAGAGAAAGAACGTATTAAAGAGCTCATTCCCTGGTGCAATATCACATTTTAGAACTACTGGATTTTAAATGATTAATGTTTGATATTAGATGAATTCTAAATTCTTAAAATCTGAATTTAGAACATCGTGGCTGTCTACTTCTAGCCAATTATTTAAAATTGTAGCATATATACTTCTAAAATCGACTGTATATTTTATATCTCCATTATCGTCAAGATTAGAGAGGTCGGGTAATTCGTTATAAATCCCTGCTTTTTTTAGAGAACCGCTAATGGCTGTCACATTATTGGCCGCTCCATGATCAGTTCCTCGACTTCCATTTTGTTTTACTCTTCTTCCAAATTCTGAAAAAGTTAGGATTAATGTATCATTAAAACGATTATTCTTCTTTAGATCACTCACCAAAGCACCTATAGCTTCTGAGTATACTTTGAGTAATCTATCCTGACTATTCAATTGGTTTACATGGCTGTCGAACCCTCCTAATGAGCTATAATATACCCTTGTTTTTAAACCTGAGATTATAAAATCAGCTATAGTTTTTAGGTTTTTAGCAAAATGATGTTGAGGGTATTCGGTTGTAGTTGTATAAATTTTGGAAGTTTCATGAATATAAGAAGCAGAAGAATAGGTCTCTAACATCGTTTTGTATAGATATCCTTGATTGTCCTCGTCTAACATTTCTTTTGTAGTATTGGCAACGATATTTTTAAAAAATGGCTCTCGAGTAGTTTTATACAGTTGATTAGGATCAGAAACTGCTATACCATTCATTTGATTACCTTTCATGGCAAGAGAAAGAGAATTATCTACTTCTACTGCTTGATATGGGTTTTGACAGTTTGAATCTAAGTATCTTCCTATCCATCCTGTATGTAAATATTGATTTGTATCACTCGCAGTTTGCCATATATCAGTACTTCTAAAATGTGATCGATTTGGGTTTGGATACCCTACATTATTAATTATTGAAACCTGCCCCTGATCATATAGTTCTTTAATTACTTTAAGATTGTCATTAAAAGCCAGATCATTTGTTATTTTTAAAGTTTGTGTTTGTTTTTTTGCAATAGAGGGTCTTAAGTTGTGATAGATATCATTGCTAATGGGGATAATGCTGTTTAAACCATCGTTTCCACCAGAAAGTTGAATAATGATTACATTTTTATATCCAGATAATTGTTGTGGGGATAAGAACTCCATACCCTTTAAAAAAGAAGGAATCAATGTCATCCCTGATGCAAAAACTGATTGTTTTAAAAAATCTCTTCGTTTCATATTTTTTGACTTAGCAAAGTTGATATTCAGGTAGACTTAATAATTCGACAATAAAATTTTTAGTGTCTGATGAATCCAAATCCTTCAACACTTTTTTTGCAATTTTAGACGGTTCTGGTTGAAGTATGTAGTGTGATAATGTTATTTTATCTTTTTGATCTAAACCTGACATAAAGTTATCCCAATCGGGGGTGGCTTTTACTTTTTTCTCGATTTGAGTTTTCATTTTTTGATAATACTTCTGTTTCATCATTACGTTCTCAGGCATATCACCTTTATCATTCCACTCTATAATACCGCTATTAAGTATTACTGATGCTAATTTAAGACGTAGCATTAGGGTAGAATTATCTATCCAGGTTTTTCCACCAGGCCATCCTGCAACATTAGGTGGAAAAAATAGCATCTGATTTAGTTTGCGTTGTAGATATAGTATTACTTTAGGGTCATCATACTTTACTTTGAAAGGCCTGTTAAGACCTACCATGAGTTCTATCGGAGATTTAATCTTCACTCCAATATTTTTTGTGTTGTAAAACCAATTACTTTCAATTGTAGATTGTATTAATACCCTTAGGTCATAATCAGAGTTATATAAAATATCAGACAATTGTTTTATGCGATCTTGATCTGGTATCGGATTTACAAAATACTGATAGAATTTTTTGGTAATATATTGAGCTGTTTGTTTTTCTTTTAAGAGTATCTTGATAACATCTTCACCTGTAAAGTCACCTGTTTTTCCTAAAACTGTCTTTGTTCCATAATCATGATGATTACTTCTAAAAATAAAAGCTCCGTCTTTCTTAAAATTCCATCCTGTAAAGGCTCTAGCAGCTTCTTTAATATCTTTTTCAGTATAGCCATTATCTCTACCTAGTGTAAAAAGTTCCATAACTTCCCGAGCAAAATTTTCATTAGGGTGATTTTTTCGATTTTGACGATTATTTAGAAAAATTAGCATGGCTGGAGATTTAGAAACTTCCATTAACATGTCTCCAAAATTTCCTAATGCATGTTTACGGATGATGTTATTGAGATGTATACAAACTCTTGGCATTTTAAGTCTAACCGCAAAATGATTATGAAAAAATAATGTCATTTTCTCACGTAAAATTTCTTCTGTTGTCGTTAATTGAGTGAACCAAATAATATTAAGTTCATTCATTTTTTTTCTTTGGAGCTTCCGTAGCTTTTTTCTTTCTTCTTTGGATAATTCTGAAGGATTTTTCTCTAATGCTCCGAGATCCATTGTTAATGCAGTACTCTGCCTACTTTCTGAAAATAGTTGATCTATAATTTGTCTTTTGGATAATATTCTTGCTGTCTTTAATTGTGATGGTGAAATTCCAAAACCAAATCGCCAGTATAGATGTTGAATTTCTTTGTCACTTAATGTATTCATAATAGCAGGTTTATATCTAGGACTTATAATATTGTAAATGGTTTAATGATACTTCTGTTTATTTTTTAAAAAGAAGAATATTTGTTAAGATGTTGTAATAAAAAAGCTCTTCATTTTTTGAAGAGCTTTTTTATATTGTTTTTTATGATCGTATTACTCACATTTTATTTCGCTTTTAACAGCGTTGTCTTTTATAGCCGTTTCTTGTGTTACGCCTTCTGTAAATAATACAAACTTGTCGACCCCATGTCCTTTTGATCTTCCTGAGATTTCAATTGTATAATCCCCAGCACTATCAAAGACCACAAAAATATTGTGCCCATCATTATCACTTGTAGAAGATTGCCAATGCCATTTACTAGCTTTATTCATATAAATTTTAAACCACCCATCTTTACCTGATCCATTGGGTGTAGTTGATGTTTGTCCATTACTCTCAGGAATAGGGTCTAGTGTGGTGCCTTTTGGATATACGATATGTCCATCACCTTTTTGTCCGTAAAAATGTTTTGCATCAGGGATTCTCAACCAGGAATCATTATGTTCAGAACCATTTGTCCCAATTGTAATATAAGAACGCCATATGAATCGATATGTTCCTGGTTTTGTAATTCTAATTTTGTACGATAACAGTCCTTCTCCTGGTTTACCAAGGAAATCCGTACCATTCCATACCAAATAACCATCTCCAGAAAATTCAGAAAGGCTTTTTGTTAATTCCCAAGGAGTACCAGAAAAATTTCCATTTTCTGATTCTACAATAAGTAAACCGTCTTTTTCTGTAAATATTGCAGTTTTTCCACTCTCACATTCTCCATTATTAGGATTGACGTCGGGAGTAGTGGGTGTTGGAGTAGGTGTTACTTCTTCTCCTGTTTCTTCAGGTTCTTCACTGTCGTCACTACTGCATGATATTAGCACTGTGAAAAGAAAAAAGTATAGGATGTACTTTAGATTTTTGGCGATCATAATTTAGGGTTTTAGTTAAGGTTAAGAACTCAATTTAGGGCGTTTTAGTATTTTTTTATTAATGGTGTTTTGTTTTTTTATAGAATTAGCCAAAAGTTGTTCATATAAATTCATTTGTTATAGTGACAGGTTTAATTAGAGGATTTTTTTTCAATCAAATCCCATGTGTTGCCATACAAATCTTCAAAAACGACTACCGTTCCATAGATTTCTTCTCTAGGTTCTTCTCGAAATAAAACACCTTTAGATTTCATGTTATTATAATCTCTCCAGAAATCATCTGTATGTAGAAATAAGAAAACTCGCCCTCCAGTTTGAAAACCAACAGCCTTTTCCTGTGAAGATGATGCAGCTTGAGCTAATAGGATATGAGTTTCAGCTTGTTTATTAGGAGCAATGAGTACCCAGCGTTTTTCGTCATTTAGAATACTATCTTCTATTAAAACAAAATTAAGTTTTTCGGTATAAAATTGAATAGCCTCATCATAATCTTTGACTACTAGTGAGAGAGCTCCTATTGTACGTTTCATCAGTTCGTGTTTATGATTTATCAAGAGTAAAATGAACTCTGAATTGATTATTAGAGAGTGTTAAATTAGTGGGATCTATTTTAAGAGACTATTTTACACGTACCGTATCTGGGACTAATCCAGTATAATCCCCGCCATGTCGAATCACATCACGAACTATAGATGAAGAGATATAACTTTTACCAGAAGACGTTAATAGAAATACAGTTTCTATCTCAGACATTTTTCTATTCGTATGGGCAATTGCCTTTTCAAACTCAAAATCTCCGGGGTTTCGGAGTCCTCTAAGGATAAAATTGGCATTTTGTTGTTTGCAAAAGTCTACAGTTAATCCTTCATAGGTCATCACTTTAATCTTAGATTCGTTTTTAAACGCTTCTTCCATAAAGTACTTTCGTTCTTCTAGAGAGAACATATATTTTTTTTCGGCATTTATACCTATAGCAAGAATAATTTCATCAAAAAGTGTAAGGCCTCTTTCTATAATATCATAGTGCCCCAGAGTTATTGGATCAAAGGATCCCGGAAAAACAGCTCTTCTCATGAGTGAGTATTGATTGTTGTATTCACAAAGATAAATGAATTTATCATTTAAGAAATTAGAAAATATAAATCACTAGTTAATACTTCTATTTTTTGCTGTTAAGCAAGATTCTATAGCATTAGAAAATAATTCTTGCAAATTAATTCCTGCTTTATGAGCTTGCTGAGGAAGAATGCTGGCCTCACTTAATCCAGGATTTGTATTCATTTCTACAAAATAAGGTTCGCCGTGATGAAAAATATATTCACTTCTAGAAAATCCTTTCATTTTTAGAATTTGATACACTTTTAGTGCCAGGTCCTTAACTTTTTTGGTATCTTCTTCAGACAAACGTGCTGGAGTAATTTCTTCAGATTTTCCTAAATATTTTGCTTCATAATCAAAGAATTCATTTTCTGTTACAATTTCTGTGATTGGCAGTACAACATCTTTTCCGTTATGTTGAATGACCCCAACAGAAACCTCAGTTCCACTTAAAAAAGATTCGATGATAATTTCATCATCTTCTTTATAAGCGATTTCTATTGCAGGAAGTAATTCTGCTTCAGTTTTCACTTTGGATACGCCATAACTGCTACCAGCTTTATTAGCTTTTACAAAACAAGGTAATCCAACAGTGTCCAAAATAGTTTTGCTATCAATATGATCTCCTTGGTTTAAAAAATAATTAGTTGCAGTAGGTATTCCGTAAGGTTTTAAGGTACTGATACAATCACGTTTATTGAATGTAAGTGCAGCCTGATAAAAATCACAAGCAGTTTGCGGAATTCCTATTAAATCAAAATAAGCTTGAAGCAAACCATCTTCACCAGGTGTACCGTGAACTGTATTAAAAGCAGCATCAAAAATAATTTTTGTCCCATCTAAAGTTAATGAGAAATCATTTTTGTCTATGGGATGTTTTTGGTCATTATCATCTACATAGTACCAATTGTCCTTAGTAATGTGAATGCGATAAGGGATATATTGGTCTCTATCAAGTTTATTATAGACTACATTTCCGCTTTGGATAGAGATTTCAAATTCGCTTGAATATCCTCCCATCAAAATGGCGATGTTTTTCTTCATTGATTGGCTTTTGAAAACAAAAATATCATTTCTCTAATAAGAAAAGCGTAAAACTTTCCGTTTTTATATATTTGTCCAAATTATATAATGTATTTATGAGCGTATTTATCAATTTTCTCAAGGACCTTTTTAAGTTTGTTTATAGTAAAATATTCTTGATTCAACTGGTGATAGCAGTTGCGATGATTGCTATTCTCTCATATGTAGCACTACAGTGGTTAGAAGGTACTACAAATCATGATCAACGTATTGTAGTACCAAGTTTAAGTAAAAAGACTTTGGATGAAGTAGGAAAAGTACTTGAAGAAAAAGATTTGAGATACGAAGTTCAGGATTCTGCGAGTTTTAACCCGGACTTTCCTAGATATTCTGTTATTGAACAAAATCCAGTTGCAGGTAGTGAAGTAAAAGAAAACCGTAAGATATATGTGACTTTAAACCCATCAGGTTATCGTAAGATAGAAGTGCCAGAAGTAATACAAAGAACAAGAAGGCAGGCAGAACCAAAATTAATTGCTCTTGGTTTTAAAATAGGCACTGTTACATATCAGCCAAATATCGCAAGAGATATGGTTTTAGAACTAAGGCATAAAGGAAAAAGACTAAAGCCAGGAACTAAACTAATGAAAACTTCTACCATAGATTTGGTACTAGGGGATGGAAAAAGAGGGACAATAAACCTTTCCAATTAATATAAAATATTTTGGAGGAAAACTTGAACATAGAAGATTTTGATACTACCGATGATGATTTATATGAGCATTACCGTTTTGTTGCAGGTGCGGGACAGGTTCCTTTGCGGGTAGATAAATTTTTAATGAATTTTGTTGAAAACGCAACTAGAAATAAGATTCAACAAGCGGCTAAAGATGGTAGCGTATTTGTGAATGATATAGCCGTTAAATCAAATCATAAAGTAAAACCTAACGATGTAGTTCGGGTATTATTTTCACATCCTCCTTACGAAAATCTATTAACTCCAGAAGATATACCACTGGATATTGTGTATGAAGATGATGCCTTGCTTGTGGTTAATAAACCAGCAGGGATGGTTGTACATCCTGGTCATGGAAATTATTCAGGAACTTTAATTAATGCTTTAATTTATCATTTTGATAATCTACCTAATAATAGTAGTAATCGTCCTGGATTAGTACATCGTATTGACAAGGATACCAGTGGATTACTCGTAGTTGCTAAAACAGAGGAGGCAATGACTCATTTGTCAAAGCAATTCTTTAATAAAACCAGTGAAAGAGAATATGTGGCTATTGTATGGGGAAATATTAGCGAAGAGGAGGGGACTATAGAAGGTAATATAGGTCGTCACCCTAAGAATAGATTACAGAATACTGTTTTTGAAGGAGAAGAGGAAGAAAAAGGGAAACCTGCAATTACTCATTATAAAGTTATTGAACGATTAGGGTATGCTACCCTAGTTTCGTGTACACTTGAAACAGGAAGAACTCATCAAATAAGAGTGCATATGAAACATATTGGTCATACGCTTTTTAATGATGAACGCTATGGAGGAGATAAAATATTAAAAGGTACTACATTTACTAAATACAGACAGTTTGTCGAAAATTGCTTTAAAATTTTACCTCGACAAGCTTTACATGCCAGAACTCTTGGTTTTGAACACCCGATAACCGGAAAAAAAATGCATTTCGAAACTCCTATTCCTGATGACATCCAACACTGTGTAGAGCGATGGAGGAATTATGCCAAAAATCAATTAGCTGGTGATTAAGATAAACCTTTAATACCTACATCATGGAAATTTCTTTCTTAGAAATATTTGTTCTGATTGGGGTTATTCATGGATTTATTTTAGGTATTGTCATCCTGTTTTCGAGATTTTTTAAAAATAAAGACAATACATATTTGGGGTATACTCTTATTATTTTATCAATAATTGGAGTAAATAACTGGTTTTGGGATCTAGAAAAAAACCCTTTTGTGATTTCAATTCTAGATGTGTTTTTATGGCAATTCCTTTACCCGGTTACATTATTTATTTTTTTTATAAAAAAAATAAGACACCCTTTGGGAGAAAGCCGTAAGCTTTATTTATTGTATGTTCCTTTCCTTTTCTTAAGCAGTATTAATGCCATTATATCTTTAGATACAATTTTTGAGGTTTATAAAATTGCATTGACAAATAAAAAGGAAGTTGTTTTTTTATTTTACAAAATAATAAGCATACTCTCGGTTGTTTATCCGGTAGCTTTTATGGTGACTTCGTTTTGGTTCTTATTTTGTTTAAAAACACAGTTTGACATTAAATGGATTAAACGGATATGGATTTTTATTTCTCTTTTAGAAATTTATGGAATTGTTTTGGAAGGAATGAGATTTATGTATGGTTATAAAATGCCTTTGACTTATTTATGGGTTGGAGTCTCTGTATTTATGTATTGGTTGATTTATAAAGGATTATATCAGTTTAAATTATCAAATGATCAATATGAAATTAGTCATCGTTTTAAAAGAGCGAAGCACGATCAAAAAAAAACTGTAAAAAAGGATGTAAACCCCTATATAGAGCAATTATTAATGCTTATAGAGTCTGAAAACATTCATCATAATCCTGATATTAGTCGTGATATAGTTGCCAAAAAACTAGGGATTAGTAGCGGATACCTTTCAGAACAAATTAATAAGGAAAGTGGTAAGAATTTTTCAGAATTCATAAATAGTTATCGGCTAAAAGATGTTCAGCAAATGATTTTAGATTCAGAATTTGACAAATACAGTATTCTTGCTATTGGTCTAGAAGCTGGTTTTAATTCGAAAACTACTTTTTATACTGCTTTTAAAAAAGAATTAGGAATGTCTCCCAATCAGTTCAAGAAACAAAATAAATAAGTTCGGATTTCTCAGGTTCTGACAATCCAGAACATTCAAAACTTCTATCGTTATTAGCTTTGACATCAATAATCCTTAAAACAATATGATGTCTAGATTTAGTAAAGCTTTAATAATAGGTAGTATGTTATGGGCAGGCAATTTTGCTATGTTATATTCCCAGAATACAAATGGAAAAACTACTTCTTTTGAAAATGTAAATGTGATTCCGATGAATAAAGAAATCATTCTGTATAATCAAAGAGTGATCACTGTAAATGGAAAAATATCAATAATAGAACCTGCTTCAAAAAAAATATCACAAAAGATAGATGTCATTATTCAGGCAAAAGATAAATATTTGATTCCAGGTTTAGCAGAAATGCATTATCATCTTGAAAATGATGTGAAAGATGAATTTAAACTTTTGATCGCTAATGGAGTCACAACTGCAAGAAATATGGCAGAGTATGAAGGTCAAGATCATATAGCTATTAGAGAAAAAGTTAAAAACAATGAATTATTTGGGCCTTATTATGTTACTACAGGACCTTATCTGAAGGCAAATGATCTAAAAACAGTCACAGATGTAATTGATGTTGTAAAAACACATCATCAAAGAGGGTATGACTTTTTAAAAATAGCCGACAACCTTCCTAAAGAAATATATACAAAATTGTTGGAAGAGACCGGTAAGTATAATATTCCTGTTGTAGGTCACGGACAACGTAAACTTCCTTTAGAATATTCATTAAGGATGAAATCTATAGCACATGTAGAAGAGTTTATGAATATATTCAATACTCAACAAAAGGCAGATACTTCGTATTTAAAACAAGCTGCTATGATAATTAAACAGAGCGGTTTATACGTATCCCCAACTTTAGGGGTTTATGAGATGATTAGTAGATATGCAGACGATAAAAAATTTGCTGTTTTAAAGAAAAGTGATGTTATAAAATATCGACCTAAAGCTTATGTTGCATATTGTTTATCAGATTCAACTCATTACCGTTCTAATACTTGGTTTACCGCACCAGCATCTCTGATTAGACTTAGTAAAGAATTGCAATGGCAGAAGGACTTTACGAAAATATTAAATGATGCAGAAGTACCGTTATTTGCAGGAAGTGATACATATGGCCTTTTTTTACCTGGTTTTTCATTACATCGGGAGTTAGAGCTGATATGCAATGCAGGGTTATCTCCTTATGAGACCCTAAAAACAGCTACAGTGAACCCTGCAAAATACCTAAACAGAACTTCAGTAAGTGGTACAATTACGGAAGGAAAGTTGGCTGATTTGGTGTTACTAAATAAAAACCCTCTAATAGATATTCGTAATACAAAAACTATTGAAGGTGTTATGATTAAAGGAAAATGGTTAGGGAAAAACGAATTGAGCGCAATGTTGAAAGAGGTAGAAAATAACTGTAAAAAGGAGGGGAAATGAAAAAAATAAATGCCACAATTTAAATTTGAAAAAGAACGCGTGATACAGCTATTTTGTTTATTATCAAAGTATTTATAAAAGATTAAATATAGGTTATCAAAAACTTTATTTGTAAATAAATAAGGATTAATGGTGAAATAATAGTAACTTCGCGTTTTAATATTTTATAATGAACAAAGGAACAGTAAAATTTTTTAATGACTCCAAAGGATTTGGATTCATCACAGAAGAAGGATCAAACAAAGATCATTTTGTACACATTTCAGGCTTAATTGACGAAGTACGTGAAGGTGACGAAGTAGAGTTTGACCTTAAAGAAGGTAAAAAAGGAATGAACGCGGTAAACGTGAAAGTATTATAATATACATTTGACTTTTTTAAAACACAAGCCTGTCTATATAGACAGGCTTTTTTTGTTTATAGAAAGAAGGTTTTAATAAAATCTTCTTATCGCTTTAAGAATTTTATCGGCTCGTTTTAGTTTAAGTTTTTTGATATATTTATATGATCGATTTAGAATTTTTTGAACTCGAGAGTTGTTTTTATAATCTTTTCGTGTATTGTATAAATCTAAGGCGATTTGCAGATCATCAGGAGTAAAAGAAACACCAGTATATTGCTGAAGGATTTGTAAATAAGTGAACCCAAATTCTGCTGTAGGTTCTATCATAGTCCCTTCTCCAAAGTCGTTCCATGTAATAATCTGAATAAAATCTGAGAGTTCATGATGAGTATAGTTAAGAGTTTCTACAAAAGTATGTCCTTGATCAGTATCAATCGTCCAGTCATTTATTCCATCAGACCATCCACCTTCTGCATAGAAACTTTTAAATCCTGGATAAGAGGATCCAACAGTAATATTGTTTTGCATTTGATATGTATCATAATAGTAGTCATGAGCAAGAAGGTGATCTTTATCCACCCATAAAAATTCGCCTGTTGCATTTACCCCAACCCGATTCTTAGCAGCCCATAAGGTCAAGAAATCAGGACGATTATCTGCGGGTAAAATATCAAATACTTGATTCCATTCATTTTCTGTAGTCAAGTAATCAGGACCAAATATAAATAGTACGTTTTTATCATTGTATTTGATATATTCTGGACTCGAAAAATACTGTTCATTAATGTATGTAAGATCTTCTTGAGCAGCTTCTATGATGTTTGAAGATAATGACTGAGCTGCAGCTTGTGCTGCCACTCGATCTTCATACATGATGGCAAATTGCATTCCCAAATCTTCTAGAGTACCAATAAAAGTTTCTGTAGATTGTTTAATTAATCCATAGTCATGTAAGTCTCTACTGCCATACCAGTCAAAGATTACACCATCGACTCCAGAAAGTTTCATCATTAGAAAATGATATTCTTGTAAGTCTGGATCACTAGATGAGTAAGGACCAATAAGAGGATAATAATAAGAAGCAATTTGTAACGTATTATTTTCATTTTTGATTTCGGGATTCTGATTGCTCATAGTCCAATGTTGGCCCCAATACCCATCAAAATCTTTATTCTGAAACCATGGGAGATAATGTACATAGACTTTTTTAGGATTTTCTTTGACGATATCCATATGAGAAATATCTACAATATTTCCTTTTTCTTCAAGTTCTATAAATTCCAATTCTTCTTCTAATACCTTTAATAATTCTGCATCGGTATAGGTAGAATCCTGAACAGTTTCTGAAATAGATAACTCTTCTACTTGTTGTTCTTCAATAGAAATGATTTCTTCTTTTTCACAAGAATATAAGAAAATGATTATAAAAAAAATGGAAATAGTAGGTTTACACCAAGATCTTAACATAGTACACATAATTAAAATAGTTACACCAAAAAATTGTCTAAAAGAGTTTAGTTTTATTGTACTAAGGAGATTTGTGAATAATTAGACTACGAATCCTTTTCTTATCTAAGTTTTGGATTCATACAATTTTTGACGAAATGAGGGTTTTACCTCTATGTGTTACGTTATTTGTGTTAAAAGTAATTAAATTAATTTGCTTTGGAAAAATATTTTTGGTTTTTTTTAACATTTTTCAAATTGAATATTGCTCTTAAAACCAGTGTTTTATGGTGAATGGCCTATGTTTTGGTAGTGTTGATAAATTTTTTTTATGAATGAATAATTAAGAAATAGTATGAATGATTTATATGTACAACATACAATTGTATTTTAACTACCCGTTGTGCATTTAGTTAATATTAATTTTTAGGTTGTTTATATTTCTGTTGAATTCAAACCTATTGATATATTGAATAATGGTCATTGCTGTGATCTTTGATAAGATTCTATTTTTAAATCCCTCA
>NZ_VLNR01000046.1 GCF_007489275.1 Aquimarina algiphila
AGGGATTTAAAAATAGAATCTTATCAAAGATCACAGCAATGACCATTATTCAATATATCAATAGGTTTGAATTCAACAGAAATATAAACAACCTAAAAATTAATATTAACTAAATGCACAACGGGTTAAGAATACTTATATGAATAAGTTTAGAGGGAATTAAAATATTTATTACTTATGAGAAAAACATTAATTTTTATATCCATTAACGTAATTGGTTTTTTTATTGCATATGTATTATCTCCTCAATGCACTCCATGTATTGGTGACCAATATTGCCCACCATGTATAGGTAAAGAAGAAGGTATTGTTTTGATAGCGTTACTTGTTTTCGATATATATTTTGTAATGAAATATTGGGTTCTTAAAAAGAAAAATAAAAGTTAATACTACTTAACAGAAAATATACTCATAAAAAAATCACGACCGAGACAGCGCTTCTCAATCGTGATTTTTACAACTAACTAAAATTACTCTTCTTCAACAGGCCTTAGGTTATCACCAGAATTCCTGTCGATTAATTTATTATAAGGATCAATACCTGCTTTTATAGGCTTATTATCAGTAACTATTGTAAAGGTATTTTCACCAGGGTGTAACCATTTTCGTTCCAGGTAATATGGATTTTTAAGAGGAACCTCTTGATCATCTACAATATCTTCACCAAATAATCCAACCTCGATATAATTAGTTTTGTCATCAATACGCTCTTCTTTTCCTGTATCGTCATAATAGATTTTCTGAGCATTAACAGTAAAAGTAGTTTCATAGGTATCATTATCCAGTTTTTTCGTTTTGGCCTGTACGACACGGTTTTCGTATAAGGCTATTTTGGTAAATCCATCTTCTACAGCATATTTTAGAGAATCTGGGGCTATTTTATAAATGGCATTATACAAGTTTTCTGAAGTGGGATACACCCCTTTTTCAAAATTCTTATATTCATTAAGAAAATCTTTGAGCGCAGTATTTATTTTTTCCTCTCCAATAATATCCTGAAGCTCGTACATGACCATAGACCCTTTACGATACCAGATATGCGGTCCTACTTCGACATTGATTAAGGAGCGTTCGGGTTTAAAGCTAAAAGCTCTGCTTCTTAAATAGTCATCCAAAGAATATTTAAGGAAATTTTTGATTCCGTTTTCTCCATATTGATGCTTCATAGTCATAAGCGATGAATATTCTGCCAGTGTTTCTGAAATGATATTGGCTCCCGAGGTTTTACTAGGAGTTACAATATGTCCCCACCATTGATGAGCTACTTCGTGAGTAGTGACTCTAAAGGCATAATTAAAATCCTCGGCTTTATCAAAATTAGCAGCAAATCCAAAATCTTCAGAGTAGGGGATAGTCGTTACAAATGATTGTGCAAAGGTAGCATGCGCCGGAAATTCTACTATTCTTATCACCGAGTTAGGATACTCATAAAAGTTTTTAGAGCAATAGTCTAATGCTACTCGTGTGCCTTCAACAAAATGTTTGAGGTTACGCTTGTGTTTTGGAGAATGGTAAATTTCTATGGCCACTTCTTTCCCGCTAGGAGCAGTCCAACTGGATTTTTCAATATCATATCGGGCAGATACGACATTAAAAAACAGATCGGTTTGTGACTCTAATTTGTAATGATAATATGCCCTGTTATTTTCATTCCATTCCTTTATTAATTTTCCTGGAGCTAAAGCGATTTGATCATCGGCAGTACTTACTACAGCTTCAAAATTGATATAATTAGCATCTTCGTTAAATAGATTCTTTTTAAGGGCTAAAGAATCTGTTCGGGGAGGATAGAGATAATCCAGTTTTTCTAATCCGTGTTTTACACGTACTCCATTATCAATAAGACTTCTTTCAAAATGAAATCTCGGAAAAATACTACTATTAAAGAAAGACCCATTATGTAATACCTCGGTTTCTAAATCATTAGCAAATCCTTTAGTTTCTGATGATACTTCTATAGTAAGCTCTGCTTTTTCATTAGGAAGCATAGCCTTGGGTAGCTTATAAAAATACATTCTATATACCGAGTCAGATACGACGGGATGTAATGATGTACCATTATAAATCACTTTTTTTAGATAGGTATTAGGACCAGGATATTGAATCTCCAGCAGTAAAGTGTCAATCGGAGTATCATAAGAGTTAATGATTTTATATTCTCCTTTTGCTTTTACATTTCGTTCTTTAGGGAATACATCAATATATGCTTTTAGATCTGTGACCTGCGGATGAGCTTGACCAATATATTTACTGTATTTCTTTTCTGCATCAACCTCTACTTCTTCTGCATAATTGCCATCTTCGAGAGTATTGAGTACTTTAAGGTTATAATAATTATATCCGGTTACAGATATAAAAGCCAATAAAATGACTACAAATGCTAAAATAGTCTTGGCATCAAATCTTTGTTTTGCAAGAGATAAACGTTCTTTGGCTGTAGAAAAGAAACCTCGAGTCCAGAGAACTTTACCAATCATCATTAAGATTGAAGCCATCAGAATCCAATATAGATTAAGCCATGTGATTCCTTCCAGATAATGCCCAAATCCATTTAGGTCACTTAAAAAGATCGGAGTGGTTCCTGTAAAAATATACATCGGATTGACGCTTTTAAAAGCAAAAGCAACCAAAAGTGGTAATCCGACATAGATCAAGATAATAATAAAATGACCTAAGAATTTATTATTGACTAATACATGGATAAAAAATGACACCAGAATAGTGGTGATAAAACTGGGAAATACCAAAACAAAATTATAAATGATATACATACCCAGGTCATATCTAAAATACCCATTAAAAGTCTGAAACAAAATACCGATAAAAATATTAGCGATAACCAATGTAAAAGCAATACCGATAAGCGATATTATTTTTGAAAAATATAAACTAGAATTGCTAATGGGCAATGCGTCATAAAACACAAACGTCTTGTTACTTCTTGTTCGATGTACCGCTTCACCAGAATAAATGACTAAAATTATAACACAGAAGAAAGAAATAAGTCCGTTGATATACATAACCACATATCGGGTTAGTGGCAGGTTAGGGGTTCCGTACGTTTCATTGGCACTATATATACTAAATATAGAAAATATAACTCCGATAATTAGGAGAATAACAAAAACCGGACTTTTAAAAATAGATAAGAATTCAATTTTACTAAGAGAAAGTAAATTGTTTCGTTCTGTTTTTTTGGTGAATACTTGTGTAACCGAAGATATTAATGATGGAGTATACTCTCCGTTCTCTATAGTGTTCTTTTTCTTTCCAGAAAGCAAGAATTTTTTATAATCAAACTTGAAAAAAGTAATTAAAAAAAGAAGTAAGCCTATGCCG
Organism: Aquimarina algiphila; assembly: GCF_007489275.1. GTDB lineage: Bacteria > Bacteroidota > Bacteroidia > Flavobacteriales > Flavobacteriaceae > Aquimarina > Aquimarina algiphila. The sequence continues at coordinate 3,340 of NZ_VLNR01000046.1, forward strand.
AACCATAATATTCTATTGAATAAAAATTTACCATATATAGGAAGCTGGTTTGTATTTAACTCATTGATTGACCAGTATTTTTTAACAAAACTAAAGGCTCTAGTTCCGAAAGGATCTAAGTAAACGCTTAACCATTGATTATCTAAACTTCTTAGTAAATCTCCAGAAATACTATATAATAGAAAAAGACATATTCCGCCCAGATAGATAATGGGCATCTTTTTAAAAAATGCCATCAAACAAAAAAATAGAGATCCAATTAAAAATGCATTGATTTCTAATAAAAATAGAAAAGGAAGCCAATATGATGTAAAATTAAATGAAGTAAAGATTCCATAATCAGGGCGATCAAGGAACATATTTATACCAAGACCAATAATAATTCCTAAAAGTATAAATAGATTTAATAAAGTAACTATGGTAAAACTCCCCAAAAACCTCCCTAAAACATACGATTTTTGTGTAATTGGAAAAGTAAAATAGGTTTGTGCAGTTTTATGATCCTTATCTCTAAATATCGGAACTCCCATAATTGTAGCATAAAAAAAGATCGAAATAATAGAAACAGGACCGATAATTCCAATAATATTGTTTGGGCTATTTATAAATTCTGGTGTAGAAGATTGCATCAATGCACCCCACATTCCTGCTATGATTAACCCTAAAATGATATAAATCCAGGTAGCGGGTCTTTTTAATCTATATTGTAATTCAAATCGTAAGATTTCTATCATACCGTTACCTCCTCCTGTTCTTTCTTATTGATGCAGTAGAAGTAAAAATCTTCTAAATCATTGTTTATTACTTCAAACCCTTCTCCAGGATTAGATTCGGCATATACATTTACATAAAATTGTCCTGCTCTAAGGTAGTTTGATAATATGGTAAATTCGTTTTCAAGTGTTTCTAATTCTGATTTGTCAATACGCTTTTTAAATACCTTACCATTCAAAGTATTCGAGAGTTCTTGAGGATTTCCTTGTACCAGGATTTTCCCTTCATTAAAAACAGCCATATTTTGACATAGATTGGTCACATCATCCACAATATGGGTACTTAGAATTACAACAGCATTTTCTCCTAACTCACTAAGTAGGTTATGAAAACGGTTACGTTCTAGAGGATCCAGACCGGCCGTGGGTTCATCTACTATGATTAATTTTGGGTTACCTAACAACGCCTGAGCAATACCAAAACGCTGTCGCATTCCTCCCGAATAATCACCGAGGTTACGATCTCTGAATTTGTATAGATTTACTTTATGAAGAAGATCGGCAACATAACCTTTACGTTCCTGGCTGTTGGTAATACCTTTTACCCTAGCAATATGATCAAGCATCATTTTTGCCGAAACCTTTGGGTACACTCCAAAATCTTGTGGTAAATACCCTAGTATTTTTCGCAACTCTCCAGGGTGTTTAAACACATCAATACCATCAAAATCAATTGTGCCCGAGTCTGCTAGTTGCAGAGTAGCTATAGTTCTCATTAAGGTAGATTTACCTGCACCATTGGGTCCCAAAAGGCCAAACATTCCTTTTTCTAATGACAGATTAACATCATTCAAAGCTTGTGTTCCATTGGGATATGTTTTATTGAGGTTTTTTATCGTAAGCATACAGTTGAATTTGCGAGTTAGATATTTCAATGTTAGTAGGTTTTGTTAAGGTTTTGTTACATTATTTGATATATTTTTTAAGTAAAATTACCTTTATAACCAATTATCAACTTGGCTTGAACTAGTACTATTTTTTTATTTTAATTTGACCAATCAAACCCCACTTTTGAATTTCTATTTTGCATAAACGCGAAAAAAAATATTTTGTTTTTAGACAAATTCGAATACGAAAAAAATAACAGATATATGAGTATCTTTACACATATCAAATTTTACCATTAAGAATGCAACAACTTCGCAGAAACAGAAGACTAAGAACTAATGAAGCGATTCGTTCTTTAGTTAGAGAACATACCATTACTCCACATGATTTTTTAGTTCCCCTTTTTGTAGTAGAAGGAAAAGGAATAAAAGAAGAGATCCCTTCGATGCCAGGGTATTATAGATATAGCCTCGATTTACTTACAAATGAGGTAAAAGAACTTTGGTCTATGGGATTAAAATCAGTATTACTTTTTGTAAAAGTCCCCGATGATCTTAAAGATAATAAAGGAACAGAGGCAATAAATCCAGAAGGACTCATGCAAAGGGCGGTTAAAACAGTGAAGGAGGCTGCTCCAGATATACTAGTAATGACCGATGTAGCACTAGATCCATATTCTTCATATGGGCATGATGGAATTGTAGAGAAAGGGTATATCATCAATGATGAAACCTGCAAAGTTTTGGCAGAGATGTCTTTGTCACATGCTCAGGCAGGTGCAGATTTTGTTGCACCTAGTGATATGATGGACGGACGAATTTTGGCCATTCGGGAAGTATTAGAAAAAGAGAGTTTTAAACAAACGGGGATCATGAGTTATAGTGCGAAATATGCATCAGCCTTTTATGGACCTTTTAGAGATGCACTGGATTCTGCTCCCGGATTTGGAGATAAAAAGACATATCAAATGGATTTTTCTAATCGGGATGAAGCGATCAAAGAAACGCTTATGGATATCGATGAAGGCGCAGATATTGTCATGGTAAAACCTGGTCTTTGTTATCTGGATATCGTAAGAGATGTAAGAGATGCAGTAGATGTTCCTGTAGCTGTATATCAAGTAAGTGGAGAATATGCAATGGTGAAAGCAGCAGCAGAAAAAGGATGGTTAGACCATGATACTGTCATGTTAGAACAGATTATGGCATTCAAAAGAGCAGGAGCACATATTATCGCTAGTTATTTTGCAAAAGATATTGTTAAGCTTTTGAGTTAAGACAAATGTCGTTTGTGCATAACAAGTTTGAAATAAATTAAATGGGGTTAATAAAATAAAACTATGATTTTATGGTAAGCAGAGATAGATTATATCAGACCTTTGGAGAATTACTTTATGTAATTGCAATGAGTGATGGGGTTATTCAGAAAGAAGAAGTCGAAACACTAGAAGAAATTTTGAAAGGACATCCAAAAGGAGCGGTAATCAAATGGTCTTTTGATTATGAAAATAAAAATCAAAATGATATAGAAACCCTATACAAGAAAGTAATAGAAGTGTTTTCTGATAATGGACCCGATGAAGAGTATGATTTTATGCTTTACGCACTTGCCAAAATTGCAGATGCAAGTGAGGGAATGAATAGCAAAGAAGAAAAAGTGATTACTAATTTTTCAAGAGATTTATTAGAACGCTTTAAAAATGATATCGAAAAGATTAAAGAAAAATATAGTTAAAACCTTTCATGAATTACATATATAAAATCGGAGTACTGTTTGGAATAGTACTATTATTTTCAACAAGTTGTCAATCAGAAAAAAAAGATAAAGAAGAGATAAAAATAGGGACAAAGAAAGAGAAAATTTCTTCTTTTGATTTGGGGAAAAGTGTTTTTAATGGAAAAGGGAAGTGCTATACGTGCCATAAAATTGATAAGAAATCTATAGGCCCCGGAGTTATCGATATTATAAAGATATATGAAGAACAAAATGGGGATCTAATTGCATTCTTAAAACAAGAAGCAGAACCTATTGTGGATCCAGAAACTTATGCGGTGATGAAAACCAATTTTGCTATTATCAAAACATTCACAGAAGAAGAACTTAAAGCTGTGACTGTGTATATGAATGAGATGGGTAAAGGTAAAACCGAATGATTGCTTAAGATATTAAGAATACAGATATATGGTTCGAAACGTTAATGAAATTAAACTTTCTGATTACATATGTTGGTAAGAACAAGAACATAAGGATGTATGAAATCAATTTTCCTAATTATATTTAATACAAAAAGAACTTTAGAGTATTTAGATAATCAAGATGAGGTAAATCTCAATATCAAGAGCATATTTCTATTCTTTTTTTATGGGATGATTGTATTTTTTTTGAAAATCGATGTAAACACTATTTTGATTAATCCTTATCTTGATTTTATACTTATCGTGTTTGTTTTTATATTCTTTGGGGTATTATTTAGTTTAATCTTACACAAGATCAATATGTGGTTATCAGGTAATGGAAGTTATGCAGATATACAATCAGTTATTTCGCATACATCAGTGCCTATAACCATAAGCCTAATTATTGTTTTCTTTTCAAAAAGATTCTTTTTCAAGGATTTAGATTTTAATTGGAATATGATTTTTTATATAGGTTGGCTAATTGCTATGAAAATTATAATTCAAGGTTTTTTCAAGTACAATAATTCAAGTTATATTAAAACTATAATTAATCTTATTCCATTGATTTTGTTTTACATCGGGCTTTTGCTAATACGATTAAATTGATTATAAATAAATTTATTTTGTAGATTCAATGCCGAATAGAGAAGGAATTAGTTAATTTAGTATCTTCAATAAAACAACAATGACCTTACTAATTATTTACGCCGTACTTTCTATTTTCTTTTCGTTTTTATGTTCAATATTAGAAGCAGTATTGCTTAGTGTAACTCCGACATTTATTAATGTTAAAAAGAAAGAAGGAAAATCGTATGCAACTACATTAGAGAATCTAAAAAAAGATGTAGACCAACCACTTATTGCCATTCTTACCTTAAACACAATTGCCCACACTGTTGGAGCAATTTTAGTGGGAGTACAAGCAGAGCAATTACCATATAAGTATGAAATTTTTGGGGTTAATATGGTAGGGATTGTCTCTACTATCATGACATTACTGATTCTGGTATTGTCAGAAATTATTCCCAAAACTATTGGAGCTACATTTTGGAAGCAATTGGCAAATTTTACTTCTAAAGCACTGGTTATTTTAATAGCTCCTTTAAAATATACAGGAATCTTGTGGATATTACGACTTACTACCAAGCTTATTGGAGGTAAAGGCCATCATGGATCAGTATTGAGTAGAGAAGATTTTACAGCAATGACAGATATTGCCGAAGAAGAAGGAGTTTTTGAAGAGTCAGAATCAAAAGTGATCAAAAATCTATTAAATTTTAAAAAGATTTTCACCAAAGATGTAATGACTCCAAGAACAGTAATGAAAACTGCATCAGAAAAAACCACAGTCGAAGAGTTTTTTAATGAGAATCAAAATCTTCGTTTTTCAAGAATACCTATTTATAATGAGAAAGCAGATAATATCACGGGACAGGTATTAAAAGATGAGATTTTTAAAGAAATGGCCAATCAAAATGGTCATAAAACCTTGGCAGATATAAAAAGACCTATAATTTTCACAACGAGAAACCTACCGATTCCAGATTTATTTAATGAATTGATTCAAACCAAAAATCATATAGCATTGGTTGTTGATGAATATGGTTCAATAAGTGGTTTGGTAACTATGGAAGACGTAATTGAGACTCTTTTAGGATTAGAGATCGTTGATGAAAGTGATACCGAAACTGATATGCAGGTACTTGCTCGTAAGAATTGGGAAAGCCGCGCCCGACGCCTAGGGATTTTAGACGACAAAAAAGAAGAATGATAAAAGAAGTGTATATAGATACTCCATTAGGGATTGCTACTATAACAGGAAATAAGGATGGAATAACTAGTGTTTCTGTTACCAAAGAATCTACAAATACACCTTCGATTGATATACCTTCTCATTTACAGAATGCAGTTTCTCAATTACACGAATATTTTGAAGGAAAACGCACTGATTTTAATCTTGTTTTAAATCCTGAGGGTACTGATTTTCAAAAAAAAGTCTGGAATGAATTACTTCATATTCCCTTTGGTAAAACTGCTACATATTTGGATATGGCCAAACGATTAGGAGATCCAAAATGTATACGTGCAGCAGCAAGTGCTAATGGTAAGAATCCATTGTGGATTATTATACCTTGTCATAGGGTGATTGGAAGTGATGGATCGCTTACAGGGTATGCAGGAGGACTATGGCGAAAAAAATGGCTGCTAGATCATGAAAATCCAGTAAAGCAACAATCGTTGTTCTAAAAATTCCTTTTTTATAACCTAAACCTAAAACAATATTGTTATAGAAATATTCAGTTTCAAAAAATGAAACTGAGATGTTCTATTATTGTGGTTTAATCCTATAAATCATAAAAACTTTAGAGCTTTTAAATTTTTGTAGTGGTTATTTATGTGCAATTAATTTTCATACATTAGCTATAAACAAGGTACTTGTTTGGCAAATGATCATATAAACTCAATCTTACATAGAAATGATAAAACGTATACTTAAATTTCTTCTTAAAAGTTTTCTAATTATTATTCTCCTTTGCGTAGCACTATTATATATTTTTGATTACGATTATATCCTAAAAGGAGTAAGAGTGGTATATATGACTGGGCATACTACAGCATATATAGATGATTATCCACATTTTGATAACCGTAAAATAGAAAAAGGAAATAGTACATCTGCTTGGGCTGTTCATCCAGATTATAATAAGGCAAAATCTACTGATAAATTGGATGCAATTAATGAACAACTTGGAACTGTTGCTTTTATGATTGTTAAGAATGATAGTATTTGGTATGAAAATTATGCCGAAGGATATAATAAAGATTCAAAAACTAATTCTTTCTCTATGGCAAAAAGCTTGGTGACAGGGATGCTCGGTAAAGCAATAATGGATGGTCATATAAAAAGTCTAGATCAACCTTTAGGAGACTTTTTCCCTGAATTTTCTAAGGGACTTGCAGCAAAAACAACAGTAGGAGATCTTTCTTCAATGTCATCGGGTCTTAATTGGACAGAACACTACACAAGTCCATTTTCTATTACAGCAAGGGTATACTATGATCCCAATATTAGAGATGTAATGTTAGGATTAGAAGTGGTAGACGAGCCGGGAAAAAAATTCAAATATCTTAGCGGAAATACTCAGTTATTAGGTATGGTGATTGAGAAAGCTACGGGTCAACAATTATCATCATATTTAAGTCAAAGTTTCTGGAAACCTTTAGGGATGCAGCAGAATGCAATCTGGCAATTAGATAGTGATGATAGCGGTATGGAGAAAGCATATTGTTGTGTAGCAAGTAATGCAAGAGATTTTGCACGTTTCGGGATGTTGTTTAAGAATAAAGGTGTTTTTGAGGGAGAACAAATACTACCCGAAGAATTTACTGAAATAGCAACTAGAGCGAGATTTGAAGATGGCGAAATGTATGGGTATGGCTTTTGGTTATCAGATCATTTGGACAAGAAGATATTTGCAATGAGAGGTATTTTGGGACAGTACGTAATTTGCATACCAGAAGATAATATTATGATAATTAGATTAGGTCATAACAGAGGTCAGTTTGTTCCAGGAGAATCATTTACAGAAGATTTCTTTGTCTTCATTGAAGAAGCATATAAAATGTTGGAGAATGCTTCATAAACTTAATTTAGAGCATATCCTGTTTTTGGATATAGAAACAGTTCCTGAGCATAAAGATTTTGAAGAACTCAGTGAAGAAATGAAATATCTCTGGGCGGATAAAACTAAATATCAACGTAAAGAAGAATTCTCTCCAGAAGAGTTTTATGAACGAGCTGGTATCTGGGCAGAGTTTGGCAAGATAGTGTGTATATCAGTTGGGTATTTTACGTCCAAAGGAGAAACGAGATCTTTTAGAACTACCTCCTTTTTTGGAGAAGAAAAACAACTATTGATAGATTTTAAGAATTTAATAGAAACTCATTTTAGCAGGCCGCATCATTTACTTTGTGCTCATAACGGAAAAGAGTTTGATTTCCCTTATATCGCCCGTAGGATGATTATTCATAATATATCACTACCTCACAAGCTTAATCTCTTTGGTAAAAAACCCTGGGAAGTACCACATTTAGACACTTTAGATTTATGGAAATTCGGAGATTACAAACATTATACTTCTTTAAAATTACTTACTGGTATTCTGGGAATTCCCTCTCCAAAAGATGATATAGATGGTAGTCAGGTACGACAGGTTTTTTATGAAGAAGAGGATATCGATCGCATTGTGATTTATTGTGAAAAAGATACTGTTGCTGTAGCCCAAATTTTGCTGCGTCTTCGACAAGAGGAACTATTAGATGATGATGAAGTGATATCTGTGTAAAGTACTTTGACTTCTTATATTATTGTATTTTAAAGAAGAAGATCTACAGTAGTTAACTTTTGATATGGAAAAGAAAGGAAACAAGTCCTTTCTTATTCCATAATTTTGCTAAATCATGACGTAGTGCTTACGAAGTCAAGTTGATAAAACGGGGTAACAATTTCTTTATAAAAAATCAACTTCATTAAGAAGAGTATAGGTGAATTTGTTTCCAAATGCTTTCTCACCGTTTTTACATTTATTCATGAACTCATTAAAATGTCTGGAGTCTGCAAAAACCTGACAACCTGCAGAATATGCAGGGTTATTATCAGTACCCCAATTACCATTTCTCGGTCCTCTATGAATATTGATACCAAACCTACCTGTTTGTATGGTATCTGGTTGTAAAGCTAATGTGCCATTTTTGTCATTGTCACGATATACAGAAACGTCTGCTAATCTTTGACATAATGCATAATATCGTCCATTATGTTTATCGATTTTATATGTGCTTTTATATTGGCCTTCTAATAAAATAGCTGTCCCTTTAGGATTGAGAGGCTTTTTTAGATAAAAAATACTTGGATCGGTGGTGATAGGATAATATGAGATATGCCAATGGTTAAGAAAGTTATGAAAGATAACCAGAGTGTCATCAAATTTATCCGGAACTATGTTCTTATTTCGTATTCCAACTATATTTAGATTCCAATCGATTGCGGGAGTATTATAAACTCTATATCCTTTTTGATCCATTACCGAAAGTATTTTTTCTATAGGAGGTGTAATCATTTTTTTGTTTTATGGTTGGTTTTAAAGCATAAAATATTGGAAAAAGAAACAAGTCTTTTATTTGCTATTTGTTTATATACAAAAATGTGGGGAAGAAGTATTTACGAAGTATCTAACTAATATACAGATTCTATTGCTAAACACAAATGTTTTCAAGAGAAAATTCTTGTAAAGTTGTTTTGTGAAGTTTATATCAGTTTTTTTTAAAATTTGATATGTAGAGATTATGTACTATAATAAATAAAAAAAAATCCCCTCTCCTCAGAGAAGGGATTCAGTAATTATATACCTGTTGTGTCCCCCAACACACTCGAACTATATGCTGATACTACAGCTAAATTCGATAATTTCCCTTCGATATAATTACTAGCAAGCAGGCGAAAAATTTCCGCACTGTTAATGCTATTATTTCTTTCTATTATTTTCATTAAAAATGACATTGCTTAATGTCAAAAAAATTAATGAAATAATACTAAGCTATTGTATAGAATAAATACTAAATGTTAAAATGATGTGTGTGAGGTTGTGAAGCTACTTTGAATGGGCGAATATAGAGATTTATCTTAAGAAATCACATTTTTATTAACATTTTTTTAAGATTTATTGGTATTCCTCTTAGGGGTCTATCGATTTTTTTATTGAAGTAAGTATATGATAATGAAGATATTATAATGATTTAGGAATAAAAAAGAAGCTGCTCTAGAGTAGCTTCTTTTTTATTTGTCATGGTATATTATTAGTTATTTTGAATTAAACCAAATCCTAACCATTCATTATTTGAATACACCCAACCTATATAATTACCAGGTACTGGATTTGTATTGAAAATAATGTCTCCTTGGATCCAATTCCCATTTTTTGGAGGAGAAGCCAGACTAATTTTATCACTTTTAGAAGAAGTTATGCTGCTTAATAAACTAGAACCTCCGTAATTTCCTCTTTCTGAGGTTGGATTAAAAACCTGACTATTTAAGGGGATAGAATTTATTATAGGATAGTCTGGATTGGCTATAATGCTAGGATTATTACTACAAATATTTGCATCTGCAACTCTAATATTTTCGATGGTTTTCCATGTACACATGTTTATATTTATTCCTTCTGCAAAACCAGCACTATAAATTGGATTTTTCCACCAGTTTGTAAAATAAGAATCTGTAATAGACATGCCTTTTGCTCCACCCAGAACAATTGCAAAATTGGGCTCATATCGATTTCTGTCGATACCTCTATTACATGCTGTTCCTTCAGTAATTGAGTTAAAATAGTTATTCGTAATATTTATTCCTCTAACATTTGCTTGGTTATGAATGCTTATGGCTGAATATTGTATCCATTCCCAATAGCATCCAATAAAAGAAATATTAGTCAACGCAGCTTTAGTACTTCTGCTGTCAATAAAAAAACCTTTTCCAAATTCGAATGTGCAACTCATAAAAGTTATACTTGAAGAAGGTTCGCTTATTACAACTAAATAATCATCATTTTTCGCCGAATTACTTAAGACACATCCTTCGATTAATAAATCATTACATTGGGTATTAAAACGATATCTATTCTTAAAATTTGAATTTGTAGTATTTATTAAACTTTTGCAATTTCTTATAGTACTTGACCAGAAGTGATCTGCATAAATATCGTATCGTAAATCACGGAAAATTAAATTTTCAATTAGTGCACCTTGATTTTCACTTATTTGAATACCAGTTACTAAATTGGTAGAAGGATTGACTGTAATTAAGGTCATATCTTTTATGACCATATTTTGTATAGTGTCAGAATCTGGTACCATTTTAAGATCAAAAATAACTCCATTAAAGTCTGCCTGGATCGATGTACGTGTTTTCTCTTCTCCTATTATTCGCAATCTTCTTATTATTTTAGTAGTATCCCCTTCTATTATTCTTTCAAGTCTTGTATCTATTTTAAGTGATTTTGTAGTTCTATATTCCCCTTTGGGTAAGTAAACTATCTTCCCTTTATATTGAGATTCATAGATAGCATTTTGTATCGCATCTGTGTCGTCATCATGAAAATTGCCTTTTGCTCCAAACCATTTTACATTAATACTAGCATCATAGAGTCTAATCCATCTTTTGGTTGGATTGCCATTAACGTTAAAAATGGTACCTCCATTTTCTGGAAAATTAGATACTTCATTTTTGAAAAGACCACCACCACCATCATCAGGAGTATAATAACCTTTTACATAAACATATTGATCATTACCAGCAAAATTCTTTAAATCCTGAATATTAGGTAAAATAGAAGTTGCCAAAACCGATTGTGCACTAGCGGTAAGAGAAATAAATACTGCCGCAAATAATAGAAAAAAAGTTTTTTTCATTTTGATAGTTTTTAAGAGTTTAACTTATTTATCAAAAATACATGGAGAGAGTTCCATTTTTCGGGACTGAGGTTTTTTTTTACTATTTAATTTTTGAAACTCTATTTTTTGATTAATATAGAGGTGCAGTAAAAATAATAGCGGCAAGGATATATACCCAAGCCGCTATAATATCGATGTAGCAATCAATTATCTTTAACTCAATTTTTGAAGTAACAACTCTGCTACTAATTCTGATGAAGCAGGGTTTTGCCCTGTAATTAATTGCTCATCTTCTACGGCATAAGGGGTCCAATCTTGTCCTTTAGAATAAATTCCTCCATTTTTTTGTAGCATATCTTCTACTAGAAATGGTACAATAGAAGTTAATTGTACGGCTTCTTCTTCGCTATTTGTAAAACCAGTAACTTTTTTACCGTTTACCAAAGACGATCCATCTGTGTTTTTTGTGTGTTTAAAGACTGCAGGTGCATGACAAACTGCAGCTACAGGTTTGTTACTGGTATAAAAGGATTCGATTAGTGCTATCGAATTTTTATCTTCAGCCAAATCCCATAATGGACCATGGCCCCCTGGATAGAATACGGCATCAAAATCAGAATGATTTACAGTTTCTAATTGTACTGTCTTTGCTAAAATTTCTTGTGTTTCCTTATCAGAGGCAAATCTTTTGGTCGATTCTGTTTCAAAATCTGATGAAGCACTTTTTGGATCAATTGGTGGTTGACCTCCTTTAGGAGAAGTAATTGTAATTTTAACTCCTTTATCTTTTAAAAGATAATATGGGGTTGCAAATTCTTCAATCCAAAATCCAGTTTTATGTCCAGTGTTTCCTAAATCCTCATGACTTGTTAAGACAAATAATACGTTTTTCATTTTTGTGTTTCTTTTATTGTTGATTTATTTTTCTTTAACAGGGAAATTCTCCTATGCTTTTCACAAGAAGAGAATAGTATAATAATTATAATTGGGGTAATTTATCTTACTAGTTAGATATAGTTTGTTAGTTCTAATTGCGAAATTAGAACTAATGATGATTAAAAAAATTGATGTATGGTAATAAATTAACTTGTTGTCAATTCTTTTCGAATTCTGCTTAGACTTTCGGTTGTGATTCCTAGATATGAAGCAATATGATAATTTTTTATATGCTGTTCTATATTGGGATATGTAGAGATAAAATTAACATAACGTTCTTTGGCAGACTGTGCGAGATTAGCCAAAATTCTTTTCTGAAAACTTGCAAATGATTTTTCCATTTTCTTTCTAAAGAATCGTTCTACTTTTGGGATTCTATCATACGTTTTTTCTATATTTTTTTTAGAAATTTTATATAATATCGCATTTTGAATACATTCTATATTTAGCACGGCCTTTTCGCCAGTAAAAAAAGCAATATAATCACTAATCCACCAATCTTGTATTGCAAATTGTATAGTATGCTCTTTTCCTGCCTTGTCGATAAAGAAAGTTCGTAAGCATCCGTCGTATACATAATATTGATCAGTAACTCTTTCACCTGCTTTGAGGACAATTTCCCCTTTGGTTAGTATAACTCTTTCAAATGTATTCTCCATAAAACTAACCTCTGGTTTTGTGAAGGCTATGTCTTTAAAAATGCTGTTTATTATAACATCAGAACTGTGCATTTTTCTATTGTATAATTTCAAAATCGATTTTTAGAAGAGAAAACTCATCAGCATATTTAGGCATAGTCTTTTGGATAAATTCGAGGAGTTTTTTTCTGTTTTTCTTTTTATGGTAACATTCAATCTTTACCGCTTTTTTATCCTCATGATAATAAACCTCTGGAAGCGGTATAAATATTTTTGGCTCATAATTGATAGGCTTAATCATAATTTTTGAGAAAGCACTTATCGGAATTTTTTTGCCACTATTGTTATTTATAGATTGATGCATTACATCTGAAGGGCTAATTTTGGATGTATAGATGGCCTCAATTTTATTTTCTAAATCTTCAACCGAAATCTCAAGTTGTTGTACAGCTACAGAATCGATTTGAATATCTAAAGAAGAAACGGTAATGGGTCTACCTATAATTTTAAGACTGTCTATAAGCCCCGTTTGCATCATATTATTTCTTATTTGATCATAAGTTTGTTGCGGGTTTAAAAAATCCGTATAAATAATTATGTCCACATTTTTGGATGATTTATTTGTAGCGCAGGATGAAATAAATAAGATAAAAATTATAAAAAAAATATGCTTCATGATCAATAAAGGATTACATTTTTTAGGTCGACTGTTTTCAAAAATAACTTGTTTTTATGTAGTCTAAAAATTTACATTCCCTAAAGGGGGTGTTTATATATCATTTTTTACTTCTTCGAAGCTTTTTACCTCTATTTTTCCTTTGGTTGGAATCATATTTTGCCAAACCCAATTATAATGTTCAATCACTTTTTCTGCTTCGAGATGTGGTCTTTCACCAGTAGTATGACCATCACTCACAACAGTTATATTATAATCTTTAGTCAGAGCCGATTGTATAGTGGATTCTACACAAAAATCCGTTGCGCATCCTGTAATGTATAATTCGTTTATAGCGAGATTGGTTAACGTTGATTGTAGCTTAGATTCGTAAAATACATCGTTAGCATATTTATCAATAAAAATATCATTAGAAACGACCTCTAGAGTGTCTAATAATTCCCATTCTTCTGTACTAGGTATAAATTCATTTTCTTTTGTTCCATCATGCTGAATAAAGATTACAGGCAAATCAGATGCTTTAAATAGTTGGGCAAGTGCATTGATTTTATTAACCACGCCTTTAGTATCAAATCGGGGTGTTTTGGATGTAAAAGAGCCTTTTTGCATGTCGATCACTAAAAGAGCTTTTTTATTTTTCATTACCTTATTTATTAATATTGATTTTAGGTTACAAGGATACAAAATATGAATTTCATTGTTTGAAATATTCGGTTTTTATTATTTTGGTAAAATGGAATGAATGATGATCAATTACTATAATATCTTCAAAGATGATTAAAGTTAAAACATCATTTTTTTGTTTGTATTAGATGAAAAATATTCCTTATTCTTTTTCCTGAAACCCACTTTTGGTAAGAATTTCCACTTTAGCAGTATTGGCTTTGACTTGTTCTTCTGTAAACCATGCATCACGTAATTCTTTCTTAGAGAATAACTCTAATTGATCTCCATTATGGGGAGAATCTTTTTGAGTGGCATTACCATAGCTTAATAATACTTTTGCATGTACTGTATCACCAAACTCTATGACACCTACCCAGGAGTCACCACCGCCTACATACATATGATTTTCATCAGTACCTCCTGGCCATGCTACTCTAAAAACCCCCATTGATCCATCAATACCATTGGCAGGAAGGTTTTTCCCGTTATACCTGATTCTATAATAATCTCCCCAAGGCATATCTAGTTTTCCAAATTTTGTTTTTATCTCGGTTGCTGAGGTTTCTAATAATTCAACTGCTCTTTTGGGATCAGAAAGTCCATCTGGCGTTGTGTTGGGATTTTTGATATTCCATGATTTAGAATAATTAGAGCTTCGTCTTACATTAAATTTACGAGCCCAGTTAAAGAATAGTAACATCCCTTTACTGTCTATATCTGCTTCTCTGTCCCAATTTTCGAGAACTACCTTTGCTTCTTTTGCTTTTTTGGAATCGGAAGCATCTACAGCGGCAAAAAGATCATCCAAAATACGGTCTGCAAATTCTAACCGAGTAGAGAGTTTATAAGCTACCAATTCTTCAAAAGTTATAGATTCATCCTCTAGTAACATTCTTGCAGAACGCTGAGGTCTAAAAGGCATATATTGAGGAGCCATGTAACTGGGGTAGTCATCCGGATTTAAGGCCATAGGTATAGTGCTGGTCCAGGGCGGATCATTTGCGTTTTGTAACCAACCATTCGCAGGGTTTTTTACTTTTGGCAAATCGGCATAAGGATGCACTTCTGTCCACACATCTTTGGATTTACCTCCTGAGATAATTCTATTCCAATACTTCCAATCACCATGGTTTCTTTTAGGGACCAAACCATTAAACAGGTAGAAAATCTCACCTTTTTTGTCAGCATACATTACATTCCAAAATGGGATTTGTGCCATTTTTAATGCAGATTCGAATTCATTAAAATTGGCACTATTAATCATTCTCCACCATTGTAATAACATATTTGGGCGATCTAATCCCACCATACGCAATGCTAGTGCCTTGTCTTTGGTTTTATTAACTACTGGACCATGGATAGTCTTCATCAAAGGTATTTTATGATCTATCAATGAACCATCTTTTTGTTTTATTTTTATTGTTTTTGAAGAGGTTTTAAACGCTGTTCGTTTACCATCTAAAAGATAGCTACCGTCCTTCAATTCTAGTTCATATGTATCTGCATTGTCAATAGTATTATCGGTATGACTCCATCCTAAATTTTCATTAAAACCAATTGCAATTCCAGGAAAACCAACTAGCGTTGTCCCATACATGTTTTTTCCGTTAAGATTTAAATGTGATTCGAAAAATAAAAATTCTTGCCACCAGGGTAAATGAGGATTTTGTACTAACATAGCATTTCCAGAAGCAGAGCGTTTAGGACCAATGGCATACGTATTGGATCCCATATCTGGCCATTGTTGAACACGCCCCAAATCATTGCCACCAATAAATCGAGTGAAGATAACATACATACTGTGCATGTTCATATCTTGAGCTGTAAGCGGTAAGACAACTTTATTTTTTTGATCTATTGCATCAGGATGGGCTTTTGCATAAGCATTCATACCTTTGATAAAAGAAGAGTAAATGGTTTTGATTTCGGAATCTTGTTTTGTTTCCCACTCTTTTGCTAATTCTTCAAACCCTAATGTATGGATAAGCATATCATTTTGAAGCTTGCTTTGCCCCCAATATTCTGCTCCTTTTCCTCTGGAGCTTCCATAAAGTTCTAAAATCAAGTTAGCATGATTGTGCATTTGAGCCCAGCCTTGTGCATAGAATAAATCCTCAATAGTAGTTGAAGTAATATGAGGAACTCCCCAGGTATCCCAGGCAATCTGCGTTTCTATCGTTTCAGTTTGAGAGCATGATGTATTTACTACAAAAAGTGTAACCAGTGTAAAAAGCAAACGGATTTTTATGATGTTTGTATTCATTAGAGTGAGGGTTATGTGACTGAATTAAAGAACTAGAGGAGATGTAGCTAAACCAATTTTATCAATTGGGTTTATCCCCTTAAACTTACAAAAATTTAATGCTACTACAAATTTTTGGATGTACTGAACCCAAGGATGAATTGATTTTTATTGACGATATACTGTAGTCAATTTTTTTGTTTTTGTATCAAAAACTAAAATTCCCTCACTGGTGTTATCTAATTGTCCTATTTTATGACCGGCCTCATCCCAGACAGAAGAATTTCCTGCACATTGACCATTATCGGCTTTTCCTATAGCATTTGACATCATCGTTGTTATATGATGTGTTTTTGCAATCTCTGTTAATCGATGATTGGCTTTTTCAATTCCGTTTGTAAATTTTGCAACACTAGCCATATATAGAGTGGCTTTATGTTTTATAGCTTGATCTATATGCTCTTGTATTGATGTTTCATAACAAATTGCAATTGCAATTTGTTCTTCATTAATTATTAGCGGTTTTATATTCTCTCCAGGAATAAAGAAAGGCTCTTCATCTATATGTAGATATTTTTTTGAATACGTATTCCTCTCTGTATTGGGTTGAAAAACAATCATACTAATGAAAATCCCTGTCTTGCTTTTTGTTGGAACCCCAACTCCAATAACAATCTTATGTTGGTCACTCAATTTTTGAAAATCATCAAGACGATGATCATTGGGGAATATAGCAAGTTTTTTTGCTAATTCTGGTTCATAGCCAGTCAATGACAATTCTGGAAATATGATACAATCTGTTTGATGTAAAACAGCAAGTTTTATCCATGCTTTATGATCTGCAATATTACATTCGATATCTCCTGTTATTGGTTTAGTCTGTACACTACAGATTTTCATGGTGAAGTTTTATCAAATAAGTATTTAATTCTTAAACCCAGTAGTAAACAGATTTCTCGCACCTCGTATTCCACATTTTTGGTACTTATTATAAGTTTGAGCTGCTCTTTCATCAATTTGTTTTCCGGTTTCATTTTTTATCCACCCATCAATAGCAGATTTTAATGTATATGCTTCGGGAGCCATTAAATGTGTAGTCCATAAAATTGGATTGGCATTTGCTTTTTTAATTTCGGGAGAAAAGAAATTTCTACTATAACAAGCTAAAACAATGATATCTTTCTGTTTTGTTTGTACTGGTTTGTACGAAATAGAAACATCAAATTCCATCAATCCATCATGTCCTACATAAGCTAACAAATCAGAATCTCCTCCAAACCCTAATTCTTTAGTGTTAAATTGAATTTTTTGAGGATCTTGAGCATTTGATGCCTTTAAAAAGTCTTCAATACATGTTTTAATTTGTTCGCCATCATAAGCATCGGCAAGCAAGTAGACTTCTTCTGTTGCATGTTTAAATAATACTCTATCTAAAATGTTGGGGTTGGAGGTATCTAATTCTTTTACTAATTTCCAGTCTTTTGTTTTTAGTTTTAAGAATGATTTTACACCATATCCAGCTCCCCAATACAAGTTATTTCTAGTGTCTTTTCCATTTCCTATTTTTGCGGGAACAGGAACTATTCCTTGATTCTCGTTATCACATAAAGCAACAAAAACATGAATTGTTTTGATTTGCCCATAAGTTTTTATGGAGAGTATAACGAGTATTGCGAGGATTATAAGTTTCTTCATGTTCATTTAATATTGCCTTGGAATTCTTCCTGATCCTTTACAAATATCGCATTTATCTTTTTCGCCTCTCATAGCAATCCAATATCCTTTGCCATCACACTTTTTACAGCTTTTGTATTCAGAATTACCAAATACGTTTCTTATAATATAGTATGCCCCAGCTATAGCTAAAAAGATAACTAAAAGTCTAAAAATCATAATGTTTTTGTTTTGTTCCCAGTTCGAATAAAAAATACTAAATCAGTTCGTAGTTGCTACAAATCTAAATATTTTTAAATAATGTAAGTGTTATATTATTTGTCAAACGATAGTTTTGAAAAAACAAACCCTCAGGAACAAGAGTTCCTGAGGGTTAAAAATTTGTTTATTTATGGTTTTTTATTGCTTAACGATATTAATTATCGTTGTATTTACTTTAAGCATATATAGTCCAGCTTCTAATCCATCAACATTGATAGTATTTGTCACTTTTCCTTGACCTACAACTTGCCCTAGCGTATTGTAGATTGTATATGGTTTAGCTTCACTGTTTTGAGAAGCAATATTAAGAACATCACCTGGTGCTAGTGGATTTGGATAAGCAGTTATCTTAGTACTTAATTCACTAACCTCTTGTCCTAAAGTATCTGCTGTTACAGCAAAAATCGAAGTTGTAGAAGAACCAGAAGATAGAGCAACATTATCTATAGCAATATCAGCTTGCCATGTAGCGCCCGTAACTCTATTAAATCGTAGTTGTACACTATTACCTACATAAGAAGCAAGGTCAATATTAGCAGTTTGCCAAGAATTTCCTTTGTTTCCAGTTTGATTCCATAGACTAGTCCAGGTAGCTCCATTATCATTACTTGCTTCTACTGCAATACTTCCCATATCAGCAGCACCATACATATGGTAACTAAATGTAAAACTTGCAGAAGTAAGTCCAGATAAATCAAAACATGGAGAGTTTAAGATGGCTTGTTTGTTTGGATATCCTGTTCCGTTTCCAGAAGCTTCTACAAAGATGTAGTAAGATCCTTGAGTTGCACTAGAAGGTCCAGTTCCTCTAGAAGGAGTACCACTAGCATCTACGGTCCAGTTAATATCATCTGCAGATGATTGAGTCCATGCTCCAAGAGTGTTTTCGAACCCTTCATTATATGGGAAAGATGAAATACCAGACGTACAACCTGTGTTTCCACCTCCACCTCCTGTAGATGTGCCTATTATTATTGTATAATCTTCTACTTCACCATATTGGAAAGACTCGCAAGAAGTTGGGATACCATTATATTTCATAGATACACGCATTCTTGTGCTCCCATCTGCAGCACTTGCAGGAACAGTGAAAGTTCCACTTACCGGAGTAGTTTGTGTAGCAGCTTGTGTCCAAACTTGTTCTCCAGAATCTGCAAAATCCCCATCTTGATTATAATCAATCCATACACTGTATCCTTCGTTATACTGTGTGCCAGTCCAGGTAGGAGTAACAGAAATGGTATTAGAACTTCCTTTTGCTACTGTTGTAGAAATAGAAGTGAAATCAGTATAACCACCACTTCCCGCACTAGAAGCATTGTTAATTGTTCCTAATTGTACATTACTAATATATTCATCGGCTACACTATTTCCATTCGAAGCACAATAGTTTAATTGTACTGCTGTAGTTGTAAACGTAGTAGAAGCACTATATGAAGATGTCGTTCCGTCAGAACATTTACTTCTTACTTGCGCTTCATAAGATGTAGAAGCTGATAATCCTGAAATTGCGTAAGAAGTTGCACTAGCAGCCTGGGTAGTCCAAGAAGTAGTTCCTGTTTGACGATATCTAACATCATATGTTGCTCCTGGAACAGCTGTCCATCCAATAGTTGCACTAGTGTTTCCAACATTAGAGTTGTTAACACCTGCAGGTACTGTTGCAGAACATACTACAGGAGTTCCTGTTAATCCAGTTACAATAAGAGAAAAGTTTTGACTTCCTCCAGTTAATGAACCTTTGTTGGTTACTGTAATTGTATATGTTCCTGATGCATTAGCAACATCGATTCTTTCATAAGGATCAACGGTGTTATCTCCAGTTCCATTAGTTGTAATTCCTGTTAATCTGTAAGGGTTATATGTAGTTCCTCCTTTGGATACTCTAATGTCTAGGTCATTTACTAATACAGCGGTGTTAGAATTCGTAGCTGTAACTGCAGCACCTGGTACATCTGTCCATGAGATAGAAGCCATTAAAGGGCTAGTACCATCAGAATCTACAGTTATTGTATATGTTTGACCACTAGTAAGTGTTAATTCTTCAACTTTTGTTTCACTACCGTTATCAGTGATTGTTTCGGCAGCTTTTTTAGCGTTTAATAATCCCCATCCATATACGGCGTCTGGTCCAGAAGGTCCAGCATCATCTGCAGTATGTAAAGCTAAACCTTTTAAAGTAGCCGCTTTCATAAAGTTTCCATTTACGTTGTTATAATGTTGCTGTAATAATAAAAGAGAACCAGCAACGTTTGGTGATGCCATAGATGTTCCGGTAATGCTGTTGTAAGCAGTATCACTACTTTCATAAGTAGAGTATACACCTGTACCGTTACCAGTAATATCTGGTTTGATTCTATAATCATCTGTAGGTCCTTCACTACTAGAACTATTGATTGATACACTTACCAGAGTACCACTACTATTTACATTGGCATCTTGTGCATTTGCAACTACCAAGTTGTTTTTTGAAGTAGAATGACCAGTTAATTTATCATAAGAAGAATTACCGTCTAAAGGTGCAGCATTATATGTATCTCTGTTACCATCATTACCTGCAGCAACAACCATTAGATAAAATGGAGCGTTGTGCATTACCTCATCCCAATTTCTGGATTCGTCAATATATGCCCCGAAATACTGATCAGGAACAAGGTCACCTCTAAAACCATAAGAGTGATTAGAAACTAACATTCCGTTAGCAGCAGCAGCAGTTGCCTCTGCAACGTCGTTATTCCACATATATCCATCGATTTTTGTATGAGGAGCCATTCCTTTTGCGTTAGCTTGTACACCAGATGCAGCAATAGTTCCTGTTACGTGAGCTGCATGAAAGTTAAGTTTTAAACCACCTTCTCCAGCGATATCTCTTATAGTAACACGATTGCTACCCCCAGCACCATCATATTCCTGATGTGATGCTCTGGCATGACCACCATCCCAAACGTGGGCAGTCATATTCTGACCATCAAGATTTAATCCTAGAGAACCTCCAGAATTAAGATGATTTGTTCTTGTAGATTTTGCCGCATCTACATTAAATGTTGTGTAATAAAGTGGGCTTCCGTCTTTAGCAATTCTTTGTAGTTCAGAAAAACTTCCATCGGCATTGGTCATTTTTACCTGCCATCCATTAGACTTTGCAGCCTGTAAAGCTTCTTTCTTTTGTAAAGTTGCTTTGTTAGAAGATTCAATCTGAAGTTGACTTAATTTTGCAAGATTAGTTTCTTGTGCGATTTGCTGCTTTTGTTTAGCATTTTGAGCAAAAAGTCCTGAAGATAGTAAAACCATTGTCATAAAAGCAAAGGTGCTCATTGCAGGAGTCACTTTGCCCATAAAGCTCAATGAAGTATTGAGGCTTTTGTAGCTTTTTTTCATTTTAATTGAATTTGAGTTAGTGTTAAATACATTTCCTTGAAAAATTAAAAGGAAACAACCAAAATTCTTAAAATATTCTTAATTAAAAAAAGATTTTCGATCAAGTGAAAGAAAAACACTTCATAAAACCTTAACAAACGCTTAACGTTCGTTTAAGGTATTTTTTGGGTAGGAAAAAACCTTCTTTAAGATGGTTTAAGATATATGTTTTTCAAAAAACTCCAGTGTTCGTCGCTCATTGTAGTAGGTTTTGTCTGGAAGATAAAAACCCACATGACCACCATAATCAGGCATTTCTAGAAATATACTAGGATTTTTTTCTGCTTCATCTATTGGATAACACTGATTTCCAAGGAAAGAATCATTTTTTGCATTAAGAATAAGTGTAGGAATTTGGATAGCTTTTAGGAATTGTTTGCTGCTACATTTTGAGTAATAGTCCATGGCATCTTCATAGCCATGGGCTTTGCTGGTATATAAGTTATCAATATCTATAAGCGAAGTGCAAGCCTTAATGTCGGATTTATCTAGGACCTCAGAAAACTGAATCTGCCTATCATATAGTTTGGCTTTAAGGTTTTTAATAAAACGTTGTTGATAGATATAATTTTTGGGTTTATTTATTTCTGATAACGAATCATAAAGATCACAAGGAACAGAAACGGCAACAGCATTTTTTACTTCTGATGGAAGAACACGACCTTCTCCCAAGTATTTGAGTAGAAGGTTACCTCCCAGACTAAATCCACAAATAGTTATACTGCTGTAATCATAGATAGAAAGGATATGATTGATAATATGATCAAGATCTTCACTAGCTCCGGCATTGTAAGATTTGTACAAGCGATTTACTTCACCACTGCAATTTCTAAGATTAACTGCGGCAGAATCCCAACCATTATGATTAAGATGTCTTGCTAATCCAAGCATATATTGTCGTTGTCCATTGCCTTCTAATCCATGAATAATTACGGCTAGTTTTTTAGAATGCTTGGCTGAGCCGTGACTCCAATCTAAATCTATAAAATCTCCATCGTCAAGTTCTATTCGTTCTCTTTTTTGAGATATGTCTTTTACTTTACGTAATAAGTTAGGATATATGGTGGAGATATGCCCGTTTCTAAATAAAAAAGGAGGATTATATTGAGAGTCTATTACTGGCATTAATATAAGATGTTATCTTTTGGTTGTTCTTTTTCTGGTAAATCTTTTTCGTCCAACATATCACGAAGATCAATTTCTATAGTTCTGCAAAGAGCTGTCATAGGGACATCATTAATTCTTCCTTCAAAAGGGTCTTCACTGTTACTTCCAATTTTTTCCATAGTGGTGAAAATCCAACTTATCAAAACACAAAGCGGTATCATTAAAAAAATGAACCATGGTTTAAGGTGTTGCGACATATCACTTAATTCACTTTCAAATACATTAAGTAGTCCAAAGGGTAATAAGAGAACAAAGATCCAGGTAAATACAGTACTAAAATAAGCATATTGACGAGGAAAAGGTGTGTTTTTGATACGTTCACATTTTCCCTGAAGATTATAAAACTCTTCGAGAGTATGATGAAAAAGTTGTTTATCGAATTCTGTGATTTGGTCATTGTCAAGAAGTTGTTTGATGTGAAGTCCTTGATTTTTTACAAGATGTGTAGCGGTGTTTTTTCTTTCGAGTAAATCTTGATATTCTTTTTCAGAAACAAATTGTTGAGTAGCATCACAGGCTGGTTTTTGTTCGCCATGTCTTTTAAAAAGATTTTCTACAGCTGCATTTTCTTTAATGGTAAATGAAGTAGGTTGACGCAGTTGAATTCGTAATGCATTGATCCACGCAATATGACGGTGGATAAGAACTTTTTTTGTATTATGATCAGCATTTACTAAGCATAATACTTGATTTGCCCAGGTTCTGGAATAATTTACAATACCGCCCCAAATTTTTCTACCTTCCCAAAACCGATCATAGCTTTGACTATTTTTAAAACCAATATAAAAAGCAACTGCGATACCAATTAGAGATAATGGCTGAAAAGGAATATCAATAAAATCCCAGCCCAAAAAATAATAGATAGAAAAAATACTTGTGGTATATACGGTGAAGAAGATAATGTTCTTCCATGCATATCTAAGAATAACTCCCCAACTAATATTTCGTTTAATGTACATGTGCGGTTTTTTGTTAAAAATAAGAAGACCCAACAGACTTTCAAAGTCTGCCAGGTCTTTTTTGGATCACATGGATACCAGTAGTTTATGGGGATAACTACTTTTCGATTACGAATTAACGTTTCGATTTTCCTAGAATGGAAATGATATGTAAGGGTTAGTGAAGAGTATTAATTGTGGTTTCAAGATAAATAAGTGTTAAGTGAGTTGAGTTTGTGTTGATAAGAGAAAGAAGTGTTGTTTTTTGTGTGTAATAGTGTTGGTTTTTGATTCATTTTGTTGTGGGGCAAAGGTTCTTAAATAGATAAATAACATCATTAAATACATGGGTACATTAGGAGTACATTTTGTAAAATGAGGGTACTTTTGGCATACGATAGGCATAATTAGAATATCAGGTGCGAAAAAAATAAAATCAGTTTTTTATTATCATTTTTTCGGCTTTTTATTATACCGTAGGAAGTAATATTTAACACAATAATATTATGCGTGCATAATCTATCTTTTGTATTTTCGCAGTTCAGAAAAATCAGGGAATATGTATATAAAAGATTTTGAAATTAGATGGAACGATATTGATGCTAATCGTCATTTAGCCAATAAAGCATATATAGAATTTGCAGCTCATACGAGAATGTCTTTCTTGGTAGAACAAGGATTTGATCAGCGCTTATTGGCCAAGTTTAATGTTGGTCCGGTTGTGTTCTATGAACATATCTATTATTTTAAAGAAGTTTTTTATGGCAGACCTGTTCGGGTTTCTTTAGAAGTGTCAGGATTAAGTGAGGATGGGAAATTTTTTGAATTCAGGCATAATTTTTATGATTATAAAGGAAGAAATTTTGCTCAGTGCGAGATGATGGGAGCATGGATGAATTTGGAGACTCGTAAACTTATTGCGCTTCCAGAAGAGATGCACCAGTTTTTGAATACAATAGAACGCCCAAAGGATTTTAAAGTATTAACCAAAGAAGATACTAGAAAATTTGCTAAGGTTCCAGTGGATTTAGTGTAAAGCTTTAGGTTTTTTGGTTACAAGATACACTCCGATAAAAATTAAAAGAGTAGCAACAATTTTGATAATATCCAAGGTGTCTTTGCCTAATCCAATCGCAAATATAGAAGCCAATAAAGGCTGTAGGTAAATAAATACAGCTACTGTAGTAGGTTTAAGTTCTCGAATAGCAAAAATATTGAGAATATAGGTCCCAAAAGTGGCAAAGAGAATAACATAACCAATTTTAAGGTATCCTTCTAAGGGAATTATATCAGGCTGTACTTCTAAAAGTTGAGAATACCCAAAAGGTAAAACAAATAGAAAACCAATACCATACATCCATTTCATAAAAGTAAAAGGGTGATATTTTTGAGTGATTTTTTTTACTACAATGATATAGCTGGCATAAGAGACTGCATTTACAAAAATCAGAAAATTTCCTAAAGTCGGATTTGTTGCGGTAGCAGAGTTTCCGGTGGCGTATAAGATAATAAGCAATGTTCCCGAAAGTCCAACTAAAACCCCGAGAACTTTCAATGCTCTTATTTTTTCTTTTAAGAAGATTACAGCCAGAATTAATACGATCACAGGTGTGGTAACCATTAAAACGGAAGCACTTATAGGAGTGGTGAGATGTAAACCTTCAAAAAACGCCAACATATTTATACCTACTCCAAATAAAGATGCAGCGACAATTCTGGCAAAATCTTTACGTTCTATTTTTTCCTTTGGCCCTAAAAAACTAATTCCCCAAAATAGAATTGTAGCGCCCGCTATTCTCAATAGAATAAATCCAAATGGCTGAATATAAAAATGCATTACATCTTTAGCAATAGTATAGTTTGCTCCATAAAATATTGCCACAAAACTAGCTGCAATTAGTGCTAAAGTTCTTTTACTCATATGTTATATCACCAATTTGGCCGATTCTACTACTTTTTTGCTATTTCCTATAAAAATCTGATCATTAATGATAATCACCGGACGTTTTAAAAATGTATAATGTTCAAGAATTAATTTTTTGTAATCTTCTTCTGTAAGACTTTGATTTTTGAGATCACGCTCTTTATATAATCGTGCACGTTTACTAAATAAGGCTTCATAACTACCTGCCAGTTGATGCATTTCTTCTATTTGATCTAAAGTAATTGATTCATTTTTGATGTCTTGTGATACAAAATCTGAAGATAGATTTAACTCATTGATAATGCGTTTACACGTGTCACAAGTGGATAGGTGATATATTTTTTTCACAGTTAATTATTTTAAGTATCAAAATCACTGCAAAGGAATTCATTTCACAATTAAAACTCATATTTTTGGCTAAAAATTATGAAATCATACATTCATTATGTTATTACTAATCAATATTGAAGTATGACTTTTGAAAAGCAATAAAATAAAGAGATAAATACCATGCAAGATCCAATTACAATTACTCGGGTAAATCGAAAATTAATCGAAAAGATACTAGATAATCATACATTAGAGCAGCTGAATAAAGTACCTGAAGGATTTAAGAATAATTTGATTTGGAATATTGCTCATGTTGTAGTGACACAACAGTTGTTAGTATATAATTTAAGTGGATTACCAATGATGATTGATGAGGAGATGGTCAATTTATATCGAAAAGGAACCAAATTTGAAAGAGAAGTCACGGCAGAAGAAGTGTTAAAAATAAAAGAATTGCTATTTAGCACTCTGGATAAAACCGAAGAAGATTTGACAGCTGAAGTTTTCAAGGATTATAACGAATATCCAACCAGTACGGGATTTGTGTTAAAATCTGTTCAAGACGCTCTAAATTTTAATAATTTTCATGAGGGAATTCATTTAGGATATATTCTGGCACTTAAGAAATCTGTATAACATCTATTTAAAGAGTATGAAGTGTTTCTTTCTGAAGGATTCTAACGGGAGTGATTCTGTAATTCTCTAATTATAAACGATTAAAAAGCACAAAAATGAGGTCACTAATAAAATATGCATTCATTACTTTATTGACCTTTGGTTGTGCTAAGAAAGAAGAACTTCAATTTAATAGTTCAGAAAAATTTGAAAACGAACTTATAGAGTTGCAGAACTTTTTTAATGTCCCTGGTATTGCAGTGTCAGTGATAAAAGAGGATAAGACTATCTATCAGAACTATTTGGGGTATTCTGATTTAGAATCCCAAACAAAATTAGATAGTACTTATGTATTTCCGATAGCTTCTATTACAAAAGTATTCTCTGGTGTTTTGATGATGAAGTTAGTAGAGCAGCAGAAAATTTCTTTAGATGAACCTATACAAAAGTATGTTCCGCAAATGAATGTCCCAGACTCGATTTTGGTAAAACATGTTTTGTCTCATACCTCTCAGGGAGAAGTGGGAAAACAATTTTATTATAGTTCTAGATTCGGAATTTTAACAGCTATCATTGAGAAAGCTTCAGGAAAGTCGTTTAAGGAGTATATGACCTCAGAAATCTTTAAACCTCTAGCCTTACAAAATACCTATTTACTAAAAGACACTGTACAGATAAGTCAAAATAACTTAAAAATACCTTCTCCATATATTTTAGATAATGGTATAGAAAAAGGATTTATTGATTTTGGGTATTCTTCATCTGCTGGTATTATTACTGATCTAAATGATTTGAAAACTTTTAGCCTAGCTTTTGATCATAATAAACTCATTTCAGAAAGATCAAAAAATCTAATGCTTTCTGGAGTTAATGAAAATTTACCGTATGGATACGGAGTTTTTAATCAACAGTTTGATGACTTAAAATTAGTTTGGGCTTACGGCCAATACGATTGTTATTCGAGTTTATTACTTAAAGTACCTTCAAGAAACATCACTTTAGTATTGCTTGCAAATAATAATTTATTGAGTGATCCTGCACGATTAATTTATGGAGATGTTACTACATCACTTTTTGCTCTAAGTTTTATAAAAAACTATATCTATCAAATAGAAGATATGCCGCTATTAAAACCAGAAGAGTCTGGTAAAACTAAAGGAGATTATAAAAATGAGAATTTTTATACCAGAAAACTTTTGGCTCAAGCGTTAGCCTCATCGTTTATGGCAAGATTCGAAACAAAAAAAATGCAAACCAGCTCGATGTTACTAGAGAAGGTTTTTTCAGAATCTCCAGATTATTTAGAGTATGCAGACCTTAACTTGTTGCATAACCTTACATTTCTAAAGGATGTGGCATTTTATAAAGAATTAGGAGAGTTTAATCAATTTGATGAAAAAATTGAAGCTATTGGCGAAAAGGTGTTAAAAGAAGATCCTGAAAATCCATATGGCCATGTATATATGGGTGTTTATTATGATCGAAAAGGAGATATTAACAGGGCAAGATATCATTTTGAAAGTATTGTTAATGCTGATAATTTTTCAAAAAACTGGTATACTACTGAAGCAAAAAATTGGATTGAGACGCATAAGAATTAGATAGCTTTATTTAATATCAATAATTAAAAGACGAGAAGATTTTTTCTATATTCGGTTAAAAATAGAGAAAAGAGAGATAAAACATGGAGTATCTGGAAAAATTGGATTGGAGTTTGGTTTGGGGCGTAATTAAGGATACAATTGTTCCACATTCTGCCACATTAATCTTTAATACTATTTTATTTTTAATAGTTGGTTTTTTTCTATCGATCATTTACACTATTATTTTATCCAAAAAAAAAGTTCTCAAAAGAAAGCCTAAATATTATAATTGGGCAGTAAAACTATACATTCCAATACTTCTATGTGCATTTCTATATATTTTTGGACAAGTAGGTTTTATAAGAGGTGTCTACAAGATTTTGCACAAAGAAAAAGAACCTATTGTATCTAACGTGTATTTTATTACCCTGAGCTTTATTTTTAGATCAGAGGAAAATAAAAACACATTTGTTAAAGAATTACAAGCATCTGCAGAATATGCAAAGGATGGATCTGATTATTTGGTTGAGCTATTAAAAGTAACATCAACGAATTATAATTCAGGAATTTCGTTAATAGATCGTGGTAAAAATAAGATTTCTGTGTATCTAATTGAAAAATACGGAGACGACATTTATAAGACATGCCTCTATGCTATGCTTAATCTCGCTGGAGGAAAGGTTCATGCTGACATCAATGAGTCAATGTCTTATGATGAATTTAGTGCCGCAATGGACTTTTTAATAGATGTGGTGTATAAAGAAATTGAAGTAGCTGTGCAGGATAAGTTAATGACGTGGCTTACTTCTTTTCTAGATTCTCAATACCATTCGATGGTGAAATCTCTTTTTATCATATTATTATTTATTATTATGAGTATACCTGTAATTGAATTTTTTATATACAAAAAGTGGATTGAACCTGGCTTAATTAAAAAAGAAATCAAGAACTAATATTTGTAAATGTATATATGCGTTTTGCGAAGCAAACTGGGCTATACATGAAACCTCAAAACAAATTTAGTTTAACTCCCACTCATCATGGTAATCTAACTCTATAACTTCTTATTGAACCTTAATAGCAAAAAACGATAGAACCTCTTCTTTGTTTAATTTCAGCTCAACAGGGCCTTCAGCGTATGAGTTAATTTCATATTGATTATAATATAAAACGACTTCTTTATCCGTAAAACCAATGTTCTCTGGTAAAGTAAATACATCGTTTTCAAAAAAGAAGCCCGTACTATTAATAGATTCTTCTTCCGGGATTTTATGTTGTGTTCTAAATACCTTTTCGGCGTAGCTCACAAAAGCATCATAATCTTTAAATA
Organism: Aquimarina algiphila; assembly: GCF_007489275.1. GTDB lineage: Bacteria > Bacteroidota > Bacteroidia > Flavobacteriales > Flavobacteriaceae > Aquimarina > Aquimarina algiphila. The sequence continues at coordinate 32,965 of NZ_VLNR01000046.1, forward strand.
AGGATTTGTTTGCAATTCGTTTACCACTTTTTGTGTCGATATTAATATAAGAGATACTGCCATATCCATGCGCACCACCAGTAAAGACATATGAATCCATGACAACAGAGAGTAAGCCCTTGCATTGAAAACCAAGTTCGCAATTAATAGAAGCCTCATAAGGAACAGTTTCATCAGGAAATTCTTCGCTAATCTCCTGGTAAGATGTATTAAATTGATGAGCAGCTTCTTTTAATGTCTCCTGTGATGTTTGCTCACCAATATTTAATATACTGCAAGCAACATGTTCAATTTCTTTATTAATGGTTGTCGAAATTTGGCTATCATCAATTACCTTAAGTAGATTGATTTCTAAAGAAGCGCAATCGACAACCTTACAATCGAGTAGGTCGTCTACGGTAAAATTTTCTTTCTCAAAAGTGAAGGATTCCTTGTTATTACAGCTATAAAAAACGATGAAAATTAGAAGGAAATAAATGAATGTAAAACGAGTGTTAGGTTTTCTGTTAATCATCTACTAAAGGTATTCATTGAAATATGATTAGAACGAATTAAATGATACATTTGTTCAGTTTTTTAACATAAAAACGATCAAGTTAATTTTTTCTTCTTAATAATAGGGTGAGAAATGAAATTTAATACAAAAACAATACACGGAGGGCAACAGCATGACCCAGCTTATGGAGCCGTAATGCCTCCTATTTATCAAACATCCACGTATGCTCAAACTACTCCAGGGGGACATAAAGGATTTGAATATAGTAGAACCCACAATCCAACCAGAAAAGCATTAGAAGATTCTTTTGCAAGTATCGAAAATGGAAAATTTGGACTGGCTTTTGGGTCGGGATTAGCGGCTATAGATGCAGTTATCAAATTATTGAAACCTGGTGATGAAGTGATTTCTACTAGCGACCTATATGGAGGTACCTATAGAATATTTACCAAAATATTTGAAGATTTCGGAATCAAATTTCATTTTATTGGTATGGAAAATGCTGATAAAATAGAACAGTACGTTAATGATAAGACCAAATTAATTTGGGTAGAGACTCCAACCAATCCAATGATGAATATTATTGATATCAAGGCTGTAGCTATGATATCAAAAAAACATAATATTGTATTAGCAGTTGATAATACTTTTGCTACACCATATTTACAAAGGCCTTTGGATCTTGGAGCGGATATTGTAATGCATAGTGCCACTAAATATATGGGAGGTCACAGTGATGTGGTTATGGGGGCATTAATTGTGAAGGATGAAAAAATTGCAGAACGCTTATATTTTATTCAAAATGCAAGCGGTGCTGTTTGTGGACCTCAGGATAGTTTTCTAGTCTTAAGAGGGATTAAAACATTACATATACGAATGCAAAGGCATTGTGAGAATGGAGAAGCGATTGCAAAATACTTGAAAAATCATCCCAAAATTGAAAAGGTGTATTGGCCAGGTTTTGAAGATCATCCTAACCATGATATCGCTGCAGCTCAGATGGATGGATTTGGGGGTATGATTTCTTTTATCACAAAAGGAAGTGACTATGATAAAGCGATTAAGATTGTTGAGAATCTGAAAATATTCACGTTGGCAGAATCACTTGGAGGAGTAGAAAGTCTAGCAGGACATCCAGCTAGTATGACACATGCTTCGATCCCAAAAGAAGAACGGGAGAAGACAGGAGTAGTAGATGCTTTGATCAGATTAAGTGTAGGAATTGAAGATGTAGATGATCTAATTGCCGATCTTGATCAAGCAATAGGTTAATTGATTATTAAATTAAAAAAAACAAACCTCTATTTTTAAGAATATCATATATTTGACGAAGTAATTCAACCATTAGATTAGAATCTATTAATTTTATTAACATATGCAAGCAAAGATAGATGCATTTATGGAAGAAGTAAAGGCTCGTAACTCACATGAGCCCGAATTCTTGCAAGCAGTACAGGAAGTTGCAGAGACTGTAATTCCGTATATAGCTTCAAACGAAATTTATAATGGTAAAAACATTCTGTTACGAATGGTTGAGCCTGAGAGAGCTATTATGTTTCGTGTACCATGGGTAGACGATAAGGGAGAGATTCATGTAAATAGGGGATATCGTATTCAGATGAATTCTGCTATTGGTCCTTATAAAGGAGGATTACGTTTTCACCCATCGGTAAATCTAAGTATTTTAAAATTCTTAGCTTTCGAACAAGTATTTAAGAATAGTTTGACCACACTTCCTATGGGAGGAGGTAAAGGTGGATCTGATTTTGATCCAAAAGGAAAGTCTGATGACGAAATTATGCGCTTTTGCCATAGTTTTATGAGTGAACTTTTTAGACATATTGGTCCAGATACCGATGTTCCTGCAGGGGATATAGGAGTAGGAGGCCGCGAAATAGGATTTTTATTCGGGATGTATCGTAAAATGCGTAATGAATTTACAGGAGTACTTACCGGAAAAGGCCTTACTTGGGGGGGATCATTAATCCGTCCTGAAGCTACAGGATATGGAGCGGTATATTTTGCGCAAAATATGCTTGAAACAAAAGGAGATTCTTTCAACGGAAAAGATGTTGTGATCTCTGGTTCTGGAAACGTGGCACAATATGCTGCAGAAAAAGCTACACAATTAGGAGCAAAAGTAATCACCTTATCAGATTCATCTGGATATATTTATGATGGCAATGGAATCGATGATGAAAAACTGGCTTTTGTAATGGAGCTTAAAAATATAAAAAGAGGACGTATCAGTGAATACATAGATAAATATCCATCAGCAGAGTTTCATAAAGGACAAACTCCATGGGGAGTGAAAGGTGATATCGCATTACCATGTGCTACTCAAAATGAATTAAATGGAGATGATGCAAAAGCTTTAATTGCTAATGGATGTATTTGTGTTAGTGAAGGTGCTAATATGCCAAGTACACCAGAAGCTATTGCGGCATTTCATGAGGCTAAGATTTTCTTTGCCCCTGGTAAGGCATCCAATGCTGGTGGTGTAGCGACTTCTGGATTAGAAATGACGCAAAATTCATTACGTTATAATTGGACTCGTGAAGAAGTAGATGACAAATTAAAACAAATTATGAAGGAAATTCATTCTGCATGTCTTGAGTATGGCTCAGATGGAAATGGATATATTGATTATGTCAAAGGAGCTAATATTGCAGGTTTTGTAAAAGTTGCAGATGCTATGCTTGCGCAAGGCGTGATATAATTTCATAAACATAAAGGTTAAAAAAACGGCTTAGAGTTTTCTCTAAGCCGTTTTTTATATCATATTTTATTCTATAATCAACTTTTGTCCGATTTTTAAAATAGCACTGCTTTTAATATAATTGGTTTTGCAAATTGTAGTAATAGGAATGTTATTTTTTAAAGCTATTCTAGACAGTGTATCTCCTCGTTTTACAATGTAAATCTTTTTTCGGTTTTTACGACTTCTAACCGCTTCTTCTTTAGTCGTAAAAATATTCAAAGTACTCTGCTTTTTATGGTTATGTAAGTATGAACGGGTCCATTTATCTGTGACCCAAATTTCTTTTGCTCTTACACTATTAGCTGCTGAAAATTCAAATAAATACTCTGGATATATTGCTATGCCATGGTAATAAATGCCTAAATGCAAATGACTTCCTCTGGCATTACCAGAAATTCCTCCATAACCAATATGTTGTCCGTACTTTACGGTGTCATTTGCTTTTACAGCATACTTAGATAAGTGCGCATACACCGTTTCTAAACCATTATAATGCCTAACTACAATAGTTTTTCCATATCCGGTACTATATCTTGCAAAACGAACAATACCACTAAACATAGAAAAAATACTATCTCCGGTAATAAGATCTATATCAATACCATGATGACCCCTGCCATTTCTCCATCCAAATCGGGAAGTAACAACTTTATTTCTTGTAATTGGAGAGCTATAACTACTATCTGAGAATTCTAATTTAATTGGGAATTTGGGTTTTACATTTTTATACGGATTAAAAACGGTAGTATTCCAATGATTTGCTTTAATGTCAATGGGCTTAATCAGTTTTGTAGAATCTATAAGAATAGTATCTAATTTTAGAAAAAGTGAATCATCTGTTTGATTAAAAGCACTTTGTTTCAATAATTGATCCTGTACAGAAGTTTCAGGTTGATTCCTTATTTTTCCTATAATAGTATCATTTTGACTATATCCACTTAAGGAGATAAGAAAGAAAACAGTAAGGTAAAAAGGTAATTTCATAAAATAATATTGAATTTTAATGAGGTTGTGAAAAGGACATAGATATCCTATTCTGCTTAAAAAAACAGAAGTAATTATCTGATTAAATGATTTTAAATTTAGAGTTTAAAGACTAGTCGTAGAAGGTTCTAATTTTTTATATAATCTATTGGATTTAACCAGTTTCCGTTAAGCTTTACTTCGTAATGTAAATGTGGACCGGTAGAAAGGCCTGTGTTTCCAACATAACCTATGATTTCTCCTTTTTTAATATGTTGCGTTTCTTTGCTATTAAAACTTTTTAAATGAGCATACCAGGTTTCATAACCTCCAGAGTGAGAGATAACAATTAGATTACCCCAATCTCCTTCCATAGATGCTTTTGAAATTATACCGTCGGCAGTTGCAATAACAGGGGTGCCTTCTTCTGCTCGTATATCAATCCCACGATGAATTTTTTTCTTGCTAATTTTTGGACGTCTACTATTAGAACCGTATTTACTACTGATGTCATTTATACTTCCATTTTGAACTGGGAAAAGAGAAGGAGGAAAATTTTCTATTTCAAATACTTCTGTTGTCGTATCCATAAAGGTGTGATCAACAGTTGGTTTTGTAAATGCAATTAAAAAGAGTGCACAAACAGGTAAAAGCAAGAGATATTTTAATTTTGCGATATTGTTAGATTTAGTTTTTGTCATCATATTTATTCTTTTTAATAGTATTGGGTGATTAAAATAACTATACAAATTATTTGGTTTTTCAACGGCTATACTTTGCAATAGCAATTGCATATAATGAGAGGTTTTAACTTTGTTTTTAAGTACTTGGTGATCTGCTTGAAATTCATGAATCGATTTTAATGATTTCCTGTAGAGATATACTGCAGGATTAAACCAAAAAAATGTTATGAAAAACTCAGCTATAATGAGGTCTAAGGAGTGCTTTAATTGTATGTGAGCTCTTTCATGTTCAATAATTAAATCATCATATTTTTCTAATTTTTCTTCTGGAGTAAATATCCAATTGAAATATGAAAAGATTTCAGGAACGTTGGTTGCTATTAATTTAAATCCTTCTTTCTGATATACTTTAGACGTACGTTTCAGTATAATTAACTTTCGAGTGGTAAAGAAGAATTTTAGCAAACATATTAGAATTCCAATACAATATAATGCCATTAAAAAAGAAAAATAAGTATAAGGAGTATCGGTCATTGGTTTTTCAATGCCATTACTTATGTTATCAGGATTAAGTGTTATGGTTTCGAATAGTTGAGGTACTTCTATAATTGTCGAATGTATTGGAGGAAACACATTGTCCATTAATGGTATAAAAACAGATATAGGAATTAATGACAATAATATAAATCTATTAAGTCTATGAAATGTAAGTTGACTTAAAACTAATTTATAAATTAGAAAAAGCGCTATAAAAAGTAAAGTCGATTGAAAAAAGTATACAATTAAATTATTCATTTTTATCTTTCAGGGTTTCAATTTTTTCTTCTATCATCAGTTTCATTTTTTCTAATTCACTAAGATTTAAATCTTCACTTTCGGCAAAGAATAAGGCAAATTTACTGGTCGAACCGCTAAAGAAATTACCTATAACTTGTTTAATGTGTTTTTTAAAATAGTGCTCTTTTGATATTGCCGGATGGTACTGCCGAATTTTACCATAGGTGTCATATTTTAAAAACTCTTTTCTAACCAATACTCTCACTACAGTAGAAATAGTGGTGTATGCGGGTTTGGGTTCTGGAAACTGCTCTACAATATCTTTAAGGAATGCTTTTTCTAGCTTCCAAACGTATTGCATAACTTGCTCTTCTGCTTTTGTTAGTTCACTCATAGGCGCAAATATAGGATAATATTTTAAATTATGACTATAAAAATAGTTATATAACTATTTTTATAGTCATATAGCTTGTTGCACCTTTTGATTCCTGGTTTTTTATGTTATGATAGAAAGCACCTAGGCTTTGAAAAAAGTAAATCATTGAATCAATTTTAAGGTATATTATTTATGTTACGTATTTTTATAGTAAAACTGATTTTTATGAGGCTTATAGTTTTTATACTATTCATTATAGGGCTAACTTCATGTGGAGTTACCAATACTAGTTATGATTATGACGAACAGCAAGATTTTTTGGTATACAAAACGTATGCATTTTATCCAGAAATGAATTCGGGACTTAGTGAGTTGGATCATAAGAGATTGATACAGGTAACAGAAAAAGTTATGGAAGTTATGGGGTTTGTCAAATCAGAAACTCCAGATATTTATATAAATTTTAAAACAACTACGGTTAAAGCCCCATCACGAAATAGTATCGGTGTTGGTTTAGGAGGCGGAGGCGGAGGAGGTGTCAATATAGGTATTGGAGGTTCCATTCCTATAGGTGGGCCAGAAACCTATCTTGAGCTCACCACAGATTTTGTTGATACCAAACGGGACGAATTAGTGTGGCAGGCGATAGCAGAGAAACGTTTTAACCCTAATGGCTCTCCTAATGCACATACAGACTTTTTTAGAAGAATAATCGAAAAATCTTTATCAAAATATCCTCCAAAAAAGAAAAAGTAGAAACTATGGATCACCTTACTAAACTTGAAGAAATGTTACATTTGGCCAATGATGATATCAAAAATGGGTTGTATGATGATGCTACCAACAAATTAGAAAAGATTATTGATATAGATCCTGGCTTTGGTAAAGCATATAATCATCTGGGATATCTGTATGAGGTAAAATTTAAGGAGTTTGATAAAGGGGAGACATTATATAAACTATGCTTAGAAAAATCTCCTATGTATCCAAGCGTCTATTATAATTATGCTGTTTTGTTATCTACATTAGGGAAATGGGATGAGCTTAAAGAACTTTTGGATACAGCAATGAATATACCTGGTATCGTTAAAGCTACAATCTATAATGAATATGCTATTATGTACGAGCAACAAGGTAAATTAGATAAAGCAATGGACTTTTACAAAAAATGTGCATTAAACACTTTAGATAAGAATACAGTTAATCGGGCAAAAGATTCGCTTGATAGGTGTAAAATGAAAAAGGAATTGTTATAAAACAATTGGTATTGAATTATTCCTTGATTTAAAGGATAATCTTCTTTTTTTAAAGTTATTTTTACCCGATTATGATTGTCCATTCTCCAGCAATAGTTATACACTCCTTACGATATGGAGAAGCAGATTTAATAGTTACATTGTTTACTAAGACAAGTGGATTACGTTCTTATTTATTAAAAAGAATTCTAAAATCAAAACGAGGTAAAATTAGGTCATCTTTATTTCAACCGCTTACCATATTAGAAATAGAAGCATTTCATAAAGATAAAGGTTCTTTAGAACGTATTAAAGAAGCTAAGCTTCATACTATGTATAAAACATTACATACAGATTATGTAAAAAGTGCATTGGTCTTTTTTATTTCAGAAATACTAAAGAATTCTATTCAGGAAGAAGAAACTAATATTGATTTGTTCGATTATCTCGAGACTGCATTTATTTGGTTGGATGAGCATGATACAATTGGAAATTATCATATTACATTTCTAATTAAGCTTACTCAATATCTTGGATTTTACCCAGATACATCAGGGATAGAGTCTGAGTATTTTAATATGCAGGAAGGTTTTTTTCAGACGACTAGCAGCAATGTGTATTGTGTAAAAGGAAATCATATAGCACAATTCAAACAATTTTTAGGCACAACATTTGAGGCAAGTATGAATATTAGACTCTCAAGGAGTATAAGAAGTGATATTCTAGCTATGCTATTAGTATATTTTGAGCTACATTTGCACGGTTTTAAGAAACCAAAATCACTTTCGGTTTTGAACGAAATTTTTAATTAGAATAATGAAGTTATTTGTGTCTTTTTTGTTAACTGTTTTTTTTGTGATACCTAGTGTTGCACAAAAGATAGCAGTATACAGTTCTACTAATAACCAAGCTATTCCTAATGTTGAAATTTATAATAAAATTAAATCAAAAAGCGCAGTAACAGATTTTGATGGCGTTGCTGATATTTCTATATTTTCTGATACAGAGATATTATATTTTGCACATATATCCCATTTAAAAACTAGCCTTGTAAAATCGAAAATATTAAGATCAAATATTGTTTACTTAAAACCTGATGAAAATCAACTTTCTGAAGTTGTTATATCAGTATCAAAATGGGAACAGGAACAAAAAGATGTTACTCAAAAAATAGTAAGTATTTCTTCTAATGATATTGCCTTATCTACTCCTCAGACCTCTGCGGATCTTTTACAGAATAGTGGTCAAGTATTTATTCAGAAAAGTCAATTAGGAGGAGGTAGCCCAATCATTAGAGGTTTTTCTACCAATCGATTATTATTAGCGGTAGATGGAGTGCGAATGAATACTGCGATTTTCAGAGGAGGGAATCTACAAAATGTGATCTCTGTGGATCCTTTTTCTGTAGAAAGAACAGAAGTGATTCTTGGTCCCGGTTCGGTAGTTTACGGAAGTGATGCAGTAGGAGGTGTACTTAATTTTTATACGAAGCAACCCAAATTTGCAATAAGCGGTAAAAACAAAGTTAGCGGTAATGCATTAGTAAGATATGCAAGTGCAAGCAATGAAAGAACGGGACATGTGGACTTTAATATTGGCTTGGAGAAATGGGCCTTTTTAACTAGTGCCAGTTATACAGATTTTGATGATCTTAAAATGGGAAGCCATGGTCCTGATGATTATTTGAGAAACGAATATGTAGAAACATTCGACGGAACAGATATCGTTATTCAAAATGATGATCCGAAAAAACAAGTTTTTACAGGATATGATCAATTCAATGTATTACAGAAAGTACGATTTGTTCCTACTGATAAATGGGAGTTTGATGCAAGTTTTATTTATACAGAAACTTCAGATTTTCCGAGATACGATCGTTTGATTAGAAGAAGTGATGGTAATTTAAGATCAGCAGAATGGTTTTATGGACCTCAAAAATGGTTTATGGGTAATGTGCAGGTTTCACATAAATCTGAGAGTAAGTTGTTTGATAAAATGAGAATTACAGGAGCGTATCAATATTTTGAAGAGAGTAGAAATGATCGTGATTTTGGTAGTACAATTTTATCGAGAACCAAAGAGCAGGTAGATGCGTACTCTTTAAATTGGGATTTTGAAAAAAACTTTAATAAAAAGACAGCATTGTATTATGGGTTAGAATATGTATTAAATCAGGTATATTCTGACGGTTTTGAACGAAATGTTGAAACTAATGTATTATCAGATGCTCCCTCACGCTATCCTGATGGGTCTACTTGGCAATCTATTGCAGCCTACGCAAGTATAAAGCATAAATTCAGTGAAAAATTAAGATTTCAAGGAGGATTACGATATAATCAAATTATCCTGTATTCAGAATTTGATGATACCTTTTTTGATTTTCCTTTTACCGAAGCCAATATTGATACAGAAGCAGTAACAGGAACTGCTGGATTAAGTTGGTTCCCTAACGATTTTATACATTGGAAACTTAATTTCTCTACTGCTTTTAGAGCACCTAATATTGATGATGTAGGTAAGATTTTTGATTCAGAACCTGGATCTGTAGTAGTGCCTAATCCAGATATAAAGCCCGAATACGCATATAACGGTGAACTGGGAGTACGATTAAATTTGGATCAAAATTTATCTGTAGATTTAGCCACGTATTATACCTTATTAGATGATGCGTTGATTCGAAGAGATTTTAACCTTAATGGAGTAACAGAGATTGAGTTTGGAGGAGAGCTTAGTACAGTACAGGCAATTCAAAATGCGGCAAATGCCAGAGTATATGGTTTTGAAGCGGGCTTAGAATATAAATTTCTTGAGAGTTTTAAATTAACATCAAAATATACTTTTGTCGGTGGAGAAGAAGAATCAGATGATGGTACAATAGCCCCATCTAGACATGTTTCTCCTCAATTCGGGACTACCCGAGTTAGTTATGCGTTACCTAAGATAACTATTGATGCATTTGCAGTGTATAATGGTAAATTTAACTTTGAAGATTTGGCACCTTCTCAGCAAAATAATGATTTCTTATATGCCAAGGACGAGAACGGAAACCCATATTCACCTTCCTGGTATACGCTTAACCTTAGAACGCAATATCAAGTAAGTAAAAATATACAAGGGATATTATCCGTAGAAAATATAACAGATCAAAGATATCGACCTTATTCTTCTGGTATTGCGGGAGCAGGGCGAAATTTTATTCTATCTGTAAAATATACACTTTAATAAAAATTACCTTTACTCTGAGCTTGCTATAGAGAAGGGTTTAACCTAATATTTGTTTTCTGAAAAATACATTATTCATATTCGACATAGATGGTACGCTTACAGATAGTGTTCCTATGTATCTAATTTCGGTTACCAAATCATTAATGGCTTTGGGAATTTCTGATATCGATACAGATTATAATAATTATAAACATCATACTGATAGTTATGCTTTACGATATAACTATGAGCGTAATTTTAGAAAAAAACCTCCCAAAAGCTTATTAGGAGATTTTGAAGAGCATCTGATAGATCAAATGAAGAGGTTTGATCCAGTTCATGAAATTGAAGGAGCCATGACATTAATTCAGTTTTTCAGAGATAATGAAATTCCATTTTGTTTTGCTACAGGAGCTTTGCCAAAACCAGCAATTATGAAACTAGATCAGTGTGGTATATGGTATGATACATCTTTATTAGCTACTTCAAAAACACATGAATCCAGAGAAGGCTTTGTGATGGATGCGATAGACCGAGCAAAAACTTTTTATAACAAAGAACAATTTGATACTATTATCTCTGTTGGTGATGGCCTTTGGGATCTAAAAACAGCTCAAAACCTATCACTTGATTTTGTAGGGATCGGAGATAAAAACAAAGTAAGACTCATTGAAAACGGAGCAGAAAATTGTTTTTCAAATTTAACAGCGTTTAAAGAATGGCTAATCTAATTACTTTTAACTCTTAGTTTTTTCATTAAATCAGTGTCAAATGTTTTTTTAAGCTCAGTGATCTCTTTTACATTTTCATTCGGAATTGCAATCGACAAGACATAATGTTTTATTTTCCAACCTTGGTTAGTTTTTTGAACTACACCACTTCCACGGCAAATCCCCATTTGAGTATCTAATAATTCATCAAACCAGGCAATGGACATATCATTTTCAGCAAAAATATTTCTTTCGAGGGTTGAAAAACCCCATGCTTTTCCTTTGTCAAAATAAGGTTTAGAAAATGCTTTAAAGTCTGCATTAGTCCAATTTTCTGTAGGATCAGTTCCTATAAAAATTGCGTCTTTAGTCATTAAACCAAAATAGGCATCAAAATTGGCATCTGCTGCGGCTTTATGCCATTGTTCTAATATGTTGTTGATTTCTGTTTTCTGTTGGGCAGAAGAGAGACTATATGTTATTAGTAAGAGAAACAATGTTAGTTTTTGCATAGGGATAATGTTTTGTTTATTCTTCCTCTTCTAAGTCTAATTTTTTAAGAAGTTCTTTTTCGATATTTTCAGGAATTGCTAATGACAATTCATTAAGCTGAATAATTAAACTATTATAGGCCTTAATCAGCCTGGTATTAGCCTCCATTATTTTTTCTGAATCGGGATTTTTCTTTTCAGTAAGTAATCTTAATAAACCAGATTCTGTAGCAAGCACACCAATACGAGAGTTGATGGTATTTACATTTAAATCCTCAGAGAGATTTTCTTTAAATGTACCTATTAATACATTTATACTGTCTGCGTGTTTATTAATATAAAAGGAATTTCCATTACGTAGAGATGTTACAAAATTTCTTAAGTTTTGGAAATCCTCAAAGTTCTCAAGACTTTTTTCTGCTTGAGGAGAAAGCTTTAAAGGCTCTAATTTGATTTTTTCTTTAGAAAGACTGTCCAGTTGAGCAACGGGTTTTTCTTCTTGGGTATTTGCGGTATTTTCGCTTTGACATCCAATACAAATTAGTAATATTCCTATAAAAAGAAATCGTTTCATTCTACGTTTTTAAGTAAGGACTCAAAAATAAGGTATTTATTACTGTGACCAAAAAAAAGACCTCGGATAGATTAATATCCAAGGTCTAAATATATACTTTTAATAGAGTTATGATTCTAGCTTTTAATCCTTAAGCGTAGTACCATGCCCCGTTTCTATATACAACTTCTCTCCAGCCGTTACTAGAAGTATAGTAGTACCACTTATCATTATAACGATATACTCTTAAGCCGTTTACAGTATAATATTGTCCATTTGCATACGTTGGCTCTCCGCCGCCGCCTGTACTAGATGGGTACATTTGACTTATCCCTTGCAAATCTGCAGAAGACAATGCATTTCTTTGCACAGAATAAGAACTACCATCTTTTTTAGTAATTGTTGGTTGTCCATTTTTAGAGAAAGATGTAGGACCATACATCATTATAGATCCAAAATCTAGTGAACTTGTGTATTCATCACCATCTCTTCCTTGCTCAGCATAAGTTCTAAAATTAAACTCTTTTCCAGATTGGATATTTTGAAAGTTGATAGTGATATATTGATTTCTATCAGCTCTACTTTGTTCGTGCCAAAGACCTACAGCATGACCAATTTCATGAATAGTATTTCCCGTACTACACCCATTGGCAAGAGTAATATTTTGTCTTCCACCTACCATTCCTACACTAGAAGAACATCCTCCTCCAGATCTGAAATAGATATAATTTCTTTGATTTGTTCTTCTAACAAACCTAAGATTAGTGTTGTTTTCCCAGCTTGCGATTGCATTAGTGACTCTCGCTTGATTCGGAAGGTCACTGGCAATAGTGTAATATACCGTATTGTTTGGCCATCTTCCTCCGGTTCTCCCTACACTTTTTGCTTGATTTGGATCTTGTCCTTCTTCAAGAACAATATTGGTTGCACTTTTAAAGATTTGATTTTCGGGCATTACAATATCTCCTTCTAGGATATTTTGACCGTTAATTTTTTCATAAGTAACAGCTAATCCTTGAAAAAACCCTTCTTCGATAGTTCCTGATTGATCTGCAAAAGCCTTTTCTGCTCCGTCAAATTTTAAAACTTCTGGTTGTAAGGATTCTAGTTCTGAGATTGGTTCGTTGTCCGAACATGCGACCATAGCTATCGCTGTAGCTAGCAATAGCATCGATTTACAATTTTTCATTTTGTTGAGTTTGTAGTTATTAAATTATGTGTTAAATAACCGCAAAAGTTTTGAGTTATTACCTTTTTATGAAAAATTAACATTTTTTTAGTAAACAAAACTGAGTTTTCGTGCTTATGAAGGTAGGAAGATGAAACCAAGGAGCAATTACTTATCTCATGATGTAATAAATAGAAGGTTTATACAATAAGCTTTTTAAATTAACATCTTAAGGAAAATTTGTAAATGGTGAATTAAAAAAATCCTAATATATTTAAAAAATTAAAAACGCATAAATCATGGGCATACTTTCCTTTTTAGGATTTACATTACTTGTTGGTATTATTTCTTACATAGCAACCAGAAAAACGGATGAAAATACATCAGATGGATATTTTTTGGGAGGTAGAAGTCTTACTGGCGTTGTAATCGCAGGTTCTTTATTACTTACTAATCTTTCTACTGAACAAATTGTGGGGCTTAACGGACAAGCATTTACCGAGGGGATTTTGATAATGGCTTGGGAAACTCTAGCGGCTATTGCAATGGTAGTTACTGCTATATTTTTATTGCCTAGATATCTTAAAGGAGGAATTACTACGGTTCCTCAGTTTTTAGAAAGACGATATGATACTACCACCAAAGCAATAGCATCAGGGTTGTTTCTTACAGGTTATGTAGTTGTGTTTCTGCCTATTGTTTTGTATTCTGGATCCTTAGCTATTAGTACCATGTTCGATGTTCCTGAATTATTAGGAGTGTCTAAAACTATGTCAATTTGGATTTGTGTTTTCGGAATTGGAATTACAGGTTCTATCTATGCTATTTTCGGAGGTCTTAAAGCTGTTGCTGTTTCTGATACGATTAACGCAGTTGGATTATTGATAGGAGGAATTATGATTCCCATTTTTGGATTACTTCATATAGGAGATGGAAGTCTTACTGGAGGATTAACGACATTGCTGAATGATAACCCCGAGAAATTTAATTCTTTAGGTTCTGGTGAAGCTTCTGTACCCTTTGCAACGATCTTTACCGGGATGATGCTGGTACAATTGTTTTATTGGGGAACGAACCAAGCAATCATTCAGAGGGCACTGGGAGCAAAAAACCTAAAAGAAGGGCAAAAGGGATTGATATTAGCATCTTTTATTAAGATTTTAGGTCCTTTAATTGTAGTGCTTCCCGGTGTAATTGCGTTTCATATGTTTGGGGATACGCTTACTAATGCCGATGAAGCATATCCAACTCTGGTAAGTAAAGTATTGCCTTTGTCCCTGGTAGGCTTTTTTGCGGCTGTTCTTTTTGGAGCAATACTAAGTTCATTTAATAGTGCTCTAAATAGTTCTGTTACTTTATTCGGAATTGATATCTACAAAGAATATATCAATAAAGAAGCTTCTGAGCGACAAGTGGTGAAGGCTGGTAAATTATTTGGAGTGGTATTGGCGCTGTTGGCGATGTTTATAGCTCCGTTTATTGCAAATGCTCCTGATGGGTTATTTGGATATCTGCAACAAGTAAATGGATGTTATAGTATTCCGATCCTAACCATTATTGTAGTAGGGTATTTAACCAAAAACGTACCTGCTATTGCTGCAAAAATTGCCATTGTTTCGGGTGCAATACTATATTTGATTTATGTGGTATTGGATAGCACAGTTATGAAAGATCAGTTTCCTCATTTCTTACATGTTATGGCTATTCTTTTTGTATTAAATATTATTATCATGCTTATTATAGGAAAACTCTTTCCAAGAGAAGTACCTTATGAACAACAATACACTAAAGAAGTCGACATTACTCCCTGGAAGAATGTGAAAATAGTAGGAGGATTAATCTGTGTAATTGTCATAGGAATCTATATTTATTTTTCATAGAAAATACTTTTCTCTTCGAGATAAAGCTCAAACTACATATACCCCTTAGTTTAAGTGTAAAAGAGGATAGGTTACATGTAACCTATCTTCTTTTTTTATTGTTAAGAATTATTTAGATAGTTCTACGTATTAAAATTCCTCTTGAATCAAATAGTTGTTTATATGTACTCCTGTTAGGGTACCAGAAGAAACTGCAAGTGAAACTGTTCTTTTATTAGAATTATCACCACATGCATAGACACCTTCGACGGTAGTCTGGTGAGAAGTGTCTATTTTGATTAAACCTTCTTCTGTTAATTGACACCCAAGTTTTTCAGGGATATCACAATGTTGCTCGAATTGTGGTCCAGAGTAAATCGCTTCGACAACAGTTTTTGATTGATCATCAAAAGTAATGTGTTGTAATTTTCCATTTTCATGCACTATAGCATCAACCTCTTTTTCAATAATTTCAATATTATTTTTCTTAATTTTTTCTGTTTGTTCGTTTGTAAGTGTTGATTTGCCGTTGGTAAAGAGTGTTAGTTCTTTTGTCCAGTTGGATATTAGCTGAGCATAATGAAAAGCCATATCACCATTTGCTAAAATACCGGTTTTTTGGTTTCTAACCTCGTAGCCATGACAATACGGACAATGTATAACCGATATTCCCCAACATGCTGCAAAACCTTCAATATTTGGCATGATATCTCGTAACCCTGTGGCGAATATTATTTTTTTGGAAAGAAATAACGCTCCCGACTGGGTTTCAATTTCGAAGCTGTTATTGGTTTTTTTTGCAGTAGTGGCAAGATCTGCAAAAAATGATACCGTATTGTATTGTAGCACTTGCTCCTTTGCAATCGAAGCAATTTCTGAGGGTTTTTTTCCGTCTTGAGTGATAAAATTATGAGAATGAGGCGTTTGTCGATTACAAGGTTTTCCGCTATCTATGATCAAAACGGTTCTAAGAGATCTACCTAGAGCCATGGCGGCAGAAAGTCCTGCGTAACTTCCGCCAATAATAATTACATCAAAATTATTGTTATCTATCATTGGGTTATTTTTTTGTCAAAGATAATAATTATTACTTTATTGCGACATAGTTGCATTAATAAAATGTGATAAGGAGAACTACATAATCGAAACAGGAAATTTTGGATGTTTTAAAATTATCTGGAGCTGCTTTAAATTATATAATGATACACAGTCTCAAGTTAAACACAAGTATGGATAGAGCTACCATTTATTGGGTGTGAAATAGGTTTTGAGAAAGATTTAGCCAAAATTTGTGTTATGCTGCTTACTTCCCGGTATTTATATTGTGTAGTATAGCATTGTAGTGCAAGAAAGAAAGCTATTTAGCATTTTTTAAATATCCATTCTGTAAAATCTACATACCCCAAAATATGATCAGGGATAGGATACTCTTCGAGTTGGTCATTAAGATCAATAAAAGCTTTTCTTTTTTCTATAGCATCATATTCAACAGTTTTTGATAAAAATTTTAAGATAGTTTTTTCATAGAAAACTATGTTTTTTTGTTTTCTTAATTGTTTTTTCATAGAATCAATTAGGTAGCGTAATGTAAATCCATTGCCTAATTCATAATGTACAAGAAGGTTGAGCCAATACGTATGTGTGATTAAATCTTTGCGATCTTTTTTTGTTTGATGATTCAGGATATCATTGATCCATTGCAATGCTTTTTTGTAATCTTCTTTTAGGAAGTAGATATTAGCAAATTGAAAACGAAATGAAAGCCAATAGTTGTTAGGGACCAGAGTTTTGTGTGTGTTGATGAAGGTCTGAATTTCATTAATTACTTCATGGGTAGTGTGTAGGTCTTTTAGATTTCTATGGATCTCGAGTTCGATATTGTAGAGTCGCAATGTTTCTTTTATTATAGCTGCAGAGATGGTGGTTATTGTTTGGGCTTTTTGTTTTAAAAGAAGAATTCTCACAAATGCTTCTTTATATTGTTTATTAAATACCAGAAAACCAAGAAGATTATTATTAACAGAGAAATACATGGCAAAATATTCCTTTAGTAATTCTGGGCTCTGTTCCCATTCTTTGATTAAGTTTTCTAACGTTTGCCTTGCTTTATCTGTGTGTTTAGACAAGAGCTGTTTCCTGTATTTATGAAGGGTTTTGAGTGTTTTGTTTTGAAGAGAAACACTTTTTTTATGTGATAATGAGAATTGTGCAGGATCTACATTAGCTAGTAATAAATCGATATACTCATTAGTAGAGTCAAGGGTGTCTTTTTGTTTTTCTATGATAGTTTTTAATGTTGTGAAATCCTGAGGATATAGCGCTTGGTGTACTTTTCTTTTCCAGTCTTCTATATGAAATAACAACATGTCTTGTTGAAAGTTTTTGGCTTTCTTTTCTGCGCGATTTAATTCGCTTTTGCAGATTGAATATTGCCCTTTGTGATACAGAATTTCTACGTTACGTATGATATCCATAAGTTCTGCATTTTTTGAAATTCTAGAATGATAGCTTCGCAAAGATTGTAAAATGCGTTGTTTCAGGTAGTTTTTTATTGTTGTTAATTGAAGAACGAAGGTTTTATCTTTAAAAAGCGTTTTGATTTTTGTTTCATCATAGACTTTTTGTGCTTCTATAGCATCAAAGAGATGAAGGTATTCTGCGGATTCATTTCCTTGTGCACTTAATTTAAAATATCGTTTTTCGCTTTTGGTTAATGACTTGATTAGATAAAATAATTCTTCGTTTTTCTTCATTTTAGAAACCTATGTTTTTGCAAAAATATAATTTTTTTGATTCATATGATCGTTTACCTTTGAAGTATTAGAAACCAATAAATTATACATCATGTCAAATGCAATTAGCTGGTTTGAGATACCAAGCACAAATTTTGAAAGAGCAATAAAATTTTACAACGAACTTTTGCAAGCCGAATTACAGCCTATGGAAATGGATTTTAAAATGGCATTCTTTCCATACAAAGATGGAGGAGTAGGAGGTTGTGTTACCCATGGTAATGGTAATAAACCTTCACAAGAAGGTACATTTGCATACCTTAATGGGGGCGATGACCTGTCTGTACCTTTGGCTAGAGTAGAAAAAGCTGGAGGAAAAATTCTTATGCCTAAAACCTCTTTAGGAGAAAATGGTTTTATGGCTATTTTTCTAGATACCGAAGGAAATCGAGTAGCTTTTCACTCTATGAAATAACTCTCTTGTAGTTTAAGTTAATTTTGATATACATTTTATTTAGAGCTTATCGAAGTTGTCAAGATAGTATCTTCGATAAGCTCTATGTTTTCTCTTAAATTTATTACCATGCATTATTTTACACAAGACTTTGTTGCATTTTTTAAAGATTTGGCAAAGAATAATCACAAGGACTGGTTTCACGAAAACAAAAAAAGATATGAAACTAGCATAAAAAAACCCTTCGAAGTATTTGTTGGAAAATTAATTGAAACAATCCAACAATATGACACTAATATAGTGATTCAACCCAAAGACTGTATGTTACGAATTAATAGGGATATTCGATTTTCTAAAGACAAATCACCATATAATCTTCATTACACAGCTTTTATCTCGAGAGAAGGGCGTAAGGATAAAAGTATTCCTGGTATTTTTTTACGTTTTTCGCCAGAAATGATAGGGATTATGGGTGGATGTTTCGGGCCATCTAAGGAGCAGTTACATAAGATAAGAACTACAATCAATAAGGATGCAACAACATTTAGAAGCCTGTTAGAACATGCCGATTTTGTACAAAAATTTGGAGAGATCAGAGGAGAAACTATGAAACGTATTCCTAAAGAATGGCAAGAAGCATGTAAAAAGGAACCTCTGATCGCAAATAAACAATTCTATTTTGTAGGTGAAGAAGCTTCAGGATTAATTAGTAGCGAAAATCTTCTTGAAGAGGTTATGGAATATTGGCATACCATGCGTCCTGTAAATGAATATTTATTAAAAGCAATTCAGTAATTATGGCATATAATGAATTTTTAGCAGATCGAATACGTCAGATTTTTAGAGAACAAAAAGTCAATGTCTGTGAAAAGAAGATGATGGGCGGATTGTGTTTTATGGTAGATGATAAAATGTGCTGTGGAATTCATTTTAGCAAGAAAAAAGAAATGGATTTACTCATGGCAAGAATAGGAGTTGACGCTACAGAAGAAGCTATGAAAAAAGAAGGATGTCAACCCATGGATTTTACAGGTAGACCTATGAAAGGTTTTGTTTTTATAACCCCAGATGGTTTTGATCTTGATAAAGACCTGGAGTATTGGGTAGAATTATGTCTCGATTTTAACCCTTTAGCAAAAAGTAGTAAAAAGAGGTAAGTTATAAATTACGCTAAACTTCATGGTCTTAGCTTATAATCTCTGAATTTAAAAGTAATTCTTACTTTTGGATAATTACACATCCATCAGAATGACTTTTTCTACTCTACAAAATTTAGCTTTTAGGCTTAGTGTTACGTTATTTTTTTTAGTACTGTTTTCTGGTCGTATTTCTGCTCAGGATAAGGATAGTATTGCAATACAATACATTCTAAAGGGAAAATCTTTTTATAAAGCAGATGATTATGAAAAAAGTATAACGTACTATAATAAAGCTTTAGCGCTGGTAGAAAAAACAAAAAATGATGTTCTAATTGGGGATATACATACCAAGAAGGGACATGCGTATTTACTAAGCGGAAAAAATAAAGAAGCTTTAGATGCTTATGACAAGGGGTTGTCGATGGCCAAAAAAACAAAAGACCTGGATCAGGAGTTTGTTATCAACTCTGGACTTATTCAGGTTTTAAGAAGGATGAATCGATTGGATAAAGCTCATACAATTGCTTCAGGAATGATTAAGTCCTTGGATCAAACCTCATTTAAAAATACACATAACCATGTTAATATCCTTACTACGGTAAGTGATATATATCTTGCCCGAGAACAATACGATTCTGTATTGTTCTTTTCAAAAAAAGGAATTGAAGTCAGTAAAAATCTGGATTATAAAGAAGGTTTGGTTGATTTCTATATCAAAAAAGGAATGATATTCTATTATAAGAAAGAATATGATAAGTCATTTAAATATCTGTTTGATGCGCAAGATATTTTACTGGAACATGATATTACAAACCAGTCTTTCCCCAAGGTAAATATCAATTATTTTTTAGCAAGCTCTTATTATGAAAAAGGGTTGTATGATAAAGCCATTGAGATCCTACATAAAACTACCGACGCTGCAGAAGAAAAAGATGTAATGAAACCACCAGTGATTCAGTCGTATCTATTACTGGCTAATTGTTATGGCGAAAAAAAGGATTTTGAAAAAGCATTGTATTGGAATAATGAATATGTACGATTAATTGAAAACTATCAGAAAGATAAAGACGAAACCTTAAATAGCATTTATGAGAAAGATGCTCAAAAATTGAAGTCTGAGATAGAAAATTTAAAAAAAGAAAAAGGAGAAAACATAAAAAAGATCACCTTTGGAATAGTAACCTTACTTGTTTTGATTTTGATTTTCATTGTTTTTAAATACGTTAAAAAACAGAAATTAAATAAAATACTTTTTAATGATTTGCTAGAAAAAATTAATCAATTAGAATCTAATGGAGCAATTGATGTTAAAAAAGAATCTTCCAAAGAAATTATAATTGATGATGATAAGGTGGTTGAGGTACTTAAGGGGTTAACCCGATTAGAAGATCAGGAATATTTCTTAAAATCTGATTGTAGTCTAAGAGCAATGGCAAAAAAAGTAAAAACAAATGCTACCTATCTATCCAAAATTATAAATATTCACAAAGAAAAAAACTTTAATGACTATATCAATGATTTACGAATAGAGTATGCGTTAATGAGAATCAAGAACGATAAGAAATTTAGATCATTCTCTATTAAATCTATTGCAACAGAGATTGGATACAAAAGTGACTATTCGTTTGCTAAACATTTTAAAGCAAAAACGGGGATCAATCCATCGTATTATATCAAGAATATACAGAAGCAAGAAACAAGCTTTGAAACGGTATGATAGAGACACCCTATTTTAAACAAAATAGGGAAGCTTTATTATTTTTAATTTTGTAAAAAAATTACCTTCTCATTTTATTATACTGGAGGATTCTGAAAAGCCATAAAAGAGTAGGGAAAATTAACTTATCACATACCATGAAAAAGCACAACACAAACAAAATTAGCTTGAAAAAGCTTACTATTACTAGAATTAATGTAGCATCATTACAGGTAATAAAAGGAGGAACCAGTAGAGTTTCTGATACAACAGTATATAATATGGAAGCTGATGGTATTTGTTATGATGAAAAGTAATTAAAAACAAAAAATGATAGTAGAAAAACCCTGCAAAATTTACAGGGTTTTTTTATACCCCCATTTTGTTTAATATAGGGATACTTCGTTTTTATACCTTCATTTTCGTGTATACCTTCATATCAAAATCAATGATACATAGTACATTGATTTTGATAAGGGGCAACCGAAAACCTTAAGGATAGAGTAGGTAATCAAAACCATATCATTATGCTAAGTAACATTTTAAATTTAGAGGGAGTAACTACACTTCAGAAAAGCGAACAAAAAACGATTAAAGCAGGGACATATTATGGAGATCAATGTTTGAGATTTTGTTCAGGTTCCTGTTCAGGAGGGCGATGCTTTTTTCATATTGATTAATGTATAATTTTTCCCTGGAGTTTTTGCTTCAGGGAATTTTTATAATGACAAATTCAAAGCTCATTGTATAATTATAAAACCAAATCAAATGATTAAAAATATATTAAAAGTAGAGGGTGTTGCTGTTCTTAAAAGAAAGCACCAACAATCCATTCATGGAGGAAGCTATGATTGTCAAAACGTAGCCCGAAAATGTGTTGATGACAGTGATTGTTGTTCTGGCATATGCGGAGTCGAAAGAATAATTAATGGTCGTCCTATTCAATTATCGGTTTGTGCATTTTAAAGATTTTATTTTGAACATTTTATGTCAATATTGAATACCCTTATTATAAATTCTAATAAGGGTGTTGTTATATATGGAAAGCACTATAAGTTTCGTTGTTTTTATCCATAGAATGGCTATCTGGATAAAATAGGGAAAATTTCATCCCCGCTCCCGCTAGCGTCTCGCTAGTGGCGTAATTTCTTTTAAAGACCTAACAAATATCCATCATTATCTATTTCCAATACAGTATGATCATCTTGATAGTTTCTTGCGCTACTATATTTCCAATCTATAGGATTGGTTACAAAACCTGATTTTACAGGATTGTTGTGAATATAGTTAATCTTTTGCAGGATTACTTTATCTGTCCAAAGCTCAATAGGCTTATTGTGTTGTTGCCAAAATTGCATTTTACTAACTGTGACATTCTTTTTACCCGCTTTTTCAAACATCCATAATAACCATTCTTTTCGACTTTCTTTTGGATTTTCTTCTATTGCCTGCATAATCTTTCTAGAGGTATATCCTTTAAAATCTCTTATCAGTCCTGATGGGTCATCATTGGTAGAACGAAATACAAAGTGCACATGACTTGGCATAAAACAATATGCATAGACTTCCATTCCTTTTTCTCTCCTACAATAGTCTATACTTGTTGCCATTATTGATAAATATTTTTCTCTTGTAAATACATCTATCCAATAGACTGTAGCGAAGCTAACAAAGTATAATCCAGACTTATTATGGAACTTATAGTTTCTACTCATGGACACAAAATATAACAAGCCAGTTTCATTTTTTGAAACCAGCTTGTTTTTTACTTATATACCACCGCTAACCAATCTTTGAGGCCACTAGCGAGACGCTAGCGGGAGCGGGGTTATTAGCTGAAAAATGATAAGGTGTAACAGCGTAATACTTTTCTGCAAACCTATCTATCTTGTTAAATCTTCCTACAGCAGGGTCATAATCTCTCCAACCAAAGGCATAAGTGTTTTTTCCTAATTCTTTTTCATCTTCTTTTCCTTGATACGTTTGATAGTTATTTTCTGTACCAACAATGGTATTATTGTATCCTTTATGTTGTAGTCCAAAGGGGTAATAATTATTTTCCTCAATAATCTCATCTTGGGTAATGGCCCCATCTTTATTGGCGTCTTTGTAGGATAACCTAATATTATCTAGGTGATCTTTAAATTGATACACATACTTATACCCATCAGCTTCTTTTTCTACAATCCCTTCTTGGTGATTAAAGAACTCTAGGTTACCATTCTTATAGACGTAATTACCTGTATAATCAGTTACGCAAAAAAACAAGCGGTATACCCTTTTTTCAAGCGGTTGCCTTGCTACAAAGCAAAAAATAAGAACGTTCGATCNTGGCGTCTTTGTAGGATAACCTAATATTATCTAGGTGATCTTTAAATTGATACACATACTTATACCCATCAGCTTCTTTTTCTACAATCCCTTCTTGGTGATTAAAGAACTCTAGGTTACCATTCTTATAGACGTAATTACCAGCATACTCCGTTTCTATTAAAGAACTTCCACTTGGCGCAATTTTCTTTAGCTTTGCTCCAGTAGCGTCGTAAATATAAGTAATATTTCCTGTTCCTTGCGTATTGGATATAGAAACTGTTTTGGGTAGATTCAAATGATTATAGGTAATCCCTGTGATACCTTTGTTTTGATCAGTGATCATATTGCCATTATCATCATAAGTAAAATCATCATTGGTATTGGTACCATCTTTAAATCCAAAGGTGGTATTTCCTGTATCTGCAACTTTTAGAAGTTTATTACCTGCATCGTAGGTATATCCTAAATTATCCATCGCTCCAAAAGTAGTAGCTGCTTCATTAAGATGTCCTGTTCGGTTTAGGGATAGGATATTTCCCATTTTGTCATAGGAGATATTACTTAAGTTGTACCTACCATCATTACTAATTCCTGTGATGATTCGGTTAAGAGCATCATACGTATAATTATAACTTCTATTTATATTGTCATTAGCGGTTTGCCAAGAAGTTCCAGCGATATTGCCATTATACAGTGGATTTGCACCTTCATTATAATCGATATTAAAGCCAAACAGATCTCCATTGGCTGTTGTGCCCTCGTTTATGGTTTTTAGCCAACCTCTTATGTTATAGGTGTAATCTACGGTTTGTAACCCTTCGACTACGCTCAGGGTTCCATCGCCTGCACTGAGCGGAGTCGAAGTGCCGCCCACATCTTTTTGTTTCAGTTGACCAAGGGCATCATAGGTATTACTTACAATCTGCTCTGTATCCTGTGCATTGATCTTTTGGGTTTGAGTAAGGAGCCTCCCCATATGATCATAGGTAAATTGATCAATGGTTACAATCGTAGCATTACTGCCTTTGGTATGTCGGGTAGTGGTTTCTTCTACTTTACCTACAAAATCCAGTTTGCTTTCTATAATATCTGTTGTGTTTAGATAATCATTCTTACTGGCTACATATATTGGTCTTGATTTATCATCATAATAGGTTACTGTAGTAATCCAATCATTGGTATCTAATACCTGTACTTTACTTCCTGTGGGTAAAGACTTGATATTGGTATCAATCGTTTTTCCGTATACCGTTCCTGGATGGGTTAATCCATCGATATTAAAAGTATAATCATCATAATAATTAATAGTAAGTACTTTATATATACTTACAGGATATGCATCTTTGGTATAATATACTGGCGTCCCTGCAATGGTAATTGGGCTTGGTGTTTTGGTTTCATAAGCTTTATAGGTAGACGAACTTGTTTTGTTTCGTAGTAAAGCCACTGTGCTACCATTTTCTATTATTCCAGTATATGCTACTCTACCAAAAGCATCATATTTAGTGAACAACCATCTACTTTTTGCTCTTAGATTTGCATCTTGAGTAAGTACAGGTTGATCTAATGTGTTGTAAATAATATATTCCTTTCCTTTTCCCGGGATTTTCTTTTCTATCAATCTATTTCTGTGATCGTATGTGTATTGGTAACACAATTCGGCAAGCTCAGTGGTACTTACTCCATCTGCGGTGTTCACTTTTGGTGGAATCACATAGGTAAGATTACCATAGCTGTCATAGACATAATAGGTATCATGTGCTTCTGATGTTGCTGAAGGTGTCGAAGCATAGGTTCTCTTTAACACTACACGTCCTTGTTTGTCTTTATACTCTTTGGTCGTATGTAAATCTCCATCTGCAGGTGTCCAGTTCTCATCCTTGGTAATGGTTACATAGAGTTGATCGACTGCATAATAATTGTCTTGTATCAGTGCTGGCTTTTCGGTATCACCTCCTGTAAAAGTTACGGTAAAATTCACTACTTCATTAACCACATTGGTACCCCAGTCAAATTTGATCGTATGATCGGTATCGCTGTTGGGATCAGCTTTCCATGCTTTTCCAGGTGCACCTTGTTCTGTAACTCTATTTAGAGGGGAGGCCTCAAACACACTTTCACTATACGCATTAACATCTCCCAAATTAGTAGTAATCCCAGGAAAGTCATCTGAATATGTATTTTTATAATACGCATTGATATCGGTATTGACATCTACAGTTTTATAACTCCCCACTGTATTGTTCGCCTCAAAAGGCAAATGTTGCTTGGCTTGTCTACCATAGGCGTCATACTGCATATGGGTAACGATATCTTTACCATCGGGAGAGGCTTTAATCGCTCTTTGTTGTATGGGTCTTCCCAGGCCATCATAGTAGGTAACACTCTCGATGGTATTATCTACATCATTCGCATTGGCACAACTCACATTTTCCATATCAGTAATGGTTACTGCGGTTTGAGGAACCGTGGTATGGACATAATTCTTATCAGACAACACTACCTGGGCCTGCATTTGCAATCCCATAAGTAGCATCACTATGCTATATATAATTTGTTTTTTCATCTTGTTTTATTCTTTATGAGATTAATGTTGTGGTCCACAATTTGGGCAATCTTCATCAGAAATACTGGATACGACCACCATGAGTCTTGTGACCTGTTTACCTGTTAGGTTATCCTTAACTGTAGCCGTAATATTATACTCATGAGTCCCTGTTGCAAAATTGGAAAAACTGAACTGTGTCCCAGTACCTGAGCCAGCAGTTTGTGATGGACTAACAGCTTTAAAGGCTCTCCATGTGGTTTGACGTGATCCTGAACCCCCAGAAATACCTGTTACATTAAACGATACGCTTGCACTAGAACCTGAGACCGAAGTAGCAGACTGGCTTGTACTGACAACCATTTTAGGATATACTTTCAAGACTGGGCTATTAGCTCCCCATTTAGCATTTGCATTCTGCATCGTTAAGTCTACTACTTTAAATTTAATAGTATATGTTCCTGTATTAGGGAAATGATAAGAGTATGATGTCCCTGTAGCACTTTGCTTTACATTATTCACATACCATTCATACCTTCGAGATCCTGAACCCCCACCTATATTAGAAGCTGTAAATGTTGTAGTTGTTCCTCGCTCTATATGTGCTTTTGAGGCACTTACATTGGGGGTATTTAAAGGATGATACGCATATAGTTTTCGTATGGCACTATTTACTGATTTTCCGCTTTCATTATCAATCACTTTAAAATACACGTTATAAGTTCCTGCTGTATTAGGATTGTATCTAAAGGTAGTTGTTGTCGATGTTTGTTTTACGTTATTGAGATACCATTCATAGCGAAGGTTACCTGTACCACCTCCTATGCTCGATGCACTAAAATCAACATTGGTTCCTTTTACAATATGTGTATAATTTGCATTAACCAATGGTGTAGTTAGTTCAGGATATTTTACTATTACACTCATGGTATGACTTACTCTGTGTTTGGTTTCTGTATTGTAGGCCAATACCTTTACTTCATAAGTACCTTCACTAGTAAAGGTTTTGGTAAAACTTACTCCACTACCACATTGTTCTTGTGCACCATTCACACTCCATGTATATAGGTTAGCACTCCCACTACCAGAAGTATTCGCAGTAAAGGTTGCAGGCTGATCAGGAACCTTAGGCTGATCACCCGGAGTATCGATAATGACTCCGCCCAAAGCGTCAGACTGCTGACCTTGATAGTTATAGCGTACTTGCTGTACCACATGCTGATCCTGATCTAATGCATATTGCATTCGGTTCATATCATCATACCTATAATATGCCGTTTGTCCTTGTGGATTGGTCATACTGGTTACCCCGATTAATGGATCATAGGTATATCCGCTGATCTGTGCATTGGCAAAATAGGCATGCTCTCTTAGGTTTTTAAACAGAGTACGCATGGTCGTTTCTTCAGTAGCCGTATCTTCTGTATCTGAAGTTGTTTTTAACTGATTGATCAGTGTCGTTACTGCTGCAGGTATCCCCGTATAACTTGCATTATCAATTTTTGCAATGGGTTGGGTGTTGTTATACCCCCAGATATACATAATATGACGCCCATCGACCTGAGAAACCTCTAGAGGATTCCCCTGGGCATCATAGTTATGATAAGTTAAACGTGGCTCTGGGGTATCACCTCCTTTGGCCACCTTAGTGATCCCGGGAAGCACCATACCATTCCCCCAATCGATAAATTCTGTAACCTGAGTCCCAAGAATAGTGGTGTTTTCTTTGCTCTGTGTTTCTACAGGGGTCGTAATCCTGTTTTGAGCTACCAAAAGATTATTTACTGTACTATTTTTATCATAAGGATAACTATAGGTGGTCGTCAACGTTTTGTTATCACTATCTGTTGTGGTCTGTGTTTTTAGCTGACCATAAGGATTGTCATAGGTATACGAGGTCTCATTAGTCACTATTTTATCATCCAAAAACTCTCGGGTAGTGGTTTTAATTAGCTTATGTTCTTTAGGATAGTCTACATAAAAGTTATGAGCATAATCCCTTTCAGAATTTTGGGATACGCTGGAACCATTGTCGCCTGATTGATTAAATTGATCTCTTCCTACAACCATCCCATAAGCTTTTATCGTACTATGAATACTTCTGCCATAAGGGTATACCTCGGCATATTCGTTTATAGTTTCACGTTGTATAAGATATGCTCCTTGTTGATTTTTAAACACTTCGCTTTTAAGCATTTTTCCTTTTTTCCAATCGTTATTTATGGCTGTGGCAAAAGGAAAATTAATTGCTCCATTACTAGAGACCGAGTATTGGTTTCTGGTTTTTCCATTAGTACCGTCCTCTTCTATGATTTCAACCTGCTTATATAACACCGGGCTCCCCTGGTAACTAGTAACATCAGACATACTCTTAGCCATTTTATGTAATTTGGTAACTACATGAAGGTTATTTCTATGAGTGGTGGTATATTGAAATACTGCAGGGGATCCTGCCAGGATTCCACTATGTTTACCATCCCCTAAGCGGTAGCTATAATTTTTAGTTTTACAGTTACCTTCACCATCGCAATCTGTGGTCTGGCTAACGCGAATTCCTCCTACATATTTATAGGGATGGGGATCATCGGTTTGGGTACGATCTTCATATTTTATAGTATACTGTACATAAGCACTAGTCCCAATAGGAGTACTTATCCTGGCATGAATACGAACTTGTCCATCAGAGGAAAAACCGGTTTGGCTTTTAGAATCCTCGTAGGTATCGGGACATGCTACTCCTGGTTCGCATGGAATAGTTTCTCCATATGCCGTAAAATTAAGATTTATATTCTCATAGGTACATGCCTCTCCTACAGTGGTAATGTCAAAATCTACCTCAGCACCTATAAAACTATTATTTACACCTTCTCCTAATACTACTCTTGCATACGCGCTAACAATCTGGTTTGCCGGTACCTCTATTACAGTATCTAATACCTTGTCAAAAACTCCGATCTCTGATCTAATAATTTTGGTAATCGTTTTATTATGAGAATAGCTACAATTCTCTGTCCCAACATCACCAGTAGCTAGGACTCTATTTTGTTCATAGGTGATCTCACTATAGCCTCCTGTAGGATAGGTAATCTTTTTTAAAGCTCCTGATCGCGTTTTTAAAGCGTCAATCTCCCTGCTTTCTGCAGATAATAGCGAACCTGCAATACCATTATAATATCCCCAAAAATCCTGATATTTATAATTACTACTTGCAGGAAGGGTATTTGGGAAAGGATAATATTCGAACTGATACCATGGCAATATATCATCTCCATTACTTCTGGTAATCCCTAAAAGTGTTTTCCTGTTTTTTGAAGCATCATTATAGGTAAAATCATACTTCATGATTTGCCGGTTTGCATCCCACACTGACAATCCATTAAGTGCTAAAGTAGCTACCCCCTGGTCGGTGGCATTGCTAGTATCAAAACGTACTTCACCATTGGGAAACGTAATTTTTTGAAGTCGATGCCTGGTTAGGATGTTATCCTTATATCCCATCTGGGTTTCTGTAGCAATGGCAAATCCCGAGGTTTCTGATTCAGAATATACACGTTTGGTATAAATCTCTGCTGGACCATAGGTAAAATAAACATCCCCCTTATTATTGGGTAGTTGTACTCTTGTGAGTAAATAACTAACCGGTGAAGTATGGGTCACCGACTCAGAACCTGAACTATAGTGATGCGTTCCTGTTTCATGAATCTCAAAATGATATCGGATTCCGCTATCATTAGTCACTATAAAAATATCTCCATTCTTTTCTATGGTATAATTTCTATGGTTCAGAAATACAACATCTCCTATTTCATTAAAGACAAAACTACCATCAAGACCAGGTACACTAATGTTATATTTATCTTGTTCTGCATCATAGTTATTATCAGCAATGTTTTTAAAGATGCCATACTGTTTTTCACTGAACTCATTTGAAGGAAGGCTACCGAATGCTCCCTGAAGATAAGGTACTATTGTACTGGCTTTATAGGTCTGGTCTCCAAAATCATCATCCATTCCTCTAATTTGCTTGGTAATTCTTCCGTTAGCCATCAAATCCCAACCCATCCCGGTCATCGCATGATCTTGTTCGGTAACTAATCCCCCATAATTATAGGAGAGATAAATCGGCCATTCAAAACCACCAACTTTTATGGTGTATAACGGCACAGTATAATTGATCTTACCCGAGGCTAAATTTACCGGGATATCCCCATATTTTCCCAAACTTGCCGCTTCTGGTGAAACAGGAAAAACCTGTAAGGCTTCCTGTAATGGATTCGGTGCATTGGTTTCCTGACCCATAGTAATAGCACATACCATGAGCAAAAAACATAGAAGTTGTTTTTTCATAAATACTAATTTTGTGACTAATTTTAATTTTCCCTTTACGAATTTGTGACTAAAACTATATTCAAATATCAGGTTTATCCCTTGCCTATCATTATGTTTGAAAAGCATAATCGAACATGTATTTAGCGGCACAAAAAACGATGTTTTTTCAACAAAAATTTTACGGGTTTCCCCATGTTTTCTGTTTTCCTTGTACAAGAATAGTAAAAGCCAGTTTCATTTTTCGGGACTGAGAATTTTTTAAAGACTTTTTTTGTTAAAATTTGAATAAAAACAATCAAACAGACTAAAAACATTAGTTTTCATAAGGCTTTAAGCGGCATCATACTATTCTGGTATTTTTAAAAAACTTCTTTTATAATTGAAATTTATACGTATCTAGCTCAATTTTTAGGTGAATTTTCTCAAAAATCAAGCTATTGAGATTGGATTAAGAAAGTCTTTATTACGTTCATTCATTACATCCTGTTTAATATCTATTCTTTACTGTAGTTTGCAGAATTTTATATTGCTAATACTTCCAATTTATTTACCTTTCTGTAGTTTTAAAACAGTATATGACTGTTAAAGAGAATTTATACACTGGTAGGATAACATCTATAGATGTATTTAGAGGGATTACTATTTTTGCAATGATCTTTGTAAATGAATTGGCTGGGGTACAAAACGTGCCTTTGTGGATGAAACATGCTCTTGCTGAAGAGGATCGTATGACTTTTGTGGATATTGTATTTCCGGCATTCTTATTTATTGTAGGTATGTCTATTCCGTTTGCCATAAATACCCGATTAAAGAAGGGAGGAACTTCTATAAAGATATGGACACATACGATCAAAAGAACTATTGCGCTATTGGTTATGGGTCTTTATATGGTAAATGCAGAATACGGATATAATGAAGCAGAAATGTTTATTCCTATCGCATTATGGGGTTTTCTGGCCTATACACTTCCTATTCCGATCTGGAATCAATACTCCAAAAACTTTTCTAAACCGTTACAATA
The DNA here is from genome assembly GCF_007489275.1 of Aquimarina algiphila. Classification (GTDB taxonomy): domain Bacteria; phylum Bacteroidota; class Bacteroidia; order Flavobacteriales; family Flavobacteriaceae; genus Aquimarina; species Aquimarina algiphila. The sequence goes on from NZ_VLNR01000046.1 coordinate 64,470, forward strand.
CAGTTTGCAATATGGAGCCATAGGGCTTCTGATCATTATGTATTTTCTATATGTACAGGATACGGGTGAGATCGGAATGACTATAAAATGGTGGGGGATTCTGGGACTTATTGGGTGGGCATATTTGATCACCTTTATTGCTTATTGGTTTACTAAGGGTACCAAAATAGGAATGTTGGTTATCTTAGTCATTTGTATTGGGATCAATATAGCACATGCTGCACAATGGGATCAAAAAGAAGGGTTTTCCTGGATAGGAGTTATTGGTAGTCATTTTGCGCATACTTCTATTGTCGTTGCAGGAGTCATTACATCACTCTTTTTCTTCGAAAACAACTCAAAACGTATCCTAAACCTTAAGGCTATTGTATTTGCTGTGTTTTTATTTGCCATTGGATATGGATTACGCCCGTATTTTGAAGTATCCAAAATTAGAGCAACCCCATCCTGGTGCTTATATACTGCTGGGATTTGTGTACTTCTATATTACCTATTGTATTATATAATCGAAGTAAAAAAAATAGTGCAATGGTCTAATTTTATAATGCCGGCTGCTTCAAATCCATTATTGATTTATATTATCCCTGGAATTATTTTATACCTAAATATGCTCCTCGGCATTCATATCTTACCCGAGGCATTTACCAGTGGCATTCCGGGAATCCTCTGGTCCTTGATTTTTACTATAATTATGGTATTCATTGTACAGTTTTTTAATAAGGTTCATATCAAGCTTCGTTTATAACTATTTAGATACAATTGAATATTTCTTTTTTTAACCACTATACTAACTTGATATCTTCCTTAAATAATACGTGGATATACTCGGCATGTATCTCTGCATGGTGTTTATTCTCTAAACAATGAAACAATAAATGAATCAATCCATAATCACCCAAAGCATCTCTATATTCATGCTTCTCCTTATTTTTAACCCATAAAATAAAGGAACATAAATGACCAATTTCCCCTAACTTCTGAGGATCTTTCAAACATTCCCGAAATTGATCCAGCGTCATACGAGCATACTCATTATACTTTCTTTTACAGAAATTATAATCAAAAGTATGTTTATACGATTGTAATTTTCGGTTTTGTATTTCATAGTTCATACCACTCATAACATAAGAATCATTTGCGTTAGGTAACTGTATTATCATAGTCATACGATTTGGGTTGTTATCTATATTTTTGCAAAACGTATGCCAAGTCCATAAAAAATTAACTTAACAAAAAGTGAAAATCTCTTAAAATTAGCAATTAGTGACTGATGCAGTTGGCTTTGGAATAATTCCAATACAAAGTTACAAAATTTGGAATAATTCCAATATATTCATTTTAAATATTTTTGAAATTATAGCATTTTTAAAGTCATCAAAAAAGACAGAATCCGTATACAGATTTAAGGCTTGAGATCCTGATAAGAAAAATTTAACATCCCCTAAGTCATTGAAAATTAAATTCTTCTGTGATATACTGTGGTAAGAGCATCTTAAAAACTAAGGCTATGCTACAAAAAACTCTTATCTTGCCGTTGTTCTTTTTAATCTCTCCCCATTATCACAAGAAAAGAGCAGTTATTGATAAAAGTGAATATCACTATATTTTAAAACGAACTTGCATTAATCTGACATGAGTATTTTTGAAGTAGTACGACTACTATTAGATTTTGGATTAGTTATTTTGATATGGTTAGTTCAATTGGTTATCTATTCGGCTTTTCCATATTATGGACATAAAGAACTTATGCTGTGGCATAAAAAATATACGTCAAGAATTACATTAATAGTAATCCCTTTAATGATAGGTCAATTAGTAATTAGTATCATTGAGATCTTAAAAAACACTTCAATGTTTAACATTATTATTTGCTTATCTATATACAGTATTTGGATCATCACCTTCTTTTTTATTGTCCCTATTCACAAGAAAATAAACAAAAGTCTATACACTCCTTTTGCACTTCGTAAGCTTATCAAGATCAACTGGTTAAGAACAATTTTATGGACGCTGATTTTTGTATTAAGCTTGATGCAAAACATGATTTAAAAAGAAGTATTGTTAATAAAACCTGATAAGTTTATTTTTAAAAATGACGGTTGACCGTTACATTTACTTCAGAATTTGATGCACTATGGTATGTTTTTTGGGGAAAGAACTACTATAATGAAAAAAATGGGAAAACAAATCAAATCAAGAATTATGCGGTATAAAGTAATAGATGCAAAAAGTCAATATTTTGGTGAAATATTGGATTTCGAATCCTGCTCTACACTAAGTGATCTAGGAGGAGTACTCTTAAAAATTGAAAGAAACAGGGTTTCACTTTTTAAATTTAATGAAGTAGAATTGGTATAATTACAATTCTACTTCTCAACACTTTACTATAACCCTTCTGTTTCTATTTTAGTATAAAATCATATCTTTTATTACTATATGAAACAAGTACATCTCACTTATATTTTATTTTTAGTTTGGATCGTCAGTAGTTGTCAAAATGATACTACTATTGATAACATTCAAGATATTCCCAAGGTCACGAAAGAAGATAAAAGTTACGCCAATGTTTTTAGCATATTAGATGGCCATTGGAAAGGAGATTTCTTAATATTTGAAGATCAAAACCCTGTCCCCAAAGAACAATTAGAACTACAACATATTTCTTTATCCAGCATACAAAAAAGGCAGCTTAAACAAATTAATAGTATAAAAGTAGAGCAAGTATACTCTTCAGAAACTCCTTATTTTCAAAAAGTAACTATTACCGATTTTTATCCCGATTCTGGACAAAAAATAGTGAGTAAAGGTGTAAATAAAATCCAGAATGGACAGATGTGGTGCGTTGTAAGAAAACCAGACGAAACTGTAATACATGCAGGAAATACTGAAGGTGATAATACTATAATTTGGGAACGCAATGAAAAAACTCCTCAAAAAATTGAGTATTTTAAAGAAACTGTCTCTGACCGGTTTTATGAAATTATAGGGTGGGGATATTACCAAAATGACAACCCTTCAAAATCACCTAAATTATGGTTCTATGCCAAATACGAGAAGCAATAGATTCTATCTACTTGTCTGAAATCATACGTTCAGATAAAACTACATCATCTATCCAAATGCTCCGGGTCCCTCCTCCAGTTTGATAATCAACCCATCCGATGAGCATATTTTCAAAAACAGGGAACTTCCATTTACCATCGATTTCATTCGACACGCAACCTTCTCCTTGATCAACTACAATAATAGACTCGATCAATACATTGTTAAGCCATAATTTCATGGTATCCTTTTCTCCATCAAACATCCATTGTAGAGTAAACCACTTTTCTTCTGGAATTTTGGTTTGAGAATGTTGCCAACAATCACTTTTTACTCCTTGAGTTTCATAATTAGCCATTAACCTTTTCTGATGTTGACCTCCATATCTTATTTCAGATGAAAAATCATGATCTTTCACTTTTCCTGAACTTTGAATCATGGTCCAATGAATACCATCACGGGGAGCTTCTTCTACATACATTTTTAGCCGACCATAAAAGCGATTTTCCTGTACCGGAAAAATATGATCTATCCCTATAAAAGCTCTATTCTTATACCCTTCTCCTGAAGTAAAATGTACTGATTTTTTACCACTAAATGCCCTTAAGGTATCTACAACGACACTACCATTTCCTGTTTTTTCCCAAGGATGACCTGGTAATTTACCTATACTTTGGTTTTCAAAATCATCCTCAAAAAGGATCGTATTATTTGTGCAAGAACACCATAGAAATGTACATACAATAAAAAGAAAATAATTTTTCATCTGTTTTATACCCTTTTATTATAGCCATAATAGTTATTAAACCCCTAATTCTGTAATTCTTTTTACATATTTCCCAATAACATCAAACTCTAGATTAACTACAGTTCCTACTTCGAACGTATTAAAATTTGTATGTTCATAAGTAAAAGGGATAATAGCTACGCTAAACTCATTTTTTTTAGAATTCACTACAGTAAGACTCACTCCATTAACAGTAATCGAGCCTTTTTCTATAGTAATATTATGTAAAGCAGCATCGTATGTAAAAGTAAAATACCAACTTCCATCTGCTTCTTCGACAGCAGTACATACTGCTATTTGATCTACATGTCCCTGCACTATATGTCCATCTAACCGAGCTCCAAGCTTCATTCCACGTTCTAGGTTTACAATCGCTCCCTGAGTAAGATCATTAAGATTAGTTTTATCTAATGTTTCTTTGATTGCTGTTACTGTATATGTATCCTCTTTAATCGATACCACCGTTAAACAAACTCCATTATGCGCTACACTTTGATCAATTTTGAGTTCTGAAGTAAAATTTGCACGCACAGTAATATCCAGATTTTCTTTATCTATTTGTAGAGAAGTAATCGTTCCTAATTCTTCGATGATTCCTGTAAACATAAATGCGAATTATTTAGTTAAATTTGTGGCTTGAAGTTTGAGTCTTGATTTTAAGATTCAAAAATACTGATAAAGTAGTTTATATAATGAAGAAAGAAGAAAAAATAAGATTAGGGATTTCGATAGGTGATCTTAACGGCATAGGAAGCGAGGTGGTTCTCAAAACTTTTGAAGATTCGCGAATGTTAGATTTCTGTACTCCGGTAATTTTTGCCTCTGTAAAAATTCTTTCTTTTCTCAAGAAACACTATAAAAGTAATACCAATTTACATGGCATCGATAAAACCTCTCAAATCCTTGACGGAAAGATCAATGTATTGAATGTTTGGAAAGAATCAGTAAGTATTAATTTTGGACAGGAAGACGAAAAGGTGGGAAGTTATGCAATTAAATCACTTGTGGCGGCCACCAAGGCATTAAAAAATGATGATATTGACATATTGGTAACAGCACCAATTAATAAGCATAGTATCCAGTCAGAAGAGTTTAAATTTCCAGGACATACTGATTATTTGGATCAGGAATTAAACGGAAACAGCTTAATGTTTATGATCACTGATGATCTAAAGGTTGGTTTACTTACAGATCATGTTGCAGTAAAAGATATTGCTGAAACCATAACCCCAGAACTTATCGAACAAAAAATAAGTACTATCCATAATGCACTTCGACAAGATTTTGGTATTTCAAAACCAAAGATCGCTGTACTGGGTATTAATCCGCATAGCGGGGACAATGGTGTTATTGGTAAAGAAGATGAAGAAGTTTTAAAACCTACTATTCAAAAAATCAATGATTCTGGTAAATTAGTATATGGCCCCTATGCTGCAGATAGTTTTTTTGGATCTAATAACTACAAAGCTTTTGATGCAGTAGTGGCTTCTTACCATGATCAAGGTTTAATTCCTTTTAAAACACTTTCTTTTGGTAAAGGGGTAAACTATACTGCAGGATTACATAAAGTACGTACTTCACCAGATCATGGCACTGCTTTTGAGATTGCAGGAAAAAATCAAGCAGATAACAGTTCTTTTAAAGAAGCTGTATTCGCTGCACTTAAAATTTTTAAAAACAGAAATGAATATAATGAATTGACCAAAAACCCATTAAAGAAACAACCTCGTAAACCACAAAATAAAGCAGGGAGAGAGCAGAAATTATAAACCTAAAAAATCCTAAAATCTATTCCCTAAAACCCAAAACCAGATTAATCACTAACAATCTGATATAATTTTGTTTACAAAAATACTTTCATAACGAATTTTTATTATCTTTGCACCCGCCTTTATCGAATCGATAGGCGTCTGAAACTGATGATGAAATGAAACAACTTAAAGAGTATACCATTCCTTTCGTTGGGCTGAAGCAAGGATTACACCAGTTTGAGTATCAAATTGAAAACACGTTCTTTGAACATTTTGAGTATGATGACTTTAATTCGGCTTTAATAAAAGCTGATCTGGAGTTTAACAAGAAGACAACTATGTTTGAGCTTCGGTTTAAAGCTTCAGGAACTGTTAATGTAAATTGTGATCTCACCAACGAACCTTTTGATTTACCTATTCAAAACGAATTGTTTTTAGTAGTGAAGTTTGGTTCAGAATATAATGATGAAAACGAAGACATTCTTATTCTACCGCATGGAGAATATGAAATAAACGTTCAACAATATATTTATGAACTCATTGTTTTGGCAATGCCTCCTAAAAGAGTTCATCCTGGTGTAGAAAATGGTACATTAAAATCTGACATACTCGAAAAACTAGAAGAATTAAGTCCGAAAGAAAAAACAATAGTAGATAACGATGAGGAAACGGATCCTCGTTGGGATAAATTAAAAAACTTATTAAACGATAAATAATAGCTAAGCAATGGCACATCCTAAGAGAAAAATATCGAAAACCAGAAGAGATAAAAGAAGAACGCATTATAAAGCTACTGTTCCTCAAATAGCTACTGATCCTACTACAGGAGAAGCACACCTATATCACAGAGCACACTGGCATGAAGGTAAATTATATTACCGTGGTCAGATTGTTATCGATAATACTGAGGAAGAAGTAGCATAACAATACTGTTAAAATTTTAAAGATAGCTCTCACAAATGTGAGAGTTTTTTTGTTTTTAGTTGAATATGTGTCAAAATCCAATTATTTTGCGCCATATTTGTGTATAATTTAGTAATTTCAACGACTTTTTGGGCATTTTTGTGCTGTAGTTCGTGAAACTAAAACTAAGATATGAGTAAAATCACAGCCGCTATCACAGCTGTAGGCGCATACGTGCCAGACTATGTGTTAACTAATGATATATTAGCAACAATGGTCGAAACTAACGACGAATGGATTACCAGTCGTACAGGTATAAAAGAGCGAAGAATACTAAAAGACAAGGACAAAGGAAGTTCTTACTTGGGTATTAAAGCGGCAGAAGATCTGATTTCCAAAAAAAATCTTGATCCTGCAACAATCGATATGGTGATTTTTGCTACTGCAACACCTGATCTCCCTGTTGCTGCCACAGCAGCATATACCGCTTCTCAAATTGGAGCTGTCAATGCATTTTCTTATGACCTACAAGCAGCTTGTTCCAGTTTTTTATATGGAATGTCTACTGCAGCCAGTTATATAGAATCCGGAAGATATAAGAAGGTCCTACTCATAGGAGCAGATAAAATGTCTTCTATTATTGACTATACTGATCGAACTACCTGTATTATCTTTGGAGATGGTGGTGGAGCAGCTCTTTTTGAACCAAATCATGAAGGTTTGGGGCTACAAGATGAATATCTGCGTACTGATGGTATAGGAAGGGAGTTTCTTAAAATTGAAGCAGGAGGATCTATCCTTCCTCCAACAGAAGAAACTGTTGCCAAAAGACAACATTTTGTGCAACAAGATGGAAAAACGGTATTTAAATATGCTGTTTCTAATATGGCAGATGCCAGTACAAAAATTCTGGAACGTAATAACCTTACTGGTGAGGACGTTAATTGGCTTGTTGCACATCAAGCTAATAAACGTATTATAGATGCTACTGCCAAAAGAATGGAACTAGATCAGAGTAAAGTACTCATGAATATTCAACGATATGGTAACACTACCTCAGCAACGTTGCCACTACTATTACACGATTACGAAAAACAACTCAAAAAAGGGGATAACATAGTATTTGCTTCATTCGGTGGAGGCTTTACTTGGGGTTCTATTTATCTTAAATGGGCCTATAACTCCTAAACAACTAAAACACACAATACCCACATTATGGATTTAAAAGAAATTCAGAATTTAATTAAATTCGTGGCCAAATCAGGCGCAAGCGAAGTAAAGTTAGAGATGGACGACATTAAAATCACCATCAAGACTGCATCAGACGAAAGCAAAGAAACTACAATTGTACAGCATTTACCTGTTAGTAACCCTGTTACTCCTCAGGCCGTAACACCTGTGCAAACAACACCTCCTGCAACTACTCCTGCCGCAACAGAAAGTAGTCCTTCAGAGGATGATTCAAAATACCTAACTATTAAATCTCCTATTATAGGAACTCTATATAGGAAACCATCTCCAGACAAACCAACATTTGTAGAAGTTGGCGACACTATAAAAGAAGGAGATGTACTTTGTATTATCGAGGCTATGAAACTTTTTAATGAAATTGAAAGTGAAGTTTCTGGTAAAATTGTAAAAGTATTAGTTGACGACTCTTCTCCAGTAGAATTCGATCAACCACTATTCTTAATAGACCCATCATAACCCAATTTTAAAATTCCAATATACAAATCCCAAAATCCGGTTATACTGGAATTTGGAACTTGGAATTTGAGATTTTTAAATTTTAAAAGTTATGTTTAAAAAAATTCTAATTGCAAATAGAGGTGAGATTGCCATGCGAGTAATCAGAACCTGCAAAGAAATGGGTATAAAATCCGTTGCAGTTTATTCTACTGCAGATGCAGAAAGCCTACATGTACGTTTCGCAGACGAAGCGGTTTGTATAGGACCTGCACCCAGTAGTGAATCGTATCTTAAAATGTCCAACATCATTGCAGCTGCAGAAATCACAAATGCTGATGCTATACACCCCGGTTATGGTTTTCTTTCTGAGAATGCTAAATTCTCTAAAATTTGTGAAGAGCACGAGATAAAATTTATCGGTGCTAGTGCAGAAATGATAGACCGAATGGGTGATAAAGCTTCTGCAAAAGCCACTATGAAAGCTGCAGGGGTGCCAACCATTCCTGGAAGTGAAGGTATTCTGGACTCTTTTGAAGAAACAGAAAAACTTGCTGATGAAATGGGATATCCTGTAATGCTCAAAGCTACTGCAGGAGGTGGAGGAAAAGGTATGCGAGCCGTATGGGAAAAAGAAGAACTAAGAAAAGCATGGGATAGTGCAAGACAAGAGGCTGCAGCTTCCTTTGGTAATGACGGTATGTACATGGAAAAACTCATTGAAGAGCCACGTCATATAGAAATTCAGATCGTAGGAGATAGCAACGGTAGAGCATGTCATTTATCAGAAAGAGATTGTTCTGTACAACGTAGGCACCAAAAACTTACTGAAGAGACTCCTTCGCCATTCATGACAGATGAATTGCGTAAGAAAATGGGAGAAGCTGCTGTAAAAGCATCTGAATTCATAAAATACGAAGGTGCTGGAACAGTTGAATTTTTGGTGGACAAACATCGAAATTTCTACTTCATGGAAATGAACACTCGTATCCAGGTAGAACATCCAATTACAGAGCAGGTTGTTGATTATGATTTAATACGAGAACAAATTCTTGTTGCCGCCGGAATCCCTATTTCTGGTAAAAATTATTTCCCACAACTACACTCTATAGAATGTAGAATTAATGCAGAAGATCCATATAAAGATTTTAGACCTTCACCTGGAAAAATCACCAATTTACACATTCCTGGAGGACATGGGGTACGAGTAGATACTCATGTATATAGTGGATATATCATTCCACCTAATTATGATTCTATGATCGCTAAATTGATCACTACTGCACAAACACGTGAAGAAGCGATCAATAAAATGAAAAGAGCATTAGATGAGTTTGTTGTAGAAGGGATAAAAACCACCGTTCCTTTTCATAGACAACTTATGGATCACCCCGATTATGTTGCAGGTAATTATACAACGAAATTTATGGAAGATTTCGAAATGGAAGATCCAAAATAACTACAAATATAAAGCCTCAGAAATGAGGCTTTTTTTTACCATTTGATCCTGTCTGACATGACATTGTATCTGTAATTTAACTTATTAAAAAAGCTTTGGATTTGAAAAACGAAATAGTCTATAGCATAACTAGCCCTCAAAAATGGCAAGAGGTTATCCATAAGAATACGTTTTCAAAATTGAAAGGAAAGAAGTTGATTTTACAAGAAAAATCTGGCAAAGGTACTATTGACGTTGTTAATATTCAAGAAGGGCTTGCTATTACATTTATAAACGTAACCTTAGCCAGTAATCTAAAATTAAAGAGGATAGCAACAAAAACCAATGACCATTTTATACTTAATTTTTACTTTTCCAGTATAAACATAAAAGAGAAAATAGATACTATGGTTCAATCATTAGGATTCGATTTTTATAGTATTATGCTATATTCTTCAATGACTGAATCTGAATCAATTATACCTGCAAATATTCCTGTCAGCATTTTCAATATTACTTTCTCAAAAAAATGGCTGCATCAAAATGTTTTGGGCGCAGAAAATAAGGCAAATAATCTCCAAAAGTTTTTTGGCAAGCAAGGTCCTATCTATTTATATGAAAATTTAGATTTTAATTTTAATACTATTTTAAAAGAAATTACTCAATCTTCAGAAAACATTAATAAAATATCCTTATTCTCTAATGTATTAAGACTTCTAGCTAACTTTTTCAAGAAAATAGAAGCAAGATCTGTTATAGGAAAAGACGCATATATTAATCCCCAAGATTTGGAAAACTTGTTAAGAGTTAGAAAAACAATAGAGCATAATTGGCACGAAAAACCTTCTAACGCGGTATTAGCAGAACAAGCAGGCATGAGCCTAAGTAAGTTCAAACAATTATTTAAACAGGTTTTTGGAGATAGCCCGTATCAATATTATTTAAACTTCAAAATGGAAAAGGCTCTTGAATTACTTCAAAAAAAAGAATATTCTGTCTCTGATATTGGATATATTGTTGGATACTCAAATCTCAGTCAGTTTTCAAAAATTTTTAAAAAGAAATATAATTTTCTCCCCAGTGAAGTGAACAGTAATAAAGCTTAATACCTCACCATCTTCAATTATGGCTTTTTGGAGCATTTAATTACCTTTTAGAGGCATAATGTCTTAACCCACTCTAATAACTTTGTTTTCATAAAGTTAGTTTCTGTTTGGATCCAATAGTGCACTACAGTAACCAAGTTTAATCAAAAATAAACTCAAAAGAATTTAAACTCCACTATTATGTTACAAAGCACATTAAAATTTTTAATAATAACAGTCTTTATTTTTTTAGCAAGTAATTGTACCTATGAAGATGACCTTACCGGTAATCCAATACCACCTATCGAATACAAAATGTTAATTGAAAATGATGTCCAGATAAAAATGAGAGATGGTATCTTTTTATCTGCTAATGTGTATCGACCAGATGCAGAAGGTCAATTTCCTGTAATTATGTCTTTAGGTCCTTACGGCAAGGATGACTTACCTGCAGAATATGATCCGCAAGACGACGGTAATGTTCAAGTTTCAGAATATGCAGCGTTTGAAACCCCTGATCCTGCATATTGGGTAAAAAATGGTTATGTAGTTATTGCTGTCGACAGTCGAGGCACTGGTAAATCCCCTGGTACAGTTGTTCTATTAGAAAGTGGTGAAGCACAAGATTTTTATGATGCTATTGAATGGGCAGGAGTTCAGAATTGGTCTTCAGGAAAAGTTGGTTTAAATGGAGTTTCATATTTTGGTCTATCTCAATGGAGAGTAGCTGCAATGAACCCTCCACATCTTAAAGCTATTATGCCTTATGAAGGGTTCACAGATATATATCGTGATGCAACATATCATGGTGGTATCTCTAGCACGTTTATTGATCTTTGGTTTAATTATAGAATACTTAGTAATCTTTCCTCAGAAAACACAGGGTATAGACACTTGCAAAATGAAATTAATAAAAATCCATTGTCAACAGCACAGGTTTATCAAGATTTGGATTTAGGGAGCACGCTATCACAAATTAAAGTTCCTGCATATGTTGCGGTAAGTATTCAGGATCATGGGCTTCATACAAGAGGTACAATCAATGGGTTCCAAAAAATCGGATCACCTAATAAATGGTTAGAACTCTTTGGGAGAAAAAAATGGGAATATTACTATTCTGAAGACGCAACTTCGAGACAAAAAATGTTCTTTGATCAATTTTTAAAAGATGAAGATTCTGGTATTTTAAATCAAGCTCCTATTCGCTATGAATTGAGAGAAGCATTTTACAAAGGATCTGTTAAAACTGCCAGTGAATGGCCTATTCTAGGAAGAGAGTTAACCAAAATGTATCTCAATGCAGAAACAATGACTATGAGTACGCATCCCAATATTAATGAAAACACAACCTCTTATGATGCAACAGTAATTGAAGAACCAGAACTAATTACAGAAAAACAAAGGGTCATATTTAAGTATCACTTTAATGAAGATACGGATATTGTTGGAAGCATAAAACTAAATTTATTTGTAAGTTCTGATATAGCAGATGATATAGATTTGTTTGTAGGTATCCAAAAAGAGAACACTATTGGAGAAATCATACATTTTCAAGGGCCCGCTGAAGAGAAAGGTCAGATTGCTTCAGGTTGGCTACGCGTATCTCATCGTGCATTAGACAAAAACAAATCTACAGTAGAGATTCCATTTCACACGCATGATCATATCCAGAAAATTAGTCCAAACGAAATTGTAGAGGTACAAGTAGAGATATGGCCTACCACTGTTAAATTTAAATCAGGAGAAATATTGAGATTAGTGATACAGGGAAATGATATCGTAGAATCACAAGAAGAACATAAAGGAATATTAAACAAGGGGAATACCACAATTTATACGGGAGGAAAATATAAATCATACTTACAAATCCCGGTTCTGGAATAACTAAAAATACCTTATATAAGAGACCCCGAGCAAAATATTCGGGGTCTTAAATAAAGTAACCATTTCTTCAATAACAACATATATAAAGTATTCCTTATGATAAAAAGAGTTGAAGCATATTGTGAAAAAATATTACAAAAAAATTGTAAACAATTACCTTTTCATAATCTGGAACACACACAAGATGTAGTATTAAATGTGCTGCTTATTTCTAGAGAATTAAAACTTACTGAGGAAGAAATTGAATGGCTTACCATAGCTGCATGGTTTCATGATACTGGATATAGTATTTGTTATAAAAACCATGAAAAAGAAAGCATGAATATTGCCAAAAAGTTTTTGATTAAAGAAGGAATGTCAAAAAAACATATTGATACAATTTGCAATTGTATTGAAGCTACAAAAGTACCTCAAATACCTAAGACCAAATTAGCACAAGTACTTTGCGATGCTGATTTAATGCATATTGGAACTCCTTCTTTTTTTTATAGAAACCCATTGTTAAGAAAAGAATGGGGTATCTATTTCAACTACCATATCAATGATTTTGAATGGTATATGATTAATAAAGAATTTCTTGAAAACCATGACTTCTGGACCACTTATGGTAAAAATATCTTAGAGAAAGGTAAAAATAATAACTTAGAAAAATTAATCAGAATTTTAGGACACCATAAATTATAAAATTAAGTCTCTTAACCCAAGAACTTATATTGAAACATAGCCTTTACTCTTAGAATCTGATATACTCTACAACATTTCAGGAATAGCAAACAATATTAAAACAAGAAATAAAATATGTGAACATTTTTGACGTACTTTTGATCATATCGAAAGTAAAGCATGAACGAGACGAATCTTAGCTATTGGGAATATAAGACCTGGTTATCCAATATCAATTTTACCATTATAGGAAGTGGAATTGTTGGATTATCCTGTGCTTTAAGGTTACGAACCAAATTCCCTAAAGCCAAAATCTTGATTTTAGAACGTGGGATGTTACCCAATGGAGCCAGCACAAAAAATGCAGGGTTTGCTTGTTTTGGAAGTCTATCAGAAATTTTGGATGATCTCAATTCACATACTGAAGCAGAAGTACTTCGGCTTATCCAAAAAAGATATCAGGGGCTTCAGTTATTACGCCAACACTTAGGAGATCAAATTATTGATTATGTACAATATGGAGGATATGAACTTTTTACCACACATGACAAAATATTGTATGAAGATTGCCTTTCAAAAATAGAACAAATCAACAGCCTATTAAAACCTATTTTTAAAAGTGATGTTTTCTGCAGTAAAGAGAATATTTTCAACTTTAATAACATTCAACCAAAATACATTCTTAATCAATTCGAAGGTCAGATCAATACCGGGCAAATGATGGAAGCATTACAGCAAAAAGCACAAAATTCTAATATCAAAATTCTTAATAATTGTACCGTTACAAATTTTGAGGATAATAATACTGCTGTTGAAATAAAAACTGATAAATTTACATTTTCTACTCATAAATTATTAATTGCTACAAATGGTTTTGCTTCACAATTAGGAATTAAGCAAGTAAAACCTGCATATCAAAGGGACATTTCATCTTGATAAAGGCTATTATTACTTTAGAAATATAGATAACAGAATTCTATTTGGAGGAGGTCGCAACTTAGATTTTAAGACAGAAGAGACTACCAATTTAGGCCAAACCCAATTGATTCAACAGAAGCTAGAAGAGATTTTACATGAGGTTATTTTACCTGATACCAAATTTGAGATTGATCGTAGATGGAGTGGAATTATGGGAGTTGGAGATCAAAAAAAATCTATAATCAAACCATTATCACAGCATGTTTTTTGTGGTGTACGTCAAGGCGGAATGGGTGTTGCTATAGGGAGTCTAGTTGGCACAGAATTAGCAGATCTTTTATAAGTTAAATTTATTGAGTTATGCAAAAAACACTCCGTTTTATCGTTAAAAGCAGTATGGCATTTATTATACTAAGTGTCTTCTGGGTACTGATATATAAATGGATTAATGTCCCTGCCACTCCATTAATGGTCATACGAAAATGGCAATCCGACAATGAATATGTCATTAAACATCAATGGGTACAATTATCAAAAATTTCTACTCATTTACAATTGGCTGTTATCTGCAGTGAAGACCAACGATTTGTTGAACATAATGGCTTTGATAAAAAAGCAATTGAAAAAGCGATGGCCGAGCATAAATCAGGGAAACGATTACGTGGTGCCAGTACTATTTCTCAACAAACTGCCAAAAATGTATTCTTATGGCCACATCGCAGTTGGGTACGAAAAGGGTTTGAAACCTATTTTACATTTTTAATTGAAACCTTTTGGAGTAAAGAACGTATCCTTGAAGTATATCTTAATAGCATCGAAATGGGTAACGGGATTTATGGTGCGCAAGCAGCGTCACAATTTTGGTTTAATACCTCTGCCATTGCACTTAATCGAGATCAGGCAACTGCAATTGCAGCAATCCTTCCTAATCCAATAAAATTTCTAGCAAATCCAGCTTCTGGATATATTCAAAAAAGAAAACGATGGATTACTATACAAATGCGTAATTATGGTACTTTAGTGCTTAAAGATGAGTAAAAGGTCTATTTGAGATATTTGACGAACCCCCCTATGCTTAGCTACCCTCTTTATTTTCTATTAAAACCCAAAATTGATTAAAATCAGAATACATTATGATTGCTAACCGGATTAAATCAGTACTATTAGATCAATGTCAAAACTATGTAAATGAGCGATTACATCGTATTCAAAAAACCATTGAAGGTATTCAGGAATCTCTAACTTCTGAAACCAAAAGTACTGCTGGAGATAAACACGAAACAGGTCGCGCTATGTTACAATTAGAACGTGAAAAAGCAGGTGCGCAATTAGCAGAAGTGCAAAAATTGCAAGAAATTTTGGCAAAAATTACCCTTTCTTCTTCAGAACATATTCGATTAGGAAGCTTAGTGATGACTTCTCAAGCTCATTATTTTATAAGTATTTCTGTTGGAAAGTTATCTGTAGAAAACAAATCCTATTATGCAATTGCAGCCAACTCACCCATCGGAAAATTGCTGTTGGGAAAAGCTATTGGGGACACCTTTAGCTTTAATGGAAGTAAAGTTTTGATAGCAAAAGTCTATTAATATCAGCCGTTCTTAATAAAGAAATAACATAACCATAATCTCGGTTACCCCAGCAATTTATTTCTTTCATTTTTATTGTTTACTTTGGTAGTCATGAGATAATTACTTTTTGTTGTTATTAAAAACACCAACCAAAAACATTCTAACATATACCATGCAAGCAAATTTTAAAGACAAACTAAGGTACCGTTTTGAGAAGTATCTTAACCGAGGGGGATCCTCAATTTTCGTAAGTTTATTTGTAGTTTTTATAGTCCTATTCACCCTAATGGTCTTTTTAAGATGGATTATGATATCCCTATGGCCAGAATTAGCTTATACAGATAGTTTTTTTGATGACATCTGGCTTACTTGGTTACAGATGACTGATCCCGGTAATATGAATCAGGACAATGTTGCTCCAACCTGGTTAAAAATTACTACAATTTTATCGGGAGTTATTGGAGTAGTAATTTTATCGATGTTAATTGCCTTTATTACAACAGCCTTAGAAAAAGTATTCTACAATTTTAGAAAAGGTAGAGGAAAAGTAATAGAAGAGAATCATACCTTAATACTGGGTTGGAATGAAAGAGTAGTAGATATTATAAGAGAATTAATTCTGGCAAATGAAAGCGAAAGCTATGCCTCTATAGTTATTCTTTCTGATGAGGATAAGGAAGAAATGGACGATTTAATTGCTAAACGAATTCCAGATAAAAAGACAACAAGTATTATCACCACCACCGGGGATTATGCTAATATCAATGAATTAAAAAGGGTTAGTATAAAAGCCGCAAAATCTGTTATTTTATTAGCAAACTGTTCAGAAAGTGCTTTTCAGGATGAAAAAATAAATTCTGATGTCCAGTCAGTAAAATCTATAATGGCTATTATTTCATGTCAGGACGGGAAAAACGAATTACCAATCATTGCAGAAATTTTTAATGAGGATAAAAGAGAACTCATTGGTTATTTTCATGACGAAAATATTATTGCTTTGGACTCCTGGGAAATTATGGGTAAACTATTGGTACAAACCTCATTGACTAGTGGTCTTGAAATGGTATATAATGAAATTCTATCATTTGATGGTTGTGAAATTTATTTCTATGAAAGTAATTGGAATAACATCAGTTTTGGTGATTTGCCACTCCACTTTAAGGACGGAATTCCTTTGGGGGTATATAATGAAGAAGACGGAATGACACTTCGCCCTGGAAGAGATTACAAAATGAAATCAGAAGATCAGATCATTATTCTTGCAGAAGACGATTCAACTATCAATTTTGAAACACAATCGATTCATGAATTTTCCAAAATTGAACTAATAGACACCAAATTAGAGCAGGGTCAAAAGTCTATTCTAATATTAGGTTGGCATAGTGTAGCAGAGATATTTATCAGTGAATCTGCCGATTATCTTACAGAAGGATCTTCTTTTGATATCTATTTCAAGAATCCAAATGAGGAATTTATCAATCGTGTAGAGGAGCTCAAAACAATATATTCAGAATTTAAAATTACCCTAACCGATGCAGATCCGTTATTAATGGATAGCCTTCAGGCAACTAATCCATTTGATTATGATAATATTATCATTCTATCACAAGAGTTTAATGAACAACGAGCAGACAGAATTGATTCTGATACCCTGATTATTCTTTTACTCTTAAGAAAAATTAAAATGGCTACGCCAGATGTGCATACAAAAATTATCACACAGGTTCTTAATTCTGACAATCAGGAAATCATTACACAAACTGATGTAGATGATTTTATCATTAGTAATAAGTTAATCACCATGATTTTGGCACAATTGAGTGAGGAGCCTTTGATTATGAAATTCTACGAAGATATATTTTCTGAAGACGGAAGTGAGATTTATGTAAAGTCCATTCAATTATATACTAATCAATTTCCCCTTAAAACAACTTTTGGTGACTTGATTGGATTAGCCGATTTGCGTGATGAAATTTGCCTTGGAATTAGAAAAGGTAATCAAAGTAAAAATGCAGATGAGAATTTTGGGGTAACCTTAAATCTGGATAAGAACCAAGTTATTGAGTTGGATAAAGATGATTTTTTAGTTGTATTATCAGAAGATGAATTGTAACATCTTTCTTTACAGATTCATTTTTGAGGTAAAATAATAGGACCAAAAACATTGGGCTAAACTGTACTATTTTTCACACATTCTTAACATATAAATTCAGTTAATTTTTTTCATAATAATTAGATTTACTTACTAATCTTAAAACCTAATTATTATGAAAAAACTACTATTTATTTTATTATTATTTGGCATTAGTCTAAATAATTATTCTCAAGAAATTCAAATCATTGATGAAGTATTTGAATCTAATGAGGTTTGTAAAAAGAGTTTCAAAATTAGAATCAAAAATAACGATGGGAGAGTACAACGAGTTGATATCATCGTTACTAGAAATAAGCTTGAAACTGCTGGTGACAACCCTACTCTTATACCTATTTACCAACATTCTTTTAGACATAGAGCTAGTATTTATGACACACCTGTAATTAATGTTTCTGACTTTAATTACTATGATATTAAGGTTGTAGCTTATCGAAAACGTATTTCCAGCGGTGCTAGTTGGCGTAAAGATTTAAAATTATTTAGGTGTAATCTTGATGGTTTTAAGAAATATCTGCTCGAACCAAGGGGGGAGACAGAGGAAAGTGCTATAAGCAATCAATGTAAAAACTCTAATCCATTAGTAGAAAACATTAATCTATTGTCACCTGTACAGTTGAAAGTAGAAAGGGTTTACCGTATGAATATACGAGGTATAGGAACTTATTATTGGAATGTAAAGAGTGCCTCTAGTATTGCTAATCAGTTTTCACCTTACGCAACTGGAAGCCCCGAAGTATTTGGACCAATATCAATAACTTGTAATGATAATGGTGGTGGCCCTGATCCTGTAGATACTAGTGATTACAATCTACAACTTCTTGATTCTGATGTTTTTGTTTACAGCTCTTGCGTAACATGTCCTTCGCAATTAAACATATTAAACCCTAACTTTGCAGGAGGAACATTTCCTATCAATAAACATTTAATGACTACAGAAGGAAATACCGTTCAGACCCAATTTTTAATTAAAAATGTTGGTAGAACAGCATCTAAACCAACTAAAATTAATTTTTATCTTTCCGATAATTACAATAGTCTTTTCGGTATTAAGGCAAATAATAAAACAATAAATCTGCCAAGTTTAAAATCTGGTGATGAATTTATTGTTAATCCAATATTTACAATATCGGATTTCGGTCGTCAACCAGGTAAATATTATTTAGTAATTGATGTAGAACCAGAAAGCAACGATTCTAACAATAGTAATAATTTTGTAAGTATTCCTATGGAAGTGAAATCGGGTATTGGTAGAGGTAAAAATAGTTTTTTCTTGAACGAAAGCCCTTTAAACTCTTATATAGTAAGAGTTTACACATTTAGTGGTCTTTTAAAATCAACTCATTTAGTAAGAAATAGAATTGAAGAAAAAAAGGTCATTAGCAAACTACCAAAAGGTTTATTTATCATTAAAAACGATAAAGAAACATATAAAATAACTAATTAAAAGAATCTTCATAAAAAGACCTATCCAAAAAACATTTTTTTAGACAGGTCTTTTACTTTTTTTGATCAAATCTTCTAAGAAATAGCATACAAAAAGGATTTTAATTAAATTGCTACCTCATAAATCATGAATGCTATGAAAAAGATTTCAGTATTAGTCCTTATAGGGATATTACTTTTTTCGTGTAAACCTTATCAAAACACTGAAGTTAGAAAAAACCAGATCACCTATGAAGGTTTTAGGGCAGATCAAAGATTATACCCTACCGATGATGGTCTAATAAAATATATAGATAGAGGAAAAGGACCTGCAATTGTATTATTACATGGGGTTCCTACATCGGGTTGGTTATATCGTAAAATGATAGATCCATTAGTTGCCAACGGATATCGCGTAATCGTTCCAGATATGCTTGGATATGGATCGAGTGATTCTCCAGAGGGGTTTGAGATTTATAATGCAGAAAATCATGCAAAACGCTTACTACAACTTATGGAAGCATTAGGAGAGGATACCTGGACTCATGTTATGCATGATGCCGGAGGGTTATGGACCTGGGAATTAATGAAACAAGCTCCTGAGAAAATTGAAAACCTTATTGTCCTTAATACCATTATTTATGAAGCAGGGTTTTATCCTCCTGTACGTATGAAACCAGGTGGTCTGGCCAAGACGGCAATGTGGGGCTATAGAAATGGAGTAACAACTAATACGTTATTAAAAAACTTATTTGATCAGGGCCTAAAGGAGAATACCTTAAATCAATTAGATGTCGAAGGATATAAAACACCTCTTCTAGAAGGTAAAACCAATGCTATGTACTACTTTTTTAGTCAAACATGCAATGATTTACCTGATTACTCAGACGTTTTTGAAAATATCGATATTCCCGTATCTGTAATATGGGGAATACATGACACTATGCTACAATGGCCTCCACAACAGACCAGAGCGGCTAATGCGTTAAAAGTGAATAGTGAAGACATCCATTTTATAGATGAGAAACATTTTTTACAGGAAACCAAAGCAAAAGAAATTACATATAAAATTGTCAATTTCTTAACTAAAGAAGACTAAAATATCAGTTAAGAGGCAAATTATTCATCCAGTTTTGCAGCTCTACTTTATAGATAGTCCCATTAATGAGTTCCTGTATTTGAAGAAGTTCTTCCTTATTTACGGCAAGATCTATTTTATCCGAAGGTGTATTTAATAATAAAGATCTGCAATGTTGAGTATCTTTACATTGACTACAACATTGGGATTGAAGAGTGGTTATACAAGCACTAGAAAAATCTTTTAGCTCATTTAGAGAAAGTAAAAAACCAATATCCTTAAACACCAATTGAACTCTGGGTATTGAAATGTGATTTTCTTGTTTCCAAAAGAAAGAAATACCTAACTCATTACTGTAAATTTTATCTATAGCACTCATCCCGATACATATTTACATCAAAAATAACAACTATTTATAATAAATCTAAATAAAAATAAGTTAATTTATATCTTTCAGTTTTAATTGAAGTGATACTTCTCCATTCCATTCGTTTTCATCAATAGTATACGCCGTCTTAAAATATTGTTTCTGGTTAATTAGATTATACTTTGGTCCAAGACCAAAACCAATACATCCTATTGCAACTTCATTTTTTTGCGCTTTACATTTCAGATGTTTTTCATCTGCTCCCACACATTTCCCATATCCTGTATCTTTTACTCCTTCGGTCATAAAAACCGGCGTCATGTTTCCTGGACCATGCGGCCCAAATTGTTTTAATATCCTATAAAACCTGGGAGTAATTTGGTCTAATTCTAACAGCGTATCAATCGTGATCTCCGGAATTAGCATCTTTTTATCAATAGTTGTCGATACAACTTCTTCAAATTTATTTTTAAAAGATGGATACTGTTCTTCTAATAACGTAAGTCCCGCAGCATATTTATGTCCGCCAAATTGCTCTATATAATCAGAACAGGCATGTAAAGCATTATAGACATCAAATCCTTTTACTGATCGCGCAGAAGCTGCCAGTTTTGAACCACTTTTAGTAAACACCAATGTAGGGCGATAATATGTTTCTGTTAATCTAGATGCTACAATACCTATTACTCCTTTATGCCAATTTTCCTCATACACTACAGTAGTATATCGATCTTGTTCATTATTTTCCAGTATTTGTGCTAATGCTTCCTGAGTAATTTTTTTATCTGCATCTTTCCTATCGCTATTATAGGCTTCTATTTCTGAAGCGTATTGTAATGCCGTTTCAAGATTTTCTTCAGTTAATAAGTTTACCGCATGCAATCCATGTTTCATTCTCCCTGCAGCATTAATTCTTGGAGCGATCATAAATACAACGTCTGTTATTGTCAATGTTTCTTTTTTGACTTCTGATAACATTGCTTTAAACCCTATCCTTGGATTTGTATTAATGACTTGTAAACCATAATATGCTAGTATACGATTTTCTCCAGTAACCGGCACAATATCTGCTCCTATTGCAGTAGCCACTAGATCTAGATATGGTAATAAATCATTTATGGTTTGATCTTGTCCCTCTGCTATGGCTTGAATCAACTTAAAACCTACTCCACAACCGCATAATTCTTTATATGGATATTCACAGTCTTCACGTTTTGGATCCAAAACTGCGATAGCATCAGGAATTTTATCTCCTGGCCTATGATGATCACAAATAACAAAATCTATTCCTTTTTCTTTGGCATACGCTACTTTTTCGATCGCCTTAATCCCGCAATCTAAGGCTACAATCAAAGAAATATCATTATCATGAGCATAGTCGATACCTTTATATGAAATCCCATACCCCTCTTCATATCGATCTGGGATATAAGTTGCAATTTGTTCTGATAATGTTTTTAGATAAGATGATAATAATGCCACTGAGGTTGTTCCATCTACATCATAATCCCCATATACCATTATATTTTCACCTTCTGCAAGTGCCTTTTGGATTCTGGAAACCGCCAGATCCATATCTTTCATCAAAAAAGGATCATGAAGATCATCCAGAGAGGGCCTAAAGAATTTTTTAGCCTGATCAAAGGTTTCTATCCCTCTTTGTATCAGTAAAGAAGCTATAATAGTATCTACATTAAGGGCTTCAGCCAAATGTTGTATTGTTGTTGTATCCGGTTTTGGTTGTAGTGTCCATCTCATTAGTGCGGTAAATTCCGATATTAAAAAATCCAAAGTACAAAAAACATCTTGACCACTCTTGATTTGACATTAGTTTTGTATTTTGTCTCGCTTAAAATTTTACATTTAAACTCAAAACACATATACACATGGCATTAGTAACACCATTGTCTGCTGATCACGATCCAGAAACCAGAGAATTAGCAGAATTTTTTAATGAGACCTTAGGTTTTTGCCCCAATTCAGTACTTACCATGCAAAGAAGGCCAGCAATTTCTAAGGCATTTATTAACCTTAATAAAGCTGTAATGGCTAATGAAGGGAGAGTAACTTCTGCCCTCAAACGTATGATTGCCTGGGTAAGTAGTAACGCTACAGGGTGTCGATATTGCCAGGCACATGCTATACGTGCTGCAGAGCGTTATGGGGCAGAACAAGAACAGTTAGATAATATTTGGGAATATAAAACTCACCCTGCTTTTAGTGATGCAGAACGCATAGCGCTTGATTTTTCGCTTGCAGCATCTGTCATTCCTAACGCTGTTGATGATAACATCAAAAAAGAGTTATATAAATACTGGGATGAAGGAGAGATTGTAGAAATGCTAGGAGTGATTTCTTTATTTGGGTATCTAAATCGATGGAACGATTCTATGGGTACTATGGTCGAAGAAGGTGCTATCGAATCTGGCGAACAATATCTTGGTAAACATGGTTGGGAAAAAGGAAAGCATGTTTAAAATATGAATAGTAAACCTCGCTGATTTTAAAAACCTGCGAGGTTTATTTTTGATGGTATCACACCGAAATAATCTTCTCTTTTACAGCTTTAACAATCAATCCTGCTGTGTTTTTTACACCTAATTTATTCATTAAGTTTTTTCGATGTCCTTCAATAGTTCTAACACTTAGAAAAAGTTGTTCTGCAATCTCGGATGTGGTAAACTCATGAGTAATTCCTTCTAAAACTTCTAATTCTCTAGAGGTAAGATGATAATCTTTTCCTATAGCAGGGGGTTTGGTCGTTTTATGTTTTAGTCCTTTTAACAATGCTTCTGATACAAAAGAATTAAAATAAAAGCCTTTTTCATATGTCGATCGTATTGCTGTTTCTAATTCTTCTTGATTGGTATCTTTTAACAAATATCCATTAGCGCCTACTTCCATCAAATACGATATCATTCGTTCTTCTTTATGCATAGTAAGAATAATGATTTTAAGATCAGGATATCGCTCCTGTAGCTTAAGCGTTGCATCTACTCCATTCATATCTTCCATCTCCAAATCTAATAAGATAACATCTGGAACCACATTGTTTAGTTGTGCCAATAAATCTTTACCGCTAACAGCTTCTAATACCAAGGTAATCCCTGGCATTTTTTTTAATAATGATTTTATTCCTTCCCGAAATAAGTTATGATCATCAATCAGTCCTAGTTTTATAGTTTCCATGATCGTGTATAATTAATGTTATTTAGTCATTGCTGTTATATTCTCTTTACATCAACAACCTCGGAGCAAGCTCACAGGGTATGCTTCTGAAAATATATTTTGTTTTTGAGACAAGCCTAAGAGAATTGAACCCTCTATGAGGGATTAAATCGGTATCTCGACTTTAACCTTCATTCCTTTACTCTTATTTATAAATTGCGATGTTCCTGAGAGTACAGATAACCTACTTTCTATATTTTTAAGTCCCAATCCTTTTTTATGCAGCATATTTTCTCCTTTTAATCCTTTTCCATCATCTTCATATAGAATTACCAATACATTTTTGTCATTTTTTAATTGGATTTTTATCGTTGTTGCTTCTGCATGTTTTAGTGTATTTGTAACCAACTCCTGAACAATACGATATATATTGAGTTCTTTTGTTTTGATAATCGTTTTTACTGTATTATTTTGAAAACCAGCAGAAATTTTCCCAGACTCATTGATGGTTTGCACCAAACTTTGTATTGCCTCAATAAGTCCCAGTTTTTCTAAAACTACTGGTCTTAAATCCTGAGAAATACTACGTACACTATGGATCATATCGTCTAAAAAACCACTTGTTTTTTTAGCAATATCTTTAAGTTCGTCTGGAGGTAACTCTGGGGTGATCTGTCCAAAATACAATTTGGTTGTGGTTAACATCGCTCCCACATCATCATGCAATTCTTTGGCAATTCGGGTACGTTCTTCTTCCTGGCTTAAGATAGATGTTTTTAGTAATTCTTTTTGATAATCAGATTCTATTTTTTGATGTTTTTGTTGTTGTGCCAATAATCTACGTTGGTAGAGAATAAAGAATATAATCACCGATAAGGATAGTAAAAAAATCACTACCATACCAATGATTATAATCTTTAAGGTTATTTCTTGTTCTGATTCTACCATAAAGTGATTTTATAAACTAGCAAAGCACCATATCAAAATTAGTTTACTCAGGTGGCGTACAAGTTGGTGGACAAGGCTTTGAATACTCATAAATAAACTCTCCTGATTTCAATAACGCCTTCCCTTCTGTAAACTCTGGTAAAAATACTGTGGTAAACTTTCCTTTTGGATTAACTCCCCAAACCAGGTTTATACTCTTAGATCTACTTTCTAGCATATGCTCTATTGCTTCAGCAGGCATACTAAAATATTGAATACGTTCCCCATCATAAGCAACTGTTTCTTGCAGCGATTTTCCTTTTATTTTTTGTTGCCAGGTCAAAACGAAATCTACTGCATCACCAGGTTGTAAAACATGAGAAGCTACTGCTTTGGATAATGCCGTTGTTTCAAACTGTTTTGATTTCTCTGTAAATAGTTTATGCACTTCTTTTTGCACTGAGACTGGTTTTGCTAACACCCCTTTTGTAATATCCCCATTGGAATTCACCCCTGCTACCCGAATTTGTAGCTGTTCATCCTCTACTTCCAAAATAAAACGAACGGTAGATACATTAGGTAAACTTAAGGCTTGCTTTAACGCATCTTTAGAAATATTAAATCCATCTTCTGGATTGCCAAAAACCTTTTCTGGGTTCACAGTTTTCCAGTTTAACGTCAAATCTTGTTGCTCCAAGGTATTAGGAGTTTCTTCTTTTTGACAAGCCATAACTAATCCTAACAGGATTATAAATACTACATGATTTGTTTTCATAATTTTAGGTTTTAAAAGGTATATAAATATAATTCAAAATAAAGAGGGATATCTCCTCATCAATTGAAACTTTATGTATTCTGTTTCTTTGGATTTACCCATAATGCAATTGTATAGAAAATAGTAAGAACGATATTAACAATAGCATGAAGCCCCCAAAGGATTAAACTAGCTTCTGTTACTCCTTTAAATAAAGTATTATTCATATAAAACAGAATCAGGTTGCTGGAAAAATAAATCAAGAACCCCGAATTGATCCAAAACATAGGATTGCTTTCCAGCGTTCTATATTTTACTTCTTTTAATAATGCATAAAAATAACTTAATGCAAAAAAGATAACGATTAAGCCAGATACTGTAATAGCATTAGAATTAAACGTAAAGATGTTTTGAAAAAACAAAGTATTTAAAACACTAAATACCGCAAACATTAAGACTAAAACTAAAAAAAAATTCTTTGAAAATATTGATTTCAATTCTTCAGCATAAATCTTGGAAATAATAGCAAACTCTATTATTGTATATAAATGATATATTGGTAAATTATTTATTTTTTTATACCAAAAGAAAAGAGAAATAATCTCAACTAAAATTATAATTAATAGTAAATAGAATAAGACAATTTGTGTCTTATTCAATATTTTGAATTTAAATAGTGCAACTATAAATGGAAGCCCTACAATCAATAATGAGATTAATCTAATAATTTCGAACAACTCTTCACTCATGAAATCAATATTTTCAAATAATTATACGCTCATTCTTGTGTACAAGTTGGAGGACAAGGACTAAGATATTCGGCAAAAATCTCATTCGATGCAAATTCAAAAACTCCTTTAAGACCAAATCCTGATTTTTCTTTATTTTGAGACCCATCTATTTGAAATCCTAGTACCGGGGTAAAAGAAATCATTTCTTTCTTATTAAACTTATTCATGTCAATTCCGGGATAGAGACTAACACCCAATAAACTATCTCGTAACCCATCAATATACTCTACCATTCTGTCTATCTCAAAACGTTCTACACGTATTATAGATTCTTCATCTAATTGGTCTTTTTTACCCCAGCAATGAAACAGATCATCTATGATATGTATCTCAGCATCTTCCCAGTTTTTACAAATCATTTCTTTAAAGGTATCAGGCACAATCTCTGCAGCTATCTTTCCTCCTCCTATTTCTCTTCTTTCTCGTTCAATATCTAATTTTGTTTTAGGTTTTAGCTCATATTCTTTACTTTTATTTCCATCATATATTACTTTAAGAATGGGGCTAAATGTAAGTTTCTCTCGATATCCTTCTTTAAGTGATAAAAACACGGTGAGTTTTTCAATTTTTCCGATGGCTTTAAATTCTTCTAGGTTTCCTTGTTTCATATCAAAACGCGCTACGCGATGATATTGCCCTTTGGCTTTTTCAAATTTGTGAAAATGATGTGCTAATTTCAATACATCTTCTCTGCACCACTCTTCGGTTCTTGATTCGAAAATCTCTGGAGTGATTACTTCGTCTTTTTGTGTGATTACGTCTTTCATTTTGTGTTTGTTTAGTGGTTTACTAATATAAATACTAAAGCTAATCAAAAAAACGACTCATAACTAATTACCAACATGTTAACAAGTACTATATGGTATTAAAACACGTATTTACCACGGGCTTTATTTCTGACATTTAAGATATTTTATTTCAAAGTCTACCCTCACAACGTATGCATCTAAATGAATCTAAAATTAAAATGAAGTTCCAATCATAGTCCTTATTTCTTTAAATAATACCGATAACTTTTATATAACAGATAGATGGTAATCAAAAGAATTAAGATGGCCCACATCCAATAGACACCTGGCAAATGAGCTGCAATCATCTGTGTATCTGAATACTGGATTTTTCCATCACGTTCAAATTGTTTTGTAAACAAATATCCTATTTGTAAATAGGTACTCAACACACATTGTGTCCCAAGAAACAAAAGTGTAAACGCTTCAAGATTTCTTACTCTAAGAATAGCGATAAAAAACAAAATCGCAGCAAAAACAC
The DNA here is from genome assembly GCF_007489275.1 of Aquimarina algiphila. GTDB lineage: Bacteria > Bacteroidota > Bacteroidia > Flavobacteriales > Flavobacteriaceae > Aquimarina > Aquimarina algiphila. The sequence continues at coordinate 92,129 of NZ_VLNR01000046.1, forward strand.
TCAAAATGATTAATGCTAACAGTGCATGAATCCAAAGGCACAGCGATAATACCATGATTATAATCAATAACCACAAGGTAATTTTGGAACTGACTTTGTCTCTGGCAGAAGCAATAAGAATAGCTCCTGAGATAGCGGGTCCTAATAACCCTCCTGCAGCAGTTAGTGCTCTGGCAAGCGTATATGGTAAATAACTCGATGAAACATTAGAATAGGCTACACCTCCTCCGTTCTCATAAATCTCCAGATAAATGAATTCTCCCCCAAGCAATAATGCGGTTAGTCCGTGGCCCATTTCATGAAACCAGGTCCCTAATAATAACAATGGATATTGTATATATCCAAAATAGGGTAGTTGCCATAGCAAAAAAACAAGCAAGCTAGTACCTATAACAGCAAGTAATGGTTTTTGTTTCAAACGTTTTATAGTTTAGTGTATAAAGCATTATTAAGTTGATAGAACGAAATAACGGTATTTAAAATTATAAAAACGTTTATAAATAACTTGGTGTTATTACTTTTTGAGTAATGCTTCACCTTCAAATGAAATTCCTTCCCATCCTGTTTTTATAAAGTTCCTGATATTCTGATGATCATTGTTTGTTGGAGTGTTTAATACATCCTGATAATATTTTCCAAAACAAGACAATGTCTCTTCTTCATTAAGTTGATGCAGTTTTGCAAAAGAGAACACTTTACAAGAGCCAGAATTCTCACCTGCTTGATTTGTGATATTACCATTGACAAATAACGTTGGAGTAAAATCGTAGTGAGTGTCAATCACAGCAATGGTTTCTTCAAATTTGACTGTTTTAGGTTCTTGTTTTAGCTTTTCAACAAATGTTGTAATTGTCATTATTAAATTTATCTTTTATTACTATTTATTACCTTCTACGATGATTACAATCTCACCTTTTGGAGGTTTATTTTCAAAATGTTGAGTTACCTCCTTAGCTGTCCCTCGAATGGTTTCTTCGTATAATTTACTCAACTCTCTGGATACAGAAACCTGGCGATCTTCACCAAAATATGTCATAAAACTACTTAGTGTTTTTACTAACTTATGTGGTGATTCATAAAAAATCATAGTTCTGGTTTCTTCTGCCAAAAATTTTAACCGAGTTTGTCTTCCTTTTTTTACCGGTAAAAACCCTTCAAAAACAAATTTATCATTTGGCAGTCCACTATTCACCAATGCTGGAACAAAGGCTGTTGCACCCGGTAAACATTCTACTGCTATTCCATTTTCTACACAAGCTCTTGTCAATAAAAAACCGGGATCACTGATCGCTGGAGTTCCTGCATCGCTTATTAACGCAATAACATCGCCACTTTTTAACTTCTGGATAACTCGATCTATAGTTTTATGCTCATTATGCATATGATGGCTTTGCATAGGAGTTGAGATCTCAAAATGTTTTAATAATTTCCCACTGGTACGGGTATCTTCAGCAAGAATCAAGTCTACATCTTTTAGCACATTAATAGCTCTAAAAGTCATATCTTCCAGATTTCCGATAGGTGTGGGGACAAGGTATAGTTTAGACATATCGTATATTAAAAACCAAATAGCAGTGCTTTTGGTAAATACATTTCATTTAAAGGATTAATTATGGTCTTACCTTTTTACCAATAGTATAAGAAATAATAAGAATTATGATTGCGTATATAGATAGCCCTATACCGTGTCCGGCATAATGATGTGCTAAACTTGCCAATACCAAATCAAAGAAAAATCCTGCATATGCCCATTCTTTAATCCATTTTATCCTATTGGTAAGGATAGCTGCTATTCCTAATAATTTAGCTACTGCTAACGGAATTACAATATATGTTGGATAATTAAAACTTTCAAAGAAACCTTTTATCATTTCTGTTTTAAAAAAATACATCTGAGCAGAATACAACATAATAGCACATAAAGCCACTGTAGCAATCCAATATACAATTTTCATATGTTTATAATTTTATATTTAGTGATCAAATTTACCAAGAACAATATCCATAAATCGTTCTTCATATTCATCTTTTCCTTCCCAGTTATGATAATCTGGTTTTATCATATTTGCAATGAATTCTTCTGCCTCACTCTTATTTCTTAATGTACTAAGTTGAGACAAAACACGATTATAATCGGATGCACTCCCTTCAAAAAGATATTTAATAAAAGCTAATCTATCGTTTAATCCGATATGAATCTCTTTTCTAAGTTGATCATTAAGTGATTTAGGTTTATCATCATCTATTTTATCAAATGGATCAGAACCTATAGTAGATATGCTTTCTTCTCTGTCATTTTTTTCATAGGCGGATTGAGATGATGAAGCATCTGAAAAAGAACTATGTTCTTCTGTTGGAGTTGTTGCGGGAACAAAAAGATCTTCGGTAACCCGGGCATTAATCTCTTCAATTACCAGTTCTGGTTTATGCTCTAAAGCAGAAATATCTTCTTTCTTTTCCTGTTCTTGGTTCTCAACCTGCACAGGCGGTTGGTCTAATTCTGGTTTTTCTTCTATTGTTTCTGTTACTACAGGCTCTGGCTCTATAATTGCTTTTATTTTTTGTCGCACTTCTTTTAATGCTTCTGATTCATCAGTATCTAAAGCTGTCTTAATCTGGCCAATGGTAGGTTGTGGTCCTGCAAAATGAGTTTCAGAAAAATTAAGGATAGTCAACTTCTCATACAGTATCCTTGCCTCTTCCTGTAGCTGAGGTAAAGTAGTTTTATCTTTAAGTTGTAGTATTCTATGAGCAATACTTATAAGCTCCGCTTCCAATTTCTTCTTCATAACTTTCTTATTCGTTTGTGATACTGCTTTTTGTTTTTTAATAAATTTACCTCATCTTTAGAGTAATACCAAATAAAGATATAAATGGGTGACTATGCTTTCATCAATCATTTTAAAATTCATTTGGTTTTAAGGAGAAGGGATTTCTTTAATTGATGCTGAAAAATACAAAATGTTTCTCGAAAATACAGTAAATCATAAGGAGCAATTTGGGTGGATAGAGGTAATCTGTGGTTCTATGTTCTCAGGTAAAACTGAAGAATTGATTCGCAGGTTAAAACGCGCTCAATTTGCTAAACAAAATGTTGAAATTTTTAAACCCGCTATCGATATTCGGTATGACGATGAAATGGTTGTTTCTCATGATTCAAATGAAATTCGATCTACTCCAGTTCCCGCAGCTGCTAATATTAGAATCCTGGCAGATACCTGTGACGTAGTCGGAATTGATGAGGCTCAATTCTTTGATGACGAAATCGTTGCAGTATGTAATGATTTGGCTAATAAAGGAATTAGGGTTATTGTTGCAGGATTGGATATGGACTTTAAAGGAAATCCTTTTGGTCCAATGCCGGCACTAATGGCTACCGCAGAATATGTAACCAAAGTACATGCTGTCTGTACCAGAACAGGAAACCTAGCCCAATTCAGCTATAGAAAATCTACAAAAGACGATTTGGTTTTGTTGGGAGAAACCGATGAGTATGAACCTCTTAGTAGAGCAGCATATTACAAAGCAATGCTCAAAGAAAAAGTAAAACAAATGGATGTTACAGATCCTAAAGAAGTATCCAAAAAATCACATAAATCTAATGAGTAACGTAAAAGAAACGGTTCTGGAAATTAATCTGGCACACCTTACTCACAATTTTAACTATTTAAAAAGCAAGGTCAATCCTAATGTGAAGATGTTAGCTGTAGTAAAAGCTTCTGGTTATGGTAGTGATGCTGGAGCAATTGCTAAACATCTTGAAAAAGTAGGAGCAGATTACTTTGCAGTTGCTTATGTTGCAGAAGGAATAGCGCTTCGTGAATCTGGAATAACAACTCCAATTTTGGTACTGCACCCTCAACCAGTAAATTTTCAAAAATTAATAGAGAACCAGTTAGAACCCAGCCTTTACAGCTCTAGAGTACTTAAGACCTTTACAGCAGCAGCAAACTCATTAGGTAAAAAAGAATATCCTGTTCATATCAAATTTAATACTGGATTAAATAGAATTGGTTTCTCTGAAGATGATGTCGATCATATTCTTGAAACTATTAACAATACTACTGCGATTAAAGTAGTTGCTCTTCTTTCTCATCTGGCTGCCAGCGAAGATCTCTCAGAAAAGGAATTTACTTTAAAACAAATTAATTCTTTTAAAAAAATTACTACAGAAATGAATGATAGATTAGGGTATAAACCTATTCTTCATCAATCTAACACTTCTGGAATTCTTAACTACCCTGAAGCACATTTTGATATGGTCAGAGCCGGAATAGGGTTGTATGGTTATGGGAATGATGCAAAATATGACCCTGAATTAAAACCTGTGGCTAGTCTAAAATCTGTAATTTCGCAAATCCATAATTTAGAATCTGGAGAATCACTAGGGTATAATAGAGCATTTATAGCTACAAAACATACAAAAACTGCCACCATCCCCATTGGACATGCTGATGGCATTAGCAGACAATATGGTAATAAAAAAGGATTCGTTACCATTAACAATACCCAAGCCTATATTATTGGCAATGTCTGTATGGATATGATCATGGTGGATGTTACTAATATCAACTGCAGAGAAGGAGATGAAGTTATTATTTTTGATACTAAGTATAGTGCATCAAAAGTAGCCGAAAACTCCGGAACAATTTCCTATGAGTTACTTACCGCTATTTCCCCAAGAGTAAAACGTATTGTTATCGATGATAATTGATTTTCATCGAAAACCTCATAGGAATAACACTTGTAATCTTAATCGATCTCTTATTTTTTTGTTAAATTAGACATCTACTAACTATCTAAATCTAATTAAACATGGGGTTTTTAAAAGATTTTAAATCTTTCTTATTAAAAGGTGACATTATAAATCTAGCTACCGCGGTAATCGTAGGTGGAGCATTTGGGAAAATAGTAACTTCCTTTACTAACGATGTATTAATGCCTCCTATTGGTTTACTATTAGGCAAAGTGAACTTTACCGATCTTAAATTTCAACTTACAGAAGCTGCTGTAAATGAAGCTGGAGAGGCAATTGCTCCTGTAACCATAAATTATGGTTCTTTTGTACAAACAGTAATCGATTTTATCATTATTGGATTTTGTATTTTTATGGTATTAAAAGCTTACGAAAGAAGTCAGAAAAAAGAAGAAGAGGCAGCTCCTGCACCACCAGCGGGTCCAACACAAGAAGAGCTACTTGCAGAAATTAGAGATTTACTTAAAAAATAATTTCTAAAAGAACATGATTTTTCTATAGCTACCGCTATACTACATATTCTAACTAAACCACCCTTGATCGGGTGGTTCTTTTTTACAAAATGTTATATATATAACAAATAATGCAAATTTTAGTATTTTTATATATAAACACTTGTCATATTAGAAATATTACGCACATTTGCCAGAGTTTAAAAGAGTTTATACGATTTTTGCATAAGCAAAAGCCAAAAATCAATCGAATTATGAAAGTAGCCGTTGTAGGTGCTACCGGACTGGTAGGAACCGTAATGTTAAAAGTATTAGAGGAACGTAATTTCCCAGTAACAGAATTAATTCCTGTAGCATCAGAACGATCTATCGGAAAACAAATTTCTTATAAAGACAAAACATTTTCTGTAGTAGGTCTTACTACTGCTATCGAAATGAAACCTGATGTAGCATTATTCTCTGCAGGAGGAGACACCTCTCTAGAATGGGCACCAAAATTTGCAGAAGCTGGAATAACGGTTATTGATAACTCATCTGCCTGGAGAATGGATCCTACAAAAAAATTGGTAGTTCCAGAAATTAATGCCAAAACACTTACAAAAGAAGATAAGATTATTGCTAACCCTAATTGTTCGACCATACAGTTAGTTATGGCTTTGGGACCATTACACAATAAATATAAAATAAAACGTGCCATTATTTCTACGTACCAATCTATCACAGGTACCGGAGTAAAAGCGGTACAGCAATTAGAAAACGAATATGCTGGTGAAAAAGGAGAAATGGCATATCCTTATCCTATTCACCGTAATGCGATTCCACACTGTGATGTATTTCAGGAGAATGGATATACCAAAGAGGAAATGAAATTGGTTAATGAGACTCAGAAAATCCTTGATGATCGTACAATTGCAGTTACTGCAACTGCGATACGTATTCCTGTAGTAGGAGGGCATAGTGAAAGTGTCAATCTAGAATTTGATAGTGACTTTAATGAAAACGATGTTAGAAAGGTTCTTAATGAAACCTCTGGGGTTACTGTACAAGATAATCCAGACACTAATACCTATCCGATGCCAATTTATGCAGAAGGCAAAAATGATGTTTTCGTAGGTAGAATTCGAAGAGATCACTCTAGAGAAAATGCATTAAATATGTGGATTGTTGCAGATAATCTTCGCAAAGGTGCTGCTACCAATGCAGTTCAAATAGGAGAGCATCTTGTTGAACATAATCTTATAGGCTAATAAGCATTATAATGATATAGTAAACCTCCTTGTTTCAATAAAGCAAGGAGGTTTTATTTTTAATTCATCCTAATAATTCTAATTACTCTTTTATTTTAGGAACAAATATATGATTCCCTAAAAACAACGCATTCAAAAACAATCTATTGGTTCCATACCATGACCCTCTAAAATTAGGGTTATCGGCAAACATAATTACACGTCCTCTTCCTAATTTGCTTACAATTAATGATGCAGAAGGTTTTAGATAGTTTTCATAGTTATCAGTAGAAATATATCCATCAATATGTGGATCATCGGTATATTTTGCTACCGTAGCATATGGGTTTTTACTAGGAGCAAGAAATACCTCATTATTTTTATATACAGGAACCGAAGAATCTCGATATCCAAAACCCAGAGGATGTGTAATATCCAAATCAACCTCAAAAATGGCACCTCCTAACTCTTCTCGCCCTATATTTTCTTGAGCATCAGCATATCGCAGCCTTTTTACTGCTTTAGTATTGGATGTGTCTTTCTCTTTTTTGGTAAATTTCTCTTTTACCAGTTTTTTATCAATTACCCATTTTGATGCTCCGGCTATAGTTATCAAAGTATTTCCCTGGGAGACCCAGTCTTTTATTTTTTTCCGTTTAAGAGAATCCAATTGACTATACCTACCCGACACCATAACCAAAGTATTGTATTTTTTTAAGGGAACAGCTCCAAATCTATTCATTCTTAATTTGGTAATAGGCATATGCATTCTTGTATCTAATAAGTGCCAAACTTCGCCAGCCTCATAAGAATTTACTCCTTCTCCTACCAGTAATAGAGCTTTGGGAGTATTCAACTTTCTAAAATTTTGACTTCCTAAATCAATCCCTGACGCACTAAAACCTGAATTAGCAAAATATATAGGTACATCAAACTTAGCTTGCGCCTTTTTAATAATAGCATATACCTCATCACTCGTTTTCTTTTGTTTACTTACAGGTATCATGACACTACCATAATTAAAACTTCTATTTCCTTCTGAAGTTATACTACTAAAAGGTTTAAAAGCCGATGCAACCTTTAATCCTTTTGATTGCATAAAATATAAAGCTGCAGGAGCATTATAATCATCCCAATCCATAACATATGCATAATTAGACCTCGGGACCGTAGAAACATTTACCAATCCATTTGTTGAAGTGATTTCCTCACCAAAGTCACTAGATTTTGTAGCTTGATATTTTATATTATAAAAATTCACCAAACTCCAAGCCGAAGCATCATAAAACACACTATCCCGATACTTATTATATGTTTCGAAAACAGTTTGTACCATACGTTGTTGAGGCTGTTTTACAGGAACTACAAATCGATTTCCTTTTTTATACACCTTAATCTTATGAAGCAATAATTTATCAATAAACGCTTTATTTCTATTTTGATCATAAGCATCTCCAAACTCATAGGCTTCACTTCCCTTTTTTAAAGTATTCTCAACAGCAGATTTGAAAAAATCCTGTTGATATTTACGTAATCGTCCTTTATTTTCTACAGCTGCTTTAACCGTAGCAATGCTAGAGATATACTGATTTCTAATAGTAAAAGGAAACGATATGGTTCCGTAATCAGTATCTTGTAAATGCCCTCTAGAACTTGCCTGTTCAAACAATAATGCCAACCCTCCTTGTAGGTCAGGATAAGAAGAACCATACCCCGGATATGTTCCATCAAAGGCTTCTTTAGTAAAATAAAATGAGCCTATATTATCTAATCCTTTAGAAAAGTATGGAGCGAATAAATCGTTTAAACCTTCATAATTTTCCTTAGGCATAATAGGATCCTGAGAACCAATCGGTTTCATAGGTTCAAAGAAATAGTTGCTATTTGTTCCCATCTCGTGAAAATCAGTTACCACGTTAGGATACCACTCATGGTACCATTTTAATTTTCCCCGACTTTCTGGATTAATCCCTAATAACCAATCTCGATTAAGATCAAACCAATAATGATTGGTGCGCCCACGAGGCCAAGCTTCGTTATGCTCAGCATCATATCCGTCACTCACCAAAGGGTTTCCTTTATACTGATTTGCCCATTGCGTATGTCGATCACGACCATCAGGATTAATGGTAGGATCAATAAATAGTACAGCATTCTCTATATAATTTTTTACTTCAGGACTATTAGAAGCTACCAAGGTATATGCCATTAGTATAGCAGCTTCAGAACCAGATGGTTCATTACCATGAACATTATATCCAAGCTGAACAAAAATGGGTACTTCATCATAATTCGTAGGTGATTCAGATGGTTTTGTAAATGCCAAATGTTGTTGTTTAAGCTCTGAAAGTTTATTAAGGTTTTCCGGTGAAGAAACCGTAAGAATTACTAGTTTTCTATTTTCATGGGTTTTTCCATAACTGGTAATAGTAGCTCTATCAGAAACTTCAGAAAGTTTAGTTAAATACGCTACGATTTGATCGTGACGTGTGTGTTGTTCTCCGATAGCATATCCAAGAAATTCCTCTGGAGAAGGGATTTCTGGGTTAAAAGGTGCTTTGTCTTTAAAAAAATAGTCTTGTGCTTTGATAGAAGGAACACATAAAATACAAGCAAAAAAAGTAAGTCTTAAAAGATGTAATAGTTTCATTAGTTTTAAAATAATTAATAAGGTTAGCCCCATAAAAATTCTTGACATCGTTTCTCAATATAGAAACAAATCAACTTTATGTATTTACAGATACGAAAGGTATTTTTTTAACTCTGGTTTTCCTTGACATTTGTAAGGTTTTTAACATTTCTTCCTCTAATACAGCAATTTAATCCCAAAAAAACAGAACAAATGAATACATTAATTTTAGTGTTAAGAATAGTATTAGGAGCGATGCTTGTCGTTTTTGGAAGTAATAAATTTATTGGATTTATTCCCGGTTTTGAATTTGCTAATCCTGATGCTGGTATTTTCTTTGGTGCTCTTGCTGATAGCTATGTGCTTAAAACTGTAGGAATTATAGAAGTACTTGTCGGACTTTTGTTGCTTACAAAAAAGGCTGTACCATTTGCTTTAATTCTACTTGCACCAATTTCAGTAAATATTATTCTATTTCATGCTACTTTGGATCCTGCAAACATAGGACCAGGAGCATTTGTCTTTGTCGCTAACGCCTTCTTAATTTTTAAATCCTGGAGCACGTATAAAACTCTTTTCTAAAAGCAAAATTTTTCGTTTCTTACAGAAAATTCTGACTGCTCTTGTATAGTTATCCTACGTGTCGCTAAACCCCAAAGCAATGCGGAAGAAAACCCTTAGTTTCTTCACAGGTTGTACAGAGCAGTCTTTTTTATATTTTATTTAGCATTTATAGCATCTTCTTTTGATAGATTTGTGAATTATTATAACACAACACATCATGAGAAAAACACTCTTTGCATTATCTATCGTAGTTCTAATGATAGCATGTAAAAATGAAACTAAAGAAGAAACCACAAAAACTACCATTGCATTGAATTATCCTGAAACTAAAAAAGTGGATACCGTTGATACTTATTTTGGTATCGAAGTACAAGATCCTTACCGTTGGCTGGAAGATGATCGAAGTGAAGAGACCGAGAATTGGGTCGCTAATCAAAATAAAACCACTTTTGGGTATTTAGAAAATATTCCTTTTAGATCAGATTTGAAAAAACGTCTATCTGACCTATGGAATTATGAAAAAGTAGGCTCACCATTTAAAGAAGGTGAGTATACCTATTTTTACAAAAACGACGGCCTTCAAAATCAATATGTGATCTATCGTTTTAAGAATGAAGGTGATGAACCAGAAGTATTTCTAGACCCAAATACGTTTAGCAAAGATGGGACCACTTCTCTCGGAGGTGTAAATTTTTCTAAAAATGGAAAATTAGTAGCCTATTCTATTTCTGAAGGAGGAAGCGACTGGCGTAAAATAATAGTTAAAAATACTGAGACCAAAGAAGTTGTTGAAGATACTATTATCGATGTTAAGTTTTCTGGAATGTCATGGAAAGGAAATGAAGGATTCTATTATTCTAGTTATGATAAGCCAGAAGGAAGTGAACTTTCTGCCAAAACAGATCAGCATAAAGTATACTATCATAAACTAGGAACTACTCAAAAAGAAGATGCTTTGATTTTTGGAGGTACTCCAGAAGAGAAACACAGATATGTTGGAGCCAGTGTAACAGAAGATGATGCCTATCTTATCATTTCTGCAAGTGTATCTACATCAGGAAATAAACTATTCATTAAGGACCTAACAAAACCAGATAGTAAGTTAATTACCATTTTAGATCACACTGATAGTGACACTTATGTTATAGAAAATGTTGGATCTAAGCTCTATCTTGTTACAAACCTAAACGCTCCTAATCAAAAAATAGTAGCAGTAGATGCTGCCAATCCTACTCCAGAAAACTGGGTAGATTTTATTCCTGAAACCGAAAATGTACTTAGCCCCAATACAGGAGGTGGATATTTCTTCGCAGAATATATGGTGGATGCAGTATCTAAAGTATTACAATATGATTATGAAGGTAAATTAATCAGAGAAGTAAAATTGCCAGGAGTCGGAAGCGCTAATGGATTTGGCACGAAGAAAAAAGAAAAGGAATTATACTATTCTTTTACTAATTATAAAACACCAAGTAGCATCTATAAATATAACATTGCAGAGGGTACTTCAACATTATATCGAAAACCAAAAATAGATTTTAATCCAGATCATTACGAAAGTAAGCAAGTGTTTTACACTTCCAAAGATGGTACAAAGGTACCTATGATTATTACCTATAAAAAAGGTATTGAACTCAACGGAAAAAATCCAACAATACTATATGGTTATGGAGGGTTTAATATAAGTCTAACTCCTGCGTTTAGTATTGCAAATGCTGTATGGATGGAGCAAGGAGGAGTCTATGCTGTCCCGAATCTAAGAGGTGGTGGCGAATATGGCAAAAAATGGCATGTTGCAGGTACAAAACTACAAAAGCAAAATGTTTTTAATGATTTTATTGCAGCAGCAGAATATTTAATAGAAAACAACTATACCTCGAGTGACTACCTTGCAATTCGCGGAGGATCTAATGGAGGGTTATTAGTTGGTGCAACAATGACACAACGCCCTGATTTGATGAGAGTAGCTTTACCTGCGGTTGGTGTATTAGACATGCTACGTTATCATACCTTTACAGCAGGAGCAGGATGGGCATACGATTATGGTACAGCTGAGGATAATAAAGAGATGTTCGAATATATAAAAGGATACTCTCCTATACATAATGTAAAAGAAGGGACACACTATCCTGCCACATTGGTAACAACAGGAGATCATGATGATCGTGTTGTACCTGCTCATTCTTTTAAGTTCGCAGCAGAACTTCAGGAAAAACAATCTGGCGATAATCCAACACTAATTAGAATTGAGACGAATGCTGGTCATGGTGCAGGAACACCTGTAAGTAAAACCATCGAGCAATACGCTGATATTTTTGGCTTTACTTTATACAATATGGGATATGAAGTGTTACCTGAAAAAATTAATAAAAAAGTAAAAGGATAAATTTTATCAAAATACAATTGTTTTTAATATTAAATCCTCAAAAGTAATTGACTGAGTCTTATTACAACAAATATTTTTTTATCTACCCACTTTTATAAACTAAAAGTGGGTTTTTTATTTGGTCAAGAGTCAATATATTTGAATATGCTTAAAGTCCAGAATATTTCCTTTGCTTATGACGAATTACCTGTCTTAAAAAATGTTAGTTTCACTATCAAAAAAGGGCAGCATATTGCTTTGATTGGAGCAAGTGGCTGTGGTAAAAGTACCTTATTAAAAATCATTTATGGACTTTTGGACGTCCAAGAAGGAGAATTATCCTGGAATGACAAAAAAATATTAGGGCCTCTTTTCAATTTAGTTCCGGGAGAAGAAAATATGAAATATCTCTCTCAAGGTTTTGAATTATCACCCTATCGAAGTGTTGCAGAAAATATTGGTCAATATCTTTCTAATTTTGAACCAGAACTCAAACAAGGTCGGGTAAATGAATTACTTGAAATTGTAGAGATGACTCATTTTGCTGACATTAAAGTTGAAAATTTAAGCGGAGGGCAAAAACAAAGAGTTGCTTTGGCAAAAGCTCTGGCAAAAAGACCAGAATTATTATTGCTTGATGAACCTTTTGGCAATATCGATAACTTTAGACGAAGTTCTTTACGAAGAAACCTTTTTAGATATCTAAAACGCAACAAAATTACCAGTATTACCGCGACTCATGATAAGACAGATATTCTATCTTTTGCAGATGAAACTATCGTGATTCATCAAGGTGAAATCTTGACTAAAGAAAATACGATCTCTTTATATAAAAACCCTTCTAACTATTACATCGCCTCTCTTTTTGGAGAAGTAAACCAAATACAAACCTCTTGGTTTACAAATTCAGAAAGTCAAGATATCATTCTCGTTTACCCACATCAACTATTAGTTGATACCAATGCTAAATTAAAAGCACGGGTAAAAAATTCGTATTTTAAAGGAAACCATTATCTGATTGAAGCAGTTTTGCGTGATACCATCATATTTTTTGAACATCATTCTGAACTTAAAGCAACAGAAATGATCGGTATTCGGCTTTCTGATGCACTATAACCCGAAGTAAATGGTTAAATTATCGTTTATCTTTTTTTAAGGCAAAGTATGCTTTATGTATTCCCTTTTATTGTTTTGTACTCCTAATGTACCCCTTACAAACCTTAAAACCTGCTTTTATAATATGACCTTTAAAGTTACTAACTTAAAGATATTATTATGAAACGTAAACTATGTATTCTAACATTTCTAATTGCTTGTCTTACGACACATCTTGCAATATCCCAATCAACTCAGCAAGAAAATAATTCAAAAATGCAATGGAATCCCCGACATCCTAGTTGGACAGACAGTTATGCTGCAAATGGCTTTTGCTGGTGTGATACTACTTTTGATCACAATCTAGATGATATTAATGTTGCTTCTGTTACTATTAACGGGGTTAAGAGAAACCTTCGTGCTGTATGTGACGAGCTAAAAAAACATCCTCAATACAGAGCTTATAGAAATGGCGATGCCCCATATAATGACATCCAATGTGGAAATGGTCCGGCAAATGATGCTCCAGACGAAGCAGGATGTCCAGGACGTACTGATTTAGGACCTAATGGATGTAACCAAAAAGGACCAAGATTTGACCTCAATTGGTTATCATCCAGACCAAGGTTTGGTGGTGGCGGAAACCCTCCAAATCCACCAACAGGAGGTAGTAATGTTACTTTTAATGGGCAGAGTATTAATAAATTTATAAGCTCTGAAGGAGGTTCTCGGTCAATGCGAGCAAATCGTAATTCTGCAGGCGCAGGTGAAAAATTTACTGTACAATCCTCTGGGAATGGTACTGTAAGTATAAAAGGTAACAATGGTAAATATGTAAGTTCTGAAAATGGAAACAAAGCTATGAACTGTAATCGTAATGCTGTAGGAGCTTGGGAAAAATTTACGTTAGAATCGCTAGGAGGAGATCTATATGCAATAAAAGGTAATAACGGTAAATATGTAAGTCATGAGAATGGAAGAGATATGGGAATTTTCTGTAATCGAAATGCTATTGGTTCATGGGAAAAATTCATTATCAAAGGTCTTAATAACAAAACCAATAGCCTACAAATAGCTAGTGACACTAAGCAAAGTATCAGTCTATATCCCAACCCTGTAATTGCTGATAACCTAAGTCTACAAATAGATGTTCCAGCAGACGTTCATGGCTCCATAGAAATTATGAGTCTAAATGGGAAAAGCATCCAAAAAAAGGATTTAGGAATGCTAAAAAAAGGATCTACATCTATCTTACTCAACGAACTACGAAATTCTATTAATGTAAGAGGCTTGTATTTAGTTAATGTTAAATTAGGCGAAAACTCTATTGTAAAACAAATAATGATAGAATAAACGCATGTTATTATAATACAAAAAAGGGAAGTAATTTTTAAGATACTTCCCTTTTTTTATTATTTAAACGTACTTAATTTCAATTCTTTTCCGTCAAAAACGGCATAAGTATAATGGATAATCCAATCTCCCAAATTGGTATATCTTGAGTTTTCTTCTAATTGTATTTCCATAGGAAGGTGTCTATGCCCAAATATAAAATGATCCCTATGTTTGTTCTCTAATTTTCTTTTACAATATTGCACTAGCCATTCATTATCCTCTCCCAAAAAGGTAACATCTTCATCACCAGAAATCAATTTGTTTTTAACTGATAAATATTGTGCTAGTTTTACTCCCAAATCAGGATGCAACCATCTAAAGAACCATTTAGCCACAGGATTAGTAAATACTTTTTTCATGCGTTTATATCCCTTATCTCCAGGCCCTAAACCGTCACCATGCCCTATAAAAAAAGTTGTTTCATTAAATGTAAATTCCTGGGGTTTATGATACACCGGGATACTTAACTCCTCTTCAAAATATCCATTCATCCATAAGTCATGATTACCAACAAAATAATATACAGGTATTCCAGAATCTGTAATTTCTGCCAGTTTCCCTAATGTTCTGGTAAAACCTTTAGGAACCACTGTTTTATATTCGAACCAGAAATCGAATAGATCTCCTAATAAAAAAATAGCTGCAGCATCTTCTTTAACCTCGTCTAGCCATTTTACAAACTTTTGTTCTCTGGGAAAACTCTTTTCTGTTGTTGGAGCTCCCAAATGATTATCACTGGCAAAATATATTTTTTTCCCTTCTGGAAGGTTCATAATTTTAATTTAAAGGTAAAAATAAGAAAAGCATCACAAGACATATTATCTATTGATTGTCTGAGGCATACCATTCTGCATACGAAGTCTCTGTTTCCTGAAGCTTGAGAGAATGTAGTTTAATGTTTTCTGGTAATCGAGCCTTTATTTTTTTAGAAAAATCAATTACCATATTCTCACTGGTAGGCTGATAATCTACTAAAATAACATTGTGCCCCCTATCCTGAAGTTCTTTTGCTAATTCTACATGCGGAGTATTCTTATTAAACACTGTAGCATGATCAAAAACATCTTCTATATCCTCTTTTACGATTTTTTTTAGATCCCCAAAATCAATTACCATGCCTAGCTTAACATGTGATGTATCAGAGATAGGTGTTCCAATCACGGTAACACTTAACTTATAACTATGTCCGTGAACATTTCTACATTTGCCATCATATCCATATAAGGCATGACCTGTTTCAAAAGAAAATTGTTTGGTGATACGAATTTTACTCATCACTTACTTTGTAATTTTTGGCAAAGTTACGGAAGATTACCTTCTCTTTCTCTTATTTATAAAGTAAACCACTACTAATATGATTCCCAAAATAAGAAACAATCCATTTCCTCCTAAAAAATTTAATATCTCCATTATTTATTTTTTGAATTTTTCTAATGCTTTCTTTGTGAATTCAGATAGTACAAGTTCACCTGAGATTTCTGCACGCTTTATTAACAATTCACTCCAATGGTCTGTTCCTTTCCATAACGTTTCTTTCATTTGCTGTATTGCTTTGGGATTATACTTGGCAAGTCTCTCTGCAAACATCTGTACTTCTTTATCCAATTCTGCTACGGTTTCAAAAACTCTGGAATATAATCCTTTTTCTTTAGCCCAATATGCATTTTTCCATTGTGAAGCATCCCATGCAAGTGCTTCAAAAGCTGCAAGTCCAATTTTTCTTGATACTGCAGGCTCTATTACAAATGGACCAATCCCAATAGTTAGTTCACTTAATTTAATCGATGCAGATTCTGAGGCCAAACAATAATCACAAGCAGCGGCTAATCCTACTCCTCCTCCAACGGTTTTTCCTTGTATTCTACCAATGATAGGTTTTTTGCATGTTCGCATAGCATTAATTACATTCGCAAAGCCAGAAAAGAATTTTTTTCCTTCCTTAAGATTATCAATAGTAATTAATTCGTCAAACGAGGCCCCTGCACAAAAAGCTCGGTCTCCTTCTGATTTAAGAATAATCACATGAGCCGATTCATCATTAGATAATTCATCAAAAGCCTTTTCTAATCTTACTAATAATTCTGACGGAAAAGAGTTACTGGCAGGGTGACCAAATTCTATTGTTGCAACAGTATTTTCGATATGTGTATAGAGACTTCCTATGGATTCTGGTATCATTTTTGTTACTACTTTTCTATAAAAATAGATAATATTTTATTACAGATACGTAATCAATCGCAACTATCTGTAATAGAATTCGTCTTTTACTTTAAAATGGGGATCTTACTAAAAACTGATGATGATGGAACAATTTTTTGAAAAAAACAGATTACGAATTGGAATTTTTTTAATTCTTATATATGCTCCTTTACTATTGTATATGCTTCTTTTTAATTTCTATTAGAAGCAATTAAAGGCAGGAACTTATTTCTGAATTTTATGACGAGTGCTACCCCTCTAAAAAGAGCCCATACAGTAAATGCAATCCAAATTCCGTACAATTTTAAATCAAAATAGTCACATAGATAGAGGGTAGGAATAAACCCTAAAAATGTTGCTCCCAGTAACACATTTCTTAAATACCCCATCTCACCCAGGCCTTTAAAAACTCCGTCAAATACGAAAGCCAAACCATTAATCGGCTGTACGATTAAAACAATAAAAAAGACACTATAAAATGTATCCAGTACAATAACCTCGCTAGTAAATACTTCTCCTATTTTATAATAAAATATAAATCCAAATATTGCTAAAATTAGACTAACGCCAATCCCATAAGAACTTACACGTTTTCCTAATTTCCATAACGAATTATAATCTTTTGCTCCTAATAATTTTCCACTTAAAATATTACCTGCACCACCATATCCATCAATAAAAAAGGCTGTAAACATCCATATATTCATCGCTATCGTATATGCAGCTATATACTCATCTCCATAATCGGTAGCATGAGATGTTGCAAAATATAATGCTGTGTTTAAGGCTATTGAACGCACAAAAAGATTAAGACTCATGGTTACCAATCTACCTAATTCTTTATTTAGTGGAAAACGTAGCCTAAGACTAACATCTGTTTTAACTAGTAATAATACAAAAACTATAACGGCCATTATAAATTGAGAAACTAAACTTGCCCAAGCAGCACCACTAATTCCCATTGGAGTAATAAAATCATCAATTCCATATACCAAAATAAAGTCTAAAACAATATTTGCTACTGCGCCAATAACAGCTACAATCATTGGCCAAAATGTATTTTGCAGGCCTCTAAAAATACCAAAAACGGCAAATGTAAATAATGTTAGTGGAAATCCCCAGACCCTAATATCATAGTATACCACGCAATACTCCAAAATCAATCCTGAGGCATTGTATAATTTAAAAATTTCTTCAACAAAAAACACAGTAGACACTAATACCAAAATACTTAAAGACACATTAAAGAAAATAGCTTGTGCCGGTAGTGTTTTTACCTCTTCTATTTTACCTGCTCCTAAATATTGCGAAATAATAGCAGATATAGCACTTCGGGTTTGTCCCAAGATCCATATTAGTGCTGACAAAAAAGACCCCACAATACCAACTGCCGCCAGAGATTCTGTTCCATATTCGGGGATATTTCCTACTATCGCTGTATCTGTTATGGATAAGAGAGGTTCTGCAATACCAGCGATAATAGCCGGGACAGCTAAGCGATTAATATTTTTAAAACCGATTACTTTACTCATATAATGAGCTCATAACAATGAAACGGATACGTACTTTGTTTTGGAAAGTATATATCTCCCAAACGCTTATAGCCTCTAGTTTCATAAAACTTCTGATTTCTTTTATTTTGGCTAAATGTATCTAACCGCAAAGATTGATAGTCATAGTCTCTTGCATATTCTTCTGCAAAATCCATCAATTGTCGTGCATATCCTTGTCCCCAAAATTGTGGATGGATTGCCAAGCGATGAACATATAGATTATTCTTGCTTTCGGTTAACCACTTAACAGGAACATACTCTTCATCAATCAACTCGGTGAGTACAATAATCCCTTTAATATCTTTTTCTTCTAAAACATATAACTCATGGAGCTCTATATCTTTTTTAAAACGCTCTAGAGTAGGGTACTCCTCGTTCCATTGATAGATACCATTTGCTATCATCTCTTTAGCACATGCTTGGGATAGCTGATAAATAATATCCAGATCAGAAAGAAATGCTTTACGAATCATCAGTCAAAAGTACTAACTTTATATTTCAGTTAGCACCTTTCGATTCTATTCAAATAAACATTTAAATAAACTTTAAGAAATAGATTTATTTTATCTTTTTAAAATGCGCTCTAAATCCTTAGAATATTTAGTTTTTATTTTTTATCAAAAAACCTACTTGGTAAAAGCACTAAAGTCGTAATTTTATAGGCTAAATCACAAATCAAAATAGTATATGAAGAATATATTAGTTCCTCTAGGCTTATCTGAACATTCTGTAAGTATAGCAAGGTTACAATATACTATTGATTTTGCAAAGGAACTTAATGCGACAGTATATGTTGTAGAGGTTTTTAAGGAACTACCAAGATCAGGCAGTTTGCCTTCTGTAAATAAAGCATTAAAAGAAATTAAGGCATCTACGATTGAAGAAGAAATTGCAAAAATTGATAAAAAAGGTGTTGATATTATTGCATTGCCGTTAGAAGAAGAAATTCTAGAAGCTATCCCAAAGTTTAATTTACAACACGCTATTGATTTAATTATTCTGGGGGCTGAAATAAGTGATATTAAGGTTCCTTATTTTCTGGGTGAAATTACAGGAAGTTTAGTAAAAAAGACTGAAATACCTGTACTTATCATTCCTGAAATGTATACTTTTCAACCGATTAACAATGTCCTTATGGCCATTAAATCAGGTATCATAAACAAGAACAATGCCTTGATTCCTATAAAAGAAGTATTAGATACGTTCAATGCTAAAATGAAATTACTTCAAGTAAAAACTGCCGGATTTTTACCTGAAGATTCTGAGTTTCATAATGATTTAGGTGAAATTGTTTCATCGTATAAATCTTCAGAAAATGCAACATTGTTTCAAGGGGTTCTGGAGCATCTTAATGAAAATTATCCCGACCTCCTTTGTGTTTTCAGACGCAAAAGAGGCTTCTTTTCTAAGCTTTGGGAAGAAAATACGGTGCTAAAGAAAGATTTTGATAGTAGAATCCCTCTGCTGGTGTTGCGAGGTGCTGACTAAAACAATTGGGGATGTAGCTCAGCTGGCTAGAGCGCTTGACTGGCAGTCAAGAGGTCGTGGGTTCGAGTCCCATCTTCTCCACTTCACCAAAACCCCTTTGCATCTAGCATAGGGGTTAGTTTTCATAAAATAATTAAGAGCATCTTCATTGCTAAAATATGCAAAAAATTGCTAATTTGCGCTAAAAACTTACGAAAAACTTACGACAGTTTACGCTCATTCTATGAAGGCCACAGTAAAAATATATAAAAATGATGGAGATACAAATGGATTGTATCCCATTAAAATAATTCTTTTCTATAAAACAACCAGAAGAAAAACAATAGGATATTCTGCCATAGAAGATTGGAATGAAAAAACTCAGTTCCCAAGAATAACTCACCCTGAATATAATGATCTTTATGGAGATTCCTATGAAATTGACCCGGGTATTCCTGTTTAAATAGAGCATAGCAAAACAGTTCCCAAAAGCGTGTTTATTTCAGTGTTAAAATTACGATTTTTTTCTTTTTCTTCTCATCGACTCTCCT
>NZ_VLNR01000047.1 GCF_007489275.1 Aquimarina algiphila
TTTAAAAATAGAATCTTATCAAAGATCACAGCAATGACCATTATTCAATATATCAATAGGTTTGAATTCAACAGAAATATAAACAACCTAAAAATTAATATTAACTAAATGCACAACGGGTTATAATAATATTTTCTTAGTGAATAATTGTACTCGTAAATATTATCAAGTAAACAGCTAGATAATATTGTTCAAGAAGGTTTGTTCTAAAAAAATAAAAACTAATTCAATAAAAAAGATTCTAGTTTTTTATAATCATCTTTACCATAGTAGATGTTTTTTGGCAAAAGAGTAAAATTACTCAGTATTTCTTTTTGATTATCAATTAAAAACCTGACTCCCTCTTCAATTTCAGATTTAATTCTATAATCCACAGAAAAGCCAATACAATTTTTTTTTACAATTTCTTCTAAATAAGTATTTGAGCTGCATAATATTGGAACTTTGAACGCCATACATTCATAAAGTTTATTTGGTAAAGCAAGACGATTATTTAAAGATACCTGATTACTATCATAAACCAGATACATAATATCCAGTGATTTATATATTTTATGGATATCGGTAAAAGCATTGTAAGGGCCAAAATATTTTATATTATCATATTTTTTAGCATATTCCTCAACTAAGTTCTGATACAATCCTTTGCCATAAATATGAATTTCAATTTTTGGATCTTCCTTATATATCTCGAAGAGTTTAAAATACTCGTTTTTTCTTAGTAGCAATCCCACAATACCAATTACGGTTTTATTGTCTTTTGAGTAAATCTCAGATGTATTTGTTTCTACAAATGGATGCATTAATTTATTTTCTAACACAAAAACATCCTTTTTAAAAAAATCGTTAAAATGATAATTGAGGTATTTCTTAGAACTTACTATCAATTTGTCTAAATAATTTATATACAACCATTTTTCAAAACGACAAATCATCCGATCTTTTAAGTTAGATTTAAAAACATACTCTCGAAGATCAGAAATATCTGCAATGATCTTACAGTCTTTATTTTTTTTCAAAAAAAACCTTGAAAAAACAAAAAGAAACAAAATGTCAAAATTGTTAACTAGAACTATATCATAGCATGTCTTATGAATTCTCATTAATCCGTTGGTAGCTAATATGTATTTAATTAGACGCTTTAAAGGTTGAGAAGCATTTGGGATTATTCCCAAGTTAATTTTATTAAGTATTGATTTTTCAATAGAAGAATCAATATTAGGAAGTGTTTTTCTTTGAAAATAAACTAAATCTACCTTATTATTTTTTGCTAAAAAATTAATGTATTTTATAAATCTAGCATCTGGTTGATGAGATGTAAAAATTAAGATTTTCACTTCGTTTGGTTTTAAGATCTTGTATGATTTATTTCATCTTGATTATAAGTAGTCTTTTCAAAGATTTTGGCAAAATAACTGTCTAATCAAATAAATTAACCTGTTTCTTGCTATAATTTTACATTTGTTTAGTGAAGTTACCCTAAACTATATTTGAAAAGAGGGCCAACTTAAATAAAGTTAGGCCCTCGGTATATTTATTTACTTTTTAAGCTAATATTATACATTAGTTATAGATCACATCAACAAATTACTCTTTATAAAAATATTCATAAACAGCTGTTCCATTTTGAGAAGTTCTTTCTAACTTTGACGGTAGGCCAAATGAAGAAAATTCATAATCAAAAACGATTTCTTCTCCACTAGAATAAATGATCTTTTCTAAAAAAGGATTTCCTTTTCTGTTCATTACTTTTTCTATGTTAAAATCATGTACTAGTAAATAATTATTAATATCATCTCCCACATAAAAACCGTTATCTCCTTCACTATAAAAAAATTGCTTCTTATAATTATCATAATAAACGTATTCTAAATAAGATCCATCATTCTTATAACATTTTATAGGTTGTGAATTACTGTTATAAATTATAGAATCAGTTATGATGTCGTCTTCTACTCTTTTATAAATAATATGTTCTTCATTAAGATAATATTTTACTATACCTTTTAATGTTGGTTCATGATTATCACCAGTAAAATCACCTAATATAGAATCAATAATAACATCTCTATTAAAATAAAAATAGTTATGAGAATTATCAATACTCCCATCGCCAGTATCAAAAGAATCCTCAAATCTTATTATTTTATTATCTATATCATAATCGAAATAATAAGTTCTACCATCATTTGGTCGACGATTAGATTTCAACAAACCATTATCACCATAAGAATAAGAATGTGTACTTATTACACCTAGATTACTACTTTTATAAACTATACTATCCATACGTGGAATATTTTGATTATAAAACCTAAACCATTTACGAGGATTGGATATAGGTACATCCCAAGTTATTTTTTCAATCGAGGTGTAATTCGTAACTGGTGCATCATCGCTAGAACAACCTATAAATATGAAGATTAAGAAAAGTAAACCTATTATTGTTTTCATTATTATCTTTTTAAGATCATTTGTTATACACAAGTGTATGTAATATTATCACAATATGTTACTCTAAAAAGACTCTATTTAGCTTATTTTAACAATTCTTTAATCTCAGAACGGTTGGGATAATTTATCAAAACGGCTTTATACTTGCCTTTAAAAACAAATATACTCCCTGCAGCTACACCTATAACTTTATATTTTTTAATAATCTCTTTGATATGGGTCAGTTCTCCTGCACCTCCCAAAACAGTCATAGGAATATTGATGGCAGATCTCACCAAGTCTATCAATTTTAAATCGTATCCTTTCATCATTCCATCATTATCGATAGAATTAATCACGATCTCGCCTACTCCTAATTTTTCAAATTGTAACGCCAATTCTTTTGGATCTTTACCCGTGGTTTTTGTTCCGTTATGTGTATACACTTGATATTTTCCGAAAAGGCCTTTCTTCTTAACATCTAAGACTACTATTACACTTTGTACACCAACGGCCTTTGCAATATCAATAACCAGATTCGGATCATCTATTACTGCAGAGCTCAAAGCCACCTTTTCTGCCCCTAAATGAATAATTTTTTTGGCTTGTTCTACTGTTTTTACTCCTCCTCCATAGCAAAGCGGCATTCTAGATTCATTGGCCAAATTCTGAATCATTTGAAAATCAGGTTCTCGACCTTCTTTTGTAGCGTCAATATCGAGAACAATTAATTCATCTACTTCTTTTTCATTAAATATCTTTACAGCATTTATGGGGTCTCCCACATATTTTGAATCTTTAAACTGAACTGTCTTTACCAACCCTTTATTTCTGACTAATAAACAGGGGATTATTCGAGATCTTAACATAGTTTATAAGTTAGCAAAGTTTTTAAATAGCTGGATTCCGTTACTATGGCTTTTCTCCGGATGAAATTGCATCCCAAAAACATTATCATGATTAACAGCTGATGAGAATTCATCTCCATATTGAGTACTGGCAAGTCTATCTTCTATTGAATTGCAAGAAAAATAATACGTATGTAAAAAATAGAACCCATAATCAAAATCTATACCTTCAAAAATTTTATTTTCTTCAGTAGGCTCTATACTATTCCACCCCAAATGCGGCAGATATGGTTTTTGAGTAAATTTACTACTATCAAATTTTTTCACTTCTCCATCAATATACCCTAACCCAGCTAATTGTCCTTCTTCGCTTTTTTTTGCCAAAATCTGCATCCCAACACAAATTCCCATCACAGGAATCTTTTCTTCTAAGACCAAACGATCCAATTCTTTTTTAAAACCAGATTTAATTAACTGATCCATGGTTTCATCAAAAGCGCCAACTCCAGGTAAAATTAATTTAGTAGCATCTAGAAGCTCCTCTGGAGTATTAGCCACAAGACATTCTATATTTAATTGCTTATAGATATTTAATATAGCCTGGATATTACCTGACCCATAATTAACTATTTTAATCATCTTTTACCTCCTCTTTCTAATCCAATTAGACGCATCACTTTTGCTCCAATATTATAAATACTTTCTTGTGATTTATAATCTTTATATGTTTTATTAGGAGCATCCATATAACCTTGTAGTTCTTCTATAGATATTCCTAATTTGTTTGCTATAAATTCAAAATCTTGTTTAATTGTTTCTGGATCATAAGCTGGATTCTTTAACTCTTCCAAAGCATCTTCTCTTGTCATTTGCCCAGTAAGTATTAAACTAGAAAACTGAACTTTACGTGTATCATACCCAAATTTTTTGGGTAACCAGTATGCTTCATAAAATCTAGTAAAACGAGATTCGAAATGTTTCTGTGGATATTTCTGATATCCAAATTTATCGACTAACTCTTGCATAGCATCATCCTTATGATAAGGAATGTAGTCTAAGGGCCTTATTAACTTTATTCCTTTTAAATATGGAAGATATACCTTATGCCATAAAATATTAGTTACTGGATAATCTTTTAATTTACCAGTACCATGCTTTTTAAAGATATCTTTTAATTGAATGGAATCTGATTGATAATACATCCACTCTAATGGGTTTCTAACACATTCTGTCGAATAATTTCCTCCTGTTAAAATATGTTTGATCTTATGCTTCGAAGCAAACTTATACATTGTTGCAAAAAAAGCATGATCCTGAGGAGTATCTATATGTGGAACACCTGATTTAAAATAAGCTAACTGTAAATCCTTTATTTCTTCCCAATTGATTACTTCGGTATATAAATCCAACCCTAATCCATCAACCAAGCGTTCTATGTTATTGACTGCAATTTGAGAATTCCAACCGGCATCAACGTGAAAAACCAAAGGGCGAAGGCCATATTTTTCTTTCATCATATACAAAAGATAAGAACTATCAATACCACCGCTCATACCCATCAAACAATCAAAATCTTTTCCTTCTCCCTCTTTTTTAATTTTAGAGACGATTTCTTTTAGTGCATTATGACCTCTTTCATCGGTATGCCAATTGGGTAAAATGTCTTTATAATAGGTGTTGCAATGGTCACAAACTCCCTTTTCGTCAAAAAGAATTTTTGAATCTGTAGTATCCATCACACAGTTTGTGCAGATTTGATATTCTATTTCTGTCATTACCCTTATTTTATTTTTTTCAATATCTTTTGTTACATTAGGCAAAAATCAACAAATTAATATATTCTAACAAAGATATTTTATATATTATTTATTCAATTAATTCTGAATTCAATTGATTGTTATTCAAAACATTAATCCACTGGAAAACCATATAAAAAAACATCATTCCTGTCACACTTATAAATAATGCTCCGGAAAAAAAACTAGTGATCAAAATATTCATTAATAAACATACTGATAATCTATTTGATCTATTATAAAAGTACTTTTTAAAAAGTAACCAAAAAACAAATACGCCTATTAGACCAAAAAACATAAATACATCAAAAAATTCAAATTCAATTTTATGTTTTTCGTACTCTCCTATACCAAAAAGATAATTAAGTGTATTCCATTCATGAATCATATAATCTATAAAATCAGTCAGCATTGTGCTTCTTTTAGAAGTTAACGTTCCTAATAAACCATAGCGATTATATACATTCTCCCAAAAAGGGAACATTTTAAAAATAAGTCTCCCTATATTATTTTTAAAAAAAATAAGTCCTATTATTGCCGAAATCACGCTAAAAAATAAGATCTTTTTTTTCTTCATCACAAATATTACATGAGTGATTGATAATAAAAACAAAAATAGCAATATCGATTTTTTTCCTATTAATAACGATATTGAACTTATTATAATTAGTTTTATTAAATACCTCTTCTTTTTATTTAATACGTATTCATAATATAAAATTGAAATACAAAAAATATAGTAATATGCTGCTTCTCCATTTTTGGAAAATATACCATCATATCCAAAGCGAAGAGAATAAGGATATGATCTAAAAAATTCGATCTCGAAAAGGTATCCGATCAGTATTAAAACAGAATTAACATATATTACATTTTTAAATATTTTTACAAAATCTTGAAAATCTTGAAAATTAATTTTTGCAGATTTTATAAAGACAATAAATAAATAGATAAATATATATCTGTTAAAGTAGTAAATATTTGTTATAACGACAGTGTAATCAAAATAGCTTTTGCTTATTATATTACTAATTAAAAAAGCAAAAAACAGAATCAATCCTAACAATAACGCATAATGTTTTTCTTTTTTTTTAATAATATAATAAAGCATTATACATTCAAAAATTAATTTAATAATTCCAGCAAACCTATTTAAAGATGCATCAAAATAAATGAAAATCTTGGTAATAAGATCTGATATAAAAAACATTAGCACAAAAAGCATTAATACTTTTTGTGCTAATGTTTTATTTCTATTAATTATTTTTGAAAAACTAAGATCACCTATCATAATTCTTTATCAAAAATTATTTTTTGAATCTATAGTAATATCAATTATTACTCAGTTTATGGATCAATATTTGTATCCATTTAATTTTTCTTGTCAGTAGCATTTAATACATAAGTAAAATCGGCTAAACCATCATAATAAATCAATTCATAACCATTTGATCGTAACATATTATCTATTCTTTCAAAATCAAATTTTGCTCGTTTAGAGGGTACGTTTAAGCCATCAAACTCTACACAAACTTGTTTTGGAAAAATTTTGTCATCAAGCATCTTTTTAATTACCTCGATTTCGGCTCCTTCTATGTCAAGTTTTAATAGTTCTATTTGATTGATTTTATATTTATTTATAATATCACTTAAAGTTAAAGCATTAACCTTAATGTGTTCATACTCATCACCTTGTTTATAATCGTTTTGAAAATTAACCAATGAATGCGATACATTAGCTTTATTTACTGGTAAATAAAAATTTAATGTAGTATTCTCTGTCCATAAAGCAAACTTTTCTAAAACCAATTGATCCTTGTTAACCCCAGTAAGATCATACATTTCTAGTAGGTGGTCATTTTCCTTATTTACTTGATCAACACCACTGTTACCATTTTCAATTTGTTCAATAATTTTATCATAATGATCAATTGCTCTTGGCGTAGGATCTAACATGATAATAGTTGCATTATATTTTTTAGCAAATTCAATATCAAATGAAATATCTTCACCAACACCACAACTTATTATTGTTGAATTCTTAAGGGTTGGTCTATCAATAAATACCTTTTCTCCATAGTCGGTACCTAATTTTATTGTTGTATGCTTATTATTTAGCACAATTTTTGGTCGGTAGTACTTATATTTTATTTTACCAACTATTGCCCTAAACACACCGTTTATTCCTTTGTTTTTAATTCTTAATACAATGTTTTTCAAGTTCATAATTAGTTAGTTATTCATTGATATAGTTAAAATAAAATTAAGCTCTAATTAAATTTATAATTTGGTAATACAGTATTATATAAAATAAAATAATGGTAGTAATAATGTTCTTTTTTAAAAAAACAAATTTTAAAAAATTAAATGATTTGTGATTTTTAAACATTAGATTGAAATTTTCTTCGAGATTTGGGTCATTTTTCAACATATTAATCCTCATTTTAAAGATATATTTAGGATAATATTCATACATCATAATCTTTTCAACGTCCTCATTATTTTTACTCGAAACTTTTTTATCTAAATATTTTCTATACAATTCAAAAAACTCTTTCATGTATATATCACTGAAATTTGTTTTTTGATCAAAATCTGAATTATCCTTTTTGCATGCTATAATTTTTTCATTTATGATTGAAAAATTATTTCCTTTAAGCAATACATTAAAAACTACATGAAGATGCGCAAAATTTCCTGTAAAACTTCCACTGGATTCAATATATTCTGATTTGATAACATAAGAAGATAAAAGTCTAAACTGTAAAATTGTCTTCTTCAAAAAAACCTCTAAACTATAATCTTTGGCTGTTGATCTAAACTTTTTTGTGTTTTCTGGCGGAAGCTTATCAAAACCAAAAGCTTTACAAAAAAGCAAATCTGTTTTTTTATCTTCAATGGAATCTAAAATTAAATCCAAACCGTGTTCTATAATAAAATCGTCATCACCTATTAGCATTGTATATTTCCCAATAGTTCTTTTGAAACACAACTCAAAATTTCTCTCCCACCCTAAATTTTCCGAATTTTTATAATACCGAATTGGTAACCCTTGGTTTATATATTTTTCTACAACCTCAGAGGTTTGATCAGTACTTGCATTATCACAAATTAAAATATCAATTTTTTCAGTATACTGATTTTTCAATCTTTTTAGATTTTCATCAAGAAAAGTACATCTATTAAATGTTGGAATTGCAATTGTTAAGATTTTATCTTGCAAAGGTGCTTTTATATCATCCATATTTACTAATATAAAATTTAAATGATTTGTTTTAAATACTCGGTAATCCCGTTAATTGGTTCTCTAAAAGAGGCAGTGTTCAAATCATCATTTTTTAAGTAATCATTCTGAAATTTATCCTTGTAATCTATATTCTTTAAGCCAATTTTTAACAATTGGTTCATTTCAAAAAAACTAAATATTTGAGTAGCTAAATCCTTTAACCTCATCCCATTTCCATAAGTCATTTCAAAAACCCCATTAGTATCTTTAATTAAAAGATCATAAATCGAAGCAGTTACATCATCATAGTGATGATATTCTCGAATTTGCTCTCCAGATGTCATCTGAAATTCTGTTTTATTCTTAATTGCAGAAAAAATTTGTCCTAAAAACATAAACTCATTAGGGTAATCTTTACCATACAAAGTATGCAGTCTAAAATGAGTTATCCTATGTTTATCCTGAACTAGCTCTTCAATTCTACTTGATAGCTTTATTTTACTATTAACATAATTATTATTAGAAGAACCCATCTTCTCAAATATAGTTCCGAAAGTTACAATTCTAGCATTGTATTTTTTAAGAGCTTCAATAATGTTTAATGGCAAATCATAATTTATTTTTAGTATTTGTTCATTTGAAATATTTGGATTTAAAATTGCCGCTGGAATGAATATTATAGAATTTTCAGAAATTTCTTTTTCAAAAAAATCATGTATTAATTCTTGCGCATCAACCCCAACCCAATATTTATACGTTTCCCTATATATATCAATTATATTATGATTTACATATTTTTCTTTTATAGATTGCGATAATTTTGATGAGGCTCCAACAATAAATATATTTCTCTTCAATTTCGAATTATCAATTTTCATTAACCAACTTTATAGCTTAATATTTTTTTCACAAAGCCCTTTCTCTAAACTTATACAACCAGAACTTATTTTAAATTTGTTCTATATTTTTCTTGAGATATAGTTTTATTGCTGACGTTTTTAGTCTGCTAAAAAATATTCTTCTATTTGTTTAAAAGAAATCTCTCTTGCATCTTCACCATTCATAAAAGCCTTATTCCATTGAACTGTCTTTTCTAAGGTTGTAGAGATATCCCATCTTGGGAACCATTTTAATTCGTTTTTTGCTTTTGAACAATCTAACTTTAAATAATTTGCTTCATGGAAGTCATTACTAGGAGTAATAGAATATGAGGCTTGATCACCCCACATACCACATAGTTCACTAACAATCCATTCTACATTTCTTGAATTTGATTCATCTGGTCCAAAATTCCAGGCGTCACAATATTTTTTTTCGCCTCTAGATGCTTTCTCAATTAAAGTTAAATACCCGTACAAACATTCTAAAACATGTTGCCAAGGTCTTATTGCTTTAGGGTTTCTAATTTCTATTTTTTTATTATCAATAATAGACCTTATAAAGTCTGGTATTAATCTATCATCTGACCAATCTCCGCCACCAATAACATTTCCAGCTCTAGCTGATGCTAGTGCCATTTTATGGCTCTCAAAATTTTCAGGATTAAAGAAGGAGCTTCTATACGATGATGTAACTAATTCTGAACACGCCTTACTGCTTGAATAAGGATCCTTACCTCCCATCGCTTCATTTTCTCTATAACCCCAATGCCACTCTCTATTTTCATAGCACTTATCTGTAGTTACATTAACAGTAACTTTAACACCACCGACCTCTCTAATAACTTCGAGTAGATTAATGGTTCCCATCACATTTACTTCATAGGTTTCCATTGGTTTTCTATATGATTCTCTAACCAATGGTTGTGCGGCCATGTGTATTACGATATCCGGTTTTATTTTATTTACTACATCAAATAATTTTGAATGATCTCGAATATCTCCTATATACGATGTTACTAGTTCATTAATTTTAGCACTTTCAAATAAATTTGGTTTTGTATAAGGGTCCAATGCGTATCCATACACATCTGCTCCTAATTTACTAAGAATTAAACTCATCCAAGACCCCTTAAATCCAGTATGTCCTGTGATTAGAATTTTTTTTCCTTTGTAATAGCCTTTAAAAAGGTCCTGATATGTTACCATTTTTTCCAAGGAGCATTATTTGTTGAAACCATCTTTTCTAATTGATTTTTATCTCTTAACGTATCCATTGGTTTCCAAAAACCTTTATGTTTATAAGCAAATAACTCTCCGTCCTTTGCCAAATTTTCAAGAGGTTTTCTTTCAAAAATAGATTCATCATCATCTATGTAATCAAGAACTTCTGGGTTACAAACAAAAAAGCCTCCATTTATCCATGCTCCATCTCCTTTTGGTTTTTCTAAAAATTGTGTAACCTCATTATTATCTTTAATAATTAAAGCACCAAACCTACCTTCTGGTTGAACTGAAGTCATGGTAATAGCTCCCGAGTGGGATTTATGGTAGGAAACTAATTCTTTAATATTTACATCAGACACACCATCACCGTATGTTAACATAAAAGGTTCGTTTCCTATATAATCTTTAGCTCTTAAAACTCGACCTCCAGTTAAGGTGTTTAGTCCTGTGTCTAATAATGTTATTTTCCATGGCTCTGCATTAATTTTATGTATCTCAGTCTTATTCTCTGATAAATCAACTGTAATATCAGATTGATGAATAAAATAGTTCATAAAATATTCCTTAACGATATACCCTTTATATCCTAATAGAATAACAAAATCATTATAGCCATGATGAGAATAACTTTTCATAATATGCCATAAAATTGGCTTCCCTCCAATTTCAACCATTGGTTTAGGTTTAAGATGGGTTTCTTCAGAAATCCTTGTTCCTAAACCTCCTGCTAATATTAGTACTTTCATTCTAAAAGCTTTTTTAAGTTTTATCTGTATTGTAAAAAAATATTTTTGTTATTTTTCAATGGCTTTTGCCATGTTTTTTGCCATGTTTTCAATAGTACAAAAATTTGTATAATATTCATATGCAAATTCTCCTAATTTTCTAGTATACTCAATATCATTACTTGTTTTAAGTAAGATTTGTTCTAATGATTTTACATTATCATCGCAAAAAAAACCATTTTTTTCATGCTTAATATTTGTTTTCTCGCCTCCACTTATGGCATTTCTTTTAGTAACAAAAGGAACACCAAACCCAAAACTTTGGAGTACTGCTAAACCTGCTTGACCATAGGACACAGAAACTATAGCCTTTTTGTAAAAATCAATTAACTTATCTGTATCATCTACTCTTCCGACAAAAACAACTCTTTTATCCAAATGCAAATCACTTACTAAGTTTTTTAAATACCCTTCCTCTTCTCCATCGCCCACAAAAACCAAGCTAATATCTTTTGCTATATTGTTTTTTATATTATCAAAAGCCTTTATTAAAACATCATTTTGTTTTCTTTTGTTTAGACTTCCCACAAACAATATCATGTTTTTATTTTCATGTAAATAACATTTTTCTCGCTTTCCTACATCAAAAGTATTATTTGCTACAAATAGTTTATTCTTATCAACACCAAGCTTAACAAAGCTTTCTTTTGCATCTTCTGTGTACAGAATGCTACTGTATTTTTTATTGGTTAAATATAATCTTATTTTATTAGCTATTTTATTGTCTGTAACCCATGCTCCCCACCAGATAAACTTTGTTCTTCTTTTATGAATATACATTGTGATTAAATTATTTATCCAACGAATATCAAACATTGAAATAATTGCATCATAATGATCTTTTCTAACTTCAGAAAGAACTTTTGGTTGAATATAAAAAGGCCCTATCTTTCTCTTTTTACATATGATTTCATTGTAACGATCATCTTCAGTAACAGTATGTGTTCCGGAATGCAAAATTGTTACCTCATAATCTTTAGATAGTTCGTTATACAATGCTTTTCTATAATGTAAAATGGTGTTTTGTAGTATTAGAACCTTTTTCACTTATTTATTTTTTTGCTTACAAGAATTACAGAGTCAATAATTTGGCAAAGATAATTATTCGTATGTTTAATAATAGGGTTTATTAATTCAACTTTAAGATTCTTTTTTTGAATAAATATAATATCATAATTAATGCTGTAATTATATATCCAACCAACCAAGATATTGATAAAGAACTCGCCTCTTTATAAAAAGAGAACATTATCCAAGCAATCAAAAGCAAAATCGATTGTCGAATAAGTTTAAATATAAAAATCATTCCCGTTTTTGACTTTGAGATATAAACATGTTCTAGCACACCTATAACACTCATTGGTATACAAGAAAAAACTAAGATAGTCAACACCTTTTCTCCTCCCTCAAAACTTTCTCCATACAATCTGAAAACAAAGGAAGAGAAAACAGAAATCAAAATAGAAAATACTAGTGTTATCCCAATATTGAATATCAAATTGAGTTTTAATATCTTATTATAATTTTTGACATCATTCTCTTGATTAGATAAAAAAGAAAGAAGTACATTAGAAATAGCTCCTGGTAGAAAAAGAATCATTTGGGCCCATTGATTAGCTGAGTTAAATATTCCTACTTCTCCATAATTTGTTTTATACAGCAAAAGATAAATTAATAGCCAATTAGTAACGGAATATACCCCTTCACTTAATGCCAATGGATAACTGAATTTTAGCATTTTCTTTATATAATCAATTGACACTTTACTATCTCTTTGATCAATTCCTAGTTTAAGAACTTCTTTATTAATTAATTTTCTATTCAGAAACCAATTAAAGATAAGACCAAGTGTTAATCCAACAAGAGCACCATTCAAACCTCCAAAATACGTTGTTATAATCATTACCGGAAATGAAAACAGGCCAACGATAACATTAACTCTTGCCATTTTTTTAAATGCTTCTAAACCGCCCAAAACGCCAATTTGGTATACATTCATTGCATTAAAAAATAGAAAAACCCCAGATATTCTCAAAGGAATTATTAAATTCTCAGATTCAAGAATATATTTAGAAATTAATGGGGAAAAAATAATAATCAGTATTCCCAAAAAAGAACCTGTAAACAAGGTTATTTTATTTGCCGCCAAAATGACCTTTCCTATTTCAGGCAAATTATTTTTCTTTTTATCGGCTATGTATTTAGTTACTGTTAAGCCTAGTCCAAAAGTCGCCATTAGGCTAAATACAGATAATGTAGTTTTGATAACAGATAACTCTCCAAAACTAAAATTTCCTAAAAATCTAGCAATAAATATAGAAGACAACAGGGATAAGCCTTTTACAACAACATTTCCAAAAACCGCCCAAAAAGCTCCCTTTACAAACCTGTTTATAATAGAATCATCAAAACGAAACTTTGATATTATGGATTTAATTTTCAATGTAAGTTCTTAAAACGTTATTTTTTAGTATCATAATTCAAGAGTTTGAAAATTTTTAAATTTCCTTTTCTATCAGAGAATGTTATTTTAGAATCTAATAAGGTTGAATGAAGAATATAACTTTTGCTTTTCACCTTAATAGAACTACTTGTATTACTATCTATTTCCACAATCTTTAGAGTACCATCATAACTAGAAGTCAGTATTCTATTTTTAGAAACTTTAGAAATTGATGAAATAATATTATCATGAATTTTTATTGAATTTATAAAAGACAAGTCCTTTAGGTTTAAGAATAGAATATTTCCGTCAATATCACCAACAACTATTTTATCATCCAAAATTTTTATAGAACTTAGATTATTTGCCTTTATTCTTATTTCTTTTCTCTTTTCTCTTTTATTAATATTCCAAACTATTACTTTGTTATCATTACCAATTGTAACTACATATTTTCCATCCAGAGTAATATCAAAAGACCTTATAATGTCATTATGACTTCCCAAAAGAGTGGGTTTGCAAAATTCATCTTTTATATCCATCAGCATTATCTTACCGTCATGACCAACACTTATCAGCAATGACGTATTGGGCACAAATTTAACTTTATTAACATCATCAACATGCAGCTTTATAGTTTTAAGTAAATTTCTATTATTAATATCCCAAATATCTACATCTCCAGAATAAGAAGCAGTGGCTAAAAAATGTTCATTACTATCAAAATCCATAGATTTAATTCCACCATTTTTTCTTGAAAAAATAAGAGTTCTCTTTTGAGGATTTAATAAGTTCTCCAGGTATATAGTTTGATTATTATAACTCAATCTTGCAAAATAGTGATTCTTACTATAGCTGAATGTTCTAATACTAAAATTTTCTTTATATTTTTTTATTAATTCAACCTCTATACTTTCTTGAGAAAAAAGAAAAGTAGATAAGCAGATAAGTAATATAGTTAGTTTATATTTTTCCAACTCAAACCCTTATTAATTAAACAAAAAAAGAAGCAAAAAAAGACAATTCCGTGTTGTCTAACTAAAATTGATTCAAATGACATAGCAGAAATTAAGCATATAATAAAGACCACTATACTTTTATTATATGTTTTTTTATACTGAATAAACAATTTTCTAATTAACAAAAATAGAATAGAGAACAGAAGTAAGCCACCTGTTAATAACGATTCCAAAAATTGATTGTGAGCATTATAGCCTTCATCAATTCCTTCGTCAAATCCATTAATATAATATGAACGCTCCAACTCAATTTGTTTATCTCCTATACCATGTCCAAAATAAGGAGACTCCAATACTGCATATAAGGTAGATTTCCATATTTCAAATCGAACTCCTAATGATTCTAAACTATTTCTATTAATCAACTTTTCAAATACATCATTTATTGTAAAGATCAAATCAAATCTTATAAAAAAAATTATAAAAAGTATTGCAATAACACTAGCATAAATTATTAGACTTCTATTTTTTCTTAATTTAAAAAACCTTAAAACAAAAGAGAATAAATAGAAAAGAATGGTTACACATAAAGATAATATTGCTGATCTACTTTTTAGGAAAAAAACAGATAAAACAAAAATCAATAATAAAGTAGTTTTGACAACAGTTTTTAATATGTAATACTTTCCTTTAACATTAAAATATTCTATTAATAGTACAAAAGAAAAGACTAAATACATCGCAAAATAAGTTGGATGAATATCAATTATTTCTGTAAAATAAAAAGACCCTTTTGTAAGAGGTAAAGGATCCTTTGTATAAATAGCAAATAAATAACAGATGAATAGTGCAACAATATTTGATATTACAAAACTATATATTACCGATTTTAAAACCTTAATAGTTATTTCCTTTGATAACTGCATAAATATTAAAGGAAATAGAATGAATGCTAACAGACTTCCTATCTTTTTAAAACCAACATATGCGTTTTCTGAATATAATATTGATATTGAAAGAAAAAGAAAATATAAAATTAATAATCCTCCTTCTTGCCAAATAAACGAAAAACCTCTTCTTTCAATTATAGAAAAAAAAAGAGTAAATATTGCCAAAACCATTATTGAAATGGAATTAACATTGAAAACAAAAGCAAATGGAATAGTTGCAGATACTACAGAAAATAATATATATATAATTTTATCCAATTTCATCAACCTTTATTTAGCAAGATTTTGGTTGTTAACTTTATAAATACCGAAAATACTGTTGCCAGAATTATAAATACAGTGAACATATCTAATCCTGATCCTCTAAATAGTACTAGAGTTGTTTGATAAAAATATAATAAAGGAATGAAGTTTATTATATCTCCATCTACGATTAGTGATCTTATATTTAAATAGACTGAATTAAGAATTATAAAAAATAGAAAGCCTACAAAAATTCCAAAAAAATGGAAATTCCAAAACATTTCAGATTGAAAACTGATAGGCCAAGAACCTCCTTTACTTCTATAATTTGATGAAACAGTAACTGTATAATGATGGATAATACTCCTTGGTTTAAAAGAAACCATTCTCCTTGGTATAAAAATAAAAAATGGTTTTATTAATGTTTCTCCATATGTTATTTTTTCTGGGTCTTTGAGTATAGTTTGAATCGCATTATTCGAATGAAAATAAGTATATGAAATTTCTAGATTATTCATAAATGCAGGGATGAATTCCTTGGATTGAATATAATCAAAGACATAACCATTTGCCTCCAAAAAACTTTTAGGTTTATATCCTCCATATCCTCTAAAAATTGACATCGCTAAGATTAATTGTAATAACAAAAGGATAGAAAAAGACAATAGTGCTACTTTTTTCAAGTTTAACTTCACTTTAAAATTTCTTGATTCGAGAAGTAAAATCGGTAATAATAGAAATATAGAATTTCTCTTATTCTCCCAAGATATTGCAGAAAAGAAGGCTATAATAATCAAATACCCAATTAATCTTTTTGTTAAACTAGGAAATCTAGAAAAACATACAATAATAATTAAAATCCCTAATGTTTTTGGAATTATAGAAAAATCTCCATCCCCTCCTAAAAAATGCAAGCTAAGATCGAAATAAGAAAACGCTAAGACTATCGTCAATCCAATAAGAATTAGTACTCCGTTAGAATACTTTTTGAAATCGCATATCAGTTTAAATCTTGAAAAAAATTTAATCTGCCTAGACAGAAAAAAACTAGCTATAATTGCAAAATTGATAAGGTTAAAGTAGCCTATTACCAACCCATAATTTTCCCAGCTTTGATAAGGAATTAATACATAATCAAACACCAAACCCTGTTTAAAAACTATACTACCAAACAAGAAATTTAGATTTATATATGATACAGCTATAAAAGATGGAGAAAGAAGAAAAATATTTCGTTTTTCTTCTTTTAGACAAAAAAGAATACCAAAAATTAATATCTGGATCGTAGCGTAGTTATAAAAAGAATAGGAAAGTGCAAAACTATGACTTAAAAACAAAGGCACAATACTTACCAAAAGATAAATCCCTAATAAACTTAAAACGTTTTTATTTAATAAGTATGTTTTCAAATTTGTTTTTTTCTTAAATATAGTATCATCTACATTAATGGCGGTTACTACTATTGTAGCATAATTTAGTCAAATGTTTTATTAAAATTAACATCTTTAATAACCAAATATTTTAAATCATTTGTTGTTTGATTGTGAATCTCAATTTTAATAGTTTTAAAAGAGTTCATCTTAGTTTTTAAAGAACGTAATGCAATATAAATATTATTCCCAGATGACATTGGTATACTGTGATCCCCTATGGATGTGTATTTTCTTTTTAAGTCTTTCTTCGTTTCTAAAAATTGAACATGACTATCAATAGGATAAAAATAATATCCTATCCCAAATTCAGAAATCAAATCAGGATTTAATCCTTTATTCATTTTTACAACTACAGAATACTCATCCTTTCTAATATTAAAAACTTTAACCTCTTTTATTTTTAAACTATCATTAATCAAAAAATTTCCTTTGAAAATGGTTTGTCCTTGATTTGCAATAGCATTTGAATATATGTAATCCTCTGGCTCATTATATTTAGTAATTGTTTTCTCACCCGTTATACCTTTATTTTTAAGATCTTTAACCAGCGATTCAGACACCTTTGTAGCCCCCTTGTAATTAAGATGTTTTGGATCCCAAAAACATGTCATGTCTAAACCTAAATCATCAAACTTCTGATTGTAATCAATATAAATTAGATCATTTGCCTTACAAACTTCATTTGTATTCTTATATGCTTGTAAATAATAATCTTTGTTATATTTATAGAAAAGCGTAGGAGCTCTTGTAACAATTATTCTTATTTTGTTAAGCTTACATAACTCTACAAATTTCTTGAAATACTTTAAATTTTCATCGTCAAAAGAATGTGTTAAAGGAAGTCTTTTTATTCCTTCTTTTACTTCTTCTGAAGTTACTTTTGTTTTCACAAGCTTATACCCTAAAAACCTATTTTTGATATGAGTATATTCTAGATTTTTTTCTATTAATTCTATATTACCCCAATTATTATGATTTCTTACAAAAGGAAGCAATGCATTTATTTTATTCTTAAAAGATTTAAATTGTTGATTGGTAGCTTTTAGTTTTCCTAAAGATAGTTTTTGACCATCTAGATTTTCAAATTTAAACCCCAATCTATTTTCTTCAGACAAATCAGGTATGTCTAAAGTATATGCTTCTAAAACAATAGTCTTTGGGGATTGATATTTCAAGATTTCTAATAAATTATAATAACTTTGTTTAATGTTCTGTAACGCAGTTGCAAGATTATATGACTTTATTTTTAAAGAACCGTTTATTACTAATGGATTAAAACTACTGTAACTTAAAGAACTTCCCATAAAAACGAGATCTAAAGTGTTTTTAGGTTCTTTATAAAAATCATTCCACACTCCAACTCCTCTTCTGGTTTCAGAAAAAATTGGTCCTAAATGATTTGCGAAAAAACAAATGATAATCGTAAAGAAAACACACTTAAAAAAGATTTTTCTTATCATACTCAAAATTGAAAATAAATAAACTGAGAGTCATCATATTCTCCATAAACGCCAAAAATCAAAATTGCTAAAACAGCAAGAATATATGTTCCCCATCTAAAAACAAACCCTTGTTTTTGTAATACTTTATATAAATTTTTTCTATTATGTATGAATTCAATAATTACCAATATGAAAATACAGATAAAAGTCGTTTTTATATTAAAAAAATCGATCTCAGAATTTTTAAAATCGAAACTATATTCTTTAATAATTAATGCCTTCTTAAAAATTAACAATGCATCATTAAAGGAATTAGCTCTAAAAAAAACCCAAGAAACACAAACAATAAAAAAAGTAACAAATACAAAAAATAGTTTATTAGCAAAGTTCATAACTCCAAGTCCTAATTTCAGAAAAAAGATTTTTCTGAAATTGGAAGATAGTTTTTCTAAGACTATAATTACTCCATGGATAATTCCCCAAGAAACAAAGGTCCATGCAGCGCCATGCCATATTCCACTAATTAAAAACACCAGAAAAAGGTTAAAATACATTCTTTTATTACCTTTTTTACTCCCTCCTAAAGGAATATATACATAATCTCTGAACCACGTGGATAATGATATATGCCAACGCCTCCAAAATTCTGTGAGCGATTTGGAAAAATATGGTGTCTTAAAATTCTTCATTAAATCAAAGCCCATTGTCCTAGATATACCAATTGCAATGTCAGAATATGCAGAAAAATCGCAATAAATCTGAAAAGCAAAAAGTATTGTGGCATATACATAATAAAGACTATTATAGTTTTCAACGTTATTATATACTTCATTTACAACTATTGCAGCTCTATCCGCAATAATCATCTTCTTTATTAAACCCCAACAAATAAGTAATAAACCACTTTTGAATTTACTGTAATCAAAGTAATGCTTTTCTGAAAATTGAGGAAGTAAATTAGAAGCTCTTTCAATTGGACCTGCTACTAATTGCGGAAAAAAAGAAACAAAGGCAAAAAAGTTTATTACATTTTTTGTGGGTTTTATTTTATCTCGATAAATATCAATTGTATAACTTAAAGTTTGAAATGTATAAAAACTAATTCCAACCGGCAGAACGATATGTAAAGTAGAAACTTCAAGATTTGTCCCAAAAAGCTTAAAGGCGTCTACAAAAGATATTACAAAAAAATTAAAATACTTAAAAAAAAACAAAAACCCTAGATTAACAAATATACTAGTCGAAACTAATATTTTTTTCTGCTTTTCTAGCTTAGTTTTTGAAATAGCAAGGCCCAAAATATAATCTATTAAAGAACTAAAAACTATAAGTCCAAGAAATCTCCAATCCCACCAAGCATAGAAAAAATAACTAGAAAACAATAAAAATAGGTTTCTAACTTTTAAGTTAGATGAAAGTGTCCAATAAGTAATAATAACTATCGGGAAAAAAATTGCAAAATCTAACGAATTAAAGAGCATATTTTTAGTAAAATTTTAAAGAAGCTTTACTATATAATCAGTTCTAACTATTATTGATTTATATTAGGCTACT
The DNA here is from genome assembly GCF_007489275.1 of Aquimarina algiphila. Lineage (GTDB taxonomy): Bacteria > Bacteroidota > Bacteroidia > Flavobacteriales > Flavobacteriaceae > Aquimarina > Aquimarina algiphila. Next base: position 20,218 of record NZ_VLNR01000047.1, read on the forward strand.
TTATAATTCCACAAAAATCCAATACGACTTTACTTTTGTCAGACGTTATTGTTTTAAACTCTTTATGGGCCACTAAGTATACTATAATATCAGCATTTTCTGCTGCTTCCATATAATTTGTTAGCTTAAAAACCTTATGTTCAGAGATATTAGGTTCAACAATAAAATATTCTTCATTATTAGCATTCTGTAATACTTTTTGCGCTATATATTTTGCAGGTGATTCTCTTAAATCATCAATATTTGGTTTAAATGCTAACCCCATCAATGCGATACTTGGTTTTCGTCCATGCTCAATCTCAAACTCGAGTTTAGCCGTTTTTACTTTTTCTGCACACCAAAATGACTTATAATTATTTATTTCTCTAGCTTTTCCTATAATCTGAGACTCCATTGGGTAGTCTGCTACTATAAAATATGGATCAACCGCTATACAATGTCCTCCTACTCCACATCCAGGTTGTAAAATATTTACTCTGGGATGCTTATTTGCTAATTCTATCAATTCCCAAACATTAATGTCTGCTTTGTCACAAATAAGTGATAATTCATTTGCAAATGCAATCTGAACATCTCTGGAAGAATTCTCTACCAACTTACACATTTCTGCAGTTCTTGCATTGGTTTCGTGTAAATCTCCTTGAATAAACTGTCTATAAAAGGCTAATGCTTTTGTAGTTGATTTCTCATCAACACCTCCAATAACCCTATCATTATGCACTAACTCATACATCACATTTCCTGGAAGAACACGCTCTGGACAATATGCTATATTTAATTTACCTTTTAAATTCGGACGCTCTTCATAAATCAAATTCATCATTTTCTCAGTAGTACCAATAGGAGAGGTAGATTCGATAATATATAAATCATCATCTTTTAATAATGGAATTACTCCTCTGGTAGCGGCTTCCACAAACGAAATATCAGGTTCGTTTTTTCCTTTAAACGGAGTTGGAACTACGATTAAATATGTATCAGCAACAACTGGAGATGTTGCTGCTTTCAAATATCCTTCTTTTACAGCATTTGCAACCGCTTCATCCAGATCAGGCTCTACAATGTGAATCTTACCTTCGTTTATAGTTTCTACAACTTTAGGATTAATGTCAACCCCATGAACATATGTATTATTTTTTGCAATTAACGCAGCTGTTGGGAGACCAATATACCCCAAACCAATCATCACTACACTTGGTTTATTATCCATTATTAATTTTTTGAAATATATTCTACTATTCTTTTACATGCTTTTCCATCTCCATATGGGTTATGAAGTTTACTCATACCTTCATATGAATTTTTATCCTGTAAAAGCTTCTTTGCTTCTGATATTATGCTATTCTTATTTGTTCCTACTAAAATTACCGTTCCCGCTTCAACTGCTTCTGGTCTTTCAGTAGTGTCTCTCATAACTAAAACTGGTTTTCCCAAACTTGGAGCCTCTTCCTGTACGCCTCCACTGTCAGTAATAATTAAATATGATTGATTCATCAACCATACAAACGCCGGGTAAGAAAGTGGTGCAATTAATTTAATGTTATCCACTTTATCCAAAAGTTCATATACTGGCTTTTGAACATTTGGATTTAAATGTACAGGGTAAATAATTTGTGTTTCTGGATGATCCGCAGCAATTTGTTTTAAAGCTTCACAAATATTAATAAATCCTTGACCATGATTTTCTCTTCTATGCCCTGTAACGAGAATCAGTTTTTTATCAACCTCAACAATCTTTTTAAGTTGTTCTACTTCCTTATCTTCAAATCTATCTTTATTAACCTTCTCAACACTAAATTTTAGTGCATCTATAACTGTATTACCCGTTATCAATATTGAATCAGAAGATTTATTCTCATTAATCAAATTCTGTCTTGACGTTTCTGTAGGAGAAAAATGAATATCAGAAACTACTCCCGTAACACACCTATTCATTTCTTCTGGAAATGGAGATTTCATATTAAACGTTCTTAAACCAGCTTCAACATGACAAACTTTAGCACCAGAATAAAAGGCGGCTAAGCTAGAAGCCATTGTGGTTGTTGTGTCTCCATGAACATATACATAATCAGGTTGAAACTCTTCAAGAATTGGTTTCAGATCAATAATAATGTCTGCAGTGAGTGTATACAAGTTCTGGTTAGGTTTCATCAAATTAAGATCATAATCAGGAGTGATCTCAAAAAATGATAACACTTGATCTAACATTTCCCGATGTTGTGCCGTAATACAGACTCTTGTTTCAAAAATATCTGAATGTTTTTGAAACTCTTTAACTAATGGAGCCATCTTGATAGCTTCGGGTCTTGTTCCAAAAACAATTAAGTTTTTTTTCATCGAATACTTGAATATAAATTTATTAAAGAATTCTTCCAATCCAGAATATCTAAATTAAAAGCGCTATTTAATTTTTGCTTACTCAAAATACTATATTTTGGTCTTCGTGCAAAAGTAGGGTAATTATCGGTTTTTTTAAGTATTATAGTATCAAGTTTCCCTGATACTCTTAAAATTTCCTTAGCAAAATCATACCAAGTAGCTTCACTAAGGTTACTGAAATGATAAATACCATACTTTTGATTGTTATTAATAATCAAATCCAGGACAAACTTAGCAAGATCATTTGCATTCGTTGGCGTTCCCATCTCTGAAGTAACAATAGTTAATTGTTTTTCTGTTTCAGATTTTTTCAAAATCGTTTTAAAAAAATTATGTCCAAATTCAGAATACAACCACGAGGTTCTAATAATAAAATACTTTTCTGCAATTTGTTGAATGCTTTGTTCTCCTGCCAATTTTGATTTTCCATATTCATTAATAGGATTCGGAATATCCTCCTCTGTATATGGCATTTTTTTCTCCCCATCAAAAATATAATCCGTAGATATGTGAATCAGAGTACTTTTTTTTTCTTCACATATAAAAGCCAAGTTTTTTACCCCTTCTGCATTTACTAAGAATGCTTTATCAGGTTCCTTTTCTGCCTGTTCAACATTGGTATAGGCAGCACAATTAATTACAAAATCAAATGATTTATCCTCAAAGAAATCACTAACCCTATCTTTTTTTGTAATATCTAATATGGTAGAGTTAGCAAAAAACAATGTTAATTTTGGGTATTCATTTTTAATTTTATCTATACATTGCCCTAGTTGACCTCCAGATCCAGTTACTAAAACATTAATTATATTAGATGATGTATTCATTTATTATCCCTGTAATTGTGTTTTTATTATTTATCATAATTCATCAAATATTTATTTAATGAAATCATAACCAATGTCAAAAATAAAACACTCACTAATAAGATTGGTGTCAAAACAATTTTTTTACTAAAAAAGTCACTTACCAATGCTCCTTTGTTAGGGAATTCAGAAATGATATTAACAGTATTCTTTGTATTTGCTTTCTCCTTATTTAATTTAATTTTTTCATTCTTCAATTTTTGTGCTTGATTAAGCAATTCAATTTCTGAAGATTGATAAGGTTTATTTTCAGCCAAGTTAATACTTGTTGCACCATCAGGCTTTTTAGCTTCTAAAATTTTTATCTTTTTATAGAATTCTTGTAAATCATCAATCTCTTTTTTTTGTTGTTCTATAATTGAGTCTCCAAGAGCAATATTGTAATCATTAATCTCCTTCTGAAGTTTGAAATATTCATTGTTTTCTATAGATGTAACAATTGCTTTTTGACATTTTTTTGCAATTTCTGGGGATGTCGTTTCTATTTCAATCTTATGAAATTTAGCATTGATGTCATTAAAGTTTTTTAAATAATATTCATAATCCACTTGTTGTTGAGATATTGAATCTAATTCGCCAATAAATTCACTGAATTGTTTTATTCTCTGTGTTTCGTCAGAAAATGATTCTATAGTCACTTTATTAATATATAATGCTTCTTTTTCATCAATATGAAAAGCTTCTGCCAAAGCTTTATTTTCTTGCTGTATTGCCAATTGATTGTAAAATTCAATATTATTGTATAATTGTTGAACACTATTAAAATTAGGTTCTATAATCATCGAAGATCTATATGTTGGTTGAGCAATATGATCTAAATATCCTCCTATTGCTAAGCCTATAAATCCAACCGTAATAAATTTTAAAAAATGTCCTCTTATAAATTTGAGGAACAAAATTGATAGGTGAAAAATACTTTTAAATATGTCTCCAATAAGCTTAAAGAATCTATTAATCATAGTTCCTATAAGGTGAAATAATTGCCCCAAATCAATTTCTTCCGAAGTATGTTCTTTCATCGTCGTAGGTTAACTTTATTTTAGGAATTAAACCATTCCTTAATTGATAAATTTTTAAAAACCAAAACTGAAAATCCAATAGATTCAAAATACACAGAGATACTCTAAAAAGAGTTCTTAGCTTTTGAGAATTAATTGAAAAAAGTGACGATAGGGTAGGAAAAACGTCAACTATAAAATACAATTACTTGTATCTATTTTAACTGTTATTTAGTCTGTTTCTTTTCACTTAAAAAAGAAAGCGGCGGCAATTTAATGAAAGAAAAATGGTTCTGAAACGTTTTTATAAAACTTAACATTTCACTAACAAATACCAATTATTCTCTTAATAATTTAAGATTATGCATTTTTTAAATCTGTTAAAAACGGTAGACAACCATCTTTTTCTGACAATTGAATTATTGAGGAATCTAATCTCCAATCAATATTAAGATCCGGGTCATTATACATAATCCCAGATTCTGAAGATTTATGATAGTAATTATCACATTTATAAGCAAATATTGCACTTTCACTCAATGTTACAAATCCGTGAGCAAATCCTCTTGGAACAAATAATTGAAAATTATTTTGATCATTTAATAGTATTGCAAAGTGTTTTTTATAGGTTTTGGAATCTGGTCTTAGGTCCACAGCAACATCCAACACTTCACCCCTGATCACTCTAACCAATTTTGCCTGTGCATAGGCACCTGTCTGAAAATGTAATCCTCTAAGAGTTCCTTTTCTAGAAATCGACTGATTATCCTGAACAAAATTTACATTATATCCAGAGATTTCCTCGAATTTTTTTTTATTAAAGCTTTCAAAAAAAGACCCTCTGCTGTCCTTAAAAACATTAGGTTTAATTACAAAACACCCCTCAATAAAAGTTGATTGAATTTCCATATTTAATCTAATTGTAATAGGTATTTACCATAACCGCTTTTGATAAGAGGTTTTGCCAAACGATGAAGTTGTTCTTTATCAATAAAACCTTTTTTGTACGCAATTTCTTCTATAGCTCCAATTTTAAGGCCTTGTCTTTCTTCTATTACCTGAACAAATTGACTGGCTTGCATAAGAGAGTTAAATGTTCCTGTATCCAGCCATGCTGTACCTTTATCCAGAATACTTACTTTTAACTTCCCTTTCTGCAAATATGCATTGTTAATATCTGTAATTTCTAGTTCACCACGAGAACTAGGGGTTATAGCTTTGGCAATTTTTACAACTTCATTATCGTAGAAATAAATTCCTGGCACTGCATAATTAGATTTTGGAGCTTCAGGTTTTTCTTCTATAGAAGTGGCATTACCTTGGGCATCAAAATCAACAACACCATATCGTTCTGGATCTTGTACGTGATATGCATATATAATTCCTCCATCCGGATCATTATTTCTTTCTAATAATGCTTCTAAACCAGAACCATAGAATATATTGTCTCCCAGTATTAGAGCAACTTTATCCTGACCTATAAATTTTTCCCCAATAATAAAAGCTTCAGCTAATCCATTGGGGTGTTCTTGTATTGCATATTCGAATCGACATCCATAAGTAGTACCATCTCCTAATAATTTTTCGAATAACGGTAAATCTTGTGGAGTGGATATAATTAATATTTCTCTAATTCCTGCCGAAATTAATGTAGAGACCGGATAATAAATCATCGGCTTATCATAAACGGGCATCAACTGTTTACTAATTGCCAATGTAAGTGGATGTAAACGCGTTCCTGAACCTCCTGCTAGTATTATTCCTTTCATTATTGTATTTATTATCCTAAATGGATTTCTGTCTTCAATAAAAGTTGAAAGTCCAAAATAGTATTAGTTTTTATACTTTTTTAAATACCACTTAATAGTTTTCTCAATCCCCGTTTCAAAATTCTCCTCTGCTGCCCACTTTAATTCGTTTTCGATTTTAGATGCATCAATTGCGTACCTAAAGTCATGACCTGGACGATCGGTAACAAAAGTAATAAGATCTTTATAAGATGTTCCTTTACTTCTTGCTACGACTCTATCCAAAATTTTACAAATTGTAGTGGCTATATATAGATTTTCTCTTTCGTTTTTGCCTCCAATATTATAGGTTTCTCCTAATTTTCCAGTCTTTAATACCAAGTCTATGCCTTTACAATGATCTAAAACATATAACCAATCTCGTACATTTTTACCATCACCATAAATAGGAATATTTTCTTCATTAACTGCTTTTCTGATAATAGTTGGGATTAATTTTTCATCATGTTGTCTCGGTCCATAGTTGTTTGAACAGTTTGTCGTAACCACAGGCAATCCATAGGTATGAAAATAGCTTCTAACCAGCATATCTGAAGATGCTTTTGAAGCACTATATGGACTGTTAGGTGCATAGGGTGTGTTCTCATTAAAAAGACCCGTTTCACCTAATGTTCCATATACCTCATCTGTAGAAACATGCAAAAAACGAGCATGTTTATATTCTGGATCAAATTCATTTGGTGATTTCATCCAGGTTTGATAAGCGGCCTGCAATAGATTAAATGTTCCTACAATATTAGTTTCGATAAACGCTTTTGGACCAGTGATAGAATTATCAACATGGGATTCTGCGGCAAAATGGACAACGGTATCAATTTGATATTCCTTAAAAATTGTCTTAACTGTATCCCAGTCACAGATATCTCCTTCAATAAAAGCATAATCTGCCTCTTTTTTAATCTCAATATTTTTAAGATCTGCAGCATATGTTAGTTTATCAAGATTAACGATTTTTGATGTTGTATCTTTTGCGATAAGGTTTATATAATTTGACCCTATAAATCCTGCACCACCTGTTATTAAGATATTCCTCTTCATGTTATATTTAGATATACACTTCTAACAATTTCATTTCATTATTATCGCTTTCTATAGATATATTTTCAATCGTGCGAGGAATGAGTATTGTTTCACCAAATGAAATTTTTTCAGAATAGTCTATAGTACTTATTGTCCCGCTTCCTTCTACGCACATTAAAATTTTAAATGAATCTAAGCCATTATACTCTCTTTTTAGAGTGCCATCCACCTCTATTGCACCTGTCGTAAAATAAGTTCCAGAAATAAGATTATTCACCTTATTTTTATCCTTATCATACTCTAATTTAAAAGACCGATCTCCTTTAAAATCTAAGGCGTCCAATGCTAGATCAGTATGTAATTCCCTTTCATTTCCTTCACTGTCTTTTCGATCCCAATCATAAACTCTATAAGTAATATCAGATGTTTGTTGAATCTCTGCAATCAAAGATCCACCTCCTATGGCATGTATTCTTCCTGCTTTTATAAAATAGCTATCTCCTTTTGTAATAGTTTCGAAATTGAGTAATTCTGTAATTTTTCCATCTTTTAGAAACGTTTCATACTCTTCTTTGTTAGTGTCTTTGTTAAATCCAACAATTAACTTAGCATCAGCATCGGCCTGAACTACATACCACATTTCTGTTTTACCAAAAGAATCATGTCTTTTTTTTGCTAATGTATCATCTGGATGGAGTTGGATCGATAAGTCTTCTCTAGCGTCGATAAACTTAATTAATAATGGAAATTGATCTCCAAACTCTTTATATACCTTTTCTCCTAATAGTTGCGTTGGATACTCTTTGATAAGATCATCTAATCTTCTCCCTGCATATACTCCATTTGAGATCACTGAAATATCGTTATTTACAGTAGAAATCTCCCAGCTTTCACCAATATTATCGTCTATTGCAGGCTTATTAAGAATTGTTTTTAGTTTATTTCCCCCCCAAATTTTTTCTTTTAGAATAGGGTGAAATTTTAACGGGTATAGCATAAATATATTTTTTACAAAACTGTAATTATTCTTCTTCCTCAACAAAATTCTTTATAGTTCTTGATAGATATTTTAAAAAGAAAAATAACGAAACTAATAGAAAGAATAGTACTGGAACAGTAAATAACATATTATTTACCATTTTTTTCTTCCTTGAAATCACATCTCCATAATCTACAAATGAGAATATTTCCTTATCCAAAACCAAAGCCTGTTCTTGCTCGTTAATCAACTCCATTAAAAGTTCTTTCTTCTGTAATAACGAAGCAACAGAAAGCATAGGGATTTCTTGACTTGGAGAATATAAAACAACAGCTTCTCTTTCTACTTTCAAAGGAGTTTTTTTAATATTTTCCAGATAGGTATCAATAAATTCTAATGATGTTTTGTTTCTTTCTAGATCAATTTTATTTTGCTTAATAAAGAGGTTTGACACATCCCTATAATATTGATTTGATTTGATATACTTCAAAATAGAGGATACTAATTTCTCATTCTCAACGCTAACACTATTAAATTCAATACTTATTTTATGGTGTTTATAAAAATCTCTGAATTTCTCTTCTTCTATCTGATCCTCATCATATGCATTCATTATATCTTTAAAAAATTCTCTATTCTCATATCTTTTTTCAAGATTATCTAATACATCTGTTCCTTTTATAATAGGCTCTATTTTAATGTTTTTAATGTTTTTGGCATTATCAACAGTAATTCCCAATTTATCAACAAAAACATCATCTCTTAAATTGATTTTTAACTCATCGATAAAATCATATATGTATTTTGTACTATTATATTTAGGTTCAATTATTATCTCTTGTACAATATCAAATTTTGCATCTTTCCTTTGCTCTAAAAAATATCCAGCAATACCTCCCAAAATCAACAAAACTAGAAATAAAATTGCTTTTTTCTTATAAAATGTAATTACCGAAATGATCAACCTAAGAAAGTTCCTAAAACCTCCTTTTATCATGCTAAAAATCTGCATCATATCTATTTCGTCACTGTAATTTTCATTACTCATAATTGTTATCCTTCTTTAAATATTTGTTCTATTATTTTTTCAGTAATGAGGTATGTAGGTTTTACACCTGTTGTTCCTAATCCTCCTGAAGCTAATGTACTTCCTGTTTCTAATGGATTATCAGAGGCATAATATGCATATCGCACTTTAACTTTTGGGCTTATACTTCCTCTAAGTTTTGAAGCAGATTGTATTGCTTTTTGATAATGAGCTCCTTCCATTTCTAATCCGATCACATTCCAGGTTGAGTCATGAAAAAACTTTAATATATCTCTGTTCTGTAATGATGTTCCTAAAACGGTAATCATAGCTCCATCATAAATATCAATACCATGACCTTCTAATTCTTTCTTTTTTAGCTGATTTTTAAACGGGTAATTATCTGCTGTCCCTTCAAAAACGTGAGCAGAAGGTATCATAATATCTCCTTTTCCTCCTTCAAGAATACCAGCTTTACCCATAATAGAAACAGACTTGACATCCAGATGTACTTTATCACCTTCAATATTTATATAAGGTTTTAATAATTCATCCATAGTTTCATACGCTTGTTCTCCAAACGCATAGTCCATAACAACAATTACAGGTTTATTCTCATTTTCTAAATCAGCAATATGGTTTTTGTATTCACCTTCTGGGGATTGAATAGTATCAAAAATCTGAACATTAATATTTGCTCCACTTTGATCTTCGATATATGTCATTCCTTTCTGTAAAGCTAATTTCTCTACTCTAGCTCTTAATTTATCATTTTTGCTTTCGCTTAATGATTCATAAATATCAAATGTACTCTTGTTTTTTAATTCGGTCTTTAGAGCAATTGGTGCATACAATGCATTCATTACACTGTGCATGTTTGCACTTATAACATGAATCGGACGTTGAAGTAATTTAAGTTCTTCTAATTTCTTTTTTATTGAATTGGCCCAAATCTCTCCATGAATATGGTGTCCTAGCCTTTCTCTTAATACTGGGCTAAAAGTGACTATTCGCTTATTGTCTTCTATCGATTCTTCTATCGCTAATTTACCTAACCAGTAAATAATCTCTAAAAAACGTTCTTTGCTTTCAGGACAAGAAAAATCATTATAAACAGAAGAAACTTCTTCAAAAGTTCTTCCTAAAATATTTGCTGTATGTGTAAGTGCTACTTCTCTTTCGGCTTTAGTTAAGTCTTTTTTTGATAGCACCGCTTTTTCTAACTTTTGCCAATCTCTGGTTACTTTTCCTTGTTCATTAATCACGACTCGATTCATAATCTTATGTGACTCTATAAACAGGAATGTAAGATGCGTAAGTATATCATAAATTTCAGACCTTCCTCTGGTAATTTCAATATTCATCTGCTCCTCATCAATACGATAGCAATTTCTTCTTCTTTTTGGAGGAACAATTGCCTTAAAATGAGAGTTTTTATACCCTTCTTCACTAGTAAGATTAATATATCGACATTCTTCAATACCAAAGGGTAAACGATCTATTACATAAAGAAGTCCATTAAGTTCTACTTTTTCTTCTGCTACAGAACCATAAATTTCGGGGCGTAGAATAAGAAGTGCTTCTCTTAATGTATCTCCAGAAACACCCATAGGCTTATAGAAACCTCTATTAAAAAGATGACGCATAGTAATGTACATGCGTTCGATCGCGCTTGAGCTTTCCTGAGCCCTTGTCCTACCTTGTAATATTAGATTTGCCATAAATTTTTCCTAGCAAATATAAGTATACTAACCGAACATTGAAATGTCATGTATAATTATGTTTCTTTTTCGTTCAAATAATGATTTAAACTATTTATCAATCATAGCGGTAAGTTTGTCTGCAATATTTCTATCATTAGACAATCTGGGAAGCTTATTTTGTCCTCCTAATTTACCAACTGATCTCATGTAGTCTTTAAAACCATCTTTAGGGACTGGGGTTATTTTTAGAGTTCTTAATATCTTCCCTTCGATCAAATCATCATAGTACGAGTTTTGCCTTCTTAGTGAATTTTCTATTTCTAATGCCAGTGCCTCGATATCAACTGGAGTTTCTTTAAACTCTATAAACCATTCATGGTATGGTAATTCAGAATTATCTGGATTAACCTGTGGTGCAACGGTAAAGTCATTAATCATTGCTCCTATGGTGTCTGCACCTTCTTTAAGGGCTTGATCTACTTCTTTTCCGATTACATGCTCTCCAAAAGCCGAAATAAAATGTTTTATTCTTCCAGAAACGATTAGCCTGTAGGGTGTCGTACAGGTAAACATTACAGTATCTCCAATATTATAAGACCATAATCCTGCAGTAGTAGAAACAAGCATTACATAATTAACACCTTTTTCGACCTCACCAATAGTTAATCTTTTAGGTTTCTCTTCAAAAAACTCTTCTGCCTTTACAAATTCATAAAACATCCCAGAATCTAACTGCAGTAGCATACCTTTTTCATTTTGCTTATCCTGAAAAGCAAAGAATCCTTCTGATGCAGGGTATAGTTCGATACCTGCAACTTTTCTTCCTATCAATTTTTCAAATGTAGCTTTATAGGGTTCAAAATTAACTCCGCCATATATGAATAATTCAAATCCTTTAAACAGGTCTCCTATAGTTTTATTCGTTTTCTGCTGTAGTTTTTCAAAATACATTTGTACCCATGGTGGTATACCACTAATCACAGTCATATTTTGATGTATTGTTTCTTCAACAATTGCATCTACCTTTTCTTCCCAATCTTCGATACAATTTGTTTCCCAGCTTGGTAATCTATTTTTTTGTAAGTACTTAGGTACATAATGTGCCACGATCCCAGAAAGTCTACCCAGCATTACTCCATTTTTTTCTTCCATCTCTGGGCTTCCCTGAAGAAATATCATTTTACCATCAACAAAATCAACTTTTCCGGTCTCTTCTATATAGCATAAAATTGCATTACGTGCTGCTCTAATATGAGTAGGCATCGAATCTTTGGTTAATGGAATATACTTGGCTCCACTTGTAGTTCCTGATGTTTTTGCAAAATATAAAGGTTTCCCCGGCCAAAGCACATCTTTTTCTCCATCTACAACTCGATTAACATATGATTTTAATTGCTCATAATCTCGTATAGGAACATTCTTTACAAAATCCGAATGTGTTTTAATATTCTGAAAATTATGATCCTTACCAAACGCAGTATTCCCAGCCACTTTTATTAAATCTTTAAAAACCTTCTCTTGGGTTTTTATCGGATTTGATGACCATTTATTAATTTTCTTGCGAATGCGCTTAGCAAATATTTTAGCTCCTAATGATTTTAAGGACATAGATAATTATTGTTCAAAATCAATAAAATTAGACGGATCAGTAGGGTATCCATCTCTCCATAATTCAAAATGTAAGTGAGGCCCTGTTGATAGTTCTCCTGTAGAACCAGCAGTAGCAATTACTTCACCGGCTTTAACTTGTTCTCCTTGTTGTTTTGTCAACGAGGCGTTATGTTTATATACTGTAAGCAAATTGTTACCGTGCTTAAGTATAATCACATGGCCCGTTTCTGCCGTCCATTCAGCAAAAATTACAGTACCAGAAGATGCTGCTTTTACTGGAGTATCTTTTAGAACTGCAACATCCACTCCATAGTGTTTTTCTGTCGCATTATACTCAGAAGTGATATTACCTTTTACCGGCGGAAATAGTGAAAAGTCTAAACTCGATTTTTCACTTTCGAACAGGCTATATCTATCTTCTTTAGACACTTCTTCACGAAGTTTAATATCTTGCTCAGAAGGTTTTAAATCAATTTCTTGTGGGTTTATTTTTTGAGACTGTATTGCAGAATCAATATCAAATTCTACCGTTTTTACATCTCCTGTCAATACTTTTTTAATTGATTTATAGTATTCTTGATTTATCATGATTCTGGATTCCAAAGAATCGGTGGTAGCAACTAATTGAGTTGCTCTTAAGTTTAATGAAGTAGAAGAATACCCGGGAATATATTCTCGAAGTGGTGTAAAAGCGATTAAAAAAGTTGTTCCTGCTACCAGAACTATTGACGTTATGGTAACCATTACAAAAACATTAAGTCTGTTAAGCTTAAAAGATATACGTTCCTCAAAGGTATCCTCATTAAGGATAACTAAGCGATACTTATTAAGCAGCTTTTTAGTAATCTTCTTCTGTTCTTTGTTCTTTTTTGCCATGGATTACATCTTCCGTAAAGAATGTTATCAAATAGGTATTATTCGCAAATATACATAATCTACAAATATCAAAATATAAGCTTTTTGATATATAAATGTTTCTTAAATAACGTATCATCAAGAACGTTTTCTCTGCTCCAAAAATTATCTAAAACACAATACAATTTAAGGAATCATCATTCTTTAATGGTTAAAGATTATATAAATTGCATCAGTTTCATCATTTCTTGCTAACTTTGTCATCTAATAGTTAAGATCATGATATTATCTAGTATAGTTTTAGGAATGATAGGTCCATGGCAAATTGCTTTAATCGTAGGAATCGTACTCCTTTTATTTGGAGGAAAAAAAATTCCCGAATTAATGAGAGGCCTAGGGAGTGGTATAAAAGAATTTAAGGATGCTTCGAAAGAAGAAGAGGAAGAAGATCCAAAAATTGATGAGAAAAAATAATTTTTCTCATCATCAAATACATACAAAAAAACCAACTCTTTTTGAGTTGGTTTTTTTGTACACACTAATCATTATCATTTATGCAACGTTGAAAAACATAAAGTCCTTATTATAGCTACATGCCAATAAATTAAGTGTTTACAAATAATTTTATATGTTTGTATCTAACACTAAACAACAATCGAATGAAAAAAATAGGTTCGTACATAGCTATTGCAGGAGCTATATCAATTCTTTTAAATTTTTTTAATTACAATCTTAAAATTCTCATATGGATTGATTCCTGGGGACTAACAACAGGATGGATAATCAGAGTTGGAATACTTGTTTTGGGATTGATTTTATTTTTTATGGGCTCTAAACAAACGAGCGAAGAACAACCTGAATAAAATATCAAGCCTTATAGATATTAGATATTTCTATAAGGCTTTTTTTAATCCACAAGAGATAACTGTATCCTCTTTCTATTCATATCTACATCTACTACAGTAACCATTAGATGTTGATGTAATTGCACAACGGCATTTACATCGCTTATATATTCATTCGCCAGTTTTGAAATATGAATTAATCCACTTTCTTTAACTCCTATATCTACAAAACATCCAAAATTTGTAATATTATTTACAATTCCTGGTAGTTTCATTCCTGCTTTTATATCTGCTATAGTTTTTACGTTTGGATCAAATTCAAAAACTGTAACTTTCTTTCTGGGATCTACACCAGGTTTCTCTAATTCTTTAACAATATCGGTTAACGTAGGAAGCCCCACTTCGTCGGTGATATAGCCCTGAAGTTTGATTTTTGAAATAGCTTCTTTATTTCCTATTAACTCAGTTACAGGGACCCCAGCGTCCTTAGCCATTTTAGAAACCAATTGATATCGTTCGGGATGAACTGCAGAGTTATCTAGTGGGTTTTTAGGGCTTGTAATTCTTAAGAATGCAGCAGCTTGTTCATAAGCTTTTCCTCCTAATCTAGGCACTTTTTTTAATTCTTCGCGAGACTGTAATGCGCCATTTTCTGATCGATAAGCCACAATATTTTCTGCTAGTTTTTCTCCAATCCCAGAAACATAACTTAATAATGGAACACTAGCTGTATTTACATTAATTCCTACACTATTCACACAACTCATTACTACAGTATCCAATTCATTTTTAAGCTTGGTTTGATCTACATCGTGCTGGTATTGTCCCACTCCAATAGATTTTGCATCAATTTTCACTAATTCTGCTAGTGGGTCTGCCAGTCGTCTGCCAATAGAAACCGCTCCACGTACAGTCACATCATAATTAGGAAATTCTGCTCGTGCTATTTTGGAGGCAGAGTATATAGAGGCGCCACTTTCATTTACCATAAAAACTTGTATAGGGTTTTCGAATGGTATTTTTTTAATAAAAGCTTCAGTTTCTCTTGCGGCAGTACCATTTCCTATTGCAATTGCTTCTATCTTATACGCATTTACAAGGGATCGTATCTTTTTAATTGCTCCTGTGACTTCTCTTTGTGGAGGATGAGGATAGATATTCTCGTTATGCAATAAATCTCCTTGCTTGTCAAGACAAACGAGTTTACAACCTGATTTAAAACCGGGATCTAATGCTAATATCTTCTTCTGCCCTAAAGGTGATGCCAGTAATAACTGTTTTAAGTTTTGTGCAAAAACTTTAATCGCATTATCATCTGCTTTTTCTTTTGATTGATTTAATATTTCTGTAGAAATTGCAGGAGCTAATAGACGTTTATACGCATCAGAAATTGCTAAAAATACATGATCGGTACAAGCTTCAACATTGGTTCTAATCATCACATCATCTATAATATCCAATGCATCATTTTCGGGAACGGTAATTTTTACTCTTACAATTTTTTCGTTTTCAGCCCTTAGAATTGCTAATAATCGATGTGACGGACATTTATGAAGTGGTTCCTCCCAATCAAAATACTGTTGATATTTCTGAGCTTCTTCTTCGTCTTTTTTTGCCTTGATCACGGTAGAAGCTATGGTCGCTTTACGTTGGTATAATCTTCGTAATCTATTTCGAATTTTTTCGTCTTCATTAATCCATTCTGCAATAATATCTCTAGCTCCCTGTAGTGCCAATTCTTCTGTAGAAATTTCATCGTTTAAGTATTGTGATGCTACAAAAAGAATTTCTTCTTCTTTCTGTTCTATAACAATCTTTGCTAACGGTTCTAAACCTTGTTCTTTGGCAACAGAAGCCTTAGTTTTTCTTTTTTTCTTATACGGTAAATACAGATCTTCTACTTGAGTAAGTGTATCTGCCAATAGAATTCTCTTCTCTAATTCTGGAGTTAAAGCTTCTTGTTCCCGAATTGCGGTAAGAACACTTTCTTTTCTTTTTTGAAGTACTTCAAAAGCCGTTTTATATTTTACTATTTCGCCAATAGCTACTTCATCCAAATCACCTGTCATTTCCTTACGATATCTGGAAATGAAGGGAATGGTAGCTCCATCATCTAAAAGAGAAATGGTTTTGGCAATTTGTTTTTCTGAAATAGGGATTTGTTTAGCAACAAAAGAAACAACACTCATAAAAATCATTTTTTAGCATCGCTAAATATATTATAAACCACAAAGAATTCAAAGGTGAATTAAATTCTTAACCTTACTCCTTATAAGCACTTAATTTGCATCAGGATAGAGGCCAAATTTATTCTAGTTCTATCATTTCCATTTTGGAAATCAAACTTCCATCGGTACCCATTCCTTCAATAAAAAGTCTAATGTTTTTTGTAAATGTATCTGGTATTTTAAGCGTAGCAACTCCTTTTGAGTCGAAATTTATATACGGTTGCCAATGAATTGTACCAAAATCTCTAAAAAAGGGATCCTGATAACTGGTATAGATGGGGTTGTAAAACTCTTTAATCGGTTGAAATCCTTTTTTAGTAGTATACTCAGAAAGTTTTGTTGCTAGTCCACTTGATACAGAGTTCGTATTTGAAAATGTTTTTTTGCTATAAATTCTAATCACACCGTTACCGCCAACACCTCCTCCTATTCCTGAACCAAATCTATCGTAATATACATTTTCTACATCTCTGGTACGAATACTAAGTAAAACACTAATGTCTATAAGTTGTATATCATCTACATACACTACAGGTGCATTTGGATTTGAAGGAATTCCTGAAAACTCATCTGGTGGTAATCCCGAGGTTGTTCTTGTATCCGTATTAAGATTTAACCTTATTCCCACAACCTGAGTTAAATAATCTGTTATGTTGATGAAAATATCCCTTTCTTTTTCACTAATTTGTATGGGTTTTCCTTTTAAGAAATCAAAATCAACTTCTTCTTGCCTTTTTCTCCCTTGTATAATTACCTCATCTAATAATTCTGCATCATCAAAAAAATATTCTGGAATCAAAACATCTAATGCTCCTCTTTCGTTTATATTTATATTAGAAGCAGTTAAAACCAGTGGTTTTTTTAATCGATTAGATTGTATTTGAATATATGTTCCTTCCTTTACAAATTTGCCATTAGATTTTACTGCAGAAATACTAATCACTTCACCCTTCTCAGGATAAAAGTTTTTAATTGTAAATGATCCTTCGCTGTCAACATCAATTAATCTGGAAGTATTTTTTTTGGTTGGATATAGATATACTTGTTTGATATCTTTATTCTTTGTGTTCTGAAGTTTTCCTTTTAATGTCAAGCCATTATTAAAATCATACATTTTCTTTGGCTTTTGATTAAAAATCGTATTCCAATTATACCTGCTCCACCCCTGGGTAATCAATAACAAATCCAAATCATATGCTTTTCTCCTGGTACTCTTATTAGGAAAATAATATTTTGGGTTTTCAACAAATCCTTTAATGTATGGATTAAGCAGCATGGCTGAGTGTATATTATCCTGATGCGTATATGATTTTGTTCCTCCCGGCAATACAGAAACACTCAGATTATATACGATATTATCTCTTTGAGGGGCTTTTACATTAAGTAAAAGAGAATCATTGATCGTTTTAAGGTACGTCACTTCTATATCTGTATACGTTTCTTCTATACGATTAAAAAGTAAACGCTCTAAAATAGGAGTATTATCTTTGAATAGTGTAATTGTATTCACTCCAGAATATAATTCTTCTCTTTGTATAGATATGGCTTTGCTTATTTGACCAGGAGAGAAGTTGATTGCTATCCTTTTTGAAGCATTGTTCTTATGAATCAATAAATAATAATTGTTATCTTTTAATGCATCTACCGTATTTGCATTTGTATTAAATTCTATGATTACATTATCTTCATAAAGATTATTAATACGTATTGCTATCCCTTTACTCTCTGCTTGAGGGAAAGGTACTTTTATTTCACTTTTATTATCTAATACTAAAACAGCAGTATATTTTATACCAGAGCGTGGTTTAAACTTAAATTTACCGATACCAAATTGATTAGATTTAAAAGATCCAACAACAATACCTTGGTCATCAAGTATACTACCATTATCAAAAGAAACTCCATACCCTCGATTATTAATCAATTTGAAGCCTATAGTATTTTCTGTATCAGAAACCATATACCCCCCTTCTGGTAGTAATTGAAAATCATATCCTTCTTCTTGCTGATTTGTGGTTTCATTTATAGACTTATTTACAATACTTATTTTTTGAACATAAGAGTCATCCTCTATAAAATTATTCATCCAATTTGTAGAAGCTCTTAAGTAATAGTTTCCGCTTGCCCAGGTAGAATCTATTTTTATATTTCCTTGTGTACTGCCATAATATCCCAAAAACAAACCGCTATATACTTCGTTTCCTTTATCGTCAAAGAGTTCTACATTTAGGTTTGTTGTAAATCGTGACGGAAGGTTATTTTTTCGATCATATGTATATTCTTTAAACCATATTTCTTCTCCATGAAGATATGTGCTTTTATTAAGGTGAACGTATACCGTTTCTCTTGGAATATCAAAGTATTGTGCGTTAGCTTCTTCTGGAGAAATCTGAAGGGTTTCTTGTGCTGACAATGATACTACAAACAAGAAAGAGATTACGGTAAACAACTGTCTCTTCATAATGATGATTGTGTGAAATAAACGGTACTTATTACCCAATAAGTATCAATTATCCTTTAAACCAACCGATCCAATATAATCTTAACAACACAATCTGTTTTGTTGAAATAAACAGTCACAAATTTTGACAACATATATGATGTATCCGGCATTCTAAATTCAAACAAGATACTTTAAGGGTTTACTCAAACTTTATAGATTTCATTATAGCCTCCAACTCAAACATATTGTCTCTTTTATTGATTGAAGGAGCAAATACGAAGCCTTCTAATACTACTAATCTATTATTTACTTTATCTTCTATTGCATAATTAACAAATGGGCCCGCCATAAACCTATCCTTAATCTCCCATGTTCCTTTGGTTTCAAAAGTGAATCTACCATCCAGGGTTGTCTCATATAAATATGGAGCATATGCTTCTTCCGTAATAAAATGACCCACCTCTGAAGTTGGTATTTTTATGGCGCCTATAGAATCTCTCATTTTTATAATACTAGAAACGGTGTTTGAATCTTTAGTTACAATTCCTAATGGAAGTTCGTATAGCATTAAATTCATACTTCCATTAGTCAAATCTTTACGTATCCAGAAAAAATCTTCTTCTTCTATTGCAATACGATAAGCTGTAGGAATCTTAAGTGTAATTCCTAGTTTTTCCTTTAATTGAGGGATTTTCTCAAGTGATTTCTGTATTCTACTCTGTTTTTCTAGAGTTTCTGTGGATTTAAATCTTGAAACGATCGTTTCTTGATGTTCTCTAATCAATGAAATAATATCAGCATCACTCGAACCAGAAATCACAACACCCAGTTGAGGAGTTGCAAATTTATTGTTCAATACTCCGTACTTTCTTTCTTCTTCTTTTCCTTTTTTGATCCATAAAAAGGTACGATTTTTTCTTGCTAAACCAGAAAATGCAGCCATTGGCATTTGTCTCATCGAAAACAAAGGTTCCTGTTGAGGTAATCCAGGTACTTCTGCACCCAAATATTTACGTATTGTATCCCCAACATTACTTTTCCATAAATCATTCTCAATAACAACAGAGAGTTCATTTATTTTTCCTACAGAGTGAGCCATGGCTCCCTGATTCTTTGTTTTTTTGTCTTTTTTGGTCTCTGTACAACTAATGATACAAAGCAGGCAAATAATTGCAAGCGATAATTTCCTCATAAAGTGATGATATTTGCGGTTATGATTTCGAAAGTTTCAATGTCATACCTGGTTTTATACCACTACCGCTAATATCGTTCCAATTTTTAAGATTTTCTACAGAAATACCTTTAAATTTTTGTGAAATACTCCATAAGGTGTCTCCAGTCTTTACTGTATAGGATTCTGAACTGCTGCTTACTGCCTTTGCTGTAGTCTTAGAAGTTGTTGTTTTGGTTCGACTTACAACTGGTCTTCGAGGGTAAACGGTAAGACGTTGACCAATTCTTAGATTATTGCTACGTAAACCATTCCATTTTTTTAACTGGCTTACTCTAACTCCGTATCTCCTTGCGATTTTTCCTAAATAATCACCACTACGAACTCTGTATCGAATTCTATCACTAGCTTCAGAGTATTTTGGAAGCGGTTTTTCACGTTTATCAAAGTCAGCTTTGGCTAATGCATAGATTTGATCTTCATTAGATACAAAAGGGCCTATTTTATCCAAAGGTAAACGTAATACATAATCTTCATCTTTGATATACGGGATAATATCTAACTTATATGAAGGGTTTAAAAACTGTAATTCTTCGATATCAATATTTACATATTCAGAAACCTGATCCAGGGTAATCATATGTTTTACTTTAATTGTATCGGTTTCAAAATAGGTTACTTCTGGTTTTCTTGGTTTAAAACCGTGTTTGTCTGCATATTCAAAAATATACATGGTAGCTAAAAAGGCCGGTAGGTAACCTGCGGTCTCTCTAGGAAGGTTATGTCTAATATTCCAGTAATTTTTATATCCTCCACTACGTCTAATTGCTTTGGTAACATTACCTGGTCCAGAGTTATATGATGCTAAAGCAAGATCCCAATCTCCAAAAACTTTATATAGATTAGCAAGATATTTACATGCAGCTTTGGTCGACATAATAGGGTCCATACGTTCATCTACATAAGAGCTAACTTCTAAACCAAACATTTTACCTGTACCAAACATAAATTGCCATAAACCTGTTGCTCCAACTCTCGATTTTGCTCTTGGTTTTAAAGCCGATTCTACAATAGCCAGGTATTTTATTTCTAATGGAATATTTTGATTGTCTAATTCCTGTTCAAAAAGAGGAAAATAAAATTCGCTCAAGGCCATTAAACGTCCTAAATGCTCATGACGGTTTTTTAAATATCTTTTAATTACACTTTCTAAAGAAGGATTATATTCTACATTAAAAGGGGTCCTGGCATTTAATTCTGCCAATCTCGCTTTTAATGTATCTGTAGGCAGGTCTACATATTCTACTGGCTCATATGCTAACTCTGTAACTGATTTATAAATAGTATCAAAAAGACTTGAGTTATACAATTCTTGTTTCCAGATAGAATCCAACTCTGACATTTTGGGGTGATCCTTCGCTGCGTAGATTACACTATCCTTTGCACTGGTCGATGTTAGGGTAGTTATTTGCATCTCTCCACTCGTTTTGATCACTTTGGTGGTATCTACCACTCTAATTGTATCTTGTTTCAAAGTCAGATTTTCTTTCAGCAAAATCTCCTTAGCGTTTTCAGATTTTGACTGTTCCTGAGGTGGTGTTTCTTGTCCAAATATTGAAACTGAAACCAATAGAAAAGAAAGAAATAATGTGCGATAGTTGTTCATTTTACAAATTCGTTTATTGAAATTGTTTAAAGTTTATAGTTCTTAGAAATTTTGGGGCTATCAATATTGTTACTCATCTTAATTAATGACTATAATAAACATTAATTAACATGTTATCAACAATTACTGCAGCGAAAATCGTATTTTTTTTCTAAACCGCAAAAAATCAGAGCGTTAAAAACACAAAAAAACCGGTTAAAATGTCCGGTTTTTCATAATTTTTTCAAAAAATAAGTGTTTTCTTACACGTTTAGTGGGTTTTTCTTATTTTTCTATTGCAGCTATTCCTGGCAATGTTTTTCCTTCTAAACTTTCTAACATTGCTCCTCCTCCTGTAGAAACATAGCTTACTTTATCGCCAAAACCAAACTGTTTTACAGCAGCAACAGAATCACCACCTCCTACAAGAGAGAATGCTCCTTTTTCTGTAGCTTCTGCTATAGAATGTCCTAAGGCAATTGTTCCCTTGGCAAAATTTTCCATCTCAAAAACACCTAATGGTCCATTCCATAAAATAGTTTTCGATTGTAATATTACCTCATGAAAATTCTTCATCGTTTCTGGACCTGCATCAAGCCCTTGCCATCCGTTAGGTATCATATCCACATCCATTACTGCAGTATTTGCATTGTTGTCAAAGGCATCTGCTCCTAATACATCTACAGGTAAATGAACCTGAACTCCTTTTTCTTTTGCTTTTTTTAGAATTTCTAGAGCAAGCTCTTGCTTGTCATCCTCACATATAGAATCTCCTATTTGCCCTCCTTTTGCTTTAATAAATGTATATGTCATTCCACCGCCAACGATAAGGTGATCTACTTTATCCAGGATATTTTCGATAATTGTAATCTTTGAAGATACTTTTGAACCTCCTAGAACAGCAGTTACCGGTTTTTCTCCACTTCTTAACACTTTATCAATACTTTCTATCTCTTTTGCCAATAAGCTACCAAAGCATTTGTTTTCTGGAAAAAACTGTGCTACGATAGTAGTTGACGCATGTGCTCTATGAGCAGTCCCAAACGCATCATTAACATAAATATCGCCCAACTTAGATAATTGTTCTGCAAAACCAACATCTCCTTGTGTTTCGTTTGGATGAAATCTTAAATTTTCTAGCAATAATACTTCTCCAGAGTTTAGTGCAGAAACTGCATCCTCTGCTTCTTGTCCAACACAATTCGCTACGTACTTAACCTGAACCCCTAAAACATCTGCTACCTCATCTACGATATGTCGCAAAGAAAATTCGTCTTGTACTCCTTTAGGTCTCCCCAGATGAGACATAAGAATTGCGCTACCACCATCTTCCAATACTTTAATTATTGTAGGTTTTGCTGCTTGAATCCTTGTATCGTCTGTTACTTCAAATTTTTCATTAAGGGGTACATTAAAATCTACTCGAATTAATGCTTTTTTATCTTCAAAATTAAAATCGTTGATTGTCTTCATCTTACTGGATTGGTATTAAGCAAACGAAAATAATTCTATTTCGTTAAAAACATCAAAATCTAACAGAAAAATTACGCTAAACCGAATACAAACTTTCACTTTTATCATTTTTTTACAAAAAGGGCTTTTTAAATAAAAAAATCGTATTGTTTTTGGCTATTAAACTTAAAGCAGATTTGAAAACTCTACTTATTGAAAAACTACAATGTTGAGAATAGTTATTTTATTTCAAATGCTGAAGATATCTTAATATTTCCAGCATTTGAAACTTTGTTAAAACCTCAAACTACTTATTTTCAGTTTACATTCTTTTTAAACATGTTCTAATTTTGAATTCATACTTGTCAAATCGTACTTCTTTTTTTCTTATCCACTATATTTGCCTATGCTTTTCTCTAAAATATTAGGATTAAAACATGTCAAAAGCTATTTGACTACAAGTGCTGATCGCAGCAGGATTCCTCATGCACAACTTTTTGTAGGCCCTAATGGTAGTGGCACTCTACCCATGGCTATTGCATATGCACAATATGTATTATGTCAAAATCAGAATGGAGAAAATACAGAGGGTAACCCTGCATGTAATATAAAATTTGATCATCTTGCACACCCAGATCTTCATTTTGTATATCCAGTAGCTGTAAATGATAAGGTAAAAAAGCACCCCGTATCAGATCATTTTGCCGAAGAATGGAGAAGTTTTGTAAACGAGAATCCTTATGGAAGTATTTTTGATTGGTATCTTTCTTTGGGAATAGAAAAAAAGCAAGGGCAAATAGGTGTTGATGAAGCTTTGGAAGTTGTAAAGAAACTTTCGCTAAAAAGCTACGAAGGAGGATATAAGATTATGCTTATCTGGATGGCGGATAAAATGAACATTGCTGCTTCTAATAAACTCCTTAAATTAATAGAGGAGCCTCCAGAAAAAACAATATTTATTCTCATTACCGAAGATGAAGAACAACTGATACAGACCATTCGATCAAGATGTCAGGTAGTACACTTTCCTCCTTTGGGAGAACAAGTGATCAAAGATGCTCTTCTGGAAAATGAAAATATCTCTGATAGTGATGCTCTAAAAATCGCACACCAAGCTAATGGAGACTATAGTAAAGCATTACATCTACTACATCACGATGGTGGAGATGATCAGTTTGAAGAGTGGTTTATACAATGGGTTCGTACTGCTTTTAAAGCCAAAGGAAACAAATCTGCAGTTAATGACCTCATCACTTGGAGTGAGTCTATCGCAGGAACCGGAAGAGAAACACAAAAGAAATTTCTGAAGTATTGTATTGATTTTTTTAGGCAAGCTATGCTTTTAAATTATGGTGCAGAAGATCTTGTATTCTTAGAACCCAATACCAGCGGTTTTAAATTAAAGAATTTTGCTCCTTTTATACATGGATCAAATATAATGGATATCTGTAATGAGTTACAGGATGCTGCATATCATATAGAGCGAAATGGGAATGCAAAAATTATTCTCACAGACCTCTCTATAAAACTTACTCGATTGCTTCACAAAAAAGCTAGCTAACACAAATAATGTAAAGTATTAAACATGGATAATTTTGTTTCGAATATTGTTGCTATAACTATTTTATTATTTCTATTGATCACTTTTTTACAATCTGGAGTGGATAAAATTCTGGATTGGAAAGGAAATTTAGGTTGGTTAAAAGAACATTTTGCAAAAACATTTATGGGCAATATGGTTCCTCTTCTATTATCTGTTGTTTTAGTTATTGAAGTTGTGACTGCACTTTGTTGTATTATAGGAATTTATTATCTCGTTGCTGATAACGAGAATTGTTTTGCTCTTTTGGCTATGTTTTTAGCCTGCATAACGCTTTTAATGCTTCTTTTTGGACAAAGGGTAGCAAAAGACTACGCTGGAGCTTTAACTATCACTTGTTACTTTATAGTAGCTGTTTTTGGGTTGTATATTGTTTCTTTATAAAAAGAATTGTCTTAAAAAATCCGTCAAATTGAATGGTTTTTCGAAGTAACCTCTCGACTCCGCTCGAGGTGACAGAAGAAAAACTGTATCGAAATTAGGCTTTTTGAGTCGAAAACAACTATTCTCGATACAATCTTCCTTTGTCGGATCACTCGAATTAATATAGTTTTCTAACATTGAATTCACGTTAAAAAACTATATTGAATTACTTTATAATTTCGAAAGCCAAAATGGCTTTTATACTTAACTTCGATCCTTTACCCGCCGTAAGACTATTTTGATTATTGTCATTTACTTGTACCAGATCGCTATTATTAGCTTTTAATGTAAACTGTATGTCTCCTATCTTTTGCCAAGTAAATTTCTCCCAATCTTTAGGTTCTCCTTTATGAGATGCAATAACAGGAATCCCATCTTGATTTAATCGTGCAGAAAAAAGTTTGTTTGTAGCCATTGATTTGATAGCTACTATATTCTCTCTGACACTCAATATTGCAAAACGTTCTTGCTCTCCCACGGTATCTGCAGATGCTGTTATATTTTCTCCTTGAACAGAAAGATACTTTCCTACACCAGATTTTATGGCTACAATTTGCCCTAATGGCACACCTATTTTTTTACCTTTAGCAATATCTCTTAAACGTCTTGCTCGATCTTTAGGGGTTTCTATATTTCCAGAAGGCGTTGATGTATTAACACTCTTTACTTTTTCTAAAGGATGTGGCTTTTTACTAGAAGAAACATGATCACTAGAGAAACGAAGCCAATTAAGGTTATATAAGTTTTTACCATTTCCTTTAAAAAGACAATATATATCTTTTATTCCTTTAGTTTTTCCTGTTATTGGAGCAGAAACTACTTTCCAACTTTTCCATCCACCTGTATTTGGTATTTTAATACTTGTTAATACTGGACCTGTCAGAGAGTCTATACGTATTTCTAATATTCCTTCTTGAGATGCTGCACTACTCACCATAGCTTTCATGGTTTTTAATTTTCCTTTTCCGAAATCAACACCTTCATACTTTAGCCACCCACCATCATTAATATATCCTACTTGGTTTCCAGGAGGTTGATCTCCTTCTGTTGGGGTAATACGTGCATTATCAATACCACTATGTTTATCAATTTGAATAATGTCACCAGCTTTAACAATCGAGTTTTCTTTTGTATTGGAAACTGCAATATTCTTTGGTTTTTTTTGTGGACTATCAACAATAGTATATCCTTTTTCTAATGGGTGTTCTTTAAGACTATTAGGTACTGAACTTGAGGTGATCCGAATCCAATTTACATTATATAAATTAGCACCATCTCCTTTGAATGTGCAAACAATATTCTTTACTCCTTTGGTTTGCTTACTAAATGGAACACTCATTAATTTCCATTTATTCCAACCTCCGGTGTTTTGAATATCTATAGAAGCCAAAATAGGACCGTCTTTAGTATCTAGACGTAGCTCTAGAGTTCCTCCGCGTTCTCCTGCTGATACCATGGCTTTAAAATCCTTTAAGTTACCTTTTCCAAAATCTACACGATCATATTTAATCCACCCTTTATCGTTAATATGTCCAACTTGAAATCCTTTTGGTTGTGGTTTTTGTGTTGGGCTTATTCGTGCTTTTTCTATACCATTATGCTCATCAATCTGAATGATATCCCCAATTTTAGTAATTCCTTCTCCACGCTTTTTAGGAACTTTTGCCAAATCTTCGGCTGAAAGCTTATTTTTTACTGATGGTGCTGGTGCTTCTTCTGTCTCATAGGCTAATATTTTATCACTTTCTGGTACATCCTTGGCTGAGAACTTGATCCAATTTACATTAAAGAGATAAGGGTCTTTTCCTTTAAAAACACAAACAATATCTTTAATACCCTTGGTTGTTCCGGTAAACTTGGCAGCAAATGTTTTCCATGTTTTCCAACTACCCGTGTTTTCTATGGTCACCGTAGCAAGCAACGGACCGTCTTGAATACCTGTTCTAAGCTCTAGGGTACCACCATCACTACCACTGGCAGCACGTACTTTTAGTTCTTGTAAGGTTCCATCACCAAAATTAACTCTATTAAATTTTACCCATGCATTATTTTCTATATAATGAAGTTGAAATCCCCGCGGTTGATTTCCTTCAACGCTACTAACTTTTGCTTTTTCGATACCACTATGCCTGTCTATCTGGATAATATCTCCTGCTTTAGGAGTTCCTATACCTCGCAATGTTGGTTTTACCGGAATTATAGTTCCATCTTCGTTAAATTCCATCTTATCCGCGCACATAGAACGTAATCGATTATTACCACTAACCGACCAATCATGATAAAACAGATACCACTCGCCTTTATACTCTACAAAAGAATGATGATTTGTGCCATTTCCAATATTCTCCATAGCAATCCCTTTATATTCAAAAGGTCCCATAGGATTATCAGCGGTTGCATACTCTATTTGGTAATTATTTTTACCGATTCTAGCGTATGTAAAATAATAAGTATCATTACGTTTAAATAGAAAAGAAGCTTCTCTATATCCTTCATATATAATACCTTCTACATCTTTTGGTTGGCCTTTAATTTCAACCATGTTATCTTTAAGTTCTACTACTTTAAGAGCACCTTTACCATTACCTCCTCCATAGTACAAATACGCCTTGCCGTCATCATCAATAAACAACCCCGGGTCAATCCCCTGTATACCCTTAATATAATGGTCTACTTGTTTAAAAGGACCTGTAGGGTTTTTAGAAGTCGCTACTCCTATTCGTCTAAACGCACTTTTATCTGCCGGGACACCTGGATAGTAGTAGTAATACGTGCCATCTTTATAAATACAATCAGGAGCCCACATCCCATATTGATCTTTTGCTCCCCAAGGCACTTCATTTTGATCCATAATCACTCCATGGTCTTTCCAATTTACCATATCTTCTGTAGAAAACATATGATAGTCTGGCATACAAAACCCATTAGAACCTTGCAATTCATTACAAACATCAACATCATGAGAAGGGTATACATAAAGTCTTCCATCAAAAACACGGGCAGTAGGGTCTGCAGTGTATATATGAGTTACAATTGGATTTTGTCCTAATGCCAAATTACAATAGATGAAAAAACATAATGTAATACGCAGCATTTTAAAAAAGGATAATTTCATAATGCATTTTTTTATAAAAATAACATCTTTCGAAACATCTGTTTAAAATGAATATGCTAATCTATATAATAAATGGTTAATTGAAGATCTATCAATGTAGTGGCTAGTATTGTATAAGAGCAGTTTAAAGATATATAAGCAAACCTTGTTGAAGTTATATTTTTTGATTTGGTATAAAAACAATGTTTTTCAAGAATGAAGCACTTCTTAAATTGATATAAATGATTTTGTAAAGTAGTTTCCACCAAAAATTAAAAAGAGCACCAAAAAAAGGTGCTCTTCTCGTTTTTAATATGATTGATTTTATTTTTTAACCACTCTAACAATAACTTCTTTATTGTCTTTGGTTTCAATCTTTGCAAAATAGATTCCATTGCGAAGATCAGAAATACTGTATGAATTCTGAGTAGTTTCTAAAACAAGCTTACCCATCACATCAAAAACTCTTATGTTTTTGACATCAGCATTTACATTTACTATATCTTCTGATGGATTAGGATACATCATAAAACTATCTGCCATATTGGGCAGGTTATTTTCTGCTTTAAAATAGTAGATTTCTGTATTGTTTGTTGTTCTATTTGCAAATGTGATCACAATACGATACTCTCCTTCTTCTTTAACATTGAATTTTCCTCCAGTATTGATATCAAACCAACCAGAGCTACAACTAGAATCTGTTGTAGGGCAATCATTCTCTAGCGTAATGGCACATGAAATATCATCTAGTTTCTGCCAAACAATAGACGCTCCTTCATTAAATGAAACTTCTAATGCTTCTCCATTTTGATCTTCTATAGAAATAACAGGATAACTTTGTCCCGTAATTGCACAAAAAAGAATTTCATCTGCATATTCTAAAAGAGGCACCTCTTCTATTGCTTCAATAGTGACCTCTTGTGTCACTTCACAACCATTACTGTCTCCTACAATAACAGAATAATTACCTGGAATCAAATTTGTAAAAACATTAGTTGACACGGGCGAAGCATTATTTATAGAATAGCTATACGGTGGTACTCCTCCTATGGTGTTTATTGCAATTTCACCCAAATCCTGATGGCTTGTTGGTTGTGTAACAGTAATATCGACTATGAGCTCATCTGCCTCTTCTAAAACTATACTTGTCTGGAAAACACATAATGTTGGTAAACCTCCTGCTTTGCGTGCATTTACGGTGTACGTTCCTGCTTCAGTTAATCCTGTAAATTCTGGTGAAGCCTGATATGGTAAAGCAACTCCGCTTCCAGGAACTAATTGATATTCGTACTGATTTGAAGAATTTTGTACTCTTATGATTCCTGGATTACCACATGCTATTTCCTGAACTACAACAAGATCAATATCAAAATTATTTTGAAATACATTAAAATAAAATGGAAGCATACATCCACTATCAAAAGTAGCTCTAATTCTATATTCACCAGCTTGCTCTACTGTATAATTGCCAATATCTGTACTTACCTGTATCCAATCTCCTTCACAAGCCCCAAAGTCAACAACTGGTGTAGGACAATTAGGGTCTCTCGTTACAGAAGGACATGCAGCTGGATCTAATCGTTCCCAAATCACTGTTGTACCAGCTGGGAAATTTATTGGGACATTAAGCGTAGTACCTGCACCGCATAAAACTATCTCAGGTAATGGGTCACCTGTAATAGGGCAAGTTCGTATGTTACCATTAACAATAGGGTTAGATCCCAAACTAGATATTAAACCTACCACTGGGTTGATAACAGTAGTAAAACCATCTACAACAAAAATTTGTTGAGCATCCTGACAACCTGGAGCTCCAGTTTTCAAAACAGTATACGTTCCCGGAAGGGTTACTGTAATAGTTTGAGTATTTGGAAACACAACTGATGGATCTTCTTCATAGGTCCAGGTATAATTGGCAAAACCATTATCAGCTATAAGGTCTAAGGAGCCAGTGCAAATAAAAGCTACTTCGCTATCTGTAAAGCAAACACCTTCATTAATCAAAGTATTAACAGAACTACTAATATCAAATCCGCAAGCATCTTGATCCAAAATACTTTCTCCTATATTTGTAACACCAGAATCAATACCTGTATATGTGTATGTAGCTAAGTTGTTAATTTCATTAGAGCATGCATCTCTTAAATCTGCACATGTAGGGACAACCTGCACTCCAAAACGAACTGTATGAACTCCTCCATTTTGAACTAAAAGGTTATCAGCAACTGTAATATTGATTTCTCGACTCGTTCCGTTAAAAGTAGCAACAATACCCGGGTTGCTCGTAGTAATGCTACCTATTGTAAAATCGACATTATCAGGAAGTACATCTCGAACTGTAGTTGCAGTAATATCTTCATTACCTCTATTTTCTATCATTAACTCATAAAATAACTGATCTGCAAAATTTACAGATTCCCCTGTGATATCAATTCCATTAGCATCCAATACGCGTTCGGTTACTATAAGTTCTGGTTCTATAACTTCTACCTGGATAGAATTAAAAAATAT
This sequence comes from Aquimarina algiphila, assembly GCF_007489275.1. Lineage (GTDB taxonomy): Bacteria > Bacteroidota > Bacteroidia > Flavobacteriales > Flavobacteriaceae > Aquimarina > Aquimarina algiphila. The sequence goes on from NZ_VLNR01000047.1 coordinate 50,876, forward strand.
ACTATATCCATCTCCGGCCGATGAAGTAAAAAAAGTTGAAGAGGTTTGATTATTGCCTATAACAGTATTATTTGGGTTGGGAATATCAAAAATATCAAGGTCAAAGCCTAAAGTATTCTCAGAACTAGGAGTTCGATTGGTTACATAACTACCATCCACAGATATTGAGCTATCAAAAAAGTTTCCATTTGGATTTGCAGGAGCAGTAAATATATCTTGTCTTATCAAATCTGGTCTTTCTATTTGAAATATATCTCCGGCAAACGGTCTATCTCCTTCTAAAGTTGCAACTGCATATCTTGCACGTACGGGACTTGGAGCAGGTGCTGTCTGAAAACCACTATATGTAAAGCTTTTTAAGCATCCAGGGTCTACTATACTACAAGGTTGATTATTAATATATCCTTGCTGACTACTTATGTATTTTTTGGATAATGAATTATCTTCATATGCAATTACCAAAACCCATCCTCCTGATATACCATTAGTATTAAAACCAGAAAAACCAGTTGAGGCCCTTATATTAGCAACTGTATAGGTCCCGTCTGGTGTAGGTAAATCTTTTATAATATTAGTTACATCGGTATAACATACATATGGAATATCAAATACTGCTGTATTACTAGGGTTGGTAGGAGTATTACGATATCCATCAAAGATTACCTGTGTATCGGCAGATGGGATATCAATATAATCAACAACTCCTGGCGGCTTAAATTTTAATGTTCTAAAATCAGGCCTATTATCAGGGAAAGGCAAGTTATCATATAATACATTGTCACTATTAGTAGCACTTCGATCTACAAAATAAGTAGCTGCCCAATACAGACCAGCATAAGCAACTTTTGCACAAGACCCACTGCTAGTAAATACTGCACTACTGGAGCTAAAAGTACTTTGATCATTATCAACATCGATATAATCAAATATTTTCTGATTGTTTGATGTATTTCCGTTGTAATTATCACTTGGTGTATATATAACACCGTCTAATACTTGGTTAAGACCAACAATAGTGTTTCCTATCGTTTTTAATTCTCCGTTTATCGTTATTGTGCTATTTTGAACCGGTGAAAAAGGTACTTGGGAGAAAGATTGAATACAGAAAAAAATAAAGGCAGCCCATATGACTCCTTTAAAATGTAAAGGTTTTTTCATTTGTGTGTTTGATTAAATTGGTTAATATTAATTATGGTTTATTACCAATAAATATAGGATAAAAACACTATGTAAATCCCTAAAGCAGGTCACAAAAATTAGTTAATTTTTTCTACCAAATTGATTAGGTTTTACACTTTGTTTTCTGATAAATACAAGCTTAGTTCGATATAAGAAAATTATGTCAAAAAAATACATTTTTAATAAAAAGAAGAGATTGGTTTATATGATATAATCAAAAAAGTCCCGCTCAATTTTTGAGCGGGACTACTTTTTATTTTTAAAATATTATATCTACCTATATAATGTAAAATGGCCTGTAAACTCCCTATTATCTACGTCATTTAAGATAATGGTATACCAATAATCTCCTGAAGGAAGTTGCTTGCCTTGATACTGTCCTGTCCAGCCTTTTTGGTCACCTTTAAACTCAGCCAACACACGACCAAATCTATCAAAGATAGTTACTTCTATATTTTCAAAGAAGAAAGGGTCGTCTGTATTAGGGGTAATTTGTCTCGGATACCAAAAACGTTCCTCTATACTACTATTGGGGTCATCCGGAGTAAAATAGTTAGGAATACGAATATTGATATATGTCAAATTCTGCACTACAAGCACCTCACAACCATCTGCGTCTACAACTCGTAAAACATAATCTGCAGTCTCCCGTATTGCAAAGATATTTCCATCTAACTCTGTAAAGTCTGAAGGTTCTAATTCACTTAATGTCACCCCTTCTTCTAAAATTGTAAAAGAAAATGCATAGAATGGATCGTTTTCAAATTGTCTTCCTCCAGATGCCAAAATTCTATATTCATTAGGATCCTTTGGATTATTAGTCATCTCTGCAAAGGGTATAGCCAGTGGTATATACTCTATAATCTCTATAGTGCCTATGGTACGCACACATAGACTTGACTCCATAATACCTTCATACTCTCCAGGAGCTACTTCAAAAGTTCCTGTTAAATTGGTATTACTAGGAGGGTTAGGAGTGCCATTGATGCCATTTAATGTATAAATAATATCTAAGCCTTCAGATTCAACAATAATATTAAAATCTATAAAATACTGCTCCTCATTAGTAATTACAGGATTCATAGGGTCTGTATAATCAAAGATAGGGCATACCAATCTTGGTTCTAGTGTTGCATCAAGATTAACTCCTGGTTCAATCTCAATATTAAAAGCACCCTGACAATCTGGATTATTTCTAGAATCTCTAATAAATACTGTAGTTGTACCTCCCGGTAAATTATCAATAAGCAAAGCGGTCGGATCAGCAACAGGTAAATAGGTAACTCCGTCAATACTCCAGAAATAACTTGGATCTGCTGGGTCGACTGGTGGCAAACCTCCAGTAATCGAAATGGTAGCTGTACCATTCATATCCCCGACACACTCCTCGGGAGTAGTTGAGTCAACCGTTGCCAAAATAGGATCAGGTTCAACAATGATAATATCTAATATTTCTTTAGGACAACCATTATTGTCTTCTACTTCTACTCGATATGTGTCTGCTGGTAAATCTATAAAGGTATGTTCGCCTAAAGGAAGTTCTGAATCATCCTCTATAAACGTAAATACCGCATCTCCTGCACTATTATATAATGAGAAAAAATATGGAGGTGTACCTCCTGTTGTTCCGGGAGGAGTAATTACTTCAACAAATACACGAATACTACCATCAGTTTCTCCGTTACACGAAATTGGAGTTGTATCATTATTAATCAGAAATTCCAAAGGTTGAGTTATTTCAAAAGGTAGTACTTTATCAACACAATCACCACTTGTCACCGTATAGGTATATGTTCCTGCTAATAAATCTCCAAAGAAACTAGTGGTCTGTGTATCGGTTGGAGTAGGTCCTGGTAAATTTACAGGGTTGCCTAAATAATCTGTACCATTAACTCGATATCCATAACTACCTAATCCTCCAGTTGTCACAGCATCTACAGAACCTGTTGCTTCACTAAAACAAACAATACTAAAATTACTAGTATCTAGTGTAACCACAAATGGGTCAGGATTTCTAACTTGGATTCTTGTCGAAGCGGGAGATTCGCATAAGTTCCCATCACGAACATAGAAATCATAATCCCCCTCTGGTAATCCAGCAAAGGTGTCGCCTGGCTGCCATACTATTGGTGAAACAACACCTGTAGTTGCATCAGTAAAAACATAACCATACGTATATCCTCCTGGAACTCCACCGCCGCCGGTAACTAATATATTATTAGGATTAGCTGTTAAACAGCTTATTCCCGTTGGAGTTACATCAACAGTAACTGCAGGTGGAGCATCTATAACCACTGGGTTCTGAATTGCCTCACAAGCCAAGTTATCAGAAACGGTAACAATATAGTTTCCTGGTTTTAAGTCACTCCATTGAAATGTATTTGTTCCATTATTTACTGCAGCAGACACTGATCCGTCTGGGAATGTCAAAGAGAAGAAATATGTACCTACTCCCTGACCACCTGTAGCAACAGCAACAATAACACCATCTTCACTATCTGCACAATCTAATGTGATTGCTGTAATAGGATTAAGGCCAAGCGGTACTGGTGGTTGAATATTAATACTATCTGTCTGCTCGCACCCTGTAGCATCTCTGACTCTTACTACATAGTCTATTCCTACAGGAGCAACGCCCCCATCTAAAGCAAAACCTCCAAATCTAGGATCACTACCAAAGGCAACTAATATACCTCCTCCAGCGTCTTCTAACTGATATTCTAACGTTCCCGTACCTCCTCTGGCAACTACTTCTATTAGTGCATCATCACCCGGAGTACAACTCTCATCTCTAATTTGATTTGCTGTCACCAAAATAGCAGGAGGTTGTGTAATAGCAACAACATTAGACGTAGCATCACAGAACGGTGTTTGTGTAGCAGTTACTACTACGGTTATGTCTCCTGCTGCCAATCCTGGAATAACAAGTCCGGTAGCTGGATCTGTAGCTGTATTACCACCTCCTGAAACCGTAGTAACAGGTACAGTACTACTATTAGTAGCAACATAATCATAAGTACCTGTATAATTGGTAACTGTTAAGTTTACTGATCCGTCTGGTGGTGTTGTATTAAAACATGTAATATCATTGCCTAACGTTATTGCAGCATCGATCGTATCAAATTGAGCAATAGGATAAGGAGCAGTATCTATAGTACATGTAGTCGTCTGATCTAAAATCTGGAATACATAATTACCAACACTTGGCAAAGTAAATATTGCTCTGGTTTCTATCTCAGGAGTACCTACATCATCTAATGCTCCTGCAGCTACAACTATTGGTGGTGCAGGTAAAATACCTGTTCCACTTAGGGCTGTAAAGGTAAATGGCCCTGTTCCTCCTGTAATCGATACAATCACAGTTTCTGGATTAGTACAGGAAATAACGCCATTATTAACAGCACTCGTATCTCTAGTAATCGTTGGATCTGTCATGATCGCAAATGGTGGAACAATAACATCAAAAGTCGTGAATACACAATTATTCTCATCCGTTACACTAATACTATACGTACCAGCAACAGGAGCCGTTATATTATATTGAACATCTGCAGCTACCAGATCAGCATCTGTAACATCTGTCTCTGATCCTGAAGAGGATGGACCAGTATAAGCAACATCATAGGGTGCCGTACCTCCACTAATGGTTAAGGTAATCAATGGGAAAACATCATCATTTGTAGCATTACATGCATAGGCTGTTTGTGCAGAAACTACATTTAATGCAGCCGTAGGGCCTAATATCGTTATCGGCTCTAATGTCACTGGACAACCTCTTGATGAAGTTACTACAACTTCATATTGACCTGCAGTAATCGGAGCAATCGTATTATTAAATAGTGGACTCGCCTGAGGACCAGCTACTGAAGCTCCAGCAGCAATAGGGGACGGATCATAAACAAATAATTCATACGTATATGGTGTGTCATCATCTGCTGATGGATCTAAACTTATTAAAATACTACCATCATTGCCTCCAAAACAAGATACCGGAGTAACTGCCGCTGAAGGTATTGGATCTACAAAAGTAGGAACCGTAATATCAAAAGTATCGGTACAACCAGGTGCCA
>NZ_VLNR01000048.1 GCF_007489275.1 Aquimarina algiphila
ATAAAAGACCACATTGGAGTCTTAATTTAAAAACACCTAATTTTATACATAACAAAAAATCCTGTGAAGCTAGCTTCACAGGACTAAATTAAATATCGTAAAATTGTCAACCTATTTTAGGACGACTCATAACGTTAAATTACTTTTTGAATTTAGCGTATTTGTTTTTGAATTTGTCAATACGTCCAGCAGTATCGATAAGTTTTGACTTACCGGTATAAAATGGATGAGAAGTTCTGGAAATTTCTAATTTTACTAATGGATACTCAACACCATCTACTTCTAAAGTTTCTTTGGTATTTGCTGTAGACTTGGTTAAAAAAACTTCGTCATTAGACATGTCTTTAAAAGCTACTAATCTATAATTATCTGGGTGAATATCTTTTCTCATCGTTATAATCTTTTCTAATTTCGAGGTGCAAATTTACAACTATTTTTTAAAATGCAAAATATTTTTCGAAATAAAGAAATTAAATTAGTGTCTCGAATATTTAAAAGTTATTGAGAAAATATCAAAACATTATGCTTTGTCACAACCACTAAACCAATTTATAATGGCTGAAAGAAGGCTAGCTGGTCCTCCTGAACAATTACCAGATTTTTTCTCTCCATTTGAGGATATATCTAATCTTAGGTATTCGAATTGATGAGCAATACTATAAAACTCTTCAGCAGTAATACCCAAAGCTTCAAGTTGATAGTATACACTTAAGAATGCCTGAGTCTGTTCTCCAAGAAACTCCTGGAGCATTACTTCTAATTCAGCTTGACTTAATGACTCTGTTGTCGATTTTTGGGATATGGAATTAATTAACCTATCATATTTTCCGGTTTTAATCGCACTATTATTAAACTCAATAAGAGTTTGTTCCACGAGATATTCTTTCTCTGTCAATGAAACTTCAGTATATTCTTCATGTTTGGAACAAGATTCTACAACAAATAAAGAAGTTACAAATATAAAAAGTAGTAGTTTTCTCATAAATCCCGGTTTAGTTAATACTCATTTAACAATTTTAAATTGGAATATTTAGTCTCAAAAAAGGTCATATCCTAACTTTATTTAGCTTCAAAAACCCATAAAACATTTAAAAACAAATATTTAACATTTTAAATTCATTTCTCATGAACCTCCATGTTTTACGCCTATTGAGACCTTATTATAATTACGGAAAAACCGTAATAACTGAATAAATATACGACAAAAACATGAAATTGACCGATAAAAAGCTATCTTTATTCAAACTGTAACATTTTATTATATTTGAACACTAATGGTTTTTAATCAACCAAAAAACATTTTTAATGGTATGGAAGAGGTAAATATCTCCAGTAAAAAATATATTTTAACTTATGGAATAATTCTAGGAATCGTATCAATTATATACAACTCAATTCTATATATAACTGATAATATGATGAACATAAACCTAATAGAAGGAGGGATAGATTTAGCAATACTCATATGTGTAATTACTTATGGAATATATTCGTACAAAACTGCAAACAAAGGTTTTTTAGAATTAAGTAAAGCCATAAAAATAGGTATTGGTATTGCAATAATTGGTGCCTTAACACTTATTATTTGGATTGTTTTACTAATGAATGTAATAGAACCCGAAATGATCAACCAAATAGCTGAAGTACAATATAAAGAAATGATAAGCAATAATCCTGATATATCTCAAGAAGAAATTGATGAAAACATAGTTTCAATCAAAACAATTAATTCTTCTTATGTAAAATCGGCAATGTCATTGGTTTCTAATTTACTCTTTGGTTTTCTTATTGCTTTAATGGGTGGAGCCATTATGCAGAAAAAAAGAGATATTTATTAAAAAATAACCGACTATTACTTATCAGAATTAACATTATTATGCAAATACCAACATAATTTTACTTTATCTTATTGAATAACTCAAGCTTTCAAATACATCAATACCATATATTATTATTCTATACCTGTAACAATTTACTATCTTTGTGTACTTATGGTTTATAGATAACCAAAACTATTTCACATTATGGAGAATGACAAAGCGTCTACTAAGAAAATTATTATAAACTATGGAGTAATCCTTGGGATCCTCTCAGTATTAATGGGAGTAGTAATATATATTACAGATGGATATACAGAACAAAACTGGATACATACTGTTATCGGTCTAGCTATTATGTTGGGTGTGATTGTATACGGGATCAAAGCATATAAAACTACCAATGGAGGATTTCTTCAACTTAGTGAAGCTCTAAAACTTGGACTTGGTATTGCGCTTATTGGAGGTATTATAAGTGTAATCTGGACCATTCTTTTAATGAATGTAATAGAACCAGACATTGTGAATCAAATCAATGAAGCTCAGCGCGAACAAATGATTGAACGTTTTCCTGATATGTCAGAAGAACAAATGAATCAAAGCTTAGAAATGGCCAAAAAATTCACTTCGCCATATATTATATCAGCATTTGCTCTAATATGGAGTTTGTTTGTTGGTTTTATCATTTCCCTTTTTGCAGGTCTAGCAATGAGAAAAAAACAAGACTTATATTAATTTATGAATATATCTGTGGTCATACCACTGCTTAATGAGCAGGAATCACTTAACGAATTATACCATTGGATTGCAAAAGTTATGCAATCCAATTCTTTTTCTTATGAAATTATTTTTATCGATGATGGCAGTACCGATGGGTCCTGGGATACCATTAGTCAATTATCAGAACAAGACACCAATGTAAAAGGTATTCGTTTTCTTAAAAATTTCGGAAAATCCCAAGCATTACATGCTGGATTTGGCGCTGCTCATGGAGATGTGGTCATTACCATGGATGCCGATTTACAAGACAACCCAGAAGAAATTCCTGAGATGTATGATATGATTGCCAAAGAAGGCTATGATCTTATTTCGGGATGGAAAAAGAAACGATATGATTCTGTTATCGCAAAAAATTTACCTTCAAAATTATTTAATGCCGCTGCAAGAAAAACATCAGGTGTCAAATTACACGATTTTAATTGCGGACTAAAAGCCTATAAAAATAGTGTCGTAAAAAACATTGATGTACATGGAGAAATGCATCGATATATCCCTGTACTTGCCAAAAATGCTGGTTTTACCAAAATTGGAGAAAAAGTAGTACTACACCAAGCCCGAAAATATGGTAAAACAAAATTTGGGATGAGTCGCTTCATTAATGGATTCCTGGATTTAGTTACCATATGGTTTATGTCCAGATTTGGTAAAAGACCTATGCACTTTTTTGGACTGATTGGGACCCTTTTATTTATTGTAGGATTTTGCTTTTCCCTATATCTGGGAATTGACAAGCTTTTTATAGAAACCAAAGGAAGACTGATCGCACAACGGCCAGAGTTTTATGTAGCACTTACCTCTATGATTTTAGGAACTCAGTTCTTTTTAGCAGGGTTTCTTGGTGAAATCATTTTAACAAGCAAACGAGATAAAGAAAGATACAGCATTGCAGAACGTTTACACTTATAATGTAACCCTAATCATTTAAGGATTTTATCTTCATAATAGTAGTATGAATACAAAACTTAAAATTCACAAATAATACACATCAATTACCCCCAACAATATTCAAATTATAGTACTTTTGTTATTAAAACCATAAGCATGCAAATCACAGAATCTAGTATAAAGACAAGAGCTGAGGAGTGGTTGACACCAACCTTTGACACCACCACTCAAGAAGAAATTCAAAATTTACTAAAGAATAATCCAGAAGAACTTAAAGAAAGTTTTTATAAGGATTTAGAATTTGGTACCGGAGGTATGCGCGGTATTATGGGCCCGGGTACGAATAGAATTAATAAATACACCTTAGGTAAAAGCACACAGGGGCTTAGTAATTACCTTTTAAAGCAATTTTCTTCTGTACAACCAAAGGCTGTCATTGCTTATGATTGTAGAAATAATAGTGATACACTTGCACAAACTGTAGCCGATGTATTTTCTGCAAACGGCATCAAAGTATATCTTTTTTCTAGTCTTCGTCCTACTCCCGAGTTATCATTTGCGGTAAAAGAACTTGGATGTCACTGTGGTATTGTATTAACCGCAAGTCATAATCCTCCAGAATATAATGGATATAAAGTATATTGGGAAGATGGTGGACAACTGGTTCCACCACAGGACAATGAAATTATAACAGAAATAAACGGCCTAAAATATGCTGATATTAAGTTTGAAGCTAATGCCGAACTGATACAAAAAATCGATACCGAAATTGACACTGTGTTTATAGAACAAAGTGTACAACATGGAAGTTTTGCCGCTACACAAGAAGCCAAAGATAACACCACAATTGTTTTTACTTCTTTACACGGAACATCAATAACAGCAGTGCCAGAAACACTTTCTAAAGCGGGCTACAAAAATGTTCATATTGTAAAAGAACAAGAAAAACCTGATGGTAATTTTCCAACAGTAAAATCTCCAAATCCAGAAGAACCTGAAGCTTTGACCATGGCTATGGAACTAGCTAAAAAGGTTAATGCCGATATTGTAATAGGTACAGACCCTGATTGTGATCGATTAGGAATAGCAGTTCGTAATCATGATAATGAATTACAGTTATTAAATGGAAACCAAACCATGATTGTAATGACATGGTTTTTACTAGAACATTATAAAAACAAAGTTGGAATTAAAGGCAATGAATTTATAGCATCGACTATAGTATCTACTCCAATGATGAAAAATATGGCTGAAGCCTATGGAGTTGAATATAAAGAAGTGCTCACTGGATTTAAATGGATTGCAAAATTGATTAAAGACTTCCCCGAACAGAAATTTATAGGTGGAGGTGAAGAAAGTTTTGGGTTTATGGTTGGTGATTTTGTAAGAGACAAAGATGCGGTAACCTCTACCCTACTTGCTTGCGAAATTGTAGCTTTTGCAAAAGCTAAAGGAAGTTCTTTTTACAATACACTATTAGAGCTATATGCTAAACATGGTTTTTATAAAGAAAATCTTGTTTCCCTGGTCAAAAAAGGAATGGACGGCGCTGCAGAAATAAAACAAATCATGATAGACCTAAGAAATAATCCTCCGAAGTTGATCAATGAAGAAAAAGTGGTCCTAATCGAAGATTATCAAACCAGTAAAGTAAAAAACATTCAGGATGCTACAGAACATACGATTGATATTCCAAAATCAAACGTTTTGATATTTTATACCGAAGCAGGAAGTAAAATTGCAGCAAGACCAAGCGGAACAGAACCTAAGATCAAGTTTTATATTAGCGTTCAGGAACATCTTGATACAGTTTCTAACTTTTCAATAGTACATCAACAACTAGAAGACAGAATTGGAGCTATAAAAAAAGATTTAAAACTAACTTAAATAACAGCAATGACTGTTAATCCATATTTTTAATGAACTATTTTAAACAAATTCTTCGCTTTGCGAAACCTTATAAACTATATGCAATACTAAATATTATCTCTAATATTTTTTATGCCCTTTTCGGGACATTATCCATGGTATCTTTATTTCCTATGTTAAAGGTTCTTTTTGATAAAACCGAAAGGATTCGGATTAAGCCAGAATGGGAAGGTATATTAAAAGCCAAAGAATATGGAGAAGATTATCTTAATTACTTTGTAACCCAAAAAGCGGATCAAGGTAATGACGACGTCCTAATTTTTATGGTCATCCTTGTAATAGGTATGTTTTTTCTTAAAAATATCTTCAGCTATTTAGCTATGTATTTTATTACCTTTCTTCGAAATGGTGTTTTAAAAGACATTCGTAATGAATTATATGACAAAACCGTTGAATTACCATTGTCATATTTCTCAGAAAAACGAAAAGGAGATACCATGGCCAGAATATCTACTGATGTTTTAGAAATTCAGCATTCTTTTTTATCCATTTTGGAGCTTATTGTAAGAGAACCTTTAATGATTCTTTTTACAATACTTACTATGCTTTTAATCAGTTTAAAACTCACCATATTTGTGTTTATTTTTATTCCCATCTCAGGATTTTTAATTTCTTTAGTTGGAAAAAAATTAAAAAAGCATTCAGATAAAGTACAGCAAGAACAAGGTTTTTTTCTTTCTATAGTAGAAGAGACTTTGGGTGGACTTAAAGTTATTAAAGGATTTACTGCAGAAAAAATCTTTGGAAAAAAGTTTCAGGAATCAACCTCACGTTTTTATAGTTTTTCAAATTCTTTGCTCAATAGACAAAACCTCGCATCACCTACCAGTGAATTCCTTGGTATCACTGTGATTGCTATTCTATTATGGTATGGAGGCCAGATGGTATTAGTCGAAAAAACATTAGATCCAGGACTTTTTATTGTTTACATGGGACTTGCTTATAATATTCTCACCCCTGCCAAAGCCATTTCTAAAGCTAGTTATGGAGTAAAAAGAGGAAATGCAGCAGCAGAACGTGTCTTAGAGATTCTTAACACAACTTCTCCTTTACAAGATAAAAAAGGTGCTATAGAGAAGAATGATTTTAATACAGACATTTCATTAGAAAATATTTCCTTTAAATATGAAGATGAATTTGTATTAAACAATTTTTCTTTAAAAGTTCCCAAAGGGAGTTCGGTTGCATTGGTTGGACAATCAGGAAGTGGTAAATCAACTATAGCAAACTTAGTGACTCGCTTTTATGATGTAAATGAAGGTAGTATTAAAATTGATGGCACTGACATAAGAGATTTAACAAAGAAATCTCTTAGAGATCTTATGGGGTTAGTTACTCAAGACTCTATCCTATTTAATGATACTATAAAAAATAACCTATTAGTTGGTGATCAAACAGCTTCTGATGAAGAAATCATTGAAGCTTTAAAAATTGCGAATGCATGGGAGTTTGTAAAAGATCTACCCTCTGGAATAGAAACCAATATAGGAGACAGTGGTAACAAATTAAGTGGTGGTCAAAAACAGCGTCTGTCAATAGCCAGAGCAGTATTAAAAAATCCTCCTATTATGATTCTTGATGAAGCGACTTCTGCTTTGGATACAGAAAGTGAGAGGTTGGTACAATCTGCATTAGAAAACATGATGAAAAACAGAACTAGTATTGTGATTGCACATAGACTATCTACAATACAAAATTCAAATTTAATCGTTGTAATGCAAAAAGGTAAAATTGTTGAAAAAGGAACTCATGATGAATTGATTTCTAAAAATGGTGTGTATCAAAAATTAGTCACCATGCAATCACTAGAAAGCTAAATCACTAAAAAACATAGTTTTAAAAATAAAAAAGAGTGCTCTCGCACTCTTTTTCTTCACACAAATCATCTTAATTTAGGGGCTTATTCTAAAATTAAAACTCACTCTTATTAACATCTTTCACTTTGGGGGAAATGAAAGAACTAATTCTTTAACTATGATGTAAATATATATCAAAAATTCGATAACAACAAGTAAATTTTGATTTTTATCTAAAAAAAACACACTTTATCTATAATAGAAGTCAAATTTATACCAAAAAGTAATCTTTTTCCTACTTTTTATAATGCTTGCATATTAAAATAATGTAGTTACTTATACATTAAAAAAAAGCGCAAATGAAAAAAGAGTGCTTTTGCACTCTTTCTCTTCACACAAATCATCTTAATTTAGGGGCTTATTCTAAAATTAAAACTCACTTTTATTAAAACTTTCACTTCGGGGGGAATGAAAGAACTAAATCATTATTACATTGTAAAGATACTACTTATTTTTAATTTACCAAATATTATATACATTTTATCTAAAAATAATGCTTTTAAACTTTAAAAAAACTATAAAATATATTTTATGTAAGAAATATACTACTCGTATTAACATTTTTAAAAAGTAATAAAATGAAAAAAGAGTGCTTTCGCACTCTTTCTCTTCACACAAATCATCTTAATTTAGGGGCTTACTCTAAAATTAAAACTCACTTTTATTAAAACTTTCACTTCGGGGGGGGGGAATGAAAGAACTAACTCATTATTACACTGTAAAGATACTACTTATTTTTAATTTACCAAATATTTTATGCATTTTGTCTAAAAAAAATGTTTTTTAACTTTTAAAATAAAAATAAAAAATAAAATATTGTAGTATTAATACTACATTTGTTAAAAATGTTTCGAAAAGTAATAAAATGAAAAAAGAGTGCTTTCGCACTCTTTCTCTTCACACAAATCATCTTAATTTAGGGGCTTATTCTAAAATTAAAACTCACTTTTATTAAAACTCACTTTTATTAAAACTTTCACTTCGGGGGGAATGAAAGAACTAAATTATTATCACACTGTAAAGATAGTCTTTATTTTCAATTCACCAAACAAAAAATGTATTTTATCTATGAAAAATGCAAAAAATAGTAATACTTAACATTAATTCCTACAAATTCCTACAAAAAATAAAGAGTTATTTTATTTTAATACTTGATTAAACCATTTTATTGTACATTAGTCTAATATGATATAGATCTCATAATAAAACTAATTTTATCTTTTGAATACTAAAAAAGAACAAGACCTACTCAATATATTACAATCAGGAAAGGATATTGATAAAGCCTTTAGGGAACTTGTTACTCTATATCAACAAAGACTCTATTGGCACATAAGAAATATGTTGAAAAATCATGATGATACAGATGATGTACTTCAGAATGTCTTTATTAAAGTTTATAAAAACATAAAAAAATTCAATGGTGATAGTAAATTGTATTCTTGGCTATATCGCATTGCAACAAATGAGTCTATCACATTTCTTAATCAAAAAGCCAAAAAATACGCAATTAGCAATGAGGAGTTAAATCAACAATTGATTCAGAACCTCGAGGCTGATGTATATTATGAAGGTGATCAAATACAACTAAAATTACAAAAAGCAATAGCTACTTTACCACAAAAGCAGCAACAGGTTTTTAATATGAAATATTTTCAGGAATTAAAATATAGAGAAATGTCTGAAATTTTAGAAACAAGTGAAGGTGCACTAAAAGCATCATATCACTTAGCCTCTAAAAAAATAGAAGAATTTTTAAAAAATGATTAAACCATTATGTACATCTTAAGTCTAATATATCGTGAAGAAAGATAATCTACATAAAAACAATGGAGGTTTTAAAGTACCCGAAGGTTATTTTGAAGAGTTTGAGCACAAACTTTTTGATAAAATATCTAGACCTACTGATAATGATAATATGCTAAGCAGCAAAATAGATTCTGGCTTTACAATTCCCGAAGATTATTTTACTACTTTAGAAGATAATGTAATGAACAATGTAAGTGAGACTCCATCCAAAACCAAAGTGCGTTCATTAATCACTAAACGCAGTATTTTATATTTTTCGGGTATAGCAGCAATGATTGCAATTATTATTTCATTATCTACATATGAGGAGTCTAAATTAAACTTTGACGATATAGAATTAGCAGATATACACCACTATTTTAATGAAGGAAATATCGAATTAAGTACTACTGAAATGATTGCTTTATTAGATGAAGATATTAATTATACAGAAGTATTTGAAGAAGAACTCGTAAACGATGACGAGATATTAGACTATTTATCCGAGGAGGATATTGACGATGAGATTATATTTGTAGAATAAAACATACACATGAAAAAGATATTGATACTTGTTTTTGTAATTTTTGTTTCTTTCAGTTCCCTTGCTCAAAATGGGTCAAGAGAGAGAATGAAAGCATATAAAGTTGCGTATCTAACAGAAAAATTAAACTTGACTAGTAAAGAAGCAGAAAAATTCTGGCCTATTTATAATACTTATGAAGAAACAGTTCATAAGCTTAAACGTCAAGAACGTAAACAATTAAAAGCACTAAGAGAAGCTAGTGATGGACCAGATGGATTAAGTGATCAGCAAGCAGGTGATTTTTTAAATAATCACATTGAAAATCAGGAAAAAAAATCAAGATTCAGAAAGAAGTTAATTACAGATTTAAAACAAACCATTTCTAATAAAAAAATTATCACCCTTATTAAAGCAGAAGCCGATTTTAACAAACGTATTCTACAAAGAATGCGAGAGCGAAGAAAAAAGGGATAATGTTAATTGCTTTGAATATATAAAAGAGAAAATTTAATGGTTTCTCTTTTTTTATTTAAAAATGATTTTAGCTATTCTACCCTTTCCAGCGGCAATTGCTATACTATCGTTTATAAATCTTAGAGTATAAAACCCTTCTTTACTTAGCTCTTTCCAATGTTTTCCATAATCATTTGAAATTGAAATTCCGGTGAATCCAACTGCAGCTATTTCTTTACCGCCTCCATTAGGTATATATCGCACACAACTCTTATAACCAGGTCCTTTGCCTTCTGATAGTAAGCTCCAGGTTTTTCCTCCATCATTAGTAATTGCCTTATTTGCTATATTATCTTTTGGTTTTGTATAGTCTCCACCATAAATGATTCCAACATTTTTATCATAAAAATCTACAGAATACACACCAGAGGTCTGTTTTCCTTCAATAATTGGAGTTGCAAAAACATCCCATGTCTTCCCTTTATCCGGAGAGTAAAACACTCTCGATTTCATACCGCCAGAAACGATCCAAGTTTCATCTCCTATTATAGCAATATTACCATTACTAGCTGCAAAAGCTGCTTCACCATCAAAAACCTTAGGAAGATTATCACAAGAAACTTTGCTCCATGTCTCTCCTTCATCTCGTGTTATTAATATTGATAAACAATTAGTAGTTGGATCTCCCATTGCAATCCCTTCTCTTGTATTCCAAAAGGCCATCGCATCATAAAATACTTTATCGTTGATTTCGCTATATACTATTTTTTCTTCTTTGTTATTAATACTTATTTTTCTGAGTCTTGCCGGGGATCCTATACTCAAACTAAAAAAGGAAGTATTATTAAAACTCACAGCACGTTGCTCTGCAACCCAATTAGGATATTCCTCATTAGAGCCAGTAATTTCAAAATTAATTAAGTTTTTTTCATTAGTTTTTAGGTTGATAAACCCATATCCTTTATTATAACCAAAACCTAATAATGTATCGCTATATATTGCTATTGCTCTTACACTTAAAGAATCCCTTAAAAGGTATTCTATTTCTATTTCAGAAAAATCATGAGCTATCACCTTATCTTCTGTATTACAGCAAATAATGGTCAAAACTAATAGTATGATAGTAATTAATCTCATTCTCAATAATTATACTCAAATATAACAGTATTTGATTACAAACATATACCTTTGCAAACCTTAAAAAAATACTACAATGCGTTTACATAGAAACCTTGTCTTTGCTGTTATAGATGGATTACATGAAATATTTAATGAAGGAGCATATGCTGATAAAATTGTACAAAAATTACTAAAGAGAGACAAAAGATGGGGATCTCGTGATCGTAGCTTTGTAGCAGAGACCGTTTATGAAATTGTTAGATGGAAACGTTTATATGCTGAAATTGCAGAAGTAAAAGAACCGTATTCTAGGGAAAACTTATGGCGGATTTTTGCTGTTTGGGCAACATTAAGAGGAATTTCTTTGCCAGACTGGAAACAAATAGCTCCTACTCCTACTCGGCGAATTAAAGGTCGGTTTGATGAATTAAGTAAAATCAGAAAATTTAAAGAATCTATCCCTGACTGGATGGATGAACTAGGTCAAAAAGAATTAGGGCATCTATGGGATAAAGAAATCAATGCTTTAAACCAACAAGCACCGGTTGTTTTAAGAGCGAATACTTTAAAGACAACAAAAGATAAGTTAAGAAGTGCTTTAGAAGATGAAAATATAGATACTGAATTTATCAATGGATATTCTGATGCTCTTAAACTTGTAGAAAGAACTAATGTATTTACTACTGATGCTTTTAAAAATGGAATGTTCGAAGTCCAAGATGCTTCTTCACAATTAGTAGCAGATTTTCTGGATGTTCAACCGGGGCAGCGTGTTGTCGATACTTGTGCTGGTGCCGGAGGTAAAACACTTCACTTGGCCGCATTAATGGAAAATAAGGGTCAGGTAATAGCCATGGATATTTATGGTAATAAGCTTAAGGAATTAAAAAGAAGGGCACGAAGAGCTGGCGCACACAATATAGAACCAAGAGTTATTGAAAGCACAAAAGATATTAAAAAGCTTCATAACAAGGCGGATCGAGTACTTATAGATGCTCCTTGTAGTGGTTTAGGGGTTCTTAGCAGAAACCCTGATGCTAAGTGGAAATTACAACCAGAGTTTTTGGATACAATAAAAAATACACAAGCTGAAATCTTAGAAAGCTACTCTAAAATGGTAAAACCTGGTGGAAAATTAGTGTATGCAACATGTTCAATCTTACCTTCAGAGAATCAAGATCAAGTAAAAAAATTCCTTTCAACAGAAATCGGGGAAAATTTCATGCTTATCAAAGACAAAAAAATACTTTCTCACAAATCTGGTTATGATGGGTTTTACATGGCTTTATTAGAAAAAAAAGCTGATTAACCTAAAAATAATTTTCTTTATACATAAAAGCAGTTGATTTCACTGAAAACAAGGTATTGTAAATTATCAAAATAGTTGATTTTTGAATCTGGTATAAAAAATTCCTAAAATATTAACCTTGCAATACTAACTTAAAATGAAAATGATCAATCCCTTAATGATGATATGGATAGCAATTCAATTATTGATTGTCCTATTTACTATCAACTCCCATGAAGATGAAAGTTTAATCATATTTTGGATAACTCTTCCTTTTTTGATATTAAACTGTATCGGAATCATTATTATACTTTTGGGAAAACCAAAAACAGGAAGTACTCTATTCTTAATAGGAAGTATTCTTTTTGTCCCAATAGGATTAATTGGAGTAATGGGTGCCAGAAAAGTATTAAACAAAATAAAAGAAGATAAATTTTTAGAAACACTTTAAATATGGAACCAATAAAAGAATTCACTTTAAGTAAAAAAATGGGGAATCAGTCTTTATATATGGGAGGAGTAGCACTTGCAATGGGTCTGGTTTTATTAGTTTTGGCTGGTAATGGTACATTAATTGGATTTGGAATCTTATTCATGATTATTGGAGCAACAAATAGAAATCTAAAAATAGTAAAGCTTTATCCCCAATATCTGGAAATAAAATTAGGGATAATAGCACCCAAAAAGCTCATGAAATATGACCAAATCACAAGCTTTTCTATTGTTAAAAAAACTCTTGAACTGCATTACAATACTCAAGAAAACAAATCAAAAAAAGTCAAAATACTGGTCAAAGCTCTAGAAAAAGATGATCTTTTAGAATTAGATAAAGTATTACAAGAAAAAACAGATTTAGAAGCTACTAATACGTTTATCTTGACAGATGTAGAATAGTAGTTTTATTTGTAATTAACCCCTTCATAAAACGTTACTATTATACTACTTAAAAGTTTCTAATCCCAATAGTTAACAGTATGTGTTGTAGCAATGTTATATCAGCTTCAGGCATCCCGATAACATTTTTAGTTATCTATATTGTTTAAAATTCGGTGAATAACTATACAATTCAACAATAATTTTATGCTAAACTTAAGTTATAAAATAGTAAATTTGCCGCTTGTTCAATACAATACAACAACCTTAAAATGATTCATTTCTTCGGAAACCAAAACGAGAAAGTATTTGCCGTTCAAACAGACAATGAAATCTCCCCTGAAAACATAAAGAAACTCATCTGGTTATTTGGCAACCAACCTCAATTATCTGTGGCGTCTATTGACGCTTTTTTTGTTGGTCCACGTGCCGCAATGATTACTCCCTGGAGTACTAATGCAGTCGAGATCACACAAAATATGGGTATACCTGGAATCATTCGAATAGAAGAATTTCAAAAGGTTATTCAAGATTATACCGATTATGATCCTATGCTCTCTCAAAAGTATAGTAGTCTAAATCAAGATATTTACACTATCGATATTGAACCTGAGCAAATCATCGCTATAGATGATATTGCTGCCTATAATAGTAGTGAAGGTCTTGCCCTTAGCACTGAAGAAATTGAATATCTTGAAGAAGTGAGTAAAAAAATCGGTCGGCAATTAACCGATTCAGAAGTATTTGGTTTTTCTCAGGTAAATTCTGAACATTGTCGTCACAAAATATTCAATGGTACATTTGTTATTGATGGAGAAGAACAACCTACTTCACTTTTTAAACTAATCAAAAAGACTTCAGAAACAAATCCAAATGATATCGTTTCTGCTTATAAAGATAATGTAGCCTTTATAAAAGGTCCTAAAGTCACTCAGTTCGCTCCTAAAACTGCTGACAAACCTGATTTTTATGAAGAAACTGAATTTAATAGTGTCATTTCTATTAAGGCTGAAACTCATAATTTCCCTACGACGGTAGAGCCCTTTAATGGTGCTGCAACCGGATCAGGAGGTGAAATTAGAGATCGACTTGCTGGAGGAAAAGGTTCTTTGCCTCTTGCCGGAACAGCAGTATATATGACTTCATACTCCCGATTAGAGGATAATCGACCTTGGGAGCAAACTATGCAAAAAAGAGATTGGTTATACCAAACTCCTATGGATATCTTAATTAAAGCTTCTAATGGGGCATCAGATTTTGGAAATAAATTTGGGCAACCTCTTATTACAGGATCCGTACTTACTTTTGAGCATGAAGAACACTTCGACAAGCTCACCGTGACAGCTCGTAAACTTGGTTTTGACAAAGTAATAATGCAGGCCGGAGGTATTGGATATGGTAAAGCAGAGCAAGCGATTAAAGAAAAACCAGAAACCGGAGATAAGATCGTTATTCTTGGAGGTGAGAATTATAGAATTGGTATGGGTGGTGCTGCTGTATCCTCTGCAGATACTGGAGAGTTTAGCAGTGGGATCGAATTAAATGCTATCCAACGTTCTAATCCAGAAATGCAAAAACGAGCTGCCAATGCCATAAGAGGTATGGTAGAAAGCGAAGAAAACACAATAGTTTCTATACACGATCATGGCGCTGGAGGCCATCTTAATTGCCTTTCTGAACTTGTAGAAGAAACCGGAGGAAAAATCGACCTAGATAAATTACCAGTGGGAGATCCAACTTTATCCTCAAAAGAACTTATTGGAAATGAATCTCAAGAAAGAATGGGATTGGTTATTGCCAAAAAAGATATAGATACTTTACAACGAATTGCAGAAAGAGAACGTTCTCCAATGTACCAGGTAGGAGATGTAACCGGTGATAATCGTTTTACTTTTCAGTCTAAAACAAAAGGCGATACACCAATGGATTTAGCATTAGAGGATATGTTTGGGAGTTCTCCCAAAACTATTATGAATGACGTTTCTATTGATCGTAATTATAATGACATTTCCTATACTGTAAATGATTTTGAAAACTATCTGGAGCAAGTACTACAATTAGAAGCTGTTGCATGTAAAGATTGGTTAACAAATAAGGTAGATCGTTGTGTGGGTGGTAAAGTTGCAAAACAACAATGTGCAGGACCTCTTCAATTACCATTAAATAATTGCGGAGTAATGGCTTTGGATTATAATGGTAAAGAAGGTATTGCAACTAGTATTGGTCACTCCCCTATTTCGGGTTTAATTGATCCAGAAGCAGGCAGCAAAAATTCAATAGCAGAAGCCTTAACTAATATTATATGGGCTCCACTTAAGGATGGTTTGCACTCTGTTTCCTTATCTGCAAACTGGATGTGGCCTTGTAAGAATGAAGGAGAAGATGCGAGATTATATAAAGCAGTAAAAGCAATTTCAGAATTCTCTATTGATTTAGGAATTAATGTTCCTACAGGTAAGGATTCATTATCCATGAAGCAAAAGTATCCAAATGAAGAAGTGATTGCTCCTGGTACCGTAGTTATATCTGCAGCAGCTAATTGTAATAACATCAATAAGGTTATTGAACCTGTTTTTCAAAAAAACGGAGGAAGTATTTATTATATAAACCTTTCTAATGATACACATAAACTAGGAGGTTCTTCATTTGCACAAATCATGAATAAAATAGGATCTGAAGCTCCTAATGTGAAAGATGCTAAAGATTTTAAAAATACCTTTAATACAATACAAAAATTAATTCGAGAAGATAAAATTGTAGCAGGTCATGATATAGCGTCTGGCGGATTCATTACTACATTATTAGAATTGTGTTTTGCTGATAATGATCTTGGTGCGACTATTGATTTATCTGCGATTGATGAATCTGACTCCGTAAAACTATTGTTTTCAGAAAACGCCGGAATTGTATTTCAAGCAAATTCTGATGTAGATATCGATACTATTCTATCAGAACGTGATATTCAGTTTTTTAACATCGGAAAAGTTATAGAGAGACCTTCTCTACAAATAAAAAATCAAAATGATTCTTTTGACCTCAATATTGAAGAACTTAGAAATACATGGTATAAAACCTCTTTTTTACTAGATCAAAAGCAAACTGATAAGAATCTGGCTCAGGATAGATTCAAGAATTTTGCAAACCAACCTTTAAACTATACATTTCCAAAACATTTTACAGGAAAAAAACCAGTTATTGACACTTCTAAAAAAAGACCTAAAGCAGCAATTATTAGAGAAAAAGGAAGTAATTCTGAACGAGAAATGGCTAATGCAATGTATTTGGCTGGTTTTGATGTCAAAGATGTGCATATGACCGATTTGATTTCTGGACGAGAAACCCTTGAAGATATTCAATTTATAGGTGCCGTTGGAGGTTTTTCAAATAGTGATGTTTTAGGATCTGCCAAAGGATGGGCTGGTGCTTTCTTATATAATGAAAAAGCAAATACTGCCTTAAAAAACTTTTTTGCAAGAGAAGATACCTTATCTGTTGGGATTTGTAATGGTTGCCAATTATTTATGGAACTAGAGGTAATCAACCCAGAACATGAGGTACATGGTAAATTAGTTCATAATGATTCTCATAAACACGAAAGTGGTTTTACTTCTGTAAAAATACAAGAGAATAATTCTATAATGCTATCTTCTTTGGCTGGAAGTACACTTGGAGTTTGGATTTCACATGGAGAAGGAAAATTTAATTTACCATTATCAGAAGACCAGTATAACATCGTTGCCAAATACGGATATGATAATTATCCCGCAAATCCAAATGGTTCTGATTACAATGTAGCAATGATGACAGATAAAACTGGGCGTCATTTAGTAATGATGCCGCACATCGAGCGTTCTACTTTTCAATGGAATTGGGCATACTACCCCAAAGAAAGACAGGATGAAATATCCCCATGGATTGAAGCCTTTGTAAATGCCAGAAAATGGTTGGATAAAAAATAAAATTTATATCTACTATATAGACATTATTGAAATATTATGTAATATCTGGAATAAAAAACGGTCTTTTAATTACATAAACATAGCTAACCTATGAATTTATTGTACTAAAAGTACACATAACCCAAACTTTTTTGTTTTGAAGTTATGTTAAAAAAGAGATCGTTTTAATCCAATAAACTCAAAGGTTAGTTAATTTAACAGTTAAATATATCAACAAAAACAATAAAATATTAAGGAGTTATCAAATTAAAGCTCCTTTTTTTATATATTAGAGTTGCGTATTATCAGATTTTTTATAATTTGCAAAACTATGCACGCATAATAATTTTTTGAAGTTTACAAATGTTAGTTATCTAAACGGATTTACCTATAAATTTAGTAACTTATCATTTTAAAAAATAAATATAAAAAGATGAGGACTTCAAAGGTTATTAAGAAATATTATAAAACAACGTATGACAACAATTACTAGACTATTTGATTTCCCACATTACCAATTAAAAAAATTTAATTTAGATAAGGCTTTAGTAACCAAATATGATGGAGAATGGATTTCTATTTCCACCAAAGAATATGTAGAAAAAGCTAACCAGATTAGTCGAGGCCTCTTACGATTAGGTGTTAAACCTAATGATAAAGTGGCAATCATTTCTTCTAACAACAGAACAGAGTGGAATATCACTGATATAGGTGTCCTTCAAATAGGCGCTCAGGATGTGCCTATTTATCCCACTATTTCTCAAGAAGATTATGAATATGTTTTAAATCATTCTGAGGCAACATACTGTTTTGTATCAGATGAAGAAGTATTCCAAAAAGTTAAAAATATTCATACTAATGTTCCATCATTAAAAGAGGTATATTCTTTTAATGACATAGCTGGTTGTAAAAGCTGGAATGAAGTTTTAGAGTTGGGTAAAGATGATAGCAATCAAGAAGAAGTAGAAAAAATAATGGCTTCTATATCAGAAAATGATCTTGCTACATTAATATATACATCAGGAACAACAGGAAGACCCAAAGGCGTAATGTTAAGTCATAAAAACATAGTAAGTAATGCATTAAATTCAGGAACTCGTTTTCCTATACCAGCTGGAGAAGCAAAAGCTTTAAGCTTTTTACCTGTTTGTCATATTTATGAAAGAATGCTGATGTATTTATATCAGTACCTTGGAGTAACCATCTATTTTGCAGAATCTCTCGAAACAATTAGTGATAACCTTAAAGAAGTTAAACCTGATGTAATGACAGCAGTTCCTAGACTGCTCGAAAAAGTATATGACAAGATTATTGCAAAAGGAGCTGATTTAACTGGTATTAAAAAGAAATTATTTTTCTGGGCTGTTGAGTTAGGTTTAAAATATGAGCCTTATGGAGCTAATGGTTGGCTTTATGAAAAGAAATTAGGAATTGCTAAAAAGTTAATATTTAGCAAATGGCAAGAAGCTCTTGGAGGTAATTTAAAAGTAATTGCCTCTGGTAGTGCTGCGTTACAACCAAGACTGGCAAGAGTATTTAACGCTGCTGGGCTTACAGTAATGGAAGGATATGGTCTTACAGAAACTTCCCCTGTAGTATCTGTAAATGATCTCAGAGAAGGTGGTTTTAAAATCGGAACGGTCGGAAGGATGATCCCTGATACCGAAGTTAAGATTGCAGAAGATGGTGAGATCTTAATTAAAGGTCCTCAAGTCATGCAAGGATATTATAAAGACGAGGAAAAAACAAATGAAGTATTAAAAGATGGATATTTCCACACTGGTGATATTGGAGAAGTTGACAGTGATGGCTTTTTAAAAATTACCGATCGTAAAAAAGAAATGTTCAAAACTTCTGGAGGAAAATATGTTGCCCCTCAATTAATCGAAAATGCAATGAAACAATCTCGTTTTATTGAACAGATTATGGTTATTGGTGAAGGAGAAAAAATGCCTGGCGCTTTTATACAACCTAATTTCGAATTTTTAAAAGACTGGGCAGAACGCAAAGGCTTACAAATAGGCACTACTGTTCAAGAAATGATCAGCAACCAAAAAGTAATTGATCGTTATCAAGAAGAAGTAGATGAGCATAATGAAAGATTTGGAAAATGGGAACGAGTAAAAAAATTCGAACTTACTCCTGAAGAATGGAGTATTGATGCAGGTCACCTTACTCCTACTATGAAATTAAGAAGAAAAATAATTAAAGAAAAATATCAAGATTTATATTCTAAAATTTATGGCTAATTCAATTGACTGATTACAAAAAAATTGTATAATAGTTTAACTGTTAATCAGTAGACTCCTCATTTTATGGGGAGTTTTTTTATTAATTCAATAGAAAAACGTAAATTACTTCATCTTTTCTTAAATTTTTACCATATTTATTATGCACGCATAATAAATTTTCTTACCTTTACATTCACAATAATTTTTTTAAATGAGAGAAAAGACAATTGATTATGCACTTAGAGCCACCTGGATGGCAGTTGCTAAGATGTATAATGAAGAGGCTGGTAAAAAAGGTAGTACAATGGCTACCGGATTTGCTTTGCTAAGCATAGATCCAGAAAGTGGTACTCCTTCTACCTCATTAGGCCCCAAAATGGGAATGGAAGCCACAAGTCTATCACGTACATTAAAAACCATGGAAGAAAAAGGGTTGATTTTTAGAAAGAAGAATCCCCAGGACGGCCGAGGTGTATTGATATACTTAACTCCATTTGGTGTAGAAATGAGAAATTTTTCTAAAGAAGTAGTTTTTGCCTTTGATAGTACTGTTAGAAAACATGTACCTCAGGAAAAACTAGATATCTTCTTAGAAGTATTTCAAATTATAAATGACCTCATATCATCTAAAAAAATTTACTCAAAACAAGAATCTATAACACCTTAACAACTCGAAGTTAAAAAATGAAAAGAATCATTAAAAAAGTTGCAGTTGTCGGCTCAGGAATTATGGGATCCGGTATTGCATGCCATTTCGCTAATATTGGTGTCGAAGTGCTATTATTAGACATTGTTCCTAGAGAACTAAACGAAAAGGAAAAAGCAAAAGGTCTTACCCTTGAAAACAAAGTGGTGCGTAATCGATTAGTAAATGATTCGCTTACTGCTGCTCTTAAATCCAAACCTTCTCCCATCTATCATCAAAAATTTGCAAGTCGTATCACTACAGGAAATCTTGAAGATGATATCGCAAAAGTTGCTGATGTAGACTGGATCATAGAAGTTGTTGTTGAAAGATTAGATATCAAAAAATCAGTTTTTGAAAATCTAGAAAAATACAGAACACCAGGAACACTAATTACATCTAATACTTCTGGTATTCCTATCAAATTTATGAACGAAGGAAGAAGTGAAGATTTCCAAAAACATTTTTGTGGAACACACTTCTTTAACCCTGCTCGTTACTTAAAATTATTCGAAATTATTCCTGGTCCAAACACTTCTTCAGAAGTTTTGGATTTTCTTAATGGATACGGAGAACAATATTTAGGAAAAACTTCTGTAGTTGCAAAGGATACACCTGCATTTATAGGAAATAGAATAGGAATCTTTAGTATCATGAGTTTGTTCCATATGGTAAAAGAAATGGGACTAACAATAGAAGAGGTTGATAAACTTTCTGGCCCCGTAATTGGCCGCCCAAAATCTGCTACATTTCGTACCGTAGATGTCGTTGGTTTAGATACTTTAGTTCATGTAGCTAATGGTATTGCCGATAACTGTTCTGATGATGAGCGTTTAGAACTTTTTAAACTTCCAGATTTCATCGATACTATGATGGAAAACAAATGGTTAGGAAGTAAAACAGGACAAGGATTCTATAAGAAACATGTAGCTGCTGATGGTAAAAAAGAGATCCTTTCTTTAGATTTAAATACTTTAGAATACAGAACAAAGAAAAGAGCTTCTTTTGCTACTTTAGAGATGACAAAAACTATAGATAAAGTAGTTGATCGTTTCAAAGTTTTAGTTGCTGGTAAAGATAAAGCTGGTGAATTTTACCGTAAAACCTTATCTGCCCTATTTGCATATGTCTCAAACAGAATTCCAGAAATAACTGATGAGCTATATAAGATTGATGATGCTATGAAAGCTGGTTTTGGTTGGGAACATGGTCCTTTCCAAATCTGGGATGCTATTGGAGTAGAAAAAGGAATCGAAATTATGAAAGCCGAAGGCTTAGAACCAGCCGCATGGGTTAATGATATGATTGCTTCGGGAAATACTTCTTTTTACACAGTAAAAGAAGGAGCAACTCATTCATATGATATTCCGAAAAAAGAACAAACAAAAGTTCCGGGACAAGATGCCTTTATTATTCTTGATAATATTCGTAAATCCAATGAGGTTTTCAAGAATAGCGGTGTTGTAGTAGAAGATATTGGAGATGGGATTCTTAATTTAGAATTTCAAAGTAAAATGAATACTATTGGTGGTGATGTCCTTGCCGGATTAAACAAAGCTATCGATATTGCTGAAAAAGATTTCCAGGGATTAGTAGTAGGTAATCAAGCTGCGAACTTCTCTGTTGGAGCAAATATCGGAATGATTTTTATGATGGCTGTAGAGCAGGAATATGATGAGTTAAATATGGCCATCAAATACTTCCAGGATTCTATGATGCGTATGCGTTACTCTGCTATTCCTACAATTGCTGCACCACATGGTATGGCTTTAGGTGGTGGTTGTGAAATTTCACTTCATGCCGATAAAGTAGTTGCTGCGGCAGAAACATATATGGGATTAGTAGAATTTGGTGTTGGTGTAATCCCTGGTGGAGGTGGATCCAAAGAAATGGCATTAAGAGCTGCTGATACCTTCAAAAAAGATGATATCGAACTTAATGTATTGCAAGAACATTTTTTAACTATAGGTATGGCCAAAGTATCAACATCGGCATATGAAGCATTTGATACCAACTTACTGCAAAAAGGAAAAGATATTGTTGTTGTAAATAAAGATCGTCAGATTGCAACTGCAAAAGCTCATGCAAAACTAATTGCAGAACAAGGATATACGCAACCTGTACGTCGTAAAGACATTAAAGTTTTAGGAAAGCAGGCACTTGGAATGTTCTTAGTAGGTACTGATTCTATGGAAGCCAGTAAATATATTTCTGAGCATGATCACAAAATAGCAAATAAACTAGGATATGTAATGGCCGGTGGAGATTTATCAGAACCAACATTGGTTACAGAACAATACTTATTGGATCTAGAACGTGAAGCTTTCTTATCACTTTGTACAGAACGTAAAACTCTTGAGCGTATCGAGCATATGCTTAAGAAAGGAAAACCTCTAAGAAACTAGAAAAAGAAAAAAATGAAAACAGCATATATAGTAAAAGCATATAGAACAGCCGTTGGGAAAGCGCCTCGCGGAGTGTTTAGATTTAAAAGAACCGATGAATTGGCAGCCGAGACCATCGAGCACATGATGAAGGAGCTTCCTAATCTCGACAAATCTCGTATTGACGATGTGATTGTTGGTAATGCGATGCCAGAAGGATCTCAAGGACTTAATATGGCTCGTTTAATCTCACTTATGGGATTAAACTCTGTTGATGTTCCAGGAGTAACAGTAAATAGATTTTGTTCTTCAGGAATAGAAACTATCGGTATCGCAACTGCAAAAATACAGGCCGGAATGGCAGATTGTATTATTGCAGGAGGTGCAGAAAGTATGAGTTCTGTGCCTATGACAGGATATAAAACAGAACTCAATTATGATTTAGCAAAATCCGGACATGAAGATTACTATTGGGGAATGGGAAATACTGCAGAAGCAGTTGCTCATCAATTCAAAGTATCTCGTGAAGATCAGGATGAATTTGCATACAATTCTCATATGAAGGCCTTAAAAGCCCAAGCAGAAGGCCGTTTTCAGGATCAAATCGTTCCTATAAATGTAGAACAGGTTTATGTTGATGAAAATGGAAAGAAAGCTACAAAATCATATACAGTAAATAAAGATGAAGGTCCTCGTGCCGGAACCAGTAAAGAAGTGCTTGGTAAACTTAGACCTGTATTCGAAGCAGGTGGAAGTGTTACCGCAGGAAACTCCTCTCAAATGAGTGATGGTGCAGCTTTTGTTTTGGTGATGAGCGAAGAAATGGTAAAAGAGTTAAACCTTGAACCTATTGCAAGACTTGTTAATTATGCTGCCGCAGGTGTCGAACCTAGAATTATGGGTATTGGACCAGTAAAAGCTATTCCAAAAGCATTAAAACAGGCTGGATTAAAACAAGATGATGTAGAACTAATCGAACTTAACGAAGCTTTTGCATCTCAATCTCTTGCAGTGATGAGAGAATTAGGTCTTAATCAAGATATAGTAAATGTTAATGGAGGCGCAATTGCATTAGGACATCCACTTGGATGTACTGGAGCAAAACTTTCTGTTCAGTTATTTGATGAGATGCGTAAGCGCGATATGAAAGGTAAATATGGTATGGTTACTATGTGTGTAGGTACCGGACAAGGTGCTGCTGGTATTTTTGAATTTTTAAACTAAAAACGAGCTAAGAAAAAACAATATAAAACAATGAGTGCAGAAACTGTAAATAAAGATATTCTTAGAGGAGGGCAATTCCTTGTCAAAGAAACTAAATGTGAAGATGTATTTACTCCAGAAGATTTTTCTGAGGAGCAAAGAATGATGCGTGATAGCGCAAAAGAATTTGTTGACCGTGAGCTATGGGCACACTGGGAACGATTCGAATCTAAAGATTATGCGTATACAGAAGCTTGTATGAAGAAAGCTGGAGAACTTGGCCTTCTTGGTGTTGCGGTTCCCGAAGCTTACGATGGACTAGGAATGGGATTTGTCTCTACAATGCTAGTATGTGATTATATTTCTGGAGCTACCGGTTCATTTAGTACCGCTTTTGGAGCTCACACTGGTATTGGTACTATGCCAATCTCATTGTATGGTAATGAGGAACAAAAGAAAAAATATGTTTCTAAACTAGCTACAGGTGAATGGATGGGAGCATATTGTTTAACAGAACCTGGTGCAGGATCAGATGCAAATTCTGGAAAAACCAAAGCTGTCTTGTCTGATGATGGAAAACATTATTTGATCTCTGGTCAGAAAATGTGGATCTCTAATGCAGGATTCTGTAATGTAATGATCGTTTTTGCTCGTATTGAAGATGATAAAAATATTACAGGGTTTATCGTAGAGAATGATCCATCTAATGGAATCTCTATGGCCGATGAAGAGAAAAAATTAGGAATTCATTCTTCTTCTACCCGTCAAGTATTTTTTAGCAATACAAAAGTACCGGTAGAAAATATGTTATCAGAAAGAGGTAATGGATTTAAGATTGCAATGAACGCGCTAAATGTTGGTCGTATCAAATTAGCAGCTGCTTGTCTTGATGCACAACGTAGAGTAATCGGAGAAGCAACCAAATATGCTAATGAGCGTATTCAGTTTAAAACTCCAATTATGAATTTTGGAGCAATTAAATCTAAAATTGCAGAGATGGCTACTAACACTTACGCAGATGAATCTGCAAGTTATAGAGCTGCAAAAAATATTGAAGATAGAATTGCTATCCGTCAAGCGGAAGGAAATTCTCATCAGGAAGCAGAACTTAAAGGTGTTGAGGAATATGCTATTGAATGTTCTATTCTTAAAGTTGCTGTATCTGAAGATGTACAAAGTTGTACTGATGAAGGTGTACAAATTTTTGGTGGAATGGGGTTCTCTGCAGATACTCCAATGGAATCTGCTTGGAGAGATGCTCGTATTTCTAGAATCTACGAAGGAACAAATGAGATCAATAGAATGCTAGCTGTAGGAATGTTAGTTAAGAAAGCAATGAAAGGACATGTTGATCTTCTTGGACCTGCAATGAAAGTTGCTGATGAACTTACTGGTATTCCGTCTTTTGATACTCCAGATTACTCTGTATTATTTTCAGAAGAAAAAGAAATTCTTGCAAAACTTAAGAAAGTATTCTTAATGGTTGCTGGTTCTGCAGTACAAAAATTCGGACCTCAATTAGAAGAACATCAACAATTATTAATGGCTGCTTCGGATATATTAATTGAGATTTATATGGCTGAATCTGCGATCCTACGTACAGAGAAAAATGCAAAACGTTTTGGAGAAGAAGCTCAGGAAACTCAGATAGCTATGTCTCAATTGTATTTATACAATGCTGTAGACATTGCAATCAAAAAAGGAAAAGAAGCTATTGTTTCATTTGCAGAAGGAGATGAGCAGCGAATGATGCTCATGGGACTTAAGCGTTTCACTAAGTATGCTAATCAACCAAATGTGGTTGCTTTAAGAACAAAAATCGCTGATAAAATTGCTCAAGAAAATGGATATTTTCTTGGGTAACCCTATAGAACTGCCCGCTCTAAGGCATTAAACTGGAGAGTTGTTTAATTTTGATTTAAAAACCGTCTTTTTATTGGGTAAAAAGACGGTTTCTTTTTATCCAATTATAATTTGATACAATTTCAAATTAAGAAAAAACTATCTTTTAGATATAGTCTTTTTTCTCTACACTCGATAATATTCTATTATCTACTAGACTATATATAGACAATTAGAAATACAACCACAAAGAGGGTCTTTATATAAAATTTTAATATATAAATTTATAATATCACAAAAATTTATTCTTAAAACCAATAATCATGAAAAACAATCTTATCGCAAGTATTAGCTTGCTATTGGCATGCTTTTTTGGATATGCGCAACCAACCGCTCCTTCAGGAAAAAAATGGCAAAAAGTAGACAACCTCTCTGATGAATTCAACGGTAATTTTGATAACAATAAATGGCAAAAAGTGCTGTGGGATTATACCAACACTCCGACTAAGATGATCGAAGAAAATTCTGGAGTATCTCAAGGAAATTTATGGATTAAAGCTACATTGGGTCCTGAACCTTTATGGTTTCAAAGTTCTAGAATCTATTCTAAAGCTCAAATCAAATTCCCAATGTACACTGAAAGCAGGATGATAACTGCTCACCTATCGGCTTATAATACTTTTTGGCTAAATAATGGAGATATCAATAATAGAGATGAAATTGATATTGTTGAAAACAATTCAAGGCCTAGTTGCGGATGTCAGCCAAATTTTCCGTGGCAAATGAATTCTCAATATTTTCAGGTAATTAATGGAAATACAGAAAGAAATAAAGGAAATTTTGACAATAGAAATTTATCTCCTAATAATCCTAAAAAAGGAGTACGATGGAACGAAGAGTATCACATAGTAGGTATGTGGTGGAAAGACGCTAATAATGTACAATTTTATCTTGATGGAGAACCTGCCGGAAGTGTAAAAACCAATAGACCGTTAACTAGAAATCTAAATCTTATTTGGGATTTGTGGACTGATGACGAAAATTTTCTTGGTGGCGTAGCGGTTAAAAGTCATTTAAATGACAATACCATTAACACCATGAAAGTCGATTGGGTACACACATATAAACTGGTAAATGATAATGATGGTGGCAATACCGATAATTCCTATGTCATTAAGTCGGTAAAATCTAATAAATGGATTTCACCTATCAATGGAACCTCTAATAACGGTGCAAAAGTTGTAAATCATCAAAACGGAACTGGAAACGCAAGAGAATGGACATTTGTAGATAAAGGTGATGGATACTCTGAAATCAAAAATATCAGGTCTGGTAGATGTTTAGCTGTTGCTGGAGGTAATCCTGCAAACGGGACTAAAATTATACAATGGGACTGTAAAGGGTACCAAGATCAGCAATGGAAAAGGGTTGATCGTGGAAATGGGCTATTTGCTTTTCAAAATAGAAAAACCGGTAAATGTATAGATTTACCAGCAGGAAATATTGCCCATAATGTACAGTTCCAACAATGGGATTGTGGTGCATCTAACCAAAATCAACGTTTTTGGATTTTAAGTCCTGGTAAATTATCTTCTCATGATATAGGGTTTGAATCAAACGAATCAGCCTCTTTAGGCTCATTTACTTTTCCTAACCCAACTAAAGGAACCTTAACCATTCCTAAACTACCCAAAGGCATTCATAGTTTGAAAGTAATCGACATGTATGGTAAAGTTTTACTAGAACACAAAGTTAAATCTGGTGGAGATGATGTTATACTAAATGTTGATAGTTTAAACCCTGGAATGTATACCTTATTAATTGATGACGAATCTATAAAATTTTTAAAAGAATAAAACTAAATAATACAAAACCGAAGAATAATTCAACTTAACTTAGAAACCGTCTTTTTGTAAAGTAAAAAGACGGTTTCTTTTTTTATCAAAATGTGGTTTATATAAAAACCACTAAAATGCTATACATTATATTCATTCATTAGCTTTTAAAAATCAAATTTATATTAAACGAATTCTAATACAAACAAAACGAATACTAAAAGAGTCATTATTCTTATAAATGTACTAATTACATTTATACAATTAAAAATAAAATCGTAGAACTTATTTATATACCATTATCTAATGGTTTTTTTTAAAACTTAGAATAACAAAAGCATGTTCTATTCGTTTGAAATAACAGTAGTCGACAAATCATTCTTTTCCCGATCACAAAACAAATCTTAACTTAACTCAACTATAACATGAAAACTCTTAAACCAATTTTCTGTGCTCTACTCTTTTTTTTAGCACTACTAAAAAGTTATTCCCAAGAACACCCTTTCCTTATTGTTAAGGAGAACCAATATCCAGAAATACGAAAAAAAGCCGAATCGGGTCTTCTTGGTTCTATTAGAAGTATTGCATTTCAAAGATGGAATGGACCAGAAGGCAATACAACTTTAAACTATAACATTAGTGCATATATATTAGAAGCGAACCCTTCTGCTAGAAAAAAATACAAAGATAAAATATATAGTATTTTAAAAAACAGAACGTTTGTAAAGCCCAATGGTCATGGAGCTTTAGTTAATGCTACTTTTACTCAGTTTTATTCCATTCTTGCATTGGACATTATTTACAATGACCTTACTACAAGTCAAAGAAATATTGCTGAAAAAAACATTAGAGATTATATAAACTATTTCAGAGCTGATGATAAAGGAGGAAGAAAATTAGCGCGATATGGTATAAACTTATTATTTGCGATATACGAAAATGATCAGCCTGAAATCAAAAAGTGGAAAAAATTGTATGATGACTATCTCTTCGACAAATCCATTTTAAATGATGGTTCCTGGGGGCAATCTACAGGGTATATATTTGCTAGACTTCACGGTACTCGTATGTCAAAAACACACATAATAGACGTGATGGAATTTACGGGAATTGGCAACTACTACAACAACCCATTAATGCAAAAGGCTTTTGAATGGTCTCCTACATTTGCACTTACTCCTTTTGGAACATTCACTAAGTTTGGAGATACAGGTCTTAATGAAAGAAGATTTGGTCACCAATCTAATGTTCATTATGCAGAAAAATACGGCCCTAAAGTCGCCAGCTTTTTCGAATGGCATAAAGGAAACGATGGTCCACTTACTTTCAACTCAACTAACTTTATGTTATTGTTTATGAGAAGTAATAATAGACCCAAACCTGTTATGCCAATCTCTTTACTCAAAGAGCAATCTGGAGTAGCACTTTGGGATAAAACAGACTCTAAAGAAGCATTACAAGGTATTCTTTATTGCCTTAAAAGAGATGACCCCACAATAGATAACATAACCCATGACTTAGAAGAATCAAATTCATTTAGTATCGTGGGATATGGACAACACTTAGTAATGAATTCTGGTGTAAGATATAACAATGCGAATGGATGCGGAGGAGGATATCCTGGACAAGCTCCTGATAGTGGAGGTTGGAACCGAGCTACGCTTCATAACACAGTGCTAATTGGCAATAAAAAACAACATGACCAAAGAGACGGAAATGGTTTAGTAGATGGACTTGTAGGAGGAAATATTGAATTTGGAACTACTGATGCCGGTCCAGCTATTAAGAATGGAACTCACAAAAGGACTATGCATTTAATACAACCAATCTCTGGTAAATCTAACGGATACTTTGTAATTCACGATGAAGTAAAGTCTAATGATTCTAAGGATCCTGTGAATATAAATTTTCAAGTAAACACCAAACGTAATGATACAAAAACTATTACCAAAAATGAAGAGTACTCAGCACCTGCTAATGCTTCTATTGTATTTAAAACCAAGGCAGATGGTGAAAGTGCTAATTTATTTTTTGCATCACAACCTTCGATATCTATAGTAAAATCCTATAAAGGAGAGTTCTCGAAAGGGAAATGTAATGAAATAAAAGTACCTGTAACAGATAATATTAGAGCGACTTATCAGGCTGCTTCTGATGGTTATGTACGAGCTACCACGGTGATTTTCCCAGAAGATAAAACACATAAGAAACCTCCAATTTCTAAAATTTCAAATGCAAATTATAGTGGAGCAATTATTTCACATAGTACTAGTTTCAAAGACTATTACATTGGTGCAAATCAAAATAAATCTAATACCTACGGTATGATTTCTTTTAAAGCCAATACCACTTTTTTCAGAAAAGAATCCGGTAAGACTACTAAATTTTCTTCTACTAACGGAACTAGTTTTAGAGATACTGAAGGTGTAGATTATGGGTATCAAGCTTCTCAACAGGTAAGTATCGTATTAGAAAATAATTCTGGTAGTATCAATTCAAATTCAAATTCAAATGTTACTTTCTTCAGACAAGGTATCACTGGAGTAAAATTAAATGGAACCAACACTACTGTTATTTCTTCTGCTTTAAATTCTGTCACAGTAACCATACCAGCCGGAAGGCATACAATAGAATTAATCATTAATGGAACTCCTCCTGTGGTAGTAACAAGACCCCCAGCTAATTTATCTAACGGAAACTATTTTATTGAAACTCCAACCGGAGGTGCTAGAATTAAGAATACTAATGGCGCAAATATTTCTGTTACCACAGGTTCTGGAAATGACGTTAAATGGACTTTTACTAAAATTGATGGTAGCATTAATGATTATACATTAAAAAATGTACAAACAGGAAGATATTTAGAAGTACCATATGGTGCTTGCAATGCAGGAGACAATACTCAAAACCCTAATGTTAATTTAGGTACCTATACGCAAGTTGTGGCAAATCACTTAAGGTGGAATATTACTAAAGTAGGAAATGACTATTTCTTACAGCCATTACATTGCGAAAAAGTAGTGGATAGAAATAATGGAAAAAAGATGCACCTATGGCCTTATCAGGAAGGTAATAAAAATCAAAACTGGAAAATAGTTAGTGTTAACAAGCCACCAACACTATCTTTCTTAAGACCTACTGCAACTAATTTTACTGCAGGAGATAATCTTACTGTTGAAGCTAAGGCAGATGATGCAGATGGATCAATAAAGAAAGTAGACTTATATTTTGATGACAAATTTGTAAAAAAGAGCCCACAAGCCAATACTCATATTTGGTGGAGTAAATATGATCCATTAATGACCAATTTACAAGAAGGAAACCATATTTTAAAACTGGTAGCTACCGATAACTTAGGAGCTACCTCTGAAGCCACTATGACAATATCTGTTGGTTCAACCACAAGTTGTACCTGGAACATACAAGCTGGTAAAGCCAATGATATTGGAGCCAATAAATCACATGTATATGTTATTGGAATTAATGGCCATTTATACAAATCCAATGGAAATGGTGGATGGACCAATACCGATAATACTAAAAAGCTAAAACGTATTGATGTTGCTCCTAGTGGTGATGTATGGGCGATTGGAGAAGATAATAAACTATGGCAATATAAATATCCAAATGGTCCCTGGTTAGATAAAAATGGTACTGGTATTGATATTGGTGTAGCCAATAACGTTTTTTACATTCTTGGTCTGGACAATAGAATAAGAAAGTACGAAGGTGGCGGAAAATATACTACACTTCCTAGCGGAACCGGACAAAGAATTGATGTAGATGGTAACGGTACTCCCTGGATAGTTGGAATGAATAATGGACTCTATCAATGGAATGGAAGTGGCTGGAATAGAAAAGGATCACTTACAATCTTAGATATTGGCATAGACCCTAATGGAGATCAGGTGATCGTAACTAGTATGGATAAGAAAATATATCTATACACTGGTAATGGAGCATTTAAACAATTACCAGGCGGAGCTAGCCAGGTTACTGTAGATTCTGATAAAATTCCTTGGATAATAACAGATGATAATCATATCTATAAGAGAAGCTGTAGTATTAATGAAAGTATTCTTCTTGAAGGTGACAAAAATATTGGTAGTAACCATAAAATCACTATTTATCCCAATCCGGCCAAAGGCGATAACTTTACGATCAATCTTGGAGAATTTATTACTTCCAACATAAGAATATATGATGCACAAGGAAGAGAGGTCTATCAAACACAGACAGATAACAAAAGCATTCAAATAGATAGAAAAACACTAATAAACACAGGTTTGTATTTTATTAAAATTAAACAAAACAAATCTACTTTTGTAAAAAAGATATTGCTTAAATAAGCTTTTGATTATAGTAATCATTATCCCCTTCTGCCTTATTACAAAGGGGATAATGATTTAAACTAAAAGGCGCCTATCCTCTGCAACCTCTTATCACTCCAAATAAATAATCATCTGCAGCTTCAAAATATTCATCACCACATTCTCTATCAAAAGGATTTGTACTTCCTCCATTTACACGTCCGCAACGATCATGATCCAAACAATCTTTAGTCCATGCACTTGCTATTGTAAAAGTTCCCGGACATCCAGAACCGCATCTACCAATACAACGATCTCCATTAACCAATATATTTTCATTTACATCACCACGATCATCATCATAATTTGCAGTAACAACAGTATTTTTTCTAATACAAGTAACTCCCTCATTTCTACTCTTTAAATCTGTCATAACATTTTTTGGAGATTTTACTTTTACTTTTGAGTATTTATAATTACTAGGAGATTTAGCCCAATATTCTAATAATCTTAATAATGTATACTCTGCCATTGTAAAATTATCAGCAGATTTATCCTTAAATAAAAAGAGAGAAATCTCTTCTCCCAGCATTAATAGAATTTCTTTTTGTTTATGAGTTAATACAACATCGTTTCCATCAAAATCTATAGTTTCATCACCATAAGCCACAGAAGCAGACAAGGTATTTTTATCGATAGTCACTTCTACATTAAAAGTAAGCTCTTCTTTAGACTCTACTTTATAGGAAATGATATGACCATCGATATCTTTTTTTCCTGTAAACACGTTTTCATCTTGAATTTCTAATCCAATAGATTCTGGGGTTTGATTGTCATCTGACTTATCGCAACTGGTAAAAAACAGAGATAATGAAACAAATAACAAGACAAGTTTTAATTCATTTTTCATGATATATATTATTTAAGTTAGTTTCACTAAAATAATTTATGCGTGAATGAAGATCAAAACCTAAAGGTTATCAAATTATTATCCATTTGAAGGATGGACAACTGTTCAGAAAAAATTAAAAAAACACTTATAATTCTATATTCAATCTTGCTTTCAACTCTATTTCACCTTTTGCAGTAACAACAACCTCTCTTGAATCTTTCTTTCTTCTAATCCAATCATTATGTAACATGGTTGTTAGCAGAGAAGATCCCAGAGCACCTGCGAGATGATGTCTTCGTTCACTCCAATCCAAACATGGGTGAGCAAAAGAGCGTTTTTGTAGTTGTAATGAATCGACATCAATACTCAAATCTTGAAACCATTTTTTTCCTATTCTGGTTACCCTATATATTTTTGCTTCAATCTCTAAGATTCCATTTTTCAGTAATGCATCTGTGACCTTAACACCTATTTCACCTGCCAAATGATCATAACAAGTTCTGGCATATGTAATGTCATTATGTTTTGGTTTTTTAGTTCTCTCGTATTTATCTTCCAAAGGCACTAAACCTGCCATAGACTCAATTACTTGGGCTACTTCTGCGTTAGCATACCTATAGTATCTATGTCGTCCCTGTTTTTCAACCTGAAGTAAATTAGCCTCTATGAGTTTTTTTAAATGATTACTAGCAGATTGTGCAGAAATATCTGCGCAAATAGATAATTCCATTGCCGTATAAGCTCTTCCATCTAATAGACACCAAAGCATAACAGAACGAGATTTATCTCCTAACAAAGAAGCAATCTGAGTAAATTTGTATTCAAACTTTTCTATCATTACAAATACACTATTACAATACTATTTATAAAAAACATTTGATAATTTCAATCCCAAATCTTAGGTCGCTCAATTCTCAAGGTTCTTAAATAATCTAACATTTGCCCCATATGCACCGCTTCATGAAATACGATTCGATTTAAATAATCTCCAAGTTTTTTACTTTGTCCAACCTCTGTTCTTTCTATTCTTATATTTTCAAGATCTAATTCGGTAAGGTTTCCTATCATATCAAGGAAACTGCTACGATATTGTTCGGCTATCTTAAGTTCATATTGTAAATCTATGTATTTTAATTCTCTCCAAGGGGATTCATAATCTCCTAAATTACCTCTATTCTTGATAATGGTATGAAATAAGTGTTCACATTCTAATACATGCCTTATCATTTCAATAATAGTAAAAGCTTCTTTATCTGGTTTCCAATTAAAATATTTTTCTGGAATCCCATTCCAAAGTTTAAGACTCCTTCTTCTTGTTTCAGAAAGATTTAGTAAAATAAGTGCTATCGAGTTCATAAAATTAATATTTGTAGCATACAAAAGTAGACACTTCATCTTTTTTTGTTTCCTTCTGAAATGAAGTATCAAATCTTTATTTCACCATAACTTTCATAGGTTATTTTACAATTCTCACCATATAATTCTCAAAATATCATCAATTTATCAACACGAAAACGTTGTAGTAGATTTATCAATCTAAGAAATTGAATATTTCACAATAACTTAGTGAAAGTTTAACACAAGAAACACTTTTATTAATAAAAAACTACTAATTATGAAATCACCCTCTCCTCCAACGAAAAATCAGAATTTTTTTTGCGTTTTATCTAACATATAAAACCAACAAATAATACACCATTCTGATTCTTATCTTCTTTATGATAATGTATTTTTTTATACCGGTATAGTTTTTATTATTCATAGATAACATCAAAAGTTTTCTTTTCGAAATAAAACCCAATATACGCATGATTAGTTATTACCCTAACTATATCATTTTCTTAACTATAGATAAATATATACATAATTATTTCTGAAGATGATTAGATATTTTACTTGAAATACGTGCTGTATTTCGGGATAACACAAATTTTTTTAAACGCTAATTATTCTTAATTGAATTAAAAAATTGCAAAATGAAAATTAAAAATGTAAATCTTTTTCTATTAACTCTAGTTTTTTGTTTACCATTTCTAGGTATCCAAGCGCAAGATGAAGACGTATTATTTCAAGCATTTGACTGGAATGTACAGAACCAACCAGCAGGGCAAACCTGGTATGATGTTGTATCACAAAATAGAAATACTATCAACGATGCAGGCATTGACCTCATATGGATGCCACCTCCAAGTAACTCTGCAGCTCCTCAAGGATATTTACCCCGAGAATTAAACAACCTCAATAGCGCATATGGAACAGAGACACAATTAAAAAATCTAATTAATCAATATCATTCTTTAGATATTAAAGTAATAAGTGATATTGTAATCAATCATAGAGTTGGTACCAATGATGCGGTAACATTTACAAATCCAGCATGGCCAACATTTTATATCACTGCTGATGACGAAGGAAGAAATTTTGTTAATGGCCCTGTAGAGTTTAGTATCAATGGTGATTTCGTACCTGGATTTAGTCTTAAATCTGATGGTTCTAATGGTGCTTTTGCTGCAGCAAGAGATCTTGATCATAAAAATCCTGCAGTAAGAGCAGAAATCATTAAATGGATGAGATTCCTAAAAAATGATATCGGTTTTGATGGTTGGAGGTATGATTTTGTTCATGGATATGATCCTATTTATAACAAAGAATATAATGACGCTACAAATCCATATTTTGCAGTTGGAGAATTATTAGAAAGTAGTAGAGTACAGACAAATAATTTTGTGAATAGAACACAGCAATCCTCATCTGCCTTTGATTTTAATACCAAAGTAAGTTTACAAAATGCTATTAGAGATAATAACCTTTCTTATTTAAGGGATGGACAAGGAAAACCATCAGGAATGATTGGCATAAATCCATCAAAATCTGTAACATTTCTAGACAACCATGATACAGGGTTTGCTCAGCAGTGCTGTGGCTCTAATTATGTTTTTCCCGGAGGAGAAACTAATCTTAGAAAAGGATATGCATATATTTTAACCCATCCAGGTAATCCAATGGTATTCTGGACTCATTTTATAGATGGTGGTTCGGGAGTAAGAAATGCCATCAAAAACTTAATCTCTGCAAGAAAAAGTGTTCGAGTACATTCGGGATCTACTATAAATATAGCAGAGGCACGTGGTAATCTATATGCTGCATATATTGATGGAAAATCAGGAACACTAGCAATGAAACTAGGAAATGGAAACTGGTCTCCAAACGGCAGTGGTTGGACTCTTAAAACATCAGGTACAGATTATGCAGTGTGGACTAAAGGTGGCGATACCGGAGGTGGAGATACAGTCGCACCTTATACTGTTAATTTCTTTAAACCTAATGGTTGGAATAATACAGTAAATGCATATTTCTTTGATGCAGGAAATAACACTACTTTACCTGGAACCAGTGGATGGCCTGGACAACAAATGACCAATATATCAGGAACAAGCTGGTATTCATTTACAGTAACTCCTCCTTCTGGCGTTTCTGCTGCAAATCTAAGAGTGATCTTTAATGATGGAAATAACCAAACCGATGACTTATCAAGAAGTACCAATGGATGGTATAGAGGTAATACATGGTCTAACAATTGTCCAAGCAATTGTTCTAGTAGTGGTTCTGGTGGAGGTTCATCATCCTCTGTAACACTTAACTTCCTAAAACCTGGTGATGGATGGGGAAATACTGCTAGAATTTATCTCTACAATAAGTCTAACAATCAAACTTTAACAGGTACACCAGGATGGCCCGGCCGATCAATGAGTAATATCAGTGGTACCTCATGGTCTAGTAATACATTTACTATTCCTAGCGGTGTTTCAACCAATGATATTGGAGTAGTATTTAATAATGGTAGTGGCCAACAAACAGTTGATTTAACAAGAGGAATAAATGGATGGTTTAGAGTTACCGGGAGTACAAACGGGAAAAGAAATGGAAACTGGTCTGCAAATTGTACAACCGACTGCCCCACAAGCAATGCAGCACAACTTCTAACAACAAACAAAATAGATTCTCTAGAAAATTTTAATAAAGCAACTATTTCTCCTAATCCTATTACAGATCAAACCAAATTATATGTAACAACCGAAAACCAAGGATTGCTACAAGTTACAGTTTCGAATATATTAGGACAAACAAAAACACTATATCATCAAGAAACCCAAGCAGGTAATCAAATTATTGATATTAAAAACGGTGTAACCGACCAACAAGGAATATATTTTTATACCATTTCTCTTGATAAAAATACAATTGGTCAAGTAAAAGCTATTAAACAATAATAAGCTAAAAAATTATATATTTTATTATAGCATTTATGCTATAAACAGACAAGCGGTTGTTACTTTTAATGAAGTAGCAACCGCTTTTTAAATTATGTTTATTACTTTTAGCTTTTATTACCACACTAAATTCTTACCATGAAAAAAATATTTTTTCTTTACCTTATCTTATCATTAGTAGCTTGTAGAAAAGAAACTACAGATAAAACCAATAATCAACTTGCTGTAACCGATCAAGAAGATACATTAAAAACGACAACTAAAAAAAATCATCAGATCAGAGAAGTAAAAAAAGCTACAATCGTTCCTAAATTAGATGGAAATATGGACGATCCCGTTTGGAAAGAAGTCATTTGGTATGGATTGGATCAAAAATGGTTAGGCGAAGACTATACTGTTGATGATTTTTTTGGACGCTATAAAATGGTCTGGACACCAGAAGCACTATATATTTTGGTCGAAATCAAAGACAATAAATTATACGATCAAAATAAAGATCCATTAACATTATGGTGGGATGATGATTGTGTAGAAATATTTATTGATGCTGACAATTCTGGAGGTAATCACCAATTTTCAAATAATGCTTTTGCATATCATGTTGCTCTCGATGGTAATGTAGTTGACTTAGGAAAAGATAAGAAACCGCTACTCTATAACAATCATGTAACTACCAAAAGAGTTACCAAAGGTGATGTTTCAGTTTGGGAATTTGAAATGATTGTCTATGATGATACTTATGAGGAAGGGAAAGTCAATGACCCTGTAATTTTAAAGAAAGATCAACAATTGGGATTTGCTATAGCCTATAATGATAATGATGGTAGTAAGGAACGAGAAAATTTTATTGGTTCGGTTTTTATCCCAGGTGAGGAAAAAAACTTAGGTTGGATTAATGCTGATGTATTTGGCACTATTCTGTTGGTGGAATAATTGTATAGGAATAGAAACCTCTTTTTAAGTCACATCAGCATGTACTTTAATGAAAGTACATTTGTAATGTAAAACATATATTTTTACCCCAATTAATTAGTATTATTGGCCAAAATCTATTGATTTCTCTACTTATGAAAAGTAGAAATCTTTTATAAAAGCCTTTATTTCAATTTTATGTATTAAAACCTATGTTTTTTTGAAACCAAAATTTTACATACTCCCGGTTATTATAATTTCTCAATTTTTTTGTACCTCCTTATGGTTTGCCGGGAATGCTGTTATTGATGACCTTGCTACACAATTTAATGCAGAGTTTAATATTTTAGGATATCTTCTGTCTTTTGTACAATTTGGTTTTATAATAGGCACTCTTACTTTTGCATTACTAACACTTGCAGATCGTTTTTCTCCATCTCGAATATTTATGATCTGTGCTTTTTTGGGAGGTTTGTCAAATCTATCATTATTGATACCTAATATTACAGTATTTAATTTATTGACTGCCAGATTTGGAACAGGTTTTTTTCTCGCAGGGATATATCCTATAGGTATGAAAATAGCCTCTGATTATTATAAGGATGGTTTGGGAAGAGCATTAGGATATATCGTTGGGGCATTAGTTCTAGGAACTGCATTTCCTCATTTAATCAATGAATTTTCTTGGAGCAGTGATTATAAGGCAGTTATTATAAGTACATCAATATTGGCTTTTACGGGAGGACTTTCAATGTGGTTTTTGGTTCCCGATGGACCCTATAGAAAATTAGTTTCTAAACTTCAACTGGGTATAGTGACTCAACTTTTTGGAATTCCCAGTTTTAGAAAAGCTGCTTTTGGGTATTTTGGTCATATGTGGGAACTATATGCTTTTTGGGGGTTTATACCTATCATTCTTAAAACCTATAGTGATCTTCAATCAATCCAACTTCAAGTATCCTTTTGGTCATTTATAATTATAGGAATTGGAGCTATTTCTTGTATTCTTGGAGGACTTGTTTCTTTAAAAACCGGAAGCAGAAAAGTTGCTTATAATTCGCTATTGATATCAGGAGTATTTTGTATTGCCTCTCCCCTGCTTTTTAAATTACCTCCAGAGTTATTCTTAACTGCATTAAGCATTTGGAGTATGTTGGTCA
This sequence comes from Aquimarina algiphila, assembly GCF_007489275.1. Classification (GTDB taxonomy): domain Bacteria; phylum Bacteroidota; class Bacteroidia; order Flavobacteriales; family Flavobacteriaceae; genus Aquimarina; species Aquimarina algiphila. Next base: position 38,978 of record NZ_VLNR01000048.1, read on the forward strand.
TTTCTGATTCTCCTCAGTTTTCTACAATGGTAGCAGCAGCAGCACCACCAGAACTAAAAGGCACAGGACTTACTATTACCAATTGTATTGGATTTGCAATTACTATATTAAGCATTCAACTATTATCCTTCTTAACTGGAAAAATAGACAATACCATGCTTTATCTATTTTTAAGCATAGGTCCAATTTTTGGGTTATATGCATTAAGAAAATAAGTTTAAAATTTTATAGCAAAATATTATAAAGCGTCTAACGCCTCTTTAATTCTAGACATCGCCTTTGACATTTGAGCTTCTACTGTTTTAACAGAAATGCCTAGTTGCTCTGCTACTTCTTTATATTTAAAACCTTGTACTTTATTCAATACAAAGATTTCTTTGCATTTGGGTGGAAGTTTTTCTATTTCAATATTAACACAACGTATTCTATTATTAATAAAATCATTATCTTCTTCTATAAAAAAATCCAGAGCTTCTTTTTGTACTCGCTCTATATAATTCAGTTCTTTTTTATTTTTCTTATAGCTATCAATCAATTCATAGTAACAAGATTTATACAAATAACTTTTAATAGAAGTATTAATATTTAGTTTTTCTTTATTCTTCCATATCTTAAGCATTACGTTCTGTACAATATCTTCAGCTTGCTGTTTATCTCTTGATAAACTAAAAACATAGGCACACAGCTCGTTATAGTACATTTCATATAAACGCCTATATACAAATTCGTTCCCTTTCCTAAGTTCTTCTATTTGAGTTTTGTTCTCTATAGCAATCCTTTTTTAACCCATTTTTAACCCCAATTCCGAAACAATTAACAAAAACTTTACATAAATAATAAAAAAAATAGTTCCAAGAGTAAGGGTTTTTTATTTTTTTGAAGTCTTAACTATAAATAAGCCAATAATTCGCATGAAAAATAATAAGGATTTGGATACAAATCAAATTATAAAATACTTAAATAATGAAATGACTGAGAGTGAAATCATAGAGCTCGAAACGTTATTAAAAGATGAAAAAAATCTTAATTTATTTAAGAAATATATTGTCACCGATCATTATATACAATTGAGTAAAAATGACTTTGATAGTCAAAAAGCTTCTTCACTATTCCAAAAACATATACAAAATACAAAATCTCTTACTAAAACTAACAAAAATAGAAACAATAATTATTTAAAATATGCCGCTGTCTTTATTGGTTTAATATTAGGGGGTACTTTTTTATATAATAAAAACATTTCTAATGAAAATGAGATCATTACCGAAGTAACATTACAACAAGGTGATGGAAGTATTGAGACCTTACAGGATAACGAATTGTTTAAGGAAATTAAAAATGAAGACGGAACCATATTAGCGTTCCAAGAAAAAAACAAAATCGTTTATAATAACGAAGGTAATAATGCTACTTCTGAAGAAAAAGTAGTGATAAACACATTAAGAGTTCCTTACGGAAAAAAAATCCAATTAGTTTTATCAGACGGTACCACTGTTCATGTTAATGCAGGTTCTACTTTAAAATTCCCTTCAAAATTCCTGAGTGGTCAAATACGTGAAGTAGATCTATCAGGAGAAGCCTATTTTGAAGTAGCCAGAAATGAAAAAGATCCTTTTATTGTTTCTACCAATGGCATTAGAACTGAAGTTCTGGGAACAAAGTTTAATGTTTCTTCTTATGCAGATGATTCTTTTTCTGAAGTTGTTTTAGTTGAAGGTAGTGTAGGAGTATTCAAGGACAAAAACAGATTTGATAAGAATACAGATAAGATCTTATCCCCAAATCAAAAAGCTAGTTTATCAAAATCAAGTCAGAGTTTAAACATCTCCAATGTTAAAACAGAAAATTATATCGCTTGGGTAGATGGGATATTATTATTCAAAAGTGAGAGTTTTGAAACTGTAATGAAAAAACTTGAAAGATTTTACGATAAAAAAATAACAATCAACTACCAAAATATTAAAACGGAAAAATTCACTGGTCGCTTTGATGTTGAGAATGTTGAAGATGTATTAAAGACTTTTAAAAGCAATACATTCTTCAATTATCGCATCAAAGGAAATGAAATAATTATTAACCCCTAAAAACAAAATATGGCAAGAAATCAACCATAAAAAATAAAAATCGAGAAATGCTGCAACATCTCTCGATTTTAGAGTAAGCTTAATTTAACAATGGTTCAATCATTAAATCATATTAAAAATATGAAAAAAATTAAACAGAACCGCAAAATTGGTGCGGTAAAATTAATATTTAATTTAAAAATGAGACTAACAGTTCTACTAATTATACTGTCTCTCTTTAGAATAAATGCAAATACATATTCTCAAAACACTAAGATTAGCTTGGATGTAAAAAATTTCACAATTGAGAATGTATTTGATTTGATACAACAAAAAACAGAATTTAAAGTATTTTTTAAAGACGCAGAAGTAAATACCAAACGTAAGATATCTCTTAAAGTATCTAACAAAAGAGTAGAATACATTTTGGATAAAATCTTTAAAAACACTGATGTATCTTACAAAATAATTGATAAACAAATTGTATTAATAAAAAAACTAATTAATACGAATAATGTTCCTAAAAAACCACAAATTGCTTTTGTTAAACCGCAAAAAGGTTTTGAAATTAGTGGGCAAGTAGTTGATCCCGATGGACTACCCGTTCCTGGAACTACAATATCTATTGAAGGTACTACAAGAGGAGTGGTTGCTGATTTTGACGGAAATTTCACAATTCGTGTTTCTGTTGCAGATGTGTTAAAAATCGAAAGTTTAGGTTTCGAAAATCAAACAATCGCAATTACTGATAAAAATAAAACGACTTATAATATTGTACTATCCAAAGGAGTAGAAGGCCTTGAAGAAATTGTAATCACAGGATACCAAAATATTAGAAAAAAATTCTTTACTGGTGCTTCACAATCTTTAAAAGCAGAAGAAATCAAACTTGAAGGTGTTCCTGATATTTCTAGATCATTAGAAGGAAGAGCTGCCGGTGTATCAATACAAAATGTAACAGGTACTTTTGGTGCTACTCCAAGAATAACCATACGAGGGTCTTCTTCTATCTTAGGGGATACAAAACCAATCTGGATTATTGACGGTGCTATACAAGAGGAAATCGTAAATGTATCTTTAAACGATTTAGTATCTGGAGATTCTAGTACATTATTAAGTTCTGCAGTAGCTGGATTAAATGGATCAGACATTGCAAGTATAGAAATATTAAAAGATGCTTCTGCAACAGCACTTTATGGTGCACGAGCGCTAAATGGTGTTGTTGTAATAACTACAAAATCTGGTAAAAGAAATCAAAAAACAAAGGTTAGTTATTCTGCAGAATATGCAGTAAGAGCGAGACCAACTTACGGTCAGTATGATTTACTTAATTCTCAAGAGACTGTTTCTATTTATAGAGAATTAGAATCAAAAGGTTTTTTAAATCTAGCATCCAGCTTGCAAGGTAGATTTGGAGGTATTTATAATCAAATGTATAGAGCAATTAATACATTTAACCCTGAAACAAATTCTTTTGCCCTTACTAATACTCCAGAAGCAAGAGCTAGATTCTTACAACAATATGAATTAGCAAATACGGATTGGTTTAAAACACTTTTTAGAGAAAACTTAACACAAAATCATTCTATAAGTTTCTCTGGTGGTGGTGAAAGCTCATCTCATTATTCATCTATTGGTTACTTTACTGATCCCGGACTTACCATAGCAGATCGTGTACGAAGGCTTACTGGTAATATTAGGAACACATACTATCTGGGAGAAAAATATAAAGTAACTACTCTTATTCAAGGATCATATAGAGATCAAAATGCACCAGGTGCATTTGATAGATTATCTGATGTAGTAAATGGAGGATTTGACAGGGACTTTGACATTAACCCTTTTAGTTATGCACTTAATACTAGTCGTGCGCTTAGACCAAGAGATAACCAAGGTAATCTTGAGTTTTTTAGATATAACTGGGCTCCATTTAACATCTTAAATGAGATTGAGAATAACACCACAGAATTAACCGTTCTTGATTTAAAGATTCAAGGTGAGTTTGAAGCAAAAATTAATGAGAAATTAAAATATAATTTCCTTGGTACTGCAAGATATGCTACTGCTGCAAATGAACATAAAGCTACAGAAAACTCTAACGTTGCGGCTGCTTACAGAGCTAACGAAACAACTATTGTAGAAGATCAAAATACCTTCTTATTTCAAGATCCTGACAGGCCTAACTCCAGACCACAGGTAGTACTTCCTTTTGGTGGTATATACACCAGAAGAGATAATAAAATTATCACTTACAATTTCAGAAACACATTAGATTTCAATACTAATATTAGCGAAAAAAGTGATATTAGAGTATACTTAGGTCAAGAATTTAGGTTTACCAATAGAGAAGAAAGTATTAGTAGAGGGTTTGGTTATCAATTTGATAAAGGTGGAGTTCCTTTCACAGATCCAGATATAATTGATAAGATTATATTAGATGGTGGTGATTATTTTGGTTTAGAACAAACCAGAGAACGCGGAGCTACTTTCTTTGCTACTGCAACCTATGCATTTGATGAAAAATACATCCTAAATGTAACAGGAAACTACGAAGGTTCTAACAGAGCTGGTAAATCTTCTAGCGCAAGATGGTTACCTACCTATAATGTAGGTGCTAAATGGAACATTGATCAAGAACAATTCATTCAGGATATTGATTGGATATCAAAATTAGCTATCCGTCCTAGTTATGGACTTGTTGGTTTACTTGCTGATAATGTAAGTAATAATTTACCCGTTTTTAGAAATGTAGTTACAGATCGATTAAATCCTAATACACGAGAAAATGCAATTAATATTGCTGCATTACAAAACACAGAATTAACCTGGGAAAAGACTTTTGAACTTAATCTTGGATTAGATGCTGGTTTTTTTGACAATAGAATTTCTCTTGTAGCTGATGTGTATTTTAGAAAAGGTGAAGATTTAATTGATGAAATCAGAACTTCTGGTATTGGTGGACAATCAATTAAATTGGCTAACAATGCATCTATGAATACAAATGGAGTAGAATTTCAATTAAACACACAAAATATAGTTACTCCTAACTTTAAATGGGGTACAACTATTAATGTTGCTTATTTTGATCAGGAAATTACTGAGTTACAACAAAGACCTAATGTTTTTGATTTGGTATCATCTACAGGAGGTAACGCAGTTGGTTTTCCTAGAGGGTCATTATTTTCTTTTCAATTTGATAAGTTAGACGAAAGAGGATTACCAACTTATGTTTTTAGTGATGATAGAGATCCTATTTCTGGAGTTGACTTCCAGGAGGTAGAAGACATACAAGATTATCTTAAGTTTGAGGGATCTGTAGAGCCTAATTTAACTGGTGGATTTGCTAACAACTTTACCTATAAGAATTGGGATCTTAGTTTCTTCGTAACTTTTTCTGCCGGAAATAAAATTCGATTAGACCCTTATTACACTTCTACATATAGTGATTTGTCCGTTTTCCCTACAGAGTTTAGAAACAGATGGTTATTCCCTGGAGACGAAAACACAACTAACATTCCTGTGATCCCTTCACGAAGGTTAATTAACGAAGTAGGAACCAATGAAATTGCCCGAGCATATAACGCATATAACTTCTCTACAGAGAGAATTGCTGATGGTGATTTTATTAGAATGAAGAATATTTCTTTATCCTATACTTTCCCAAAAAAGACAATTGATGCAATAGGGTTAAACAACCTTAAGATGACATTTCAGTCAACAAACCCTTTCTTAATATATTCTGACGATAACCTTAACGGACAAGATCCAGAATTTTTCAGAGCAGGTGGTGTTGCTTACCCAATTGCTAAACAATATACTGTATCACTAAATCTTGGATTTTAAAAAGAAATGATTATGAAAAAAACACTTAAATTAGTTGGTATAAGTTTATTAAGTATTTTAATATTCTCTTGTGAAGATTCATTAGACGAAATACCAGATAATAGAACACAGATAGATACTGCAGAGAAAATTGGTGAATTACTTACACTAGCCTATCCTGCCGCAACTTATGCAACTTTTTTGGAGCCAAGAACTGATAATGCAGAAGATAAAGGACCTACCGCCGATGAAATTAGAGTAAATACAGAAATGTTTTTCTGGAGAGATGTAAATGATGTAGATATTGACTTTCCAACTAATTATTGGAATGAAGCTTATGAAGCTATTGCACAAGCCAATCAAGCATTAGCTTCAATAGAAGAATTGGGTGGTGGTAGTGAACTTAACTCTCTAAAAGGTGAAGCTTTAATGGCAAGAGCATATGCTCACTTTATGTTGGTGAATATTTGGTCAAAAACTTATGACCCAACTACTGCGGCTAGTGACCTTGGGATTCCTTATGTTACAGAGCCAGAAGATATAGTGATCAAAGATTACACTAGAGGTACTGTACAAGAAGTCTATGAAAAAATAGAAGCTGATATTATAGCAGGATTACCTCTTGTAACAAATGATTACGACATCCCAAAATTTCATTTTAATAAAGATGCCGCTAATGCCTTTGCTTCAAGATTTTATCTATTCAAAGGAGATTGGGAAAAAGTAATACAATATAGTAATAACGTTCTTGGAGATGCTCCAGCAACCCTTTTAAGAGATTGGAATGGTGCTTATGATGCCTTTACTTTTAGTGAAATTGGTAATGAATACTCTTCAACTACTGATGTTTCAAATTTATTAATTGTATCATCTAACTCTGTATATTTCAGATCTTATGCTAGTGCTCGATACCAATTATCAGCCAGCTTGGCTACTAGTCTTTTCTTTAACAGAACTGAGATTAATAATAAAAGATGGGCGTACCCTGTATTTGGTAATGATTTAGTTTTTAATATCCCTAAATACGTAGAATATTTTAGAACTACCAATGCAGCCGCAGGTATTGGAATTCCTTTTATTAATTCTGTGCTTTTAAGTACAGATGAAGTATTATTAAACAGAGCAGAGGCATACGCTATGTTAGGTCAAACAGATATGGCAGTAATGGACATCAATTCTTTCTTGTCCAAAAAAGTGGATGGATATGATGCTGCAACCGATGTACTAACTATTGATCAAATCAATACTATTTATACTGTTGTCGAAGGTATATACACTCCATTTTATACCATTGAAGCAGACAAATTAGGGTTGATTCATGCATTAGCAGAATTTAGAAGAAGAGAGTTTCATAATGAAGGATTACGTTGGTTTGATATCAGAAGACATAATCTTGAGATTATCCACGAGGATGTTAATGAAAACGAAAGTACACTAAGTAAAACTGATAACAGAAAACAATTACAGATACCTGCAGATGCACTTAGCTTTGGTTTACAGCCAAATCCTAGATAATACTAAATAATTTAAGAACAATAAGTATGAAAGACATAATTAAATATATAACTATAGTTGCCAGCTTATTAGTTATGATAAGCTGCGACAAAGGAGAAAGTGTTGGACCATCTCAAATCAATACTGAAACTCCTGCTTTATCAGAGCTTGACATATGGATAAGAAACAATTTTATCGGGCCTTATAATATAGATATTCAATATAAATGGAACGAAAATGAAGTAGATTTAAATAGATTTTTATATCCTCCAACAGAAGAAAATGTTCAGCCTCTGTTAGAGGTAGTTCAAGCAGTATGGATAGAGCCATATACTCAATTAGGAGGAGAGAATTTTATTAGAAATATCGCTCCAAGACAGTTTACATTAGTTGGTGGTTTTAATTTCAACCAAACTGGAACCATTACTTTAGGTATCGCAGAAGCTGGAACTAAAATCACACTTTTTAATGTTGATCAATTGGATTTATCTGATCTTACATTAACAAGAAGGTATTTCCAAACGATACAGCATGAATATGCTCATATCTTAAATCAAACTAGACCATATAATCCAGATTACGGCAATGTAAACCCTGAAGATTATACTGCTCAATGGTTTAATAGATCTGATGCTGAAGCTAGAGAGTTGGGATATATTACAGCTTATGCCTCATCTGAGGAGCAAGAAGATTTTGCTGAAATGGTGGCAACTATGTTAACTACTTCTAAAACAGAGTTTGATGCCATTGTTGATCTTATTGCAAGTGATGATGCTAAAGCTTTTATTCGAACCAAAGAACAATTTGTTGCTCAATATTTCACCGATGAATTTGGCATCGACATTTATGAATTACAGGAGCTGGTAAATCAAAATACTTTGGATATTATAAACTAATAAAATAACAGAAATGATTATAAAAGCATTAAAAAAAATATGGTTTTTATCGTTACTACTGGTTTTTTTCTCATGTAGTAATGATGATAGCGAAGAGTTATTTAATGAGACTCCAAGTACTAGAATAGACCAAAGAATTAGTGAGTTGCAAAATTTACTATTAGCTTCTCCTGATGGGTATAGAGCTATTTACTTTACAAAAGATGATGAATATGGTGGATTTACTTTTTATATGAAGTTTAATAGTGATGGTACCGTAGAAATGACATCAGATGTAGATAGTGAAACGGCTATTACCTCTAGCAGATATGACGTAAAAATGGGAACCACAACAGAATTAGTGTTTTCTACTCGTAATCATATTCATAAAGTATCCGATAGTAATATTCCAGGACTTATAGGATCTGGGTATGAAGGGAATTCTAATTTTATGTATATCAAAAACGAAGGCGGAAATATTACCTTTATAGAACCTAGAAACGAAGCTGTTATAATTTTTGAACCAGTTAATGCAGGAGACTGGGCTAATGTAAACACCTCTCTAGCGAGAAGATCAAGCCTTTTACCTAGTGTTACCTCTTCGGTTTTTCAAGGGCTTACTATAGAAGATGCTTCTGGAAATAAAAAGGTATACAACATAGATTATGATAGTTTACGTCTTTTTATAAATGCTACAAATCAAGCAGAAGACGGTACTGTTACCGAAATCTCATATGGCATTGCTTATACCACTGATGGACTTGTTGCAAGTCCACCTATAGAAATTGATGGAACTTCTTATGAAACATTTATTTTTAATGAAACTTCAATGTCCTATATTTCAACCGTTGGAGGAAATACAGCTACGATTGGATTCTTAGATGAACCTCCATTTATTACTAATGACGTACTTGATATCGGAGTAGATTTTTCTACCTTTTTGTATCGTCCAAGTTTAGGGGCTAACCCTCTAACGTCACTTGGTTTTGATGCCATAATTGATCAAATAAATACAGGAGTTGCTCCGTTTGGATTGTCCATGTTTGAATTTAGAGTTATTATTGACCTAGAAGGAGCTGACGGAGATACTTTTTTACAAATTCGACTTGTTGATAATACAGGTGCTGGTTTAAATATATTTTATGATATGAGGCCTAGCGTAATGGATAAAAAACTATTCTTTGAATATATAGCTCCTGTTGGAGGTAACTCTATATTTCTAGAATCTCAAATGCAACCATTAATTGACTTCCTTATCAATACTCAAGGATTGTATTATACAACAACAGGTAATTTTCAGACTTTTATCAATACAGCAGGAACATTCGTAAATGCTGATGATACATCTCAACGAGTATACGGGTTATGGCTTTAAATTAAAATTACCCTAGTTGTGGAAAGAATCTCATTTTACAATTAACTATTGACCCCCCAGCAATAGCCTTTCTAACTCAACTTCGAAAACCCAGAATGTAATGTTCTGGGTTTTTTGATTTCTACAATTCCCAATAAAACGTAAGTTCAACACCAACATCACATTAACATATACTTAAGAATAACTTCAATATTTCAATGTATTTTAGAAAACAAAAACAATGAGAAATACAATTGTTCTTCTTACTATATTCATTACATCATCTTTATTTTCTCAAACCGATACAGAAATATATCTATTTGATATTATCAAAAAAGGAGAAACAATTACTCTTGATAATAAAAGAAATATCTCTAATAATGAAGGGTATGATAATCAACCCTCTTTTTTTGATGATACCGTCTTGTTTTCCTCCACAAGAAAAAAGCAAACCGACATAGCAGCTTATCACATAAAAACAGAAAAAATAAATTGGATCACCTCAACCCAAGAAGGAAGTGAGTATTCTCCAACAAAGATTCCTAACAAAGATGAAATTTCTTCTATTCGTTTGGATAGAGATGGTAAACAATTACTTTATCGTTACAATTACAAAACAGGGGAATCCAAAGCTTTATTAGAAGGTCCCAAAGTAGGATATCATACGTGGTATACTCCAGACATCATTGTATCATCTGTACTCGAAGATAATGCAATGTCACTTATAGTATCTAATCTAAACGATGGAAGCAATCATACTCTTCAGAAAAAAGTAGGGAGATCACTTCATAAAATTCCAAATTCTAAACTGATAAGCTATATCAGTAAAGAAAATAAAATCTGGAAAATAAAATCAATTCATCCTATGACAGGAATTACTCAGGAAATTATCAATACAATTCCTGGTGCAGAGGATATGTGTTGGTTACCTGATGGGACTATTTTGATGGGGAAAGGAAATACTATTTTTCAGTTTAATCCAAAAACTGATACCAGGTGGAGTGCATTTCATTCTTTTACCGATAAAGAAATTGGCAATATCACAAGAATTGCAACAAATATTACCGGAAATTTACTAACCGTAGTATCTGATATTTCCCCAGAGCACATTGTTCAAAAACAGGTAAATGCATATAATGCTCGTGATATTGACGCTTTTCTTTCTACCTATTCTGACAATATCTCTATTTATAATTATCCTAATACTATTCGATTTACTGGAAAAGAAGAGATGCGTACCTATTATGAGGAAAAGTTTAAAAAAGAGCCCAATTTACATTGTAAAATAAAACATCGTATTGTATTAGGAAACAAAGTTATCGATGAAGAATATGTCACTTACAAAGACAGAAATGTAAGTGTAGCTGCTATATATGAAGTAGAAAATGGAAAAATCATTAAAGTTACCTTTATTAGACCTCTCTCAGAAACAAATGAGAAAAAGAACCCTGAAAAAATAATCCAAAAGCAACTTGACGCGTACAATGCTAGAGATATCAGTGCTTTTATAGCAACGTATAGTAAAACTATAAAAGTATATAATTTCCCTAATAAGCTTTTATATGAGGGACAGGAAAAGATGAAAAAAAATTATACCGGTTTCTTTGAACAAACACCAGACCTGAATTGTAAAATTAAAAATCGAATTATAATGGGTAATACCATCATTGATGAAGAGTTTTTAACCATTAAGAGTAAAAACTACAGTGCTGTAGCTATTTATGAGATAGAAAATACAAAAATTGCTAAAGTTACTTTTATTCAGTAGGTCATTTTTTTAATACATTCAACAATTTAGATTTAAAGTTGGTATCACCATCTCCTAGTTTATTATTAATATTCATTACATCTGTTAGGGGCTATTTCTCTACTCAACTGAAATATTTTTTTTAATAGAAACTGGTATTCCGTTGGTAGTAAAACCTTCTAGTGAAACTTCGAAATCTCCAACCACATCAGATGTAAAAAACGTAATATTTGTTTTCTTCTTATTTATTGTAAAATTGGGTCTCCATAGTAACTGATATCTATAATCAGGTATACGACTATAGATTTTATCTTTATCGTATTGCTGTCCAAAATATTGTTTATCATCCTGCAAATCGGCTAATACTACAGGTGAATCCGAACTATAATTTAATGCATTAAAAAAATCCTCTTCTATAGTTTTTATAATAATTACTCCATCAAAAACTCTAGTTCCTAAATAATATCGATCTTTAATGTAACCTATACTCTTTATTTTACTGGCACTGTATGCTATAACATCTTCATGGTGTTGTACAATTACATCATCAACAATCAATAATAACGGAAAATTATCCTTTTTCTGCTCTGGATAATTAGTTCTTACACCAAATACAGATTTATTATTATTGTCTTTTTTGATCCATACTCCATCTACTATTTCTAATATTGTTTCTCTAACTGTTTTAAACCTCGTATAATCATCTAGAACATAGGTTTCGATCTCCTTATTTCCATAAAATGGAAGTACAAAATCTGGTTGTTTTATTGTATCTGGTTTTACACTATAAAAGTTAGTTTCAATTTGGTTATGAACACTTCTTTTTTCTATATAATCCTTAAGTGATTTAGAAATCTTAAACTTGTAAAATTCTAAATTTTTATAATCTATCTCAGGTATTTCGTCAATTACTATGTTATAATTTTCTCTTCCTTCTTCAAAAACTTCAATCCATATTTCATTCTTAATATTTCTATTGTTTAAATTAAAAACAAAATTGCCTTCTTTATCTGTTGAAACTATTTTTATATCACTTGATTTCCCTGGCATTGATAACGCTATATTTTGGTTCGAAACAGTAAAAGAAGGTTCCTTTGGAATAATCTTACCATAAATTAACTCTCCACGCATTTCTGGTAAAAAAACCGATGAACCTGGAGATAAATTCAATTTCTTAGAAATATCAGTATATTTATCTAAAAACTCCTTTGAAGTAAATACATTAGCATTTTTAAAAACCTCTTTTCTTCTTACTGAGATTGAAAATGTTCCTCCCTCTAATGATTCATTTTCTATAGCTAATTCTACACGAGTTCTCTTTTTATACGTTTCATAATCAGAAGATAATTTTATAGTGCTTTTTATGTTTGCATCAACCTCCTTATGGCTGGTCTTTTTTAATTCTTTGGCTACCGGGTTTATCAAGGAATCATTTTTGGATAGAATAACGTCCTGATCAACCTGATAAGGGTTTAAGATACTTATATCTCCTTCAAAAAAAGATCCTTCTGTATTGAGCATCCACTGTGTATAACCTATCAATTTATAGTTTCCAGAAGGAATAGATACAGGCACAAAAAAATCTCCTTGTCCCAAACCTTTATCTAGTTTGATTTTATGCTTAAAAACTGACTTTCCTTTTTCATTCACCAAGACCACATATGCGATCTTACTAATAGAGCTTAATAAATTATCATCTGTCGTAAAATTATAAACATTATAATAAAGGTATTCCCCTACAAATAATAAAGAGGTATTATAATGTATAAACATTTTTTCCTGAGGAATCATATGATACCCGGTGACTTCTTCGGGTGTTTCTAATATCGACTGTCGTTGCGCCTGCATACTCAAAACGAAAAGAAATATAATATATACTATTGATCTTATTTTCACAGAGATAATTTTATAATAGTCATTTAAAATTTATGTTTATGTCCTTTAATTTAATCTTCCCAAAAATCAGGAACCTCACTTCTACCAAATGCTGTACAATCTCCACATTCTCTTGGTGTAACAAAAGTAAAACCATCAATTGTTGACTTACACCCCTCTGGCTCGGGAGGACCGTTACTTTCCATAGAGACAAACATATTAGAACGGTCACTTGCAACACGAATCCATCGTCTTTCAAATGCTTCCCTGGTTTCTTCATTTTCTACATCAATAACAGGTAGTATAGCTTGACATCCAAAATCAAATTTGGTTAAGTCACCTATAAAATCATTGCTATCAAAAAAAATGCGCCGTTCTGAGACTGAAGAGACATCAAAAAACCCTAGAACGATTTCGTCTTTGTTATTTTCTGAAATGATATTTCCTTCAATAAACCCAGGTTGTACCTGGGAAAACAGACTCTCAGATTCAGAAAAATCTTTGAGTATTTGATAAAACCCATTTGCTTCTTTTGATTGTACGAACTGCTTTACCAATATACTATAACGATCTACTACTCGTATATCATCAGATGGTAAAAAGTTTAATAAAAATCCAGTAAGTCTATCTTCATTAAAAGCAGTAGTATTTGTTATTATAATAGAATTCGAAAAATTATCAGCATAACATACCCTTCTTCCTTCTGGTCTTTCAATAAAGTCGTATATACAATCTTCTTCTCCGGTAATGATCACTATATCTTGTGGTGACCAAAATGGTGCAGTGATTCTATACGTTTCCTCAAATTTATAACGATAATATTTTGAAGTACTTGTAGGATCAAAAGTATCAACCAGTATCCCTATACCTTCTACTCCTCTAGTATTAGCCATTCTCTTAGGGTACACTCTATCTATTGATATTTCATTAGGTAACATAACCTTTTCTGACACATATGACCTTCCATCAGATGTATTGATAATTAATTGGTATTTTTTATCTGGCATCGCAGCAAATTCCTGTACAGAAAGATACGTTCCTGAAGAAACCTCTTCAAAAAGATATTCTATCCCTGTATTTTCTTCAACTACTTTTATTGTAGCTCCAGACTCAAGAAGCGGTCCATTATCCTCAAACCTAAATGTTCGGGACAATAAAACCTGTTGGCGTTTTACTTCATTAGTTACTGTAGTATTAACGACTAAAATACTTTCAAAATCTTCTGTTTCAAAATCAAACTCTTCTACACATTGAGAAAATAACAGGCAAATGAATATCAAAAATAAAATTTTACCTTTTTCTTTATATCTGATCAATTTATTGGCAAATTTCATCGGTTCAAAATTTAAAATTGTATGTGATTGATGGGACAGGAATCGAGAAAATCGAACTCTGCAATCCTTTAACCTTTCCGTCTTCGGTAACAAAAAATACCGAAAAAGGATTATTTCTACCCAACACATTATAAATAGATATCGTCCAGAAACTATGAGAAAGCTTATTAAGTTTATGATTCCCCTCTATATTAAACCCTAAATCTAATCGGTAATAATCTGGGATTCTAAATTTATTTCGCTCACTAAACACAGAAAAATCAGCCCCATCAAATCTAAAACTCCCAATAGGAAAAGTAACAGGTCGACCTGTTTGATACACAAAATTAGTAGCTAAGCTAAACCGTTTGGTGAATTTATAATTTAAGACCATGCTAAAATCGTGAGGTTTATCAAAGTTAGAAGGAAAAAAATCTCCTCTATTTACTTGTTCTTCTCTAAATTCACTCTCTAACTGAATAAAAGAGCGGGAGTACGTATATCCTAGCCAGCCATAAAGTTTTCCTTTTTGTTTTTTCAATAAAAACTCGACTCCGTAGGCTCTACCCTTACCCTGTAAAACTTCAGTTTCTATATTTTCATTAAGTAAGATTTCTGCACCGGTCTTAAAGTCAAGAATGTTTTTTGAAAATTTATAAAACCCTTCCAAGCTCAATTCGTATGCTCTTTCTCTCATATTTTTATACACTCCAAGTGAATATTGTTGTGAGCTTTGTGGTTTTATATTAAGATCAGAAAGTTTCCAGGTATCTATTGGAGAAACTGTGGTGTTATTGGATAAGGTATTTATAAACTGATAGGTCTTATTGTAAGACGCTTTAATTGATAAATCTTCATTTAATAAGTATCGCCCAGAGATTCTTAACTCAGGACCACCATAAGTTTTAATGACCTCATTTTCATCATAAGAGATAGTTTCTCTAATGGTTTCTAAACTTCTAGGTACTCCTTCTTGAAATACATTTTGAGTAGCTTTTCCTAATGCATTAAATACCGAGTAGCGAATACCGGTATCTAAGGTGAAGTTTTTTGTTATATCTATTTCTGATGCTAGAAAAATAGCAGATTCTAGACCTCGTTCTTCATCTAGTCGTAATGGAGTAATAATAGACTCTGTTCCTGTTGGTTGAATAGAACCTGGATTTACTGTATATAATTTGCTTGAAACCCCATAATCAAATTTTATGTTATCATTATATAGATATTTTAACTGTAGCTTTATATCTTTCTCATCAATACTATATCCAATGTCAAAATCAGTATTCGTATCTCCGTCAAATTCTATGTCAAAATCATACCTGCTATTTGATAACGATAACTTTGCAGCATGTTTATCATTAAATCTATAATTCCATTTCAAAGACAATGCTCTATTATTATATACATATAATGAATCTGAGGTTATACTAAAATCATCTCTGCTTATATATGCTGTCGCTTCTATTTTTGAATTTTCTGAAAAGCGATGATTATATTTTGCGATAATATCATAGAAAGAGGCTTCGCTATTCTTAAGCGATTCTTCATCAAGGGCATCCAAAATCCAATTTGCATATGCTACTCTTCCACCAACCATTAATCCCGATTTACCTTTTATTATTGGAGTTTCTAAAAGAACATTTCCTGTTACTGGACCAATAGAGGCTTCTCCTTTAAACTCTTCAACACTAGCATCCTTTGTAGTTAAATCAAAAACTGACGATAATCGACCTCCATAGGCTGCAGGAATGTTATTCTTATAAATGTTTACATCTCCTAGAGCAAATGGATTAAGTGCAGAGAAAATCCCAAAGAAATGTTGTGGATTATAGATAACTGCATCGTCTAACAGAATCAAGTTTTGATCAGATTTACCTCCTCTTACATTGTACCCCAAAGCACCTTCGCCAGCTGTAGTTATACCCGGCAAGGATGTGGCAACCTTAAGTACATCACGTTCTCCTAAGGCCAAGGGAATATTTTTTGATTCTTTTACATCAATCTTAGTTTTTGTTACTACCTCATCTACATTATTATATGTCTTTGTCTGTAGTACTACTTCATCCAATTGTTCGATTCCTTCGTTAAGTATAATATCATATTGTCCATCATTATACATTATAATACGTTTCCTAACGTTTTCCATTGCCAGAACTTTGACTTCTAAAATATTTAGTCCAGTATTTAGTTCTGTCTCATAAAAACCTTTTGAGTTTGTTGCTACCGCAACTCCATTAAGGTTAATAAAAATATTAGATAAAGGATTTCCTGTCTGTCTATTTTTAACATATCCAGATAGTACAAATTTTTGTTTTGTATTGTCTGCATTAGCTTTTCCTATTCTAATGGTTTCGATTTTATTCTTTTTAGACTTTTTAGCATTCGCAAATACAGAAGATGATGATTTCGTTTTACCTATTGTATTTTCTGTATAGGTTACGATAGAATCTCTCCCAAAAAAACCATCAGGAACTTTATCATATATAATGCTATTGGGAGTTAGAATGATCTTATCATTTTCAATAATAAAAAAATTAATAATTGTGTTTTCAAAAAGACCATTTAAGACATTAATAATCGATTCATTCTTATAATCCCCAGACACATCATTATATTCTTTCAACCAAGAATCAATAAAATAAAAATGATAATCTGTTTGTTCTTCTATCAGATGTATAACAGATAGTACATCTGTATTTTTAAAAGAAAGTGTTAATAAAGAATCTTTTTGTTGCGCCGATATACTTTGAGTTTGTATATACATTAAAAAAATTAGCCCCAAATATTTTTTCATAGTGCTACAACTCTTTATTTAATTGCGAAGGTTGAACAACTTTTTCGAATAGTCTTTTCATAAATCTATCAGGTTCTGATTTTTTTAATATCTTATTAGTGGTATAAAATTGTTTAATTTCTTTTTTTAGTTCGGGGTAAATTTTTACAATATCATATTTAGACTTAACTACATAATACTTCTCATTACAAGATAAAATATATCTATTTGCACTAGTAAACTCATATACCATCCTATCTCCAGTATCTCCTAGTCTTCTATTTCTAACTTTCTTATTACTTTTTAATAAAAACAAATCTTCAGTTTCTAATAGAACCTCATAAAATATAGTATTTAGAATATTTTCTGCCTTCTCTACTTCTCTATCATCAATTCTTATAAATCTCGAACCATCGATAACGAACTCATCAATTTTATCTGGTATTAGTTTTATAACAGAAGCTGTAGAAGAAGATTTTAACTGTACCAAAAGCCTATCTATTTCCAAATTGTATTTCATCTTTATATCATAGTAGGTTTGACCGCTATAAGTAACTGATCCCATAAGCACTTCATCAGAACGAAAAAATGCATGTCTATTATCATATATCCTGTTGACATCAAAATCAAGATACCATTTCCCATTATACAAACCTGTATGCTCTTGACCCAAAACCTGATCAAACCAATTATAATATTTACTTTCTTCTTTAAGTTGCCCAAAAAAAAGAAATGGTACTAGTAAAAAAACAATACTGCTTTTCTTTTTATGCATTTTATATATCCTTATGATTTATTTCACTTATCAAATATTCTGTAAACATATTTTTAAAACTTAATCAGTGAATGTGCTGTAAAATTTATCATAAAGAATATAAATTATAACTAAACATAAATCGTTTTAACATAATAAATATCATTTTCACATTTAACCTTATCAGAATGAAGTTTATTTTTAATTTTGATTCAAATCCCTATCTATAACAAATCCTATTATAAATTTGTTAAGACATCATCATTAATTCTTGGTTTTTATTTAATTTGGAATCTCGCTTGGATAACATTTATTTAATAATCACAAACAGCCACAGGAACCAATTATGAAAAAAAACATAATTACAGTCATTCTATTTACAATTTTAAATATAGTTTCTATTGGAGCACAATCAGTACTTATAGAAAACATTAATATAATTGATGTAGAAACTGGAAAAATCAAAAAACAACAACATATTCATATAGAAAATGAAAAAATAATATCTATTTCTTCTAAAAAAAATATTCCTACAGATGGCACTACAATCATTAATGGTACTGATAAATTTATTATGCCCGGTATGATTGATACTCATATCCATTTTTTTCAAACTGGCGGTTTATATACTAGGCCAGATGCAATTGATCTAAGAAAAGTAGTGTCTTATGAGGATGAAATTCAGTTTGCGAAAGATATTATTACTGATAATTTTAAAAGATATCTAAGATTAGGAATTACTTCAGTAATGGATGTTGGTGGTCCTTTTTACAATTTTAAAATCAGAGATAGTATTGTCAAAAACAACTTATCTCCTAATGTTTTTGTTACTGGTCCTTTGTTCTCTCCTTATCAACCAGAAGCTTTCTCTAAGTTAGAAGATATTCCTATAGAAAAGATTAGTACTTTAGAAGAAGCCAGCGCATTGTTTAACAAAATGCTCCCGTATAAGCCTGATTTCATAAAAATATGGTACATCGTAAATAAGGATAATCCAGCAAAAAAGAATTTCCCTATTGTAAAACATATTGCAGAACTATCTCATAAAAACAATTTAAAACTTGCTATACATGCTACCGATTTAAATACTGCAAAACTTGCTGTTAAAGCTGGAGCAGATATATTAGTTCATAGTGTTAGAGATGAAATAATTGATGATGAATTCGCAAAAATTCTTAAAAAAAATAAAGTAACTTATATACCTACTCTCATAGTTTCTAATAACTATACTAAAACTTTTTTCTCAGAGTTAAGTATGCACCCACAAGATCTCAACTATGCAAATCCAAAAGCATATGCTTCATTATTCGATCTTGAAGGTTTAGATTCAAGATTAATTCCCGAAAGATTTAGAAAAATTAGAGGAAGTGATAAACAAAAGGATGCTATAAGATTACGTTTTAAAAAATTCGATAGTGTTATAGATCTTAACCTTCAAAAATTACAAAAACAACAAATAAATATAGCTACAGGAACAGATGCTGGAAATATAGGGACAATGCATGCATCCTCCTATATCCAAGAAATCGAAGCTATGCAAAAATCAGGGATTACCCCTAATGATATTATTAAAGCATCTACTATAAATGCTGCAAAAGGTTTTGGTTTAGACCATCAAATTGGTTCTGTTACTGAAGGTAAATTGGCAGATTTGGTGATTTTAAATAAGAACCCTTTAGAAAATATTCAAAATTTGAACACTATTCATGAAGTCATTAAAAGCGGTAAAATTCTTAATATTTCAAATTTAATTAAAGAATCTCCTGAACAAGTGGTACAACGACAAGTTAATGCATATAATGCCAGAAATATTGATGCATTCATGGATACATATGCTGATGACATCAAGATTTATAATTTCCCTGATGAAATCTCAATGGAAGGAAAAGAAAAGATGCGTGAACGTTTTAAAGACATGTTTGAAAAAGTCCCTAACCTTTACTGTAATATTAAGAATCGAATCGTATTAGGGAATAAAGTTATAGATCGTGAATATGTAAGGTTCGGAGAAAAGTACTCCAATGTGATTGCTATTTATGAAGTAACAAACGGTAAAATTTCTAAAGTGACTTTTTTAAGATAATAGCTTTCATCATATAAATTTGTTAAGACACATTTATTAATTCCCTGTTTTACCTAAATTAGGCGATCAAATTCACACAAATGAAGACATTTTTTACCTTAAGCTTACTTTTATTATCTACCATTTTAACAGCACAAACCGATCAACGCATCTATGATATCATTACTGCTGTTTCTGCAGATCGAATTGAAACGGATATCAAAAAATTAGCTGATTTTGGCACTCGTAATACATTTAGTGATACCATTTCAAATACCAGAGGTATCGGAGCTGCACGAAGATGGATAAAATCAGAATTCGAAACCATTTCTAAAGATTGTAAAAACTGTTTGGATGTATTTTATCAAAAAGACTTCGTTACTAAAGATATGGGAACCAGAGTACCACATGATGCATGGGTAGTGAATGTAGTGGCTATACAAAAAGGAACAAAATATCCTAATCGTTATATCATCATGAGTGGTGATATAGATTCTCGAGCAAGTGACACCATGGATTTTACAACAGATGCGCCTGGTGCTAATGACAATGCCAGCGGAATGGCAGGAACTATTGAAGCCGCAAGAGTGTTATCCAAATATACATTCGAGAGTAGTATTATTTATGTTGGATTATCAGGAGAAGAACAAGGACTCTTTGGTGGTGGGGGATTAGCAAAATATGCCAAGGATCAAGGATGGGATATTATAGGTATTCTTAACAATGACATGATTGGTAATATCAAAGGAGTAGATGGAGTTATTGACAACAGAGCGTTTAGAATATTTTCTGAACCTACCAATCTTACAGATGATGAAAAGAAAGTTCGTCGTAGACGTTTTTATGGAGGTGAAGTTGATGGCATTTCTCGTCAATTAGCAAGATATGTACATAAAAGTGTAAAAACCTATATGCCAGAAATGAATCCAATGATGATTTATCGATTAGATCGTTTTGGTCGGGGCGGGCATCACAGACCCTTTAATGATTTAGGATATGCCGGAATCAGAATTATGGAAGCCCATGAAAACTATACACAACAACATCAAAATATTAGAGAAGAAAACGGAATCAAATATGGTGATGTGGTAGAACATGTTAATTTTGAATATGCTGCAAAACTTACCGCTGTAAATGCCATTAATCTGGCTGGTCTTGCCTGGGCGCCTCCTGCTCCATCTGAAGTGAAAATTGGAGGTATCGTAGAACCATCTGCAAAATTTAAATGGAAAAAAGTCAACAACCCTAATGTAAAAGGTTATAAAATCTACTGGAGAGATACTACATCCCCTACATGGGATCATAGTCGATTTGTTGGTGATGTGGATAACTTTGTATTGGATGGTATTGTGATCGATAATTTCTTTTTTGGCATCGCCACTGTAGGAAAAAATGGCCATGAGAGCACTGTCGTATTTCCATCAGAAGTTTTTAGATAGCAGAAACATCACATTGCATCAACATAGTATCATAAATTTAGTCAAGAAGGTTAGCTTTCTTGTCAAGAACACCAGCTAAGTCGTCAAGAACGTTAGCTTTCTTGTCAAGAACATCAGCTAAGTCGCCAAGAACGTTAGCTTTCTTGTCAAGAATACCAGCTAAGTCGTCAAGAACGTTAGCTTTCTTGTCAAGAACATCAGCTAAGTTGTCAAGAACGTTAGCTTCTTGGTCAAGACTTCCAACTCTGTTGTTACGAGCCTTGGCTATCTTAGTATAACTGTTAATTTTATAGGGTAAATCCTTAACCGTGTCGGTACAATCCTCAATCATCCAAAAGAAACGATCGAAATTTCCTGAATATCCACTATAAGGAGAATCACTATACCTTAATAAAAATCAACGATAGCATATACTTAAACACCATAAAACATGTCTAATTTAAAAATCCATTCTCATGTGATTTTTAACACAAAATTTAATCTCTAACACCACAAATCACCGACAAAGAACATGTAAAATCGATAAAATGCATTTTTATTTGCTTTTGATATAGAATTTCTTTTTATTTGTAGTGCTTTTTCAAACTACAAAAAACACTAAACCAACGCTATATGAAGAAATAACTACGCTCTTCTTTTATACATAAGATAATTTACAAAATGATAAGGTTACTATTCATCATTGTATAGTATGCCATATGATTTTGCATAGATCAAAATAAAAAAATTACCCCCATAATCTATCACTATCTTAAACATATGCTTATGAAAAAACTACTACTCATTGCTTTTGTTTTCCTGTTGGGAAATCAAATTATTAGTGCCCAAACCACAGAAACAGAACCTAACAATTCTGTGCTTCAATCAGGAGTGCTAACAGTTTCATCAGCAACCACTATTACTGGTGATGTTTGTCTTGCTGGAGGCTGTCCTACTGCTGACCCCTCAGATCATTGGATTATAGCAGATGGCTCCAGTGGTACATTTATGGCAACATGGTCTGATGATGTAGTAGTTACGTTGTTTACTTATGCCACATCAGCAAGAAATACGGCACCTTCTTCGGTTACACTATCTTCGGGAGTTTCCCAAACTCTTTCTACAAGTTCTTTTTATTCTTTGAGTGTACAGTTTAATACAATAGGAGTACTTACCTCCTACTCGGTTGCGCTTTCAGGTAATTCTCTAACTACACCTCCAAGCGTGCCTTCAGTGAATCACGGCCCTCCTATTATTTGTAGTGGTAATTCAGCATTACTCACTTGGACAGGAAATTTAAACGATGCTACAGAATGGCATATATATACAGGAAGTTGTGGAGGCACTGAAATAGACACAACAACTGGTAATTCGGTAATTGTTACCCCTCCAGCATCAGGGTCAATTACATATTTTGTTAGAGGAGAAGGAGGAGGCGTTACACCAGGTGCTTGTGGATCGCATACCATTACTATCACTGCTCGTGAAGATGCTAATTTTAGTTATTCAGCTGCTTCGTATTTACCTGCAGATGCAGATCCAACACCTACTATTACAGGAGTTACAGGAGGAGATTTTACAAGTTCTCCAAGTGGATTATCTATCGATATGAATACTGGAACAATAGATGTGTCTGCAAGTACACCGGGGATGTATACAGTTACGTATGAAACCCCAGGACTTTGCAGTGGTACTGAAGATAGAAATATTACTATTACTGACCCTAATGCCAATCCAATCATTCAAATAGGTACAGATACTAATAGTTCTGCGGGCAATACAATTACTCCCTGGACTACATTTTTTGAAGATGGGAGACGCCAATATTTAATTACAGCATCAGAATTATTAGCACTGGGGTTATCTAATGGAGATCAACTATATGGTTTAGCATTTAATGTAATTTCAGATGTAACCCCTAGTAGTGCAGTAACTATTTCGCTGAAATCCACTACCGATACTGAATTTTCTACATTTGCATTTGATAATACAGGTTTTACAGAAGTATTTAATGGAAATCACGACCCTAATCCGGGTTGGGACTTTATGTTTTTCGATACTCCATATACGTATGATGGTAATGGTATTATTATCAATTTTTGTTTTAACAACACTACATTTATTGGTAATTCATCAGTACAATATTCGACAACAACCGGTAATTCAAATAGATATTCATATACAGATAATACAGATGGGTGTACTTTAAGTTCTTTTGGTTCCAATACAAATAGAGCTAATATACAATTTAGCACTGTGCCTGATATAATAGACCCAAGTTTTGTAAGTATCACAAGACAAACCCCTGTAACAAACCCTACCAATGCAGATGGGCTTGTGTTTAGAGCCATCTTTAATGAACCTGTTCAATTTGTAGATGCAGCAGATTTTGATGTAACAGGAACTACCACAAGTATTTCTAATGTATCAGGTTCAGGAACAACATATGATATTACAGTCTCTGGTGTTGGCGATCTTGCAAACCTTAATGGGACTGTAGGGATAAACTTATCTTCAGGACAAAATATTCAAGATTTAGGAGGAAATGCTTTACCAAATTCTGAACCCGCTACTGATCAAACATATACATTAGATAATGAAGCCCCAACTGGATACAGTGTAACAATAGATCAATCACCTATTAATACAGGTACTAATGACAATGCAGTGAGTTTCACTTTTGCAGGTGCAGAAGTGGGTGCAACGTATAATTACTCATTTAGCAGTAGCGGAGGAGCTGGTATAGTTACAAATATCGGCGCTATTGCAACTGCTACAGATCAGATTACAGGGATTGATTTAAGTGGATTAGCCGATGGAACAATTACATTAAGTGTTACACTAAACGATATGGCTGGAAATACCGGTACTGCAGCAACAGATACAGAGACTAAAAATACAATTATTAGAGTATCTGTAAATGATCCATCAATAGCTGAGGGAAATGCTGGTACTACTACCTTGCAATTTACAGTAAATTTGGATGCCCCTGCTCCTGCTGGAGGAGCTACAGTAGATTATGCAACTTCAAACGGATCTGCGACAGCTGGTTCTGATTATACAGCCATTAGCACGACAACGCTCTCCTTTCTCGCTGGAGAATCCAGTAAAACAGTAGATATTACCATTACAGGTGATCAAACCGTTGAAATAGATGAAACACTTACACTAACCTTATCGAATCCAACAGGTACAAATGTCATTATAGGAGACAGTACTGGTACTGG
>NZ_VLNR01000049.1 GCF_007489275.1 Aquimarina algiphila
GAGGGATTTAAAAATAGAATCTTATCAAAGATCACAGCAATGACCATTATTCAATATATCAATAGGTTTGAATTCAACAGAAATATAAACAACCTAAAAATTAATATTAACTAAATGCACAACGGGTTTATATTATATCTAATAATAATAGGGAATCAATCTAGTAAATGCCCAAAGTGCAAAGCAAACTACTTTAGTATAACTAAGACAAAAGAGGACTATTTAGGTAATGATTTTGCCAATCCTAAAAAGCATATTTTTCGTAATTATTATCGTTGCAGAAAATGTAATCATGAATGGGCTAAAGATATATACCGTTCAAAAAATAATCAACATCAATTTTAACAAAAACAGTTAAAAATCTAGTTATAACAAGTCAAAACCCCCAAAACCCACTTATATAAGTGGGAGAGGGTACTTATATAAGTAGGGGACGTTATGGTTAGGCATGTGTTAGGGGTACTTATAGTAGTGGGGTCACTTGTCTCGAACCTAGGTATGGGGTACTTCAAACAGAAGTGGTAGGTATCCAAAAGGGAAGTGCCACATACATAAAAGGGAAGTGTCACTATGCTCAGATAGAAGTGCGTCTTCCTAAAAAGGCAAGACAAACCACTTGTATAAGTGGGGGTACCCACCTATACAAGTACCCTTGTTTATCAATTTTCAGTTCCGAAAAATGAAACTACCAAGTCGTATTATTGCGATTGAATGATATTTTAATTTAGAATTCTATGACTGGTTATATGTATATTTTAGAATATAGTGATGGGAGTTACTATACAGGTAGCACCAAAGATATGGATATGAGATTGGCGCAACATCAAAACGGAGAAGGAGCGAATCATACCAAAAAACGATTACCTGTTACCTTGCTTTATTACGAAAAATATGATCGTATCGATACTGCTTTCTATAGAGAGAAACAAGTACAAGGATGGTCAAGAGCCAAAAAAGAAGCATTGATACGAGGGGATTTGGAGGGGTTGCACGATCTGTCAGAATGTAAAAACAATACACATTATTTAGTTTTCAGATTCCCGGACTTCGACTTCACTCAGCCCTCGAAAGATAACGAAAATACCGATCACTGAGCGTAGTCGAAGTGAGAGTATGTTCTAGAGAGCCTCAACCTACGATACAGCCAAAAACAATAATACAAACCCGAACCCTGAGCCCTTCGACTTGACTCAGGGAACACGAAGCCGAAGGGTGATCATGAGCATCCCTCATGTTACTTGATGTATCGTATGAATTCCGACTTTTTCCTGCTTTCCTTTTAGTAGTACACTCCCTAAAAATTGAGATGTTAAATGCGCACTCATTTTTAAATCCTGCATTAACTTTTCTGAAATTAAAAAAGGAACCTTATATGTATTACATTCATCTTGTATTCTGGCAGAAGTATTAATAACATCCCCGTGATATGCAATTTCTTTTTTAATGACCCCAACTTCAGTTACCATTAATTTTCCACCGTGGAGTCCTGCTTTGAATTCTGGAACAACACCATACTTATTTAGGTAATATTCAGATTTATTTCGTTTTTTCTCCTGGAAAGCAAAAAATAGATCTATACAATTATTATTAGTTAACCCTTTTTTATAAGGCCAACTTAGAACAACTTCATCACCAACATATTGATAAATTTCAGCATTAAATTTTGGAACCACCGTATTAAGGTCATAAAAACAATCTTGTATAAACTGACTGTATTTATAGAGTCCTAGATTTTCTGCGATACTCGTAGAGTCTTTTAAATCTAAGAACATAAATATTCTTTTTTCTTCCTGCGGAGTTTTATATTTTCCCATCAATATTTTAAGAAACGTACCTTTTCCGAATTTTTCATTAGCAATTTTAATAAATGAAAACACAAAAGAAGCTAATACAATATATAAAATAGCGGACCAAAAAGGTTTGTTTTGTGCCCACCGACCAGAATCAGTATTTAGATTTGTGTTATTCAAATTAGAAAAAATATCAGTAACTATAGTAAATACTGCTATTGTAACCATAAAATGAAAAATAGTTCTGATGATAACATCATTGGCTAATGATATTCTGTTAGTCATAAACCTGTTAAAAAGAAGATCTACATGAGTATACAAAACACCGATTAAAACACCTATACATGTTAATTTTATTAAGGATTGTAGCGCTCCGAACATTCCACTATGCGCTCTAATAACCATAAAGTCTTCTTCTTCATCTATTCCGTAATACCTTAATATTGAATATACGCCCATAGCAATAGCCCAAAAAAATACTGACTGTGAAAGTAGCTGCGTATATTGTTTCAACTGATGGTTCATAATATCGTATCGTTTTGTTTAATTTATATCAGCATCAGATAAAATATACTATCCAGTGCTTTTCTATACCTAAAACATATAAACGGGAAAGTTCCCTACTTTTTATTTATTTTTTTGTATAACAGCTTAGTTTTTAAAGCTCTATGCTTCAGTTTCCGGGACTTCGGCTTCGCTCAGCCCTCGGATGAGAATGAAATTAACGATCACTGAGCGTAGTCGAAGTGAGAGTAAACATGTCAAAAATATCAAGAGGCTTCAAGAGGATGGTTACTGAGTCAGTCAAAGTACAGTCCCCGATACGACCAAAGGGAAGAATGTAAATCCGAAGGGTGAGGCTCTCGAACCCTGAGGTGTCATACCGAACTTGTTGAAGTGCTCTCGAAAAGTAATAAAACCGGACTTCGGCTTCGCTCAGCCCTCAGAGAAAACCCAACCCGAACCCTGAGCCCTTCGACTTGACTCAGGGAACACGTAGTCGAAGGGTGAGCGCCTCCATCAATAATCTCAAAACAAATTGTACATTTGATGATATAACTTATAATTCTATGAAGAACGTACTTTTTTATATGCTGTTGACGATGACTTTTAGCACTACAGCACAAGAAATTATAACATTAACTCCGAGTATTGAGATTTTAGATCTTAATCCTGCCGACGAAAAAGAATTTAATCGTAATAAGAAAGCATGTGAGGAAATTTGGGAACGTATGTCAAATGGACTTAAAGAGGAAGATCTTACTGCAGCAGAGAAAGTAGAATTAGAAATGGTAGATGAAACGATGGCTAGTTATTGGGATATAGAAGGACAAGGATGTAGTTGGTATTGTGGGGGTGGTCCCACTACAGAGACTGCTTCATCTACATTACCTTCTCAGGGAACTGTAGATTATAATGTAGATAATATACATGACCTTAATTATAAAAATGTTTGGGTCGAAGGTGTTGCGGGATATGGAGTAGGAGAATATATTGAGTATGGATTTAATCAATCCAGCCCTAGGATAACTGAAATTATTGTTGTCAATGGACATGTTAAAAGTGAAAAAGCATGGCGTAACAATAGTAGGGTAAAAAAGTTGAAAATGTATATAAAAGGAGAGCCTTATGCAATCCTTAATTTGACTGATCAACGTGCAGCTCAGCATTTTAAAGTAGATACTATTGGTTTTTTAGATCGAAATATAGATTATATAGCTGCCAAAAAACTTCCTCAGTGGAAAATGAGGTTCGAAATTTTAGAAGTATATCCAGGAGATAAATATGAAGACACTGTGATCTCTGAGATTTATTTTGATGGAATTGATGTGCACTGTTTTGCAAAAGGAACCTTAGTCACCATGGCTGATGGTCATCAAGAGCCTATAGAAAATCTTAAAATAGGAGATAAGGTACTTTCTTTTGATCAGGATACCAATACGAACGCGTCGGCTACTATAGAAGAACTAGCAAACCCAATTCATGAAGATTTAATTAAGATTTCCTTTGCTGATAGTACTTCTATTACTTGCACAAAAGATCATCCGTTTTTATCTGCTGATGGAAACTGGTTATCATATGCTCCACAAAAAACGCAAATGGATTATCAATTTGATACTGTAGAACAATTGACAATTGGTATGATCCTAAAAACAAATAAAGGAAAACAGTTGATTACGGATATAGATCAGGTATTGAGATCACAACAAACCTATACTATTGTACAATTAGATAAAGGAACTACCTTTTTTGCTAATGATATAGTTGTAGGTACAGAACCTTTAAGGATATTACCAATGTGTAAGAAACATAAAATGATTACAGAATAAGAAATGAGAAAATTAATAACACTATTCCATAAAATATAGCGTTAAAATGCCTTATCATAATTTACAGAATTAGCTCAGATTTGTATTTCATGACTATTGTATTACAAAAATTGAAGAAGTAATGAAAAATCATAATTATTTTCTTACCTAAACTAATAAGGGGTTGTCAAAAGGATTTTGTATCTTATTTATGAAATAAATACAAACCTTAAAAACAGCATTAGTTATGGAATTTATGGAAATTACAGACAATAAAGGGAATTTGCATTATATTAACCCCAGTCACATTTCAGCGATGTGTGAAATAGAAGGCAAATGTAAACTAAATTTAATGGGACAGGATTATATGTTCACTAAAGAAACGATGGAAGAAGTAAAAGTTCATCTTATATCGTTTCGGCATTAATATAAATCCAGAATATGGCAAAAAAAGGAAAAGAAAAGAATACTCAAAATAAGGCAAAGCATGCTAAGTTGATGAATCGTAAAAAAAACAAACTCAGAAAAGAGAAAGAAGCCAGAGCGGAACGATTAAAAGCTTTGACTCAAAAAATAAATCAACAAAAAGATACCGAAACTTCTCATGGATAATTGCCATTGTGGTAGGCCAATAGCTTATCCTTCTTGCTGTGGAAAAATTCATCATGATATTACTGCTGCATTAACAGCAGAAGATTTAATGCGTTCGAGATATAGTGCTTTTGTATTAGCCAAAGGTGATTATCTCATAAAAAGTCATCATAGTAGTACAAGACCATCACGCAAAGAAAAGAAATCAATAGTACGTTGGGCTAAATCTGTGAATTGGGTTAAACTAGAAGTATTACAAACTTCTAAAGGTACACCTCAGGATACTAAAGGCACAGTAGAGTTTAAGGCATTTTATTATGATGATACAGGTATGCAAATGATTCACGAACATTCTAAGTTTATAAAAGAACATGGATATTGGGTATATGTCGGTGTAGTATAAGTAATGTATTGTTCTGTATAGTTTGTATATAAGATACTCAGGTTTCGAGAGCCTCAACCTTTAATACAGCCAAAATAAGCATGCAGATCCGAAGGGTGAGATTACAAGTCTAGTATTGAAACAGAGCGTCTAATGTATTACATTCCGCTAAACACAAATCGCTTTAAAAAGTATAGATGTTTTGTAAATCGTTCGGCTTTTTGATCTAACAATACTCTTACTTCAGAATTTGACATTTTCTCGAGGAGTTCTTCTTGTAATGGGTGTGCTTTTTTATGTATTTGATCAATGGGTGCATGAAAATAACTTTGTAACTGCTGTGCTTCTTTGGATTCATCAACAAAATATCCAAATAGAGAAGTAGTTAAGTGTTTGTATTTACCAATAGGGAGTGCTAATAGAAAGAGCACAGATAAAATTTCAATATCATCACTGGCATTGGTATACCCAAAATTTTCATGAGCTTTTACAATTCTGTAGATGTTTATAAAACGTTTTATTGCTCTTGGACTTGATCCAATAACAATGGACATATCTTGTAGAAGTTTTATTTCTTGCTCAGAGAATTGTAAGGACTCTATAGTCTCCTTGGTTTCGATACGTTCTATATCTTTGATGTCTTCTTCTGTAGTTTTTATCGGATATTCTGGTGTAGGAATAGTGTTTTCTATTTGTTCGACATCGGTATAACTACTATCATCAATACTAACATGTTCTTCTTGCTCGATATCTGTAATTTCATCGCTAATTATGGGGTTTATCTCAGCCAAAGTCTTAAGCATATGTTTTACACTACTATCTGCTGGAGCCTTTAAATTAAAAGGGACCTGGAATATCTTTTCGAGATAACTTGAAGGATCAATCATTTCTATCTCCGGACTTTTTTCATTCTTTACAAATTGTAACTGATGCTTTTTTATTAACGCATTCTTTACCCATCTTGGATCGACACCTACTACAACAACAAACAGTGGATATGCCATAAGAAGATTAACAGCTTCTAAGACTTCAACAACACGTTCTTCTGGACATCGATCCAGATCATCAATGTAGAGAACAATACGTTGTAAAGGGCGTTCGAATTTTTCTCTGAAATCTTCGATTTTCTTACTGTTTTCGAGCTCTTCGTGATGATCGGTAAACAGATTACTCAAGATTTCGAAATCTTTTCTAATAATAGATATAATCCCTAAATGTTCTTCATACTCTTTACTTGCCGATCTTTTTTCGATAAAAGTATGTAGTGCCTCAGTAGATAAGGTGTTATTTAGCCTAAACTCAATCTCTGTTTTTTGTTTTGTTGTGATGTTAATTTGTTGATTGATATCTACAATCTTGTCTTTGATTTTTTCAATCTCGAGTTGTAATGCTTTTTCTTTTTGTTTAAAGGAAAATATAGCATCTTCTTTTTTAATCTCATATTCTTTTTTGATATTCCAAAAGGAGGCAATGAGGGGTTGCAGTTTTTTATAGACAACAATTCCACGAGTATACAATCCACCCAAAATAGTGAAAAGAGATAGCATTTTGGTGGTGAAACTATAATCAGGTTCGAGTATAGTATCTTTGGAGAAATTAAAATCTGTAAAACCTATGGCGCTAACGATAAGTTCTAAAGCCAGTGGAACCAAGACGACTATAAGTATAATGCCTGTAAGCCAGAGTAGGTTTTTCCATAATTCTCCGGTTTTGAAGAATATTTTTAAGAAGGTTTGCGTTGATCTTGTTTGTTGGTAAAGTTCATCAGGGTTTTTCCAATATTCTCTTGGGATTACTTTTGCCAATTCTTCTTTACTTTTAATTATAGAGGGGTTTTGGTGAACGGCATCTTTAATTCGTGTTTCTACCTGAAAATCATTATTTACCTTTTCTATGACTTTGGTAATCGTAAGATTTTCAATTTCATCTATTTTTTGTTGTAACTCCTCTTCGATGTTATCTTTCTGTGCTACTAAAGTTTCCAGTTGAATATTTATATCACTTTCTTCTTTTTTCAGCTTTGCTAACTCATCATTGGTGATATGTAACTCACTGGTAAGCATTTCTTCGATTTCCTTTTTATAAGCATCGGTGGGAGAATTATTGCTAATGTACTGTTGTAACCCTTCAAAAATTTTGGTAATGATACCTGCCCAAAGATTGGCATCCATATAAGACCATGCATTAAAATGTACATGAGCTATACCTTCACAAAATCCTTTTTCTGGATTAGCATAAGACAACAGTTCAATACGTTCTTTTAGTTTTTTCATAAAAAAACTTTTCCCAGAACCCCATTTTCCAAATAATGCAATTGCCAGAGGAGGAGTAAAGCTTTTTGCAGCAATGACCCGTGCAAATGCAGAGACGTCTTTGGATATATTAAGATGATCTGTTCCAGAATCGATATCGCTAACCAAACCAGCAATCGTTGTAATTTTAGTAACTGTAGTGATTGATGGTACTTCTGTATTGGACTGACTAAGACCTGAACGTTGATCAGTGTCTAATTGAGAAAGTATAGTAAGTAGATGTTCTTTTTTAGGTTCAGAAATGATAGCTCTATAGGATCCAAGCCCCTCAATATCGGTTTGTAAATCCTTAATTGACCAATCCACAGTAAGGTGTTTACCATTATTGTTATTCCCCATTACCGTTCCGAATCCTTTTATTCGAATGTATGACTTACCATTTTTCTTTGCAAAGGTAGATTTCATGATTAGAATATCTCCGGGACGAACATTGTTTACAAGATCAATATATTTCTCATCATATGGATTCTCCCAGGTATTGTTTCTAAAGAAGAGTTCTTTTTTGTCTTGTTTGCCCCAGGAAGACCCAACTAGATAGAACTTACCAGAGAAATCCTCAATAAAATCGTCTCCTTCTGACAAGGGGGCTTTTTTAGTTGTTTTTTGCTTTTTAAGCGGTGCTTTTTGAACATTTTTTGTTTGCTCTACAGGAGGCGTCTGTTTTTTTTGTTTATAAAAATCAGTATCAATTATTTTTGTTTGCTCTAAGGAATTAAACAACGCTTTACCTTCTTCGCTAATAGGAATTGAGATAATAAAGCTAACATTTGCTTGTGATAAATGATTTGAATAGCTAAGAAGTACATCACGTGTAATTTGGAGACTTTTAGAAAAGCTTAATCCCCCTTTACCGGTTCCCATAAGGGGTAACCATATTTTTTTATTGGATAAGGATTTTAAATAGTATTGTATACTTTTAGCAAGGTTTTCTTTTAGAGCATCTTCTACTTCTCTCTTTTTTTCTACAGTGACTATAAATAGAATAGATTTAAGTCCTCTGTTGTCTTCGACCAAATCGAAACCTTTTTCAAGATCAAGGTTCTTAAGAATGCTAAGATTGTATCCATATGATTTTATAACCAAGCGATTAAGAAGACCCGCAGTAGCTTCTGTACTTACTGTAGTAAAAGCAATATCAGCATCTGTGGGCACAGACCCCAAACTAATTTCGTAGAAATTACCTTTATTTATATTTTCAATCATAGTGTAGCCTAAATTCGTTGGTGTTTGGTGATGTCCAATAGTCTTTTTATAACTATATGATTATATCATATAGTATATCTCTTTTATAGTATTATTTACAATGTGACGACTATTGATCATTCAATTCAAAAATGAACATTTAGAATTTTTAGATTCAGTGGGGTGCTATAGAAATAGCTTCAATATATAAAAATAGAACTCCTTAGTTTGTAAACAAAAAAAAAACCATAATAAACATCAAAAAAACTATTCTGTATCCATAAAAGTCCCTATAAACAAGGAGGCGTTTTCACGGAATATAGGGTGTTGACTGATAGTTAGATGTGATATTTTTGATATGAATATGAAAGTTACTAATGTATTTATATTCTAAGTCTTAAATAATAAAAGTGATATAGGTCATGAAATTTCGTAATTACTTTTTTCGTAAAAAGAAATCAAAACTCATTGTAAGCCCATTAATTCTTAAGCATTTAGAATTGATTGAAAAGGCTCCATATAATGATAAATCTACTCGGGATAAGATTTGTAGACAATGGAAAGAGTGTATCAATAAAGATGTTTCTTTTGTATATCAGCTCTATAACGTATTGATTCATAAACTAGAAAATTTTGATGGAGAAGCCTCTGAAGAAACAAAGAACTTATATAAATTTCTGACTATATTTTCATCAAGCGATTATATATCTCTTAGTGGAGAAAAAACAAAACATGCTATTTCTAAAAACAATGAAGAACTGATTCGTCATATAAAGAAATTGTTAGAAATTCCTGATTTCCAAATTATAGAAGTCAATGTAAAAACTTATAACAAAGGAAATCTTGGTGATTTGATCCAAAAAATATTTGCTTTGTATTTTTATCATACATCTTACTTAGATGAAAAATATAGAAGTGAAATTTCTCAATATATACTACCGCTCTATAAAGCGTTTCCCGAGAATAAGAATACTTTGATTACTGCATTATTAAGATATCATCCCAATGCGATTGATAATTATGCAGAACTCATTATGTTCTATATAACACAGAAAAATACTAAAGGAATTTTGACTGGTATAGCTCTGAAGATGTTTGGTTTAAATGCTGATAGAGAAGATTTTGAGCATAAAAATGCTGTAAAAATTATCAAAGCTATACTTGATAATAGTGACTCCTGGACTGAGGATGTAAAAAGCTTTTTTATTGATACTTTTTTCTTTAACTGCTTTGATATAAAACTGAATACAAAAGAAGAGCAACTAAAAGAAGTTAATGAAAAGATAGAAGAACTAAAATCTATAGGAATACATCAAGGTGTTAAACATTATAAAAAAGAAAAAAAGAATATTGAAGACCATTTTGAAGCTATTAAAGAAAAAAGATGGAATGATGCCGTACAACGAATAGCTGTAAGTAAAACTACGTCTGAATCTATACGATTGGTTATTCGCGCTTTTACAGGAAATCCTAAAATTAACTATCTCACTTTACTAATCTGTGATAGTAACTCATATAAAAACGCACCTAAAAAGTATACCTTATCTCAAAGCCCCAAAGTCATTTTTAAAGATTTTGCCTTAAAACTATGGGTGATTGAAGAACTAATGTATAATCAGAATCTATTAACACCAAAATTTGATATTGCAGAATTTGTAAAGGAACATGAAAAAAGACAAATTGATATAGAAAGTGATGGTTATAATATTATTCCAGAGATAAAAGCATATTTTCAAAACTTAGATATTCCACAAGAATTGCTTAACCAAGTGACAGAGTTGTATATGGATGATGGTTTTGGTGGAGGAGCACAAGTGTATTATCAATTATGGCCATTTTGGGATCCGGGAGTAGGCGATGAGATTATTCCGATTTCTAATACAGCTATTGATGATCTAGAGTTTTTACCAAATTTGAAAAAGATTATAGGGTTAGAAAGTAAGCCTGATAATCAACGACTTGTACAGGGTATAGAAGAAAAAGGTGTTGTGTTAATGTTAGAGAATTGATTTTTGTAAATACTTGATTTTTAATTTCTTATAATGCTATGTTAACACTGTAGGTTTAAGTGGTTTTTGCAAAATATTGATTCTTTAATACGCTTAATCTAGAACAAAAATATGCTATCTCTATTTAGATAAGTGATATACAAAGTAACTATGTGGATGAATTGATCAAAGCCAAGAATAGGGAAAAAAACACGAGGTTTTTCCTGGTATTTAGCAGCCAGTTTACTAGTGAAAAAATCAGTAACACCATGTAAAATGCAATTAAGCAATACATAGGTAATAGCAGTTTCTAAAGGAAATAATAACAAACCACATACCAGAAGCACAGCAGTATAAGTGATGACATGTATAAAGAGCCATTTGAAATTCTGGCTTTTTCCTAATGCCATTTTTGAAGTTTGAAGAAGAAAATCTCCCACCCAATGTGCTAATAGAATCCACGTAAAGATCATACCTAAAAGGTATTAATTCAGTAGGTTATAACCTAATTGTTAACATAAAGTTTTTATAATAGTAATCCAAAATGCAAAAAGAAACGGTAAACTTAAGTATATTGTAGTAGAAACGTGTTTTTGAATCAAATCGTTAGAAATCTACACTTTTTGATATAATATCTGCACACTATTGTGCAATAAATATATATCCAATTTTAATACTATCAGATGTTTCGTACGTTCCGCCATAGATTGCTATTCTGGTTTTTGGTTTTCATTAGTTTTAGCTTTGTGATTATCATGCTTTCTATTGCGTACCTTAAAAAGCGGGAACATATTTTAAAACGAACAGAAGCTATAGAACAATCGCATGTTATGCTTTTAAAAAGCGTAAAGGCACAACAAGATTTCTTCAGTTATGCAACCAAAGATCAACAATTTTTTAAGACAGGAGACAATAAATACCTAGATCAATATCTCAAATTGCTAGATAGCACAAGATCTTATCTTATGCATGTAGATTTTAAAGATGAAGGAGCATTGGTTGGTGGGATAGATTTTATTAAATCTGATATTACAGAAATTGATGCAGTTTTCTTAGAACTGATTGTCCAAATCCAGGCACGTGGGTATAAGAATTTTAACTTGGAAGGGACAATGAGAAAAGATGTGCACTGGCTTGAAAATATAGACGAAATTGCTTTAGAAGATATTCTTTTTCTCAGAAGACATGAGAAGGATTATATCATGCGAAATGAACCCATTTATATTACCCAACTTACTCGGCTAGTAGATAAGCTTGCTCAAGAAACTGTGGCAAATAAGAAGATAACCAAAGCCCGAAAAAGTGAAATACTGTCTTATCTATTAGGGTATCGTAATAAATTTTTGCAATTAGTAGAACTAGATCAACGAATTGGGATTAGAGATAACTCTGGATTGAAACAAAAACTGGATCAACGAATCACTATTTGTGAAGCCGATTTTAGTGATATTGTTGTTTATGCAAAAGAATGGGCCAATGCAGAATTTAAACAACTTACAATCACTTTTGGAATCATTTCATTTTTACTCATGATAGTAAGTGTATGGATAAGTTCATTAATTTCGAGAAAAATAACAAAACCACTTACAGAACTTACATTACACATCACCAGATTTGTAGATAGCAATTTTACATTAGAAACAGAGCACCCTGTAGTTCGCACACAAGACGAAATAGGAAGTTTGACAAGAAATTTTTCTTTTTTGAAAGATGAAGTCATTTCGCGTTTAAAGTTTTTTAAACAAAAAGTAGATGAACGTACTACAGAACTAGCAAATGCTAATAAAAAACTACTTCGTCTTAGTGAAGCCAATAGTCGTTTTGTACCACAAGAATTTTTGCATAATCTAGGGAGAGAAAGTATAGAAGAAGTGCAATTAGGAGATCAGGTTGAACGGGAAATGACTGTGATTTTTTCTGATATTCGTGAGTTTACAAAGATCTCTGAATCCTTGAGTCCACAGGAAAATTTTGATTTTATTAATGAATATCTTAGTGGTATAGTCCCTATTATAAAACGAAATGGAGGATTTATAGATAAGTTTATTGGAGATTCTGTAATGGCACTCTTTCCTGAAAACCCTGATGCAGCGATACAAACTGTTTTTGAATTTGAGGATTTTCTTGAAATTTTTAATCGTAAACTTATAGAAAAAAACCGTTTGCCGATAGAAGTTGGTACTGGTATTCATACAGGAAACTTAATCTTAGGTACTATTGGACATGATCACAGGCTAGAAACTACGGTGATCTCTGATGCGGTAAATACATCATCACGAGTAGAAGGGTTAACAAAGTATTATCAATCCAAGATTATCGCTACAGAGGCAACTTTATCAAAACTAAAAAATAAGCATTCTTTTAACTATAGGTTTTTGGATAAAGTCAAAGTAAAGGGTAAATCTAAAACACTTTCGGTTTATGAATTTTTATCATCTCGCGAGCATATAAAACTAACCTATTTAAAAAGCTACAACACTGCGGTAAAACATATAAAAAATGAAGAGATCGTAAAGGCAACTACAATTTTTACTAAGCTTCGTAAAAAATATCCAGGAGATAAAGCAATAAAAATCTTTTTGGATAGGTGTCATAATTATATAGAACAGAAAGCATCTTCTTGGGATGATATAACCAATATGATTACTAAATAATTAAAAATACAATCTGTGAAAAAATATGATCTTGTTGTAATAGGTTCAGGACCAGCTGGCGAAAAGGCAGCGGTAAAAGCAGCATACTTTGGATATAAAGTAGCCTTAATAGAAAAAGAACACAAATTTGGTGGGGCAGGGGTGCAAACAGGTACTTTGCCTTCAAAAACACTAAAAGAAACCGCACTGTATCTATCAGGAATTTATCAAAAAGGTGTTTTTGGAGTAGATAAAGAGATTGGAAGAGCAACTGGAGTTCATGACTTCTTATATCGAAAAAATGTGGTGACTAACCATATGAATAAAATCGTAAAATATAACCTAGAAAAACATGGCGTTGATTTGTACGAGGGATTTGCCAGCTTTATAGATAAACATCATCTAAAAATATCTGGAGATTTAGAGCAAACTATAGAAAGTAAATACACCCTTATTGCTACCGGTTCCTATCCATATCATCCAGAATATATCCCCTTTGACCATAAAAGAGTATTGGACTCTGATTCGATTTTGAGTATAACCAAGTTTCCTAAGTCAATATGTGTGTTAGGAGCAGGTGTAATCGGTTGTGAATATGCTACCATATTTGGTGCTATGGGAGTAAAAACCTATATAGTTAACGATAGAGATAAAATTCTCGGTTTTTTGGATAGTAAAATCTCTGAAGGGCTGGTAGATCAGATGAAGAAGAATGATATAAAGATTTTGTTTAATAATTCTGTTATTGATTTTGAATTGCCAGATGATGATGACAAACCACTTAGACTCGGTCTTAAATCAGGAGAAACTCTTAATGTTGATATGTTTTTGTTTGCCGCAGGTCGTAGTGGTCAAATAAAAGGCTTGAATTGCGAAGGAATAGGTGTTAAAACAGGTAATAGAGAAACCGTTGTTGTAAATGAAAAATTTCAAACTAACATCCCGAATATCTTTGCAGTAGGAGATGTAATAGGGTTTCCAGCTCTTGCGAGTACGAGTATGGAGCAAGGACGTATTGCTGTTACACATATGTTTAATACAGCCGACCTGGAGTCTCTGGCAGATATTTTTCCATATGGTATTTATACAGTTCCCGAAGTTTCTATGGTAGGTATCACAGAGGAGCAAGCCATAGAAACAAAGATTGATTACGGTGTTGGATATAGCTATTATCGTGATACTGCTAGAGGTATGATTATGGGAGACACAGATAGCGGATATTTGAAATTAATTTTTGAAAAAAAAACAAAAATTGTTTTAGGAGTGCACATTATAGGGCATTTTGCAACTGAATTGATTCATTATGGGATGCAACTAGTACGGGAACAAAAAACTTTAGATCATTTGATCGCTACAGTATTTAATTACCCTACATTACATGATTTATATAAATATGCAAGTTATGATGGACTGGGAAATATAGCAGGTAAAAAAGTTAAAAAAGCAGGTGAATTGATTTAATTAGATAGGTAATATTACAATTTAGCATACCATTTTGCAATAGTATTTTGTGCAGGTTTATATCGAGGAGAAAAACCTAAACTTGTTGGGGCACTATCTTCTGGAGTTCTTGTGTCCCATTGCCAGATATATGTCCCTGCAAACCATTTTTTATTCCAAAGCTGTTTAAACAAGGCTTCATAAGCAAGGTGCTGTGTTTGATCTGATTTTTTCTGATATAAAATACCAAGAAAAGATCCCCATTCCCATGGTCGTATAGTTGCTGAAACTTCACTTTTGTAACCAATTTCAGTAAAAAGTATGGGTTTATTATGGGCTTTTGACAGGGATTCTAATTGTATGATATGCTTATCCCAACCTCTTTTTAAGGTTTCGAGATCTGGTTTTGATGTTTTAGTGATAGGAAAATATGCCTGAATTCCTATATAATCTAATTCTTCCCAGAAGTCAATAAGTTCGAACTCTCCATCCCAATTAGCCGCATAAGTAAGTTGCCCATGATATATAGTTTTGATTTCTTTGATTAAAGATGTCCAGCGATCAGGCATGTGTTTTAATGAAGTTCTCAACTCCGTACCTACGCATAATAATTCTACACCTGTTTCTTCAGCCATTTTTGCATAGTGTATTAGATTATCTCGATAAGAATCAAACCATACATTCCACTCATTTTTGGATTTTAATGCAATATCAGAACGCCACCCATCATTAACCCATATATGAGGTTTTAACTGAACATGGATGCCTTTTGCTTTAAGTTGCCTTATAGTTTTTATAAATACAGAATCTCGACGTGACCATTTTCCTATGATTTCAGGAGTTCCCATTGTAGTAATATATTGATCTTTTTGGGCTATGAAAGGAATAACAGCAACCCACTCTATGTTATTTTTAACCAATTCAATAATGGGTTTTTCATTATCCGAACTCCAACCAAAAACACTCATTCCACGGTGTTTTTTATCAATCTTATAGTGGTCTTTGATCATATTACCAGTATTTTCTACAGTATGATCCCATTCGTATATAAAGTTTTCTGAACTGTTTGCATACACGATGGATTTAAAAATAAGAAAGAGAAATAAAACAGGAATGATTACCCTTAGTACCAATCGTTTACTCATTGTCTTTATACCATGAATACGATATACCCTAATAAAATACCTAAGAATCAAAAAGAGTATATATAATACAGCAAAGAGTACATGTAAACTTATTAAAAATTGAGAGTTGAGAAGAAGTTCAGAAAGTTCCCGAAATGATCTACCTAAACTTAATTCTGCTCTAAATAGTAACAATGACAAGATCAATAGTATAGATATGAGCCAGGTCACTAGATATACTTTAATTACAGAGAAGAGTTCTTTTTTCATGATATAAACACAGAAACGTATAGTATTAGAAGAGGAATGGATAGAAATGTTACATTGTAAATTTATATTTCCATTTTTCCGTAAAGAAATGTTTTAATGACAACTATAAAAAAATGTAACAAATGTATCTGATTATTTTGTAATGCATTATATTTAAGCATTGTAACACAATTTAATCAAGAATACTACACATTCGTCTTATGTAACCTCCCCCTTTTATTATTTAACCTGTTTTTTTAAGAAATAGGTATTGTATTGTTTTAAAATTTTGGAATAAGATGTTCAAAGTTGAAAAATGAGAGTATTCATGTTTTTATCTTAGTTTACCCTATTAAAGATAATGCATGAAATAGTATGTGAGACTGTGTTATAATTAATAAACCCCACTTAGTAAGTACTTAATAATCTAGCTAATTAAAGTAGTAATGAGTGTAATAGTAAAAAATATTCATATTCCGATTGAGGAATATGACTTTTCAAACCATCACTGTGACGAGAATTCAATATTTATAGGGAGAGAGCAGGCACAGAGAAAATTAAGAAGAAGAATAGATCCACGGGGGAAAAATAAAGATTATAGAGGTGCTTATTTGGTTGCAGGATATAGAGGGATGGGAAAGTCTACTATGGTAGATAATGTGATTAGAGATATCAATAAAAATGAACAAGATTCAGAATTAAATAAGATAAATTCATCTATAGATAATAATGAATCTTTAATTATACCAGTAAAAATATTCCTTTCTCAAGGAGAACTGAGGGATTATGACTTATTACGACAGGTCTTTATACAAATGGTCGATAAAATCATTTCAAAGAGAGAACCGTTCAATAAGAGTATATTGAGAGTTATAGCGGGTATTATCTCTTTTTTATTAAGTTTTCTTATAATCTATTCCCTTCTATATGGAGTAAAATTAGGGATTATAAATAGTGATCATCAAACATTGATTACCCAGAACCAGACTCTGGTTATTTTATTTTTTTCATTGATATTCATTATTTTATTTGTGTTGGTTAATATCGCTTTAACATGTGCTTATCGAAAAATTCATAAGAAAAAAATTGATTTATATTCAAAAATTGGTCAAGTTAAGAAAAGGATAAATTCAGATTTAGAAGTAGAAAATAAAACCACAAACAATACTGCTTTCTCTGGTTTGGTTAATGAAAGTTCTCTTTTAAATAAGGTGACTGCACTTATCCAAGATATTGGAGAAAGACCTTATAAGCAATCGTTTAATAGATTTACAACAAAAGAACTCGAATTTGAGATTAAAGAAGTACTGAGGTTGTATAAAAATGTAAGAAAGGGTAGGGAAAAAGGATGTATACTTTTTATAATTGATGAATTAGATAAATTAGAAGCAGAATTTGTAGAAGGGGAAAATGATTATTTTGAATTAGGAAAATCCAGAACAGATTTAAGAAAGGAAACACTATCAAAGCTTCTTGCTAACCTAAAAAGCTTTATTCACAGTGCTGATGCTAAGTTTATTTTTATTGGTGGTGCAGAAATGTATGATGCTAGCTTAGCTGATGTGGCAGATCGTGAGTCTTTTTATAGTAGTATTTTTCATGAGGTGATCTATGTCAATAGTTTTTTTAAGGATTTTGAAAAAAGTAAGACAAGAATTACCCAAATGGTAGAAAACTACTTAGTACGAATTATTTTGGGGAATTTTATGGTAGATGAAATGATGAAAGATGACGTAGCTTCAGTAAACTATTTGACATTGTTATACCAAAAGTTAGAAGGTATAGATCATAGAGAAAGAATCTTTTATCAAATACATCAATTTATCGTTTATCTTACTTATAGAAGCAATGGTAGCCCGAAGAAACTTAAAGAACTTGTAGAAAATTATATGGGGTCTTTAACAGATGAGAAAAATGATAAAGAAAAAGACCTGATTTTACCAAGAAGGAAAGATTCCCGTAGTAATTTATTTTTATCCATCAGCTATAAAGAACAGCATAAAATAGGGGTGCTATCATCTATTTTTTACCCGTATATGATAGAGAATGAAAAGTACCTTAAAGAACTTAATGATAAAAACTTATATCTATCTGCTTTCTTAATGGATCATATTTTAAAATTTCACAAATCAGCATTTTCATGGAGAGAGTTAGAATTAATGCCAGACATTATTATTGGAAGTAAAGGTCCTCATTTAAGAGAGACACTTAAAAACCTGATATCATACTTGTCAATAAAACATATTAGAAGAACAACGAATGCGATGTTTCAATTTAAGTTTCGTAGTCGATCTGCGATGGAGTTAAAATATATATCCAAAATATCAGACGAAAGCGAGGCTGCATTTAATTTTACCTTGGATGAATCGTATCATATCAAATCATTCTTTAAAAGAAAATTAAAACAAAAGATGGAGTTCTATAAAGATGCTACATCATCAAATATAGATTCATCTTTTATTAAT
This sequence comes from Aquimarina algiphila, assembly GCF_007489275.1. Taxonomy (GTDB): domain Bacteria; phylum Bacteroidota; class Bacteroidia; order Flavobacteriales; family Flavobacteriaceae; genus Aquimarina; species Aquimarina algiphila. The sequence continues at coordinate 18,466 of NZ_VLNR01000049.1, forward strand.
ACATTAAGTTATTTGAACTCTACTATTGCTGATATTCATTTTTATGATGAAGATTATGATGCTGCCATACGCTATTATGCAGATGCTATTCAGCCATTAAGAGGTACAAAGGATCTTCATCAACATCAAATGATGCTTTATACCAGAAATCGATTGTTACTAAGTTTGTGTCTTGAAAAGTCGAAGAGATATGATTCTACATATTCGATACTACGCAGTATTACTTTAGATACAAAAGAATGGGTGTTCGATTCTAATGAGGATACTACATTAAAGTATTGGGATTATAAAGAATGGGAAAGCCCTTATAAACGAATGCAATTATTTTTAAGGCCTCATCTCGCATTATTAATGGTACTCGAAAAAGATAGATCAGACGGTATTACAGAAAGTAATTTAGAGAGAAATATTCAAGAATATACCAAGTTTATGGGAGTAATCGATTTGTTCCCTTTTAAGAGTTTTATTTCCGGACTTACATATTACGACTTCTTTGAAAAAAATACTACAGGAGACCATAAAAGAACACAAACATTACTTGCAGATTATTATCAAAGCGTAGGAACTATACTGTACTATAAAAATAGAAATTATAAATCGCTTTATGAAAAAGGGTGTGAAGGTATCTTAAATGAATTTTTAAAAGTTGGTGGATTGAGCAAGGGAAGTATGAAGAATAGAAAGATAGTCATTAATGGGGTAGAAGTAGAGAACCTAAAGAATTACTCTAGTTTGGATAACGTTAGAATACACTTTGGAAAACAGGAATCCAAACATTATTATCCCTCATTTAGTGCTTTCTTTTATTATACAACTTCTTTAGGACACCTTATAAGCCCATATCTTGAAAATATAAAGTCCATTTTTGAACTTGAAGAACTAAGACCTAAAGATCAAATCATAATACTGGAGAAGTTAATCTTTGAGACCAGAAGCAAACATATTCTTAATGGGAAACAGAAACAGTTCCTTGGTTTAGTTTTAGGGAAATTAGCAGATACTATTTTATCATGCTTAGGAAATAATGAAATTAAAATATCCAGATTAAAGGGGGCATTAGGTTCACAGAAGTTACATGATTTAACATTAAAAAATCTTACTGCGAAGTCATGGGGGTTGGAACGAAAGGGAAGTAAAGAACGTTTATCTTTTAATGATTTATTTTCCATAAGGAGTGTATTCTATTTTAATATTATTAGTTATAGGTTGTATTATCAAGCAGGGAAATATCATGATGCTTTATTTTATATTAAGAAATGTATGTATATCATAAATGCACATCTAGTTAGAACTCGAGATATTGATAAGGAAATAATAATATTTGTTAAAAATTTTGTGCAATATCTCGTTAAGGAATCCAATAAAGTTTTAACGAATTATACATTGTGGATAACAAAACATAATTCATTGTATGATGATATCATACAAAGTGTTAAGGGAAATGAGGTCAGAGAAAAGGAATTTGATTTAATTTCTGAAGATGAGAAAGAAATAAGCCGAATATATGAAAAGATTAATCTTAAATTTCATCCATCTTGTATCTTATCTAGATATAAAAGAGAACCTGAAATCCAAAGTATATTTGCTAGGATACAATTTTTGAAACATAAAATTGATTGTTGCTTTTATGAGCAGTTTGATTTCTTAACTAATAATGTCACTGTTGATATACATAATGAAATTGTAGTAAGAAAGCTTAATGCCAGTTTTAAAGAAGTTAATTTTTGTTCGAAGAACTTAATTAATATAATAAAAACGTATGGCTTTAATTATATAATGAGTTATTCTTATATGGGAAGTTTGTATTATAATTTAATTAAATGGACAAGGTTAGTTGTTCAATTACAATCCCAGGAACCATTTGAGGAAACTTACAGTGAATGGGATTTTAAAGATATAGGGTTATTAAAAAATGAAGTTATGAAATATTATAAAAAAGCAATACGACTTCATTCTGAGGGAAGTGAATATAAAACGGCTATCAAAGAAATGTATATACTAGAGGATGATTTGAACGATTCTTTGGTACATTTCTGCGCATCTTTAGAAAGAAGTTTAATCAATACTGGGGTAATAGAAAGGAAAATAGAAAGAATACCAATATTATGATGTGAACGAGGGACCGAATGGCATTTAGATTATTAAAAAATTATCTCGTATACTTGCTCTTTTTAACAATTAAGAAAATAGTATAGCATTATGATAAATAGAATATTGGTATTATCAATAACTATAATTTTTACGCAACTATTATCTGCTCAAGATTATGTAGATATAGTAAAGGCTGACTATGCGACAGTATTTGGTGCAGGTTTTGAGAATAATGATAGTGCAGATACCAATGTTAATTTACTTGATATTGCAGTTACATATCCCATAGTAGTTTCCGAAAAACTTGCTGTAATTACTGGTGTGGATTATAATCAACATGGCTTAGATCTAATACCAAATGGAGAAGGAGTAACCTTAAATAATATTACTTTAAAAGCAGGTGTTGCTATTAAGCATAGTGAAAAATGGTCAGGAACCTATCTCTTTTTGCCCAAAATAGCAAGTCAGGAGTTACATACAGATGGAGATCAATTCTTTTTTGGAGGGTTGGCTCTACTTAAATATCAAAAAAGTAAACGTATGCAGTATCGCATTGGAGCGTATGCCAGTAGCGAAGGGTTTGGTGTAATTATGACTCCTGTTATAGGATTATATTACCTAAACGAGAGTGAAACATGGGAGGTTACTGCTAATTTACCAATCAATGCTGATATTAATTATCGTTTTAATACTGCTGTAGCTGTGGGGTTTGGTTTTCAGGCACCGGTGCGCTCTTATAGTCTTAAACGAGAAGATAATATTCCTGATTTATATACCCAGGTTTCTAGTATAGAAGCAGGACCTTATGTACAACATAGTTTTTTAGAAAAAAGTGTATTGGTACGTTTACAAGCTGGGTACTCAAGTGTATCTTATGAAGTGTTTCAGGAAGGAGATACCTTGCCAATTCGCCTTTCTGCTATAGAGTTTGGAGATGATCGTAATTTACTTAATCCAGAAATGACAGGAAATCTGTTTGTTAGAGTAGGTGCTACGTATCGTTTTCACCTAAATAAAAAGAAAGACTGATATTGTTTTCTTAGAGTGATAAAACTAGTATCTTTAAAAGGATAAAAAGTATCATATCACACTTAAAATCAATATGCTATGGCAACTAATGAAATTAGAAAAGAATACACAAACGGAGAAATTACAATTATCTGGAAACCGGGGAAATGTACCCATTCTGGAATTTGTGTTCATACATTACCTAAAGTATATCATCCAAAGGATAAACCTTGGATACAACCAGAAAATGCAACCACTGAAGCTTTGAAAAATCAAATATCAAATTGTCCTTCAGGTGCTCTGACCTATAAAATGAATCAGAACAACTAATCAAGATATCTTCATCTTTTTTGTTTTGAATTAAAGAAGATGTTTTCTGTTTTATAGAAGAAAATTTAATAAAAAAGCACCTTGCCAAGAACAAGGTGCTTTTTTTGAATTTGGCTAATTCAAATATTACGCCTTACAGAATGATATAAAATCTCTTATAGGTCCAGGTCCAGATTCTCCATTGGTAAGTAACACGGATGCTGTCAACTCAATAGTGAATGCACATGATCGAAGATCATTAACAGTTTGCGTACTTGGCGTAAACTGCAATTGTGTTGTACCAAAAGTTTCTGGAGATGCCATTAACGAAATTGGAGGAAAACTAAAACTTTGTCCAGGTTTATTTGGTCCAGTGATTTTAAGTGCTAATGAACCTAGATTTTCATTTCTACCATGATAATTTACATGTAATGCATCTATGATCTTAACACACTCATCAGGCGTTTCACCTACAGTTATAATTTCTTGAATATTTACTGATACTGCTGCTATTTGATTATCTTCAGTATCGGGAGCCCAGCTACCATGTTTGTTTACATTATTATATCTAACATTGAATACGGCAATTGGTTTTGAAGTACCTGCGACTGCCTCGCTAGTAGAATTGTTTACCTGCCTTTGTTTCATACGCACTGCAACATATTTATTGAATACCTGTGGTACAAGAGGCGCAGCAGTCATAGGAGGTGCAGGAGGTGTTATAGGCAGAGGAGGTGTAGTCTTCGTACCTATTGAAGAAGGAGGAGCACTCATATCAAGAAAGATTGTACTAAAGATTTGTGTGGTTGCCAACTTAAGGATTTCTGCATCCTGATGTGCTTCAAAGTTAGCTTGTTGCGGTACCCGTATCCAATTATCAACGATATCCACATTATTACTTAATGGATCTGGATGATTAATATAAACAGGATCTTTTATCCAGGGATTTATAGGATTGAAAGTCTCTATTAAAAAATTACCTATCATTGTTGTTGGTACAGCATTAGAGTTTACAGGTGTCCATGTTCCAGTTAATGGTGATGATGGAGAGGATACTATTTGATATTCAAACATGTATTCCATGGGTTGCCCGTTTAATTTTTTGCTAAGACTACCTACCAGATTAATAGTACTATAAAAAGCAAAATCACCAGGATTTGTTTTACCGGTTATACTATCGATATCATCTTGTATATGTATATATTTAGCTTTTCCAAAATGTGTAAATGTAGCCGGAATTGAAATTTCTGGAATAATAATTTCACCTTCAAAACAAAGTGTAACACACAAACATGGACCTACATTATTTCTTTTATCAGATGGTTTTTCAAATACTATAGGAGTTCCATCAAATTCTAATTCAAAATATACATCGGGCCCACTATTAAATGGAGGGAATGGTGTTTCTACATTGATGAGAGGAGAAAGAAACGTTTGCTTAAAATCGTTACTTGTATAATCAATTCTAAAATGCCCTGTGCTATCTGTAATGGCAGAACCTAGTTCATCATCTTGAAACCAATCATCATCCATTGCAATTACTTTTACTCCGGGAAGAGGAATTTGGTCATTATTACAATTTAACAGCCGTCCGCAGATAACCCAGGCATCAAATAATTCACGCATTCTGCACCAGAAACGTTGGTTAATACAATATTTCCAGTAAAATACAATGTCATCGTTAATTTGTCGCCATCTTGGCTGTAGTGTGGTGATATTAAATTGTATTGGATCACGATCCTTGCTTTTTTGATTAAATACACGTTTTGTTACAACATCGATCATCAAAGGACCATCATACTGTTCATATTTTCCTTTTAGTTCTGTTTTATAGTTTCCTTGCTCATCAATTTCAGCTTCGGCAATTAGTAATTTGGCTTTGGCTTTGATTTGTTTTTCATCTAAAATTTGTAAAGTGTTTTTTGGATCTGCGGCTACATTTGTAATGATACTAAGATCAAAATTTTCTACGCGATAAAAACGTACTATAGAACCAAATAATGGTTCTTTACAATCTTTGCATAATTCCCCTGCAAGATTTCCTTTAAGAATAAACCCCATGTTGTAAAAAGTTTTAAGATTAATTTGTTGAATTCTCAAAACTATCTATCCATAACTATTTGTAAAAGAGTTTAATAACTCATTAACATTGGTTGATTCCCCTTTTTTGAACAAGTGGTTTCACGGTAGGATTTTAGGGTTAAGTTCCTGATTAATATGATGTAATATTTTTTCTGTTTGATAGAAGGAGTGATTTGGATATTACAAATTATTAGATCATAAATTAGGGAGTGGTAAAATATGTTAAAAACTTGTTTTTAGTTTTTGAAAAAAATGTGATTTCTTTGCCATCGGGAAAAAAAGAAATATTGGAAAATCAGGAAAAAGAGAATATAAAGGTATACACGCGCTATAACTTTTTTAATAAAACCTATTGTGTATTTAGGGGAGTACCTCTAAGAGAAATCAGAAAAAGAAAACCCAATTATAGGAGTGAATCTGGAAGTACTTACTATTATACAAAACATGGAGTGTATCGAATGTCTAACCACTGGGGTAGAGCGGCAAAATGTCAATGGCGACTGGTATCTGATTTTCCTGCTGAAATTGATGATTTAAGGTTAGGATTTGCTGAATGGGGAGATTTTAGAGAAAATCTGGATCCCGATGTTGATGCATATTATATTTCGGTTGATTTTGAAACCAAAAAGGTTGGCTATATGCATAAGGATAACCCAAATTATGATCAAGTAGCAGTATTACGTTCTGCAGATGCTACTCGAAAGTTAATTAAACAAATTAAAAACCTTCTTGAAACCTATAAATGGGCAAAATACTATGACTATGATGATTTGGATGAGTTTAGAGAGGAAGTAGTTACCAGGCTCATTAATAGTAATATTTCTTTGAATGAGTTGAGAAGGGAATTGGTGTAATACAAAATATAAATTATTGTATCTCTCTGGAGCGTGTTTGAAATCTCTTATAATTCTGGTAAAGGAACATACGAGTTGTCGTTAGGAACTGTGGGGAAATCGCGTTCCTTCCAACGCATTTTTGCAGCTTCTATTTTTTCTTTACTAGTAGATACAAAATTCCAGTAGATGTGTCGTTCTTCTTCAAAAGCCTCTCCTCCAAACAGTATGACATGAGTATCTGGTAGTAAAGTGATACTACAACTATCTTCAGTTTTAGAAATCAGCATATTTCCTTCCGGGATATGATCTTCACAAGCCTTGATTGCTCCTTTTACAATACAAATACCAATTTCACCTTTCAATTCTCCTTTAATATGTAATTCATGTAAGTGTTTTGATTTAACATCAATCATGAATAATTCAGAATATACAGGAACAGGAGAAGTATAACCATAACCTTTTCCTGCGATTAAACGAAATTCTGCTCCTCCATTCTGCCATACAGGTAAATCTTTGGCATCAAAATGATAAAATTCTGGATCAATCTCTTCAAAGTCTTTAGGTAATGCAATCCATATTTGATACCCATGAGCAGTAAATACTCCATTATTTCTAAGGTCTTGTGGAGTACGTTCTGTATGAGTGACCCCTTTGCCGGCAACCATCAAATTTACAGATCCGGGAGAAATTCTTTGGTTAGTACCAATACTATCTTGATGCATAATTTCTCCTTCGAGCATATATGTCAGAGTAGATAATCCAATATGAGGATGTTGATCGACATCCATATAATGACCTTCTTTGATTTCGGTTGGTCCCATATGATCAATAAAAATAAATGGGCCTACCATTCTCTTTTTTCTAAAAGGAATAAGTCTTCCTACTAAGAAATCACCAATGTCCCGACTTCGTTCTTCAATAATTAACCCTTGATTTGACATAGATAAAGAAGTTTTGATACTGCATTTAAAGATATGGTATTTACATACGAATTATGTTAAAAAAATATTAACCGAGAATACAATATTCTACTCAATATAATGGTTTACAAATTATAATGTGCAAAGACTATGTATATTGAATTTGGTAGCTCTTTTACTTTAAAATAATTTACTATCTTTTCATTCGTTTTTAAATACGAACAACTAATACCAATCAACCTTAAACCTACTCATGGAAATTTTTTCTTCTTATAATGTCATTATTGGAATTTCACTAATCATTATTTTATCTTTTATTTTTAATGGTGTTGCCAAAAAAACTAGTGTACCAGCGGTACTTTTATTAATTATTTTAGGAATCATTTTACAGTATGTACTTAAAGCTTTCGGAGGAGATTCTATTGATTTTTTCCCAATGCTCGAAGTATTAGGTATTGTAGGTTTGATTATGATTGTACTAGAAGCAGCTCTCGAATTGAAGTTAAAGAGTGATAAATTAATGCCTATTCTTAAATCAATGGCAATCGCATTAATTGGTTTAGTAGCTTCAACATTTATAGCGGCAGTAATACTAAAAGCTTTGGTTGAAGGCATGACGATGCAATCAGCTTGGTTATATGCAACTCCATTATCGATATTATCAAGTGCTATTATTATCCCTAGTGTAAGTGGGTTATCAGAAGCTAAAAAAGAATTTCATGTTTATGAAAGTACGTTTTCTGATATATTGGGTATTATGCTATTTTATTTCTTAACCGGAAGATTAAATCCTGCAGAAGATGCAGGAGTTGGTGGCTTTTTTCTAAATCTAATTCTTACCATAGTAATTTCGCTTGTAGCGAGTTATGCTATTATCCTAATTTTCCAGAAAATTAAAAGTCAGGTAAAACTATTTTTGCTTATCGCTGTGTTATTACTATTGTATGGTTTAGGGAAAAAGATGCATTTATCCTCTTTAATTATTATTCTGATCTTTGGGTTAGTAATTGCAAATATGAAGTTGTTTTTCCAGGGGAAACTTAGGGGGTATTTGGATTTTGAGAAAGCAAAATCTATATATCATGAACTGCATGTAATTACCGCAGAAACAGCGTTTGTTGTGCGTACGCTATTCTTTGTGATTTTCGGAATCACAATTGTGTTATCATCATTATTAAGTCTCAAAGTTACCTTAATTAGTGTTTTAATATTAATCTCGATTTATGCAATTCGATATGGGTTATTACGTCTCTTTATGGGAAAAGATATTTCGCCACAGTTATTTATAGCTCCACGAGGATTGATCACCGTACTTCTTTTTTATGCTATTCCGGCAGAAGCTGCTATAGAGGGATTTGAACCTGGAATATTATTATTTGTGATTATTGGAACTAGTTTAATTATGACATGGGGAATGATACGTGATAAAAAACGAAATCCTACCCCTGTAGAAGAAGCAAATGAAGAGTTAGAAGAAGGTGTAGAAGAAACAGAATACTTCATTAATAATACAACAGACTTAAGTGAAATTGATGATGCAGAAGCATCAGATGAATATGAAACTGAATAATGAAACGTTTACATCGATTAACTGCAATATTAGTAAAATTGCAATCCAAGAAAATTGTTCAAGCAGCAGAACTAGCAGACAAGTTTGAGGTAAGTTTACGTACCATATATAGGGATATGCAGGCATTAACAGATGCAGGAGTGCCTGTTGGTGCAGAAGCAGGTACAGGGTATTATCTTGTAGATGGATATTCTCTGCCACCAGTGATGTTTACAGAAAAAGAAGCTAATGCTTTATTAACAGCTTCTAAAATTATAAGTACTAATAATGATCAATCGCTAATCGATGAATATCAGGAAGCTGTAGAAAAAGTTATTGCAGTGCTCAAAACTACACAAAAGAAAAAGCTCGAAATTTTAGAACAACGGGTTTTTACGTATAATAGAACCAAAATTAATCCAAGTACTTCTTTATCTGTAATCCAACAGGCAATTACAGATTTTAGAGTTCTCGAAATTCAATACACTAAAGCATCAAAGGAATTTAGTAAAAGATTAGTAGAACCTTTAGGAGTGTATTTTACGAATAATACCTGGATTATGATTGCACATTGTCGATTGAGAAAAGACTATCGAGAATTTAGAACTGATCGTATTATAAACCTTATTGAAACACAAGAATTATTTCCTCCAAAACATTTTACATTAGAAGAATATTATAAACTTAGATATGAGGATTGGATTACTTCCGAACACTCTGATTATGAGCATTCATTACCTAAAGAAAACCAGTGACTCCTGCGATTATCAAGTAGATTTTTAAAAATTGTTTTATCTGTAAAAACACTCCTGACATAGGGTTGTCATATGCTCAATTTAGTTTTGATGAAAATTATAAACCACAAAAAGGTTAATTCTCATTATCATGATCAACCTATTGTTTAATTGTTCAACAAAACTTAATCACAATCCTATGTCAGTGAAAACCAAACCAGGAGTAGTAGAACTCGTATTATTTGAAGTAAATCCAAGATATTCAAAGAAAGATGCAGAAACAGCATTGGCTTCTCTTAATGATGTATTAAAATTATATTATGGATTTATAGAGAGAACCACAGCCAGTAATGGAGAAGGTAAATATGCAGATATTGTGTACTGGAGTGATATGAAATCTGCTAAAGAGGCGTCTACCGAAATCATGAAAAATGAAAAGGCCCTCGAGACTTTTAGCGTTATAAAACCTGAATCTGTTCAAATGTATCATTTTGATGCATTTAATCAATTTGAGGAATAACTTTTTAATAGTAAATATAATTTTAATGCTATCATTTTTAATAGATTTGATAGCATTTTTATCTTAACATATGATTCCAGAACATATTCTTAATAGAAAAGGAGCGCGCAGCTTAAAAGATCTTGATCCAGAAGTAATAGAGTATTTAAATAAAGGGTTGATAGAAACCGCCAATCTTATGGAATGGTTGGCTGTTGATCAATTAGTATTGTTAAAAGGTATCCTTGATACTCTTGGTAAACCTGAGTGGTATGATAGTTTTTATCAAGCCGTGTCTGCCCAAAAAAAGCCATCTGCAAATGCCAATACCAAAATTATAGGAGTAACTTTCTTACAATTGACTAATGATCAAAACATATTAGAATATCTTTCTAAGCATAACTCTGATGTTCCAAGATGTTGGGCTGCATATTGGGCCGGCATAAAGGAAGTAGATATCACAAAACGTTTAAAGGCTATTAAACCATATGCTGCTGATTTACATTTTGGAGTTAGAGAAGTAGCAATATTTGCCACTAAAGAAGCCATTATAGAAGATTTGGATACTGCTATTGCCATATTATCAAAATGGACCTCGAGTACAGATGAAAATATTAGAAGATATGTTGCAGAAGTTACCAGGCCCATAGGTGTCTGGACTAAGAAAATTGACGAACTCAAGGAAAATCCCGAAAAAGGAATTATTTTACTAAATCCTCTTAAATCAGATTCATCTAAGTATGTAAGAGATTCTGTAGGAAACTGGCTAAATGATGCTAGTAAAACAAGACCTGATTGGGTTAAAAGGATATGTGATCAATGGAAAGAAGAATCTTCCACAAAAGAATCCCTCTATATTCTTAAAAAAGCATTACGTACAATTCATAAATAATACAGCAACTACTCATTTAGAATATTTCATGTGATATTGAGATAATAGTATCAAATATGAATTTTTTTAGTTATTTTTTTATTAAATAATTATTATCCCTGCTTCTTTTTGGGATAATAATAGGGGAATTTTATCTGCTTTTTTATAGCTTTAACAGATCTTAAAAATAGAGGTAGAAGGTTAAAAAAGGCTATTTTATTCATGAATATTCTCCACACAAGTTTTGAATGTTATCCTATTGCAAAAGTTGGCGGACTTGCAGATGTTGTAGGTGCTTTGCCCAAATATCAAAACGATTTAGGCATAAATGCAACTGTAGTAATGCCGTTTCCGGATAATAAATTTACACAAGAAGCAGAATTAAAAAAAGTTCATAGTGGAACCATACATTTAGGAGAAGAAATTCATCAATATTCAATACAAAATATTGTTTCTCCCGATTTAGGATTTATGGTCTCACTTCTTCATATCCCAAGAGTATTAGATAGAGCTAATATATATGGATATAATGATGAAGCAGAACGATCAATAGCTTTTCAATTAGCAGTGATGGATTGGGTAGTTACAACTCAAAGTATTCCTGATATAATACATTGTCATGATCACCATACTGCATTGATTCCTTTTTTAATGAGTCATGCAGAGCCTTATGAAGCACTTAGGAGAGTACCTTCTATATTAACGATTCATAATGCGCAATATCAAGGACAACTATCATATGATAGATTAGAATATCTCCCACCATTTGATAAAACACAGATAGGTCTTTTGGATTGGGATAATTGTATTAATCCACTTGCATCTGGAATTAAATGTGCATGGAAAGTAACTACAGTATCTCCTAATTATATGAAAGAACTTCAAAAACAAGCCAATGGTTTAGAAGCTTTGTTACGAAGTGAAAATAAAAAATGCACAGGAGTTCTTAACGGTATAGATACTAGTACATGGGACCCTGAGACAGACCCAATGGTAGTGAAGAATTATAAAATGACAAATGTTGTTTCTGGAAGAAAAGAAAATAAGAAGTGGATTTGTGATCATTTTAATTTAGATATAGAAAAACCTCTTTTTGCATTTATCGGAAGACTTGTGGGAGAGAAAGGTGCTGATTTATTACCAGAGATTAGTAAAGAAGTTCTACAAAAGAATGAAGTAAACGTTTTGATTTTAGGTTCTGGAATTCCAGAAGTAGAAGAGCAATTACAATCATTGTGTAAAGAATTCGAAGGCACATATAATACATTTATTGGTTATGATGAAAAACTATCTCATATCATTTATGCAGGTGCAGATTTTTTATTAATGCCATCAAGAGTAGAGCCTTGTGGACTTAATCAAATGTATGCATTGCGATATGGACTAATTCCAATTGTTAGAAGAACAGGAGGACTCAAAGATACCGTAATTGATATCGGAGATGGAGGTTTTGGAATCTGCCATGATAGTGCTTTGGTATGGGATGTTTGTTATTCTATCCAACGAGCAGTAACACTCTATAATGATCAAAAAAAATACAAGGCTATTCAGAAAAAAATTATGAAGATCGATCATTCTTGGGATCGATCGGCAAATCAATATAAATATATATATGAATCACTAATACAACGCAAATGATCAACAAAAAAGTTCTCGCTATTATTTTGGGCGGAGGCCAGGGCACTCGATTATCACCTCTTACAGATCAACGATCTAAACCTGCAGTTTCTATTGCAGGAAAATATAGATTAGTTGATATTCCAATTTCAAATTGTATTCATTGTGATATAAAGAGGATGTTTGTCCTTACGCAATTTAACTCTGCTTCCTTAAATAGACATATTAAGAACACATATGTTTTTAGTAGTTTTAGTGATGCTTTTGTTGATATTCTGGCGGCAGAACAAACTCCTGATAATAAAACATGGTATCAAGGAACAGCTGATGCAGTAAGACAATCGATGCATCATCTACTAAATCACGAATTCGAATATGCATTAATTCTTTCTGGAGATCAATTGTATCAAATGGATTTTAATGAAATGCTAGATTCGCATATTGAAAAAGGAGCAGATATTTCTGTAGCTACTATTCCTGTTAAACCCAAAGAAGCTACACAATTTGGGATTCTTAAAACCGATGATGAAAGTTTTATTTCTTCTTTTACTGAAAAACCAAGTTTAGATAAATTACCAGGTTGGGAATCAGAAGTGAGTGAAGAAATGAAAAATGAAGATAGAAATTATCTTGCTTCTATGGGGATATATATATTTAATAAACAACTCTTAATCGATATTTTATCAAATCCAGATACTGTTGATTTTGGTAAAGAGATTATTCCACAATCAATTAATAAAAATAAAGTTTTGGCTTATCAATACGAAGGCTATTGGACAGATATAGGAAATGTTTCAGCTTTTTTTGAAGCAAATATTAACTTAACAGATGACATACCTCAGTTTGATTTGTTTAATAAGAGCAATAGTGTATTGACAAGACCCCGTATATTACCTCCTTCTAAAATTTCTGGAACATTACTCAATAAATCGATGATTGCAGAAGGTTGTATTATTAATGCCAAAGAAATAGATCGTTCTGTAATTGGTATTCGTTCTAGAATAGGAAAAGATACGGTCATAAAAAACACCTATATGATTGGTAGTAATTTATATCAGGATATTAGTGAATTAGAAGAAGATAAACAGAATGGATTGCCTCATGTAGGAGTAGGAGATAGATGTTATATTAAGAATACTATAATTGATAAAGGCGCCAGAATAGGTAATGATGTGAGTATAGAAGGAGGTTCGCATTTAGAAGATACAGAACAAGATGCATATGCAATAAAAGACGGAGTAGTAGTGATTAAAAGTCGTTGCGTTATTCCAGATAATTTTAAAATATAATACTAATTGTATATGGGTGGAGTAACTCCCTTTAGCTTCTTTTCAGAATTTGATATCAATCTTTTTAAAGGAGGTAATCATTATCGGTTATATGAGAAATTTGGATCACATATTACAACAGTAGATGGAATAGAAGGTACATATTTTGCTGTTTGGGCACCAGCGGCAAAATCTGTCTCTGTAATTGGTGATTTCAATTTCTGGGTTGAAGGAGAACATCAATTGAATGTGCGATGGGATAAATCGGGTATATGGGAAGGTTTTATACCTGGAGTTGGAAAAGGAAATGTATATAAATATAAAATTCATTCTAATGAGAATGATATTAAAACTGAAAAAGCAGATCCTTATGCGAGACGATGCGAGCATCCTCCTAAAACAGCTTCAGTAGTTTGGGATGATGATTATGCCTGGGAGGATAAGGAATGGATGCAAAAACGCAAAAGACATAATGCCAGTGATGCACCTTACTCGGTATATGAAGTACACCTGGGATCCTGGAAGAAAAGGATAGAAGAAAATCGTTCTCTTTCTTATACAGAATTATCTGATGAATTAGTTGCATATGTAAAAGAGATGCAGTTTACTCATGTAGAGCTGATGCCAATTATGGAGTATCCTTATGATCCTTCCTGGGGGTATCAGTTAACAGGGTATTTTGCTCCTACATCACGTTTTGGTTATCCAGAAGAGTTTAAATTACTCATAGATAAACTACATCAAAATGATATTGGGATTATTTTGGATTGGGTGCCATCACATTTTCCTGAAGATGCGCATGGACTTGGTTTTTTTGATGGTACCTGTTTATATGAGCATCCTGATAAAAGAAAAGGATATCATCCCGATTGGAAGAGCCTGATCTTTAACTATGAACGTAATGAAGTAAAAAGTTTTCTGATTAGTAATGCTATTTTTTGGTTAGATCAATATCATGCAGATGGATTACGTGTAGATGCTGTAGCCTCTATGCTTTTTCTTGATTATTCTAGAGATGAAGGAGAATGGGAACCTAATATATATGGGGGTAGAGAAAATCTTGCAGCTATTGCATTTATGAAAGAACTGAATATTGAAGTGTATAGCAGTTTTCCAGATGTACAGACTATTGCAGAAGAATCTACATCTTTTCCTATGGTTTCTAAACCTACATATTCTGGTGGATTAGGGTTTGGAATGAAATGGATGATGGGATGGATGCATGATACATTACAATATTTTGCTAAAGAACCCATCTATAGAAGACATCACCAAAATGATCTTACATTTAGTATGACTTATGCTTTTACCGAAAATTTTATGCTGCCCCTATCACATGATGAAGTAGTGTATGGTAAACGTAGTATTATTGGTCGGATGCCGGGAGACGAATGGCAGCGGTTTGCTAACCTAAGATTGTTATATAGTTATATGTTTACTCATCCGGGGACTAACCTTCTTTTTATGGGGGCAGAATTCGGACAGCATGATGAATGGGATTTTCAAAAAAGCCTGGATTGGCATTTACTTCAATATGATTATCATAAAGGAATTAAAGAAATAATTACCGATCTCAATATTTTATATAAAAATAATCCTGCATTATACGAGCAACAATTTAGTAATTCTGGTTTTGAATGGATTAGTTATGATGATCATGATAATTCTGTCATTGCTTATATACGAAAAGGAAACAAAGACGAAAACCCATTGATTGTAGCTTGTAATTTTACACCAGTTCCCAGAACCAATTATCGTATAGGATTACCTAGGCAAGGAAAATTAGTTGAATTGTTTAGTAGTGATGATTCAAAATATGGAGGTAGTGGTATGAGTACAGAAAAAGAACTTGTAATTGAACAAAAAGATTGGCATTATAGATCATATTCTATAGAGATTACTATTCCACCATTAGGTGCTGTTGTTTTTAGTATAGAATAATAAAAAGACGATTAGATAAAGCTGTATAGGAATGAAAATTCAAATCATATATTGTCATCCAAGTGAAAAATCTTATACCTATGAAATTTTAGAACAATTGAAGTCTAGTCTTGAAAAAGAACATTTAGAATTTGAAATTTCAGATTTGTATGAGATGAATTTTATAACTGATATGAATGAAGATGAATATGAAAGAGAAGGATTTGCAAAAATTGAATTACCTATTCCGAATGACGTAAAAGAAGAGCATCAAAAGATAAACAAGGCAGATTGCATAATTTTTGTTTATCCAGTTTGGTGGAGTGATTGCCCTGCAAAATTAAAAGGTTGGTTTGATCGGGTTTATTCTGTTGGTTATGCTTATGGGAATGAGGAATCAAAACCTGAGGCTAAAATGAAAACTATAAAATATGGATTAGTTATTTGTACTGCTGGACACCCAAATCAATTTTTAGAAGAAATTGGAATTGCAGAAAGTATGAAAAATGTGATGATTAATGATAGGCTTGGAAAAAGATTTAATAAGAAAGAAATGATAATTTTAGGAGGAACTTTGGACAAAGAAAAAGTAATACAGGATCATTCAGAAATTATAAAATCAATTGGAAAAAAGATAAAAGAATACTGTATCTAATAACTTAGTTTTTATACTTTTTAAATAGGATTAGGTCATATACACAATCCTTAAAAAGAGTAATAATTAAACAATTGTTAATTAAGAGTTATTTCAAACGTTTTCGTGATTTTTTCTTAATAAATAGTAGTAAAAATGATTCCAAATATGACTTAGAAATTGTTCTTTTACTATCCCAACATCTAACGAAAAATAGATCCATATGATTGTTAGCACAGAACTTGAGCAAAAAGGAAATTTGTTTCCAGGAAAGATTATTTCTTTTTCACAAAATGTAGATAAATTAAACTTTACTACAGAAAATGGTGTAATTCTACAGATTACTATTCTAAGAGGAAGTGTAATCCGATTTAGGTATGCTACCGATAACAATTTTGAAAATGATTTCTCATATGCAATAAGTGAAACCGGAGCTAGAGGATATAGTATATTAGAAGTTGAAGAAAATGATGAAGCATATACTATAATAACTTCAAAGATTGAAATCAGAATTGCTAAGGCAAATATTCATGTCACTATCTTTGATAAAGAAGGGAATGTCATTTGTAAAGACGATTGGGGTTTTCATTGGGAACAGAGTTATGAATACGGTGGTAACATCGTCAAAATGAGTAAATCTGCACCTCAAGGTGAATGCTATTATGGTTTAGGAGATAAACCAATGCACCTTAATCTAAAAGGAAAACGTGTTGAGAATTGGGCGACTGACCAATATGCTTTTGGTAAGGATCAAGACCCTTTATATAAAAGTGTTCCCTTTTATATTGGTTTGTATGAAGAAAGAGCATACGGAATCTTTTTCGATAATACCTTCAGAACTTTTTTTGATTTTTGTCATGAACGACGAAATGTAACCAGTTTCTGGGCACAAGGAGGAGAAATGAACTATTATTTCTTTTATGGTCCTGATATGCAAGAGGTGGTTACTCGATATACAGACCTTACCGGTAAACCAGAATTACCCCCTTTATGGGCTTTAGGATATCATCAATGTAAATGGAGTTATTATCCAGAAAGTAAAGTAAAAGAAGTTACCAGTAAGTTTAGAGAACTTCAAATTCCATGTGACGCTATTTATTTGGATATTGATTATATGGATGGGTTTAGATGCTTCACCTGGAATAAAGAGTATTTTCCTGATCCAAAACGTATGGTTGCTGAACTGGCAGAGGATGGATTTAAAACTGTTGTCATTATTGATCCGGGAATCAAAATCGATGATGAGTATAGTGTTTATCAAGAGGCTATGGAGAATGATTATTTCTGTAAGCGAGCAGACGGACCCTATATGAGAGGAAAAGTATGGCCTGGAGAATGTTATTTCCCAGATTTTACCAAACCAGAAGTAAGAGAATGGTGGGCAGGATTGTTTAAAGAGATTATAGACGAGATCGGGGTAAAAGGAGTCTGGAATGATATGAATGAGCCTGCTGTTATGGAGGTTCCTGGTAAAACATTCCCTGATGATGTACGTCATAGTTATGATGGTAACTACTGTAGTCATAGAAAAGCGCACAATATATATGGTACTCAGATGGCCAGGGCAACGTATGAAGGAGTAAAGCGATTTGCTTATCCAAAACGCCCTTTCATCATTACCAGATCGGCATATTCTGGAGCACAACGTTATACATCTTCCTGGACAGGGGATAATATTGCAACCTGGGAACATTTATGGATTGCTAACATTCAGGCGCAGCGTATGAGTATGAGCGGGATGTCTTTTACAGGTAGTGATATTGGTGGTTTTGCAGAGCATCCAACAGGTGAACTCTATGCCAGATGGATCCAATTAGGAGTTTTTCATCCGTTTTGCCGTACCCATTCTTCTGGAGATCACGGTAATCAGGAACCATGGACTTTTGGAGAAGAAGTTGTAGATGTAACCAGGAAATATGTAGAGTTACGATATCAATTATTACCTTATTTATATTCTATGTTTTGGGAATATGCAGAAGCAGGGATTCCGATGTTAAAGTCTTTGGTCCTTTATGATCAGGATGATTTACAGACACACTATCGAACAGATGAATTTATTTTTGGAAACCAGATTTTGGTGTGCCCGATATTAGAACCTAATGCAAAAGGAAGAAGAATGTATATCCCTAGAGGAAATTGGTATAATTACTGGACTAGAGAATATGTAAAAGGCGGAATGGAGCAGTGGGTAGATGCCGATTTAGATGTCATACCATTATTCGTAAAAGAAGGCGCTATTATCCCAAAGTATCCGATTCAGCAATATGTGGGTGAAAAGAAGATCGAAGAGTTGAAACTTGAAGTCTACTATAAATTAGGAAATAAAGAAGTTTCTAAGGTGTATGAGGATGCTCAAGATGGTTATGATTACGCCAAAGGAAGATTTAGTTTAAGAAGTTTCTCATTTACTGGTAAAGAAAATGAAATTATTATTCAACAACATAAAGACGGAACGTATGTTACTGAATATGAAACGATGCAAATTGAATTAATTGGTTTGCCTTTTGAGATTAAAGAAATCGAAATAGATAATGTGGTGGTTTCTTTTGACAGTATAGATTTTAATGTAAAAAATAATGTATTAGTAGTACCTAAAGATTTTACTGAGCTTCATATAGTAGCTTAGTTTTTAAAGATTCGTTAGGGTTTTGATAAGCTCTTGATTTAACAAGTGAATCAAAAGAAGGAAAATTCCATTCTTTGATATGTCCTTTTTTATCCTTTGATATAATGCTTGTATTATCAAAAAAAGCTGCAGATGTTATACTGTATTCGTGTCGAATTAAGCTAGGGATTTGAATGAACTGATTTTTATCGTCTAGTTTTTGATAAATTTGAACCGTATTATCGCTACTTGCTGTAAGTACTAAATCGTTATTATAAAAATCTACATCTACAATGTCACCTGTATGAGATCTTAGATTTTGTAACACTGTATATTTTGATGTTGTCTTCATCCAAATAATTGCAGTATTATCTGCGCTTCCTGAAATGGCATACTTTTTATCTTTTGAGTAATCTATATCATACAGATAATCAATGTGTTTTTGTAGAGTGCTCTGTGTTTCTTTACTTAAAGAATTTAGCAAGTGAGCTTTCTTTTCGTTAAGCGATGATACATCATTATTAGTTGGTTTTAAATGATCTCGTTCGGGAAGTGCATTTATAGTATCAGCAATAGGGGTAATGTTCCATATTTTAAGAGTTTTGTCGTCACTACTTGTAGTTATATAGTTTGGGTTCTCTTTCACAAAAGAGACATTTTGAATTGGTTTCGAATGCCCCATAAATTGTTTCAGTAACATGTTGTTTGTACTTAATAAATTAGCTCCATTATCTCGACTACCCAAAAGCATTTCACCTTTTTGATTAACATCAATGGTATTGATTTGCTCATCATGTACATAGTTGTTTTTTGCTTTTAACGTTTTTAAATTAAGCGTTTTAATTCGTCCTTTCAATCCTAATAATACAGTAGTTGCGGTATCTTTGTTACTTATTTTGAAGGTATGGATGCGATCATTTTCTTCTAATTTGAGGTTACTTTTTACAATATTGTTTTTTAGTCGACTCCAATTACTAAAATATAATTTGTTAATCCCATACAAGACTAAATAATGTTCTGGATTGTTTTTAAAGGTCTTTATTTTTCTTACTTCTCCATTAAATTCTTTAACGACACTTATTTTATAAGTGTTATTTGGTAAATCTAATTCTAGTTGTATAAGCTTATTATCGATTCCTATTAAAAAAGAATATCCTTTTTGATGCTCAATATCATTTAGTTTTTTTGCATCCCAGATAACAATTTCAACATTTTTATTTTTATCTAGAACCTGTTCTTCTCCTTTTTGGTTAAGGAGTTGTACTATTATTTTGTCATCTTCATTAGCTGCGTTTTTGGCAATCAATGTCATTAATTCACTACTGCCAAAAGGTTTAAATGGTTCAAAACCAAGTAGCTTTTCCGTTTTTTCAAAAATTGTATTGTTTTGAGCGTTCTTTTCTTTAAATGATATAGATTTTAGGATTAATGAATCAGACGTTAAAGTAAATATATACAACTTATCGTCTTGTACTCGGGTTTTTGTAGCTAATAAGGTATCACCTCCCAAAGCGACACTATTATGATAGAAAGGGATTTTGTTGTATTCTTTGTAAAAATCATTTTTGAAATCTTTTACAATATTAAATATTGAATCATTTTCTGAAAAATTTGAAGTTGATTCATTATCCATAAAATTAGTAATCAAATGCCACCATTTCTTATTTTCACCTTCCTTTTTAAGAATTTTTTCTGACTCTAAAATATGATTAAATGAACTTGTTCTATCTATATTATAATCTCGCAGAGCATACCCCATCTTTTCATGGATTTTCATCGATAATTTGTTAATTGTATTTTCTTCCTCCAATCGTATTAAAGAGTACGCTAAAGCTGCCAAAATAAAAAGCAAGCAGGTCATAATAAATGGATAATACACAAACCTTTTTAATCTTTTTTCTAGTCTTTTTTGCTCTAATTCTTCTTTTTGAGTTTCTTCAATACTTTCTTTAAGGAATTGTTTTTTAAGTAGGAGACGATCTGCATTGTCATCGGTCATGATATACTCCATACATTGATTCATTCGTTCTATCTGTTTAGTAGATAGTAAATCTCCTTTGTCCTTAGTGTCCTGATATATATCAAAAGAAGAGATAAAATCTTTTTTAATTAACAACATAAAGTCATCTTCCGTTCTTATTTTACTAATTACTTTAGCAATAATATCATGGCTTAACTCTGTATAATCTGCCCCAAGATTTTGGTCTGTACTTACTTTTAAAATACCTTTCTCTTTTAACTTATTAATGATTTCAGATATGGTTCCATTGTATTCAAGATCATTAGTTTCACCCCAAATATCTTTTTGAATTTTATCTAATATTTTCCGATTGCTTATGACATAATAATTGTCTTTTTCGACTTGTATAGGTATTCTTTTTTTAAGATCGTCTTTAGTTTTAAAATGTCTTAAAAACTTTATCACACTATCTTTGTGTTCAACTCTATCATTTAGTTTGTTACTGGTGTTTTTTATAATTTTATTATTAACCTCTCTTATGTAGTTTTCTAAAACCTGCTCGATAGATCCAAATTCTTTAATCTCTTCTTCTTTAAATTCTAGGGGTAAATGTTCTTTGTTGTTTTGTGATGATTTATCTCCATAAGTCCTATAATAATCCACCTTATATAAACTATCCAGATATACCTGCAAAAAGGGGAGGTGGTAACTAGTGGATTCATTATCTTTAATTTTAATTTGATTAAGAATTAATTCTATTCTACTATCTTTCTCTGTATCAGATAACGTTTCTTTTGTGTGATCTTTGTATTGATTGATATTAAATTCTTGAAAGGATTTTTTTATAATATTTTTAATAACGTCCTTATTCGGATGCGCTAATCGTATTTTTTTATAAAATATATGTGGAACATAAGACTGTAATTGATCCAGATGCCCAAAATATTCTTCTCGTAAGGATATGATAATATTAAATGGGATTTTATACTCAAAAATAAGTTTTAAGAATAATCCAAACTTATTAATTTCCTCTTCGGTTCCATAAACAAAAAGCTCTTCAAATTGGTCAAATATAATTAGTGGTGTAAAAGGTGTTTGCGAGTTCTTTGCTCTATTACCCATGAAGTAATCATAGATTTCATTAGATATAGTGGTTACTTGTTTGTTATCTTCTCTTAATTGTTCTAATAAACCTTTTCTTTCGGTAATGAATTTTTGTAATCGCTCTTTGTATTTTGCAATCAATTCCTGAGTGCTCAATGAATCATCTACAGAAGTATTATCAGATGGTTGAGTCGAAGTAGGTACGATCTTATCTTTTCGTTTTAGCTTAATGATTTTTTCTTCCACACTTAGCATCATTCCTTCAATATGCTTAATAGATACTAATACTTTGTTTAAATCTGATTGCGCTAAAAAAAAGTCATCAATTAATTTTGATTGATTATTTACGATCTTACTTTCAAAACCTTGATGTATAAAAAGTTTTTTCTTGATGGCTTCAATAAGATCCTCATCTCTTCGAATACTCAGTACTTTTTTCTCTCTTTTAATTCTATTAAGTAATCCACAATAGATGAGACTGGTTTTGCCAGACCCAGAAGGTCCATGTAAGATCATAATGGATGAATCTTTATACAATTCAAAAAAATCCATACTTTCTTTATCTCTGCCAAAATAACTTTGAAAATCATCTTTTTTATAAGAATCGAGAAATTTAAAGGGAGATATTACTTTTCTGTGTGGCATAGCTAGGAATTAGAGATTAGATTCTTTATGTATTCAAAGTGATCTCGTATTTTTTTCTTCTCTTCTATCTCAATAATATCTTTTTTACCATCTTTATATAAACCAAGAATCATGTCTTGATTTAATGGAACTTCAATTTCTTCTCCAAGTTTTTTCTTTTTTGAAGTATTATCTCTATCTACTCTTGCATTAATGACCTCTTTATATATTAATTTATCAGTAGCTTCTGAGTACCGATCAAGGTAGTATAGTTTTATTTTATCTTTGGCAACAGATGTAGAATTTACATCCAAATAGAAAGGAGATAAATTGAGTTCTCTTTTTGGTTTTCCTGTACCGTTTTTTGTAGTGCATATATAGACAGAATGTACATCTATATCCAGAGTTGATTCCTCATCAGTTACCTCAAATACCACACTTTTCTTATTGTCTAAAGCTGTTGGTCTATTACTAACAGGGTAATAAGATCTATTAATCACATAAGAACGTTGATTATCATATTTAAATTGATTATAAAAAACATCATAAATAGATTCAATACCAAGGTTTCTAAGGAATTTAAAATTTCGAATAAACTTTTCCAGATATTGTTCTGTTCTTATATAATCTTGTTTACTATTTTTATTATGCTCCAGATGAGTAGAGAAAAAATCTGATACTTCTTTGAATACCTGTTGATTCTCCAGGACACAAGTTTTTAATTCTTTCCAAAGCGGATTTTTATCCAAATATTCGTCCGGAATATTGTTATAAATGTAAACAAGGTCTTCAGAAATCTTGTATTGAACATTTGATTCCCATCCAAGTTCTAAATTGTCTCTGAGCGTTTCTTTTAATTGCGAGCTTAATTTGGTTCTAAATTTTGGTTTATCTTTTGATATTGACCAGATTATGGAGTATGCAGAAAATTTAAGAAAATTGAGAAATTCTTTAAACATACTTCTAATAACCCAATAACGTTCTTTGGTTAATTCCTGATAAACACTGTTGTTGATATCATTAAAATCTGATAATATTTCTAGATGTATACACAAAAAATAAGGGTAATATTTATATAACTCTTCTTCTAGGTTTTCTTCCTGTCTGATCTCATCTATTAACTCTTGAAAGTTCTTTTTTACAGGAAAAGTATCTGGATCAGTATGCCATTGTTCGATCTCTTTATTGATTTTGAAGTAATAGTTATTTACTTTTTGCTCAATAGTTTCTGCTGCTCCCGAACCTCTTTCTGTGTCATTAGGAGCTTTATAATGACCTTGTAAAAATCCCTTTGCTTGCTTAAAAACGTCATCTATTTTTTCACTTTCATTGATGTTATCTTTATGATTTAATAATAGTTCATAAAATTTGGTAGATAAGGTATAAGCAAAGTGATCATATACAGGAGTATTGGTACCTATGACTACGGGTATATTATGTAAAGCTTCTACTATTTTATGAGTAGAGCAGCCATTTATGAATACCATTTTTAATTTAGGAGCATTATTTAAAATCTCTATTAATCCTTTATCATTGAATATTTCATCACTTAACTTGATCGCTTTATCACCATCATCATGATGACCGCTAAAATGAAATATGGTCATATCATTAGTAAGTAATTGAAGTTTACTAATAAATCCATCGATACCTTCATTAGGGATAATTTCTTTACTAAAGATATTTTTATGTTTTAGTAAAAGAACATCAATAGCTTTACGCTCATCATCTAAACTGTGTAATGGAGCTTGATCATCATTTTCAAATACTCCAACAAAATATTCATTCATTGTTTGTGTATTTTTTAGACCTAAAAGTCAATTAATAATGGATTTGCCTGGTTATCATCAAGCATAAATTTTGGTATTTTGATTTGCTCTGTACCCGATACAGAAGTACCATTAAAGGATCGTATATTATCTAGCCATTGACCTCTCGAAAATTTTCCGGTTTCAGGATCAATATTAATCTCTACGCAGGTAAAAGCATAGGTTAGGGGAGTGTTTCCTTTAAATTTAACTTCATTTTCTGATACTTTTTCAATGGTAAGTTTAGTATCAATATTTGATAAATATTCTTGTATTAAAGGAATATTTATTTCGGCATGAGTTTCATTGCTCTTATATGTTGATAAAGAGAAATCAGTACTGGTCAAGACATCTGTAATTAAAGCTAATTGTACATCTTTTTTACTTGTAATGTCTGCGATAAAAATATTATCAGAGTCACCTTTGATTTCGTTAGATACCAAAATATGTCCTAATTCTAATGTGTCTATATATTTTCTAATCACATTTCCGAAAGAAAATGCCATTTTCCCCGAACCTTTTACAGAAGCTCCTATCGCAGCCGGATCTAGACCAAAAGCTTTAATAAAATTGCCTAGAATATCAAACCCTATTTTGAAATCAATTTTTTTGGTTTTTACATTTGAGACTTCTGATACAGGTGCAGTTTTTATGTCAATCGAATGTTTAAACCCGTCTTTTACCAAAAATTTAAATTCACCTAAATATTTTTGTTTTTTATTATGTACTTCTAACATGCATAATGGCTGTATTCTAGCTTCTGGAACTCTAAGTGGGTTTGCATCAAAAAGATCTCTTATTTGATCAGTAATATTGTTTTTACATATTCTCATGATATACATATTCTAATTGGTTAATAGCTTCTATAAATTTTCTACCGACTTTGGCAAATCCAACATCATTAGGATGAATTTCATCATACCATTCATCTTTTTTTACCAAATGTCTCATATCAATATATGTGGCATTTTTATGTTTATGGGTTACTTCTTTTAGCAAGTCATTAAACTTGTCAATTAAATACTTAATCACATTGGTTCTATCTTCTTGTAGTGTAATTCCTTTTTGGATTAAATATTTATTTACCCAACCTTTTTTAATGGTTTTGACATTATGATCTGCACGAACATAATCGTACCCATGTACGAATACTTGTTCGACAAAATCAAACTCATGAATTCGATTAAAAAAATAGTTGTAGGTTGCTTCTATATCTTTGGTTTTTGTATCATAAAAATCATTTAGATATGCAGATGGCGTTAAACCAGATGGCATTCCTTTTTTGAGAATATTTACAATTTCCGGGCCTATGATATCGTTCCCACCACCACTTATTAGTACATATTTGGGGCGTTCTTTTTCTATTTCTTTAAGAAGTTGTCTACTTGTTCTATAATTTTGTAATTCATCACCGGCAGCAGCTATACTGCGTAAAGGATATTTTTCCATAACATAATCCAGAGTATCTTTTACCAAAAAAGGGAACAAAAACCAGGAGTCTCCTTCTGCAACAATCACAGGTAATTCTGGTAATAATCGTTTTGATTTCTTAAATTTTCGATATCTGCGCTTATCATCTAGATAGTTAGCTATGTCTATCGTAAAACCAGATAAATTTTTACTGTTGATATCTTTATCTCCCAGAACATTAGCTGTATTCATTTTTGTTTCTATTGCAAATCCATTTTGTTTTTTTTCTGTGTATAGAGAATTAATAAACGGAGCCAAAATTTCATGATTACAATACCAATCCCAATGATCAATTAATTTTTTACTAACAATATTATATGAGGGATTAATAAGGTTTAATGTGGATGTGTATACTCCCCATTTCGTTTTTTCTGGTAAAAAGTCAGAAATTGCGCCATGCCCCATTAAATTACCAAGGTGAGTTATTGGAGGTTGAATTCCTATCTGAGTCATATTGGGTATTGACGAAGTAATATCTTCTTTGTTATTAACGATAAACTTATAATGTAGCCAATCATGTTTCCAATTATAAATTTCTTTATAAGTATCAAATGACCAACCAGCATAGGCAGAACTAGTATGCTCATAAAACATAATAGATTCTTTGGGTCTAAGCCTTTTGGTTTTATGATCAAAAGGATCAGAAGAAATTGCCAAATCAGATCCCAATAGTAATGTGGTAACAAAAATAGTTTCCTTTGAAGTATTGGAAACTTTTATCTGATATTTTTGATAAAATTCATCATTACGTGTTAATTGGTCCGTAAGCGTAGTTAAATTAGATTCGGTATTGGTTATGTCTAACCATTGTTGATCCTTTTCTAATCGAATTTCAACTTTAAGTGGGATTTTTGAAAAACCTCCATCTGGATTTTCAAGGGTACGATAATAATTCCATTTAATTAAAGTATTCAATTGATGAGAAAGCATTTTTTTTACTTGATCTAATTGAGTATCTAATAGATCTATTTGTACCGCTAGAGGTCTGTATTGATCATTTGGTAAGTTGATATAAACAGTTTGGTTGAATATTGTAACAAAAAAAGAAGCCTGATCAGCGCTACAGAGGTTAATATTTGGTATGTCTTCTACAATTAGTTTTATATCATTTTCTGCATATTTATCATGATCAAGATTTGAAATAAAAATACCAAGAGATTCATAAATTGTTTCTGAAGAGACAGGATATGATTTTTTGTAATCTAGTAAAACCCCATGTTCCATAGGGTCTTGAATTAGAGAATCCTCAAGAGTAACCTCTTTGATTTTTGCAGTAAATGTTGTGTGTTTATTTACGTTAACCGTAATTTCAGATCCTTCTTTTATTCCAAAAAGAAATCCTTTGTTATAATACCAACCATTTTTATTATTAAAGAATATCTCGCCTTGATCAATTTGAGTTTGTTTGGGATATAGGTTCAACCACGCGGAATAGTGATTGTTTTTTCCTTGACCCTGTACACTAATAGTTGGTGTTTGTTTTTTATTAGTTATTCCCTTAAGACTTATTTTTGCCCATTTTGTAATATCAAGATAGTTTATTTTGTTATTTTTTGTTTTAAGAAGTTGTAATAAATATCTGGTAAAAACACCACCTTTAGCATCTTCCCATGAAGATTCAGATGCAAGGCAAGCAGAAATGTTTACTGAGTTTTTATACGGAATTAATGAAGCAAGCTTTTGTGATTTGATTTGATCTTCATCGATCTCTTGTGAAAAGATAAAATCACTATATTTTCTTGAAGGAAATATACCATTTAGTCTTCTTTGTCTGGAACCATTATCTTTTTGAGGGTTAAATGCTCTAACCATATCTCCAGAGTGGCAACAATCAAAAACTGTAATTATATGCGGGTCATTTTTAAATTTTGAAAATAAATACCGCAATTCTTTATCTGCTAACAAAAAATTATTTTCGTTTTCACCTTCGTTATCATAACAAACCAGACATTCTATTGTCCCAGAATGAGCGTCACTAAATCGACCCGAACTTTCTTCTAACGCTCCATGACCACTATAATAAAGAAAGACTGTGTCTTTATTCTTGGCTTTGTTGAGAACTGTATTTATATTCTTAACGATATTAGACTTGGTGGCAGTTTTATCTGTAAGTTTTTGAATTGAAATAGTATCGTAGATTTTTTCAGCTTCAAGATTTTTGAGATAGATTTCGAATTTGTTCACATCGTTTACACATTGCCGCAAAGGGCTTATATGATATTCATTGATTCCAATAAGTAATGCATACAGGTTCATAATCGTATATTATTTTAATTGCTAAACAAAAACGATTGCAGTTAAGAAAAACCATTAGTAGTGAATATGACAGAAGGTATTTGGTAAATAGGGGATGGGGTAGTTAAAATGATTTTTTATAAATATTGATAATCAGATAGTTGTGCCCTTTTTCACTATTATAAATATAAGGATATTTATTGTTTTTTGAAAAGGAATAACACCCAAATATAAAAAGGTAAAAACCCCTTTTATGATACAGTGATTCGGTTTAATGAGCCTATCATCGAAAAAATTATACTTTCATCGAAAAAAAGCCAATACAAAAAGGTCAAATGAATTATATAAACCGAGATTTTTGACTATTTTTAACTTACCAATAATTATTATAGTATATCTATCATGAAAATTAGAAAAATTTTAGCTTCATTATCCATCTTATTGCTTATGTCTTGTGGGGCAACAAATCCATTTACTGGTAAAAAAACGTTGTCGTTAGTGCCAAATTCGCAAATATTACCCATGGCTTTTCAGCAGTATAATCAATTCTTAGGAGAGAATAAGGTTGTAAAAGGAACTTCTGATGCAGAAATGATTAAACGAGTAGGACAGAAAATAGCAAAAGCTTCAGAACGATACTTAAATGCAAGAGGGTATGCTGGTTATCTTAAAGATTATAGATGGGAATATAACCTTGTACAGGATGAGACCGTTAATGCTTGGTGTATGCCAGGGGGAAAAATTGTTTTTTATACAGGAATTTTACCAATAGCAAAAACTGAGACAGGAATTGCAGCTATTATGGGGCATGAAGTTGCACATGCACTAGCTAATCACGGTCAGCAAAGAATGAGTGCAGGTAAAATACAACAAGTAGCAGGAGCGGCTACCGCAGTAGCTATAAGTGGTAAAGATCAACAAACACAACAGATTGTAGGAACAGCGTTTGGACTTGGTTCTCAATTTGGTGTAATGCTACCTTTTAGTAGAAGCCATGAAACAGAAGCAGACGAAATCGGAATATTGTTAATGGCAATTGCTGGATATAATCCTGATGAAGCTGCCGAATTATGGAAACGTATGAAAACAAATAGTGGCGGACAAGCACCACCAGAGTTTATGAGCACCCATCCATCAAGTGATACGCGTATAGCAAATCTCACAGCATGGGCTCCGGGAGCAAAAGCTGAAGCAAAGAAATTTGGGGTTACAACCTTTAAATAATTGTAAAGTTTATATTCTTAAAAAGATTATACTTATTTTAGGAGCTGTTCTGAGAAAAATCAGAACAGCTTTTTTAGTTTCATCGATCTCGCTTTGTACAAGTTTTTTTTCGGTATCAGGAGGGATTTATTTTTAATTTCACACTACATGAGTAAAGTATTACCTAAAGGACATAAGAAACTGTTGAACGCCTGGGCTTTTTATGACTGGGCCAATTCTGTATATAACTTAACCATTTCTTCTGCGGTTTTTCCAATTTTCTGGGGAGCATTAACTATAACAAAAGTTAATGGTGTTATTACAAATGATACGGTTCGGTTTTTGGGTTTTGATTTTAATAACGATTCCCTTATAAGTTATGTAACCGCATTAGCTTTTTTAGTAGTTTCTTTTATAAGTCCATTACTTTCTGGTATTGCAGATTATGTAGGAAATAAGAAAAACTTTTTAAAATTCTTCTGTTATTTAGGTGCAATATCATGTATAGGTTTGTATTGGTTTAGCTTAGAACACTTATGGTTCGGGTTGCTTTGTTACTTCTTAGCACTAATTGGTTTTTGGGCAAGTTTGGTGTTTTATAATTCTTATTTACCAGATATTGCTTTTCCCGAACAACAAGACGCTATTAGTGCAAAAGGGTATTCCCTAGGCTACATAGGAAGTGTAATTCTATTGATTATCAATCTTGTAATGATTTTAAAATACGATTGGTTTGGTTTTGAAGATGAAGGAGTACCGACTAGGTTATCCTTTATTATGGTCGGAGTATGGTGGATTGGGTTTAGTCAATACACCTATTATTATCTTCCAAAAGGAAATAAAAAAGATGTGTTAACCAAAGCTGTAGTTTTTAATGGTTTTAAGGAGCTAAAAATGATATGGAAAGCACTTAAGAATGACATAAAACTTCGTCGATATCTAAGTGCATTTTTTGTATATAGTATGGCCGTGCAGACTATTATGCTTATCGCAACTTATTTTGGTATTGAAGAGTTAGATTGGGGAGAACAGAATGCTACAACAGGATTGATTATTAGTATTTTATTGATTCAATTGGTTGCCGTACTTGGAGCATATCTTACTTCTAAGGCATCCTCTAAATTTGGAAATATAAATACCTTGATCGTGATTAATTTTATATGGATTGGGATTTGTGTATTTGCATATACAATTACTACGCCAATGCAATTTTATATCACTGCTTCAATTGTTGGTTTGGTTATGGGAGGAATTCAGGCCTTATCGAGATCAACATATTCAAAATTTTTACCAGAAGATGCGATAGATACAGCTTCTTACTTTAGTTTTTATGATGTGTCTGAGAAGATCGGTATTGTAATCGGGATGTTCTCGTACGGAATTATAGCTCAAGTAACCGGGAGTGTTCGTTATTCGATACTATTCCTGATCTTATTTTTTGTAGTTGGTCTTGTCTTATTATTTAGAGTACCCAGAAAAAAATCGTAATGCTGTTTATGAGGTTACTTGGATAGATTTAATGATTTCAGTAATTAGTTGGTAAGAATATTTTTATCCTTTTTTTATGTATTTCATCTAGTTTCAGTGACTTATTAATTCGTATATTATTATATTAATTTTGAAATATAATAATATTGGATACGTTAACGTTATTAGCTACTTTTATATAATAAAACCCACAATAATGAAAAAACTTATGTTTATGCTGGTAGTAGTGCTACTAGCCTCTTGTAATACCACTCAACAGACTGTTATTGCAGCAAAAAAAACACTTAAAGGAGAGTGGTCTTTAGATAAAATTTCTTACGATCGTTCGGGGGTGTTTGATGTTAATCTTTATAATGATGCTTCTGCTGAATGCTTTACAGGAAGTATTTGGAAATTTATTCCTAATAATAATACTGGAAAGTATGAAGTAAATCAAGGTAGTTGTGTTTCTACTGGGGCAAGAAATTTTAGATTTACAATCCCTAAGCCAGAAGGAAATGGAGATTATAGCTTTTTATTTAAACCAATAAATGAAAAGAAAAAAAGCACCAACAATAATGCTGGTTATAGAATGCTTTTACAGCATCTTGATAACGCTACAATGACTTGGACAATGACGGTAAGCCTAGAAGGGAAACCTTTTGTGATTACAATGAATTTTAATAAAATACAATAAATCAAATCTTTACATAATGAAGACAAATCTAAAAAAAATAGGAGTTGCCTTAATAACGGTTGCACTTTTGACAAGTTGTGAAGCTGTTAAAAACTCAAACAATACACAAAGAGGTGCAGTAATAGGTACCGCAGCCGGAGCTGTTCTTGGAGGTATTATCGGAAACAATGTGAAAAAGAAAAATTCTGCACTTGGTGCTGTTATTGGTGGTGTAGTTGGTGGTGTTGCTGGTGGTGTTATCGGTAAAAAAATGGATAAACAAGCTCAAAAAATCGAATCAGAAATACCAGGAGCAGAAGTTACACGTGTTGGAGAAGGTATTGATGTAGTATTTGATGAGAATAGTGGAGTTTATTTTGCTACGAATCAGTCAACTATTAATGCTAAATCTAAAACAAACCTTAATAAACTAGCTGGTATTTTTAAAGAATATCCTGATACTAATATTATTGTAGAAGGGCATACTGATAGCACGGGTGATGATAGTTATAATATGTCATTATCTCAAAAACGAGCAAATGCCGTTACAAACTATTTGGTATCTCAAGGAATAAGTAAAAGCCGTTTGACAACATATGCTCATGGTGAAACACTTCCAAAATATGATAATGGTACTGCAGAAGGAAGAGCTAAGAATAGAAGAGTTGAACTTGGAATTGTTGCTAACGAAAAAATGAAGAGAGACGCGCAAAACGAAGTAAAACAATAATTCATTTTGTAAGAAATCGTTAAAAATCTCGACTATTTAAGTCGGGATTTTTTTATGCTCAAAATTTATGTATCTTCAATAAATGAATGAGAATTCACATGTACTAATCATCGGTGGGGGACTAGCTGGATTAACCAGTGCTATTCATTTAGCAAAGGCCGGTGTGCTAGTTACGCTCATAGAAAAAGATACGTATCCAAAGCACAAAGTATGTGGCGAATACATATCGAATGAGGTGCTTCCTTACTTTGAATTTTTAGATATAAATCTTGAAAAAGTACAACCTGTTACTATTTCAAACTTTGTTATAACAACTCAAAAAGGAGATCGTATTCAAAGTACATTACCCCTTGGTGGTTTTGGGATTAGCAGATATACATTAGATTATTATCTATGGGAAAAAGCAAAAGAAGTAGGAGTCAGGTTGATAAATGATCAAGTTATAGATATACAATATCAAAACGATACCTTTTCGGTAAAGACAAATAGTAACATAGTTCAAACTTGTGATTACGTTATTGGAGCATACGGCAAGAGGACCACACTAGATAAAGCATTGAAACGAGATTTTAGCTTTAAAAAATCTCCCTGGTTAGCGGTAAAAGCTCATTATAAAGCAAATTTTGATAGCAATACAGTTTCATTACACAATTTTAAAGGCGGATATTGTGGACTTTCTATGGTTGAGGATCAAAAAGTAAATGTATGCTATTTGGTGAACTATGATAGTTTTAAAAAGCATAAAAACATTAATGTTTTTCAGGATGAAGTCATGAGGCAAAATCCTTATCTGGATACTTTTTTTAGTAGTTCAGAGCTTTTGTTTGATAAACCAATAACTATAAGTCAGATTAATTTTGAAAGGAAAAATCCCGTAGAAGATCATATTTTTATGACCGGTGATGCAGCTGGACTTATTCATCCATTATGCGGTAATGGTATGGCTATGGCTATCCAAAGTGCACAGTTGTTGTGTGAATTATTAATTAAAAACCATAATGCTGAAGTTGCAGGGTCAAGAAAAGAAATAGAGAGATTATATATTGAAAAATGGAATAACACTTTTTCCAAAAGATTATATGCAGGCAGAATTTTACAAAAAATATTGCTGAATGGTAACTTACAACAGATATCGTATGCAGTAGCCAATGTAATACCTTCAATAGTTCCAAAAATTATAAAACAAACCCATGGGGAACCTTTGATATGCTAATCAATTTACAACATAGAAGTAATGAGTTAGAACTTATGGATGACCCAGAAGTCGAAGATAAAGCCCTAGAAACGGCTTTATCTGATATTTCGAGGGTAAATAAATTATTAGGAGGCAATAGTATTACAATTAGAGCAGTTCATAAGTTGATTGAAGATACAGATTCTTCACAACAGCTTACTATTCTTGATTTAGGATGCGGTGATGGTGAAATGTTACGGTCTATCGCAAAATCATTGAGAAAGAAAAAAAGGAATGTAAAATTGATAGGAATCGATTTAAGCGAAAAATGTTTGACTTATGCTAGAAAACTAAGTGTATCTTATCCAGAGATATCATATCAAAAACAAAATATATTAAACCTAGAAGCTTCAAAGTTTTCTTATGATATCATTCTGTGTACATTGACATTACATCATTTAAAGTGCAATGAAATAAGAGATGTGATGAAAAAAATGATAGAACTAGCCAAGGTGGGTGTGGTAATAAATGATCTTCACCGTAGTGGTATAGCATATTATTTGTTTAAGATATTTAGTTTCTTTTTTATTAAAGGACATATTGCAAAAAATGATGGACTGATATCTATAAAAAGAGGATTTAAAAAAAAAGAATTGCTGCAGTATGCCATATCGATGAATCTGCAACATTATAATATCCATTGGAAATGGGCATTTAGATACCGATGGGTAATTATGACAAAGGAAAGTTAACACTAAAAAAGTAAGAAAAATTGAATGTAAAAATTGCTACTGTTGCAAAACAATTACCACAATACATGCGGGAAACCAAAGAGATTTTACCTTTTGTTTCTGAGTGGTTGTCTACGCAGAATGATCGTTTCAAACGAAAAGTAATCAAAATCTTTGAGAATTCTGCGGTAGATCGACGTTATGGTATTATGAGTATTGAGGAAGTTTTTAGTGCTACTACTTTTGAAGACAAAAACGACATCTATGTTAGAGAAGTCAAAAAACTTGGCGTGTCAGTATTAAAGAAAGCATTGGATAAAGTAGATTGGGATCCTAAATCTTTGGATTATATTATTACTGTAAGTTGTACAGGTATTATGATTCCGTCTATAGATGCTTATATTATTAATGATCTTAATCTCAAACAAGATATTGTACGTTTACCTGTTACAGAAATGGGATGCGCGGCCGGAGTTTCAGGAATTATTTATGCTCGTAATTTTCTTCAGGCAAATCCTGGTAAGCGTGCTGCGGTAATTGCGATAGAATCGCCAACAGCAACATTTCAGTTAGATGATTATAGTATGACAAATATGGTAAGTGCTGCAATTTTTGGTGATGGAGCAGCATGTACACTATTATCCTCAGAAGAGGACGCTATAGGGCCTAAAATCCTGGGGGATGAAATGTATCATTTTTACGATGCAACAACCATGATGGGTTTTAAATTAACGAATGGTGGGTTACAAATGATATTAGATCCTAAAGTTCCTGAAACTATTGCTGAGCATTTTCCTAATGTGATTCATCCTTTTTTAAAAAAATATAATAAGACAATTGAGGATGTTGATCATCTTGTTTTTCATCCTGGAGGAAAGAAAATAGTGCAGACCGTAGAAGAACTTTTTGGACATCTTGGTAAAAATATAGAAGATACTAAGGCGGTTCTATTAGAATACGGTAATATGAGCAGTGCTACTGTTTTATACGTTTTAGAACGATTTATAGAGAAAAAGCCATCACCAGGAGAGATAGGGCTTATGTTAAGTTTTGGTCCCGGGTTTTCAGCACAAAGAATACTATTAGAATGGTAATAATACATTATTTTTATTTCCACCTAAGGAAATCTTTACTATGAATAAGGAGTTTACAAATAAAAATGAATGGGTACTCATATTAGGAGGAAGTACAGGTCTTGGACTTGCATCAGCTCAAAAACTGGCATCTCATGGTATGAATGTTATTATAATACATCGAAATCGTAAAAGTGAAATCAGTCAGATTGAGGAAAGTTTTGAAGGTATTAGGAACCTAGGAGTGGATTTACTTTCTTTTAATGTCGATTTGTTACATCCTGAAAAACGAAATCTAGTAATAACCGAAATTAAGAATCATATAGGTCAAGGAAGTATAAAAGCATTAATACATAGTGTTGCCAAAGGAAATTTGAAACCAATGGTAAATACTGATCAATTACTAAAGAATGATGATTTTCATCTTACCATAGAGGCAATGGCTATTAGTCTTTATGATTGGGTAACTGCTATTTTTAAAGCACAATTATTTGGAAAAGATACAAGGGTGATTTCTTTTACCAGTGAAGGAAATACAAAAGCATGGAAGAATTATGCAGCAGTTTCTGCTGCAAAAGTAGCTCTTGAGGCAATTACAAGAAGTATTGCTCTAGAATTTGCTCCTTATGGGATCAAAGCTAATTGTTTACAGCCAGGTGCGGTTGATACACAATCTTTGAGGATGATACCTGGTCATGAACAAATCATTAAACACAGTCTGTTGCGTAATCCTTATAATAGGCTTACAGAACCTGATGATGTAGCTAATGCAGTGTATTTGTTGTGTAAAGATGAAGCCTTTTGGATTAATGGATGTGTTATTCCTGTAAATGGAGGAGAGCATCTTTCGTAATAATATGATATAACAACCCGTTGTGCATTTAGAAAAAGTTGCGCAAACTGCTAAAAGGCAGTAAATTGTAGTTACGACACTATAATTCATATGCACAACTTTCAAGCAAATTACGATAAAATACTCAAGGTTTTAAAAGGAT
>NZ_VLNR01000005.1 GCF_007489275.1 Aquimarina algiphila
TAGAACCGAAATTAACTCGACTCAATTTACATTGGCACAATTCGAACTGTAAAAAGTGGCACAGTTTGAACTGAAATTACTGGCACTATAGCTCCGAAATCAGTGGCACAAATCAAACCGAATTATCCAAATGTGAGCCTTGTAAGGAGAGTATCTTTTTTTTGAATGGATAAGTCAAGTGCTTTTCTATAACTCTGAAGGATTAAAGAATCATTTTTAATAAAAGATTGATTATGAATATCTCCTTTCCTAAGGAAATTCATAATGTTGTAGGAAGAAATAGTTTCATTATTTTCATTGAGAAATATAGAGTCTTTAATTCCATTTTTTCTGGCATCGATATGCCAAACTAATATTTCTTTTTCTTTAGAATTATGGGCTTTTTTGACTTGCGTATAAGCTTCTTCAATTTGATTCTCCAATAAGTATTCAATAGTTTTTGCAAGAGTTTTATCATCTTGCGAAATGCATATTGTTGTAAAAAATGAAACTATTATGAATAAATGTTTTTTGTTCAAAAGTGATTTAATTATTTAGACTAATTAGAAATGTTAATCTTGTTTTCTGAAACAGCTATAACTCTTCCGAGGCAAATAAATGGAGGGAAAACTTTATCTCTGGTTTCATTATTACTGTTTATTTCCCTGGTTATTATTCTAGGATCATTATCGGATGTAATATCTATATTAAATTCATGTCCAATTTCTATAGGGATACGTCTGTTAAGTATATTGTCAACTATACCACATTCATTATTTCTGTTATTAATTGTGAATTTAATATGATGAGAAGCACCATTGCTTTGGTTATATTCAATATTTTTAATGTAAAACCGATCACAATCAGCTACATCCAATATTTTAAAATCTATAGATTCAATTATACTATCATTTTCCATTTCAATTTTACCTACAATCCCGAAACTATTTACAATA
Source organism: Aquimarina algiphila (assembly GCF_007489275.1). Lineage (GTDB taxonomy): Bacteria > Bacteroidota > Bacteroidia > Flavobacteriales > Flavobacteriaceae > Aquimarina > Aquimarina algiphila. Next base: position 936 of record NZ_VLNR01000005.1, read on the forward strand.
TCGAAATGAAAAGGTTGATAGTTATCTTGATCTGTACAATCAATCTTTAATGAAAGATCATATCCATCAGGTATTCTTTGAGGTTTTTTGTTTTTAAATTTACACGATTCGCAAAGATTACTTTTTATATAAAGATTTCTTCCTAAAAGGAATGTTGAAAAAACCAGAATGATTATAATAATTTTAAGTAATGTTTTAGACATAATATTTTAGTTATTTAGTTTATCCAAAACTCTTAAAAAAGAGCATATCAACATATACCCAATACAAGGTATTTTTCTTTTGGTAATAAAAAAACCAAAAGAAACCCAGGCTATATATCAAAAATGATACTAACCAAAAGAGTTTTTATTTTGACAGAATACTAGGGGTGTATATGGTTTACTTAGGTTGTAAATACGTTTTTAACATAAATAACAACAAAATAAAGATAATAAAACCAATCAAAATGAAGATACTGCCTTTGTAATATTTGCGATGTAGCTTGATATCTTTTCGATAGCTGAAGATCATTAATAGAATGAAAGCTATAACAAAGCATCCTGCAAATATCAATTGGCCTGTACTAAACATAATTTGCTATTTTTACGGCAAAGATAATAACTGAGATCAAATAAAAATCAACATATGAAAGATAAAATTAGTGCAGTACAAGAGTTTCATACTGCGTTTAAATTGGGGTATAAAAATGAACCTATTGCAGATTTGGGAGAAGCAAAAAATACATTGCGATTTAACCTTATGAAAGAAGAGAATGAAGAGTATTTTGAAGCAGCTCAAGATAATGACTTGGTAGAGGTAGCCGATGCGTTAGGCGATATGTTGTATATTTTATGTGGTACTATTATAGAGCATGGTATGCAACACAAAATAGAAGAGGTGTTTAATGAGATTCAGCGCAGTAATATGAGTAAGTTGGGAGAAAATGGACAACCAATTTATAGAGAGGATGGTAAAGTACTAAAAGGCCCAAATTATTTTAAACCGAATATTAAGGAAATTTTAGACCGATAAATAAAAAAACTCCGAAAAGAATATTCTTTTCGGAGTTTTTTTTATGACAAAATATTTTGATTATCTATACCTTATATCTCCATCCAAAAGTATCTTCAGAGATATTATATTGTATATCCATAAGTGCTTTTTTGAAATAGTCTGCATAAGAATTTTCCTGTTTTTGGATTTCATAGTGTTCTCCCTGATACCCAAAAGCTTTTACAGGGCTTACAACAGCAGCAGTACCTGCTCCAAAAATTTCTTTAAGACTTCTGTTTTTAGCGGCTTCAACAATTTCACTCACTTTTACAGGCCTTACATCCACTTTAATTCCTTCCTTTTCAGCTATAGCAATTAAACTTTTACGAGTTACTCCATCCAAAATACGATCACTGATAGGAGCTGTTAGTAAGGTGTCATTAACTCTAAAAAACACATTCATGGTTCCGGCCTCTTCCATATACTCATGTGTATTAGAATCTGTCCAGATCACTTGCTGATATCCTTGTTGCTTTGCAAGGTTTGTTGGGTAAAATTGTCCGGCATAATTACCGGCAGCTTTAGCGTATCCAAAACCACCACTGGCAGAACGACTAAATTTCTCGGCAACCAAAACGCTTACATCTCCACTATAATAGGATTGTGCGGGTGAGCATATAATTAAAAATTTATATTCATCAGCCTCAGAAGCAGAGACACTGGCTTGAGTAGCAATGACAAACGGTCGTATATATAAGGAATTGCCAAAACCTGGCTTAATCCAATTGTTATCTAATTTTAATAGAGCATTTAACCCATCAAAGAAATATTCTTTTGGAAATTCGGGCATTGCTAAACGTTCAGCTGATTTATTAATTCGTTTATAATTTTCATCAGGTCTGAATAAAAAAGTATCTCCCTGATCATCTTTGTAAGCTTTCATGCCTTCAAAAACAGCTTGTCCATAGTGAAAGACACGAGCAGAAGGCTCCATCGTCAAAGGCCCATAAGGGACAATCTTTGGTGTTTGCCATTCTCCATTAATATAATCACAGACAAACATGTGGTCTGTAAAAATTTTCCCGAAATTAAGGTTTTCAAAATCTACCTGTCCAATTTTGGACTCGCTTACTTCATTAATTTCTAAAGTCTGAGAAATTGTGTTTTTCATCCTAATTTAAATTTTAAAGATAAGGATAGTAAACTATCCCTAGTTTATTAACTATACTCTTTGTCTGAAAATGATGGTGATGCTAACACCTTATAAATTTCCTTACAAAAATACCCTTTTCTGTTAAAATAAGAATTTTAAAAATGTTTAATTTTACAAAACGTCAGGATAATAAAAGATTATGAAAAAAAATATACTATTTTTTGCGGTATTACTATTGTTGATGAGTTGTAATTTATCAAATAATGGTCAAAATACATTTTCTATTGCAGAGATTGATAGTAAAAATTATGAAAGTTATGGAGGGAAAGTGTCTTCAGAAAATATTCATAATAAAAAATCAATTGCAGAGAAATACAAAACACTTAAAGAAGGAGATACGGTTGCAATTGCATTTTCAAGCACGGTCAATAATGTTTGCAAAGCCAAGGGATGTTGGATGAAAGTTACCTTAGGAGATGATAAAGAAACTATGGTGAAATTTAAAGATTATGGTTTTTTTGTTCCTAAGGATATCGAAAATGATACAGTAATTGTTCAAGGTAGAGCGTATGTGAGTGAAGTATCTGTAGAAGAACAACGTCATTTTGCAAGTGATGCAGGAAAAACAGATGAAGAAATAGCCAGTATTACCACTCCAAAAAAAACATACTCATTTATTGCTGATGGGGTTTTGATAAAAAACTAATGCAAGATCATATACAACGTAAAATCATTACTACGGCAGATGGGTCAAAAACGATTCATTTACCTGATTTAGACGAGCATTATCATTCTAAGCATGGAGCAGTTAATGAAGCCAAACATGTTTTTATAGACACTGGTTTTAAACATATTTTAGCAAAAAATTTTTTTAACCCTCTTCATATTTTAGAAATAGGCTTTGGGACTGGATTAAATGCTTTTGTGACTTTTCTAGAGGCGCAGAAAATTAACCAAAATATTGATTATGTTGGAGTAGAAGCATATCCGGTTTCAATACATGAAGCCAGATTGATGAAATATCCCGAAGCACTTTCTGAAAAGGAGAACACATCCATTTTTGATGATTTTCACGAATCACCTTGGGAACAACCATTCGAAGTTAAATCGAATTTTATATTCACAAAAAGGAAACAATTTTTTGTGGATATAAATGATCAAAATAGTTTTGACTTGATATATTTTGATGCTTTTGGTGCAAGGGTTCAACCTGAGCTTTGGACTGTAGAAATTTTTGGAAAGATGTATAACGCACTTCGCCCAAATGGAGTTTTGGTAACCTACGCAGCTAAAGGAAGCGTGAGAAGAGCAATGCAAGAAGTTGGTTTTGAAACAGAAAGACTTCCTGGGCCTCCGGGGAAACGAGAAATGCTCAGAGCTACTAAGAAAGATAATATTGGTGATGCAAACTGAAATTGTGAGGTATAAATTTTAATAAACGATTGTTAAACCTATAATAAAGGAATTGGTTTTGTTATAGGGTGATAGTACTTTGTTTTGTAGCACACAAAATAGATTAGAATCACAATTACTAAGACGACTAGAATATTCGGTGATCATTCATTATTAAGGCTAAAAATAATAAAAAGAACAGATGAAAATTTTAATTACTGGTGCTACCGGTTTAATAGGTCAGGAAATAGTAAGTGTGTGCCGTCAACAGAATATTGATGTTAATTATCTGACCACTAGTAAAAACAAATTAAGTTCTGATCCTGGTTATACAGGTTATTTTTGGGATCCTAAAAAAGGTGAGATCGATACGGATTGTTTTGTAGGTGTCGAGGTCATTATTAATCTGGTAGGAGCTACTGTAGCAAAACGATGGACTTCATCTTATAAAAAGGAAATATTGGAGAGCAGAACCAATACGGCTTCTCTTATTCTTGAATCTTTAAAGACTACAAAACATTCAGTTCGGCACATTGTTTCGGCTAGTGCAATTGGGGTATATCCAGACTCATTTCAAAATTATTATATGGAAGATGCTACAGAAAGAGACTCAGGTTTTTTAGGAGAGGTAGTAGAGAAATGGGAAAAAGCTGTCTTAGATTTTGAAACTATAAATATAGATGTTAGTTTGTTACGTATAGGATTAGTGCTGTCAGAAAAAGGAGGAGCATTTCCTAAAATTGCTAAACCAATCCAATTAGGAATGGGGTCTTTTTTCGGGAATGGTAAACAATGGCAGAGTTGGATACATGTTCATGATCTTGCTCGTATGTTTATGTTTGTTGTTCAAGAAGAATTAACAGGTGTTTTTAACGCGGTTGCTCCAAATCCCGTTTCTAATAAAAAACTTACTCGTACAATAGCAGAAAAATATAATAAAAGAATTATTTTGCCTAATGTACCCAGGCTTACAATGAAACTAATCCTAGGAGATATGCATAGCCTTTTATTTTCAAGTCAACGGGTGTGTAGTGGTAAGATTTCATCTTTGGGATTTGATTTTGATTATGATAACATTGTGATGGCAGTTGATGTATTAGTAGAATGAAATAAAAAAACCGATATCACTTAATGATACCGGCTTTTAATGAGTTTTTTAAGGATATTACTACATTACCCTTTATTAGCTTTTACCGTAATTTTTAACTCGATATCGTCATTAATAAACTTATCACCTAAGTCTTCAAATACAGATTTTGAAGCATAATTCACACCCCAATCAGTACGGTTAATAGTAAAAACCTCTGTGTTTAGAACAACAACGTCTCCTTGTGTAGATATGTTTGCAGGAAATGAGATGTTCTTTTTAATACCTTTTATAGTAAGATTACCTTCTATATATTTTTTTCCTTCTTTATCTGCAATTCCGGTAACTTCAAAAGAGGCTTTAGGATGTTGAGCTACATTGAAAAAATGATCTTCTTTACCTTCTCCCTCGCCTTTTAGATGACCTTCTAAGCCTGCTTTTTCTTCTCCTTCAAGATCAGTTACAGTGATCGATGTCATATCAATTTCAAATGATGCACTTTCAATTTTTCCATCTTTGGTTTTAAGCTTACCGTTTGCTATGTTAATAGTTCCGTTATGCTTTCCTGTTGGTTTAGAGCCTATCCAATCTATGGTGCTGGATGCAGAATCCACAATATAAGTAATGGCTTCAGGTGAAGCTTTTTGCACTTCTTCTGCGGTATTAGCTTCTGTTTCATTTTGTTTTTCTCCTTTACAAGAATAAGTAGAAATACCGATGATAGCGATTGCTAATACGCTGATTAATTTGATTTTCATGAAAATTAGTTTATATGGGTTTTAAACGATTTCAAAAATATTTTTTAACAAATGAAATACTCTTAAATATATACTAAAAAAATCCTGTGACATTATGACATTCAATTCAAAAATGGCAGTACTTTTGCTACTTCAAATTGAAAACGTATAAAAGATACGAATTACATGAGTAAGAAAAATAAAAATACTGAAGATGTAAAGGATCAAGTAGAAGAAGTACTTGATACTCCTGTTGAAGAAACAGAGACTGAAAAAGTAGATCCTGTAACAGAACTTAAAGAAGAATTAGACAAGGAAAAAGATAAATTTTTAAGACTTTTTGCAGAATTCGAAAACTATAAAAAACGAACGTCTAAAGAACGTTTAGAGTTATTCAAGACAGCAAGTCAGGACGTGATACAGTCTATGTTACCGGTATTGGATGATTTTGACAGAGCGTCAAAAGAAATTGAGAAGTCAGAGGATAAGAATCTTATCAAAGGAGTAGAACTTATTCATAATAAGTTAAAAGAAACATTAAAGAGTAAAGGTTTATCAGAAGTAGAAGTAATTGCAGGTGATACTTTTAATGCAGATGATCATGAGGCTATTACTCAAATTCCAGCTCCAAGCGATGATCTTAAAGGCAAAATCGTTGATGTTATAGAAAAAGGCTATAAACTGGGAGACAAGGTTATTCGTTTTCCTAAAGTAGTAACAGGACAATAATTAGGTATGAAGGAAGATTTTTACGAGATATTAGGGATAAGCAAAAATGCTACAGATGCTGAAATAAAAAAAGCATACCGTAAAAAAGCTATTGAATATCACCCTGATAAAAATCCAGGAGATGCTACAGCAGAAGAGAAGTTCAAAAAAGCAGCTGAAGCATATGAGATTTTAAGCGATCCCGATAAGAAAGCACGTTATGATCAATATGGTCATCAGGCATTTGAAGGCGGTGGCTTTGGAGGTGGCGGAGGTATGAATATGGATGATATCTTTAGTCAATTTGGTGACATCTTTGGTGGCGGCGGTTTTGGTGGCTTTGGCGGTTTTGGCGGAGGCGGCAGACAACGTAGAGTTAAAGGAAGTAATCTACGTATTCGTGTTAAGCTTACTTTAGAAGAGATTGCGAATGGAGTAGACAAAAAAATCAAAGTTAAAAGAAAAATCCAGGCTCCAGGAACCACTTATAAAACTTGTGGGACTTGTAACGGAACAGGACAGGTAACAAGAGTTACCAATACAATTCTTGGAAGAATGCAAACTTCATCTGCATGTTCTACTTGTGGAGGAGCAGGTCAAGTAATGGATTATAGGCCTTCTGATGCAGATGGTCAAGGATTAAAAGTGACAGAAGAAACCGTAAGTATTAGTATTCCTGCAGGAGTAGAGGATGGGATGCAACTTAAGGTTTCAGGAAAAGGTAATGAAGCTCCAGGTGATGGAATCGCTGGAGATCTTTTGGTAGCTATAGAAGAACAAGAACATCCAGAACTTCAACGAGAAGGGAATAACTTACATTATGACTTGTATATTAGCTTCTCTGAAGCTGCTCTAGGAGCGTCGAGAGAAATTGATACTGTATCGGGTAAGGTACGTATTAAGATTGAAGAAGGAGTGCAAAGTGGTAAGATCTTGAGATTAAGAGGGAAAGGTATTCCTAGTCTTAATGGTTATGGAAAAGGAGACTTGCTGGTTCATGTAAATGTATGGACACCTAAAACATTAAATAAAGAGCAACGAGAATTTTTCGAAAAAATGTCTAAAGATGATCATTTTAGACCTAACCCTGAAAGTGGAGAGAAATCATTTTTTGAAAAAGTAAAAGATATGTTTTCGTAATAGAATTGAGTGATTTTAACCATTGAGAATGATTCAATTCTATTAACGTTTGATTAAGAAAAATTCGTATATTTGAGACATCACTAGCGCATTTAGTGATAATTTTTCTTTTTCATAGCAATTTTTTTCCCATCCTAAATACTTGTATTCAGGGTGGGTTTTGTTTTTTGTATAATTTGATTTTAAAAATATATACTAATTAATATTTAACATAATTAGTATAAGTTTTCAAGTTTTCGTATCATTCAGCTTCTATAATAAACTACAATAATATTTTACGGTCTATGACTAATCTTTTAGAGGTACGGCAAGCCACAAAACGATTTGGAACTTTTACAGCATTAGAGGATGTATCAATTCAAGTGCCTAAAGGAAGTATCTTTGGATTACTTGGTCCCAATGGAGCTGGTAAGACCACACTAATACGAATTATTAATCAAATTACATTACCAGACGAAGGAAGTGTATACTTAGATAATGAATTGTTGAACCCCAAACATATTAAGGATATTGGATATCTACCCGAAGAACGGGGATTGTATAAATCTATGAAAGTAGGAGAGCAGGCATTATACCTCGCTCAATTAAAAGGGTTAAGTAAGACAGAAGCAAAAGAGCGCCTTAAGTTTTGGTTCGATAAATTTGAAATTACTCATTGGTGGAACAAGAAAATTCAGGAGCTCTCTAAAGGGATGGCTCAAAAAGTACAATTTATTGTAACTATATTGCATAGACCTAAACTACTGATTTTTGATGAGCCTTTTAGCGGTTTTGATCCTATAAATGCAAATGTAATCAAAGATGAGATTTTACAGTTACGTGATGAGGGAGCCACTGTGATATTTTCTACACACCGAATGGAAAGCGTAGAAGAATTATGTGATCATATTGCTTTAATTAATAAATCAAAAAAAATCCTGGAAGGAGAAGTATCAGAGATTAAAAGAACTTATAAGTCTAATACCTTCGAGGTTGGTCTTCTAACAGATGATCATGATAAAATATATAATAACTTAAAAGAGAAATTTACTGTTACACCTGCTGATTTTAAAGTGATTGATGATCAATTGAAAATGAAAATAACTTTGGATAATAATGCATCATCGAATGACTTACTTAGATATTTGTCAGAAAGAGGGCAGGTTATGAGGTTTAATGAAGTAATACCAGGAGTTAACGAGATATTTATTAAAACAATTACAGAGAATGAGTAACCTTAAGTTAATTATTAAAAGAGAATTTATAGCTCGGGTTCGCAATAGAACATTTATAGTGATGACGTTCTTAAGTCCATTGATCTTTGTAGGTATGATTTCATTAATTGCGTGGTTAACGACCTTAAATAATGATGAGATTCATAAAGTTGCATTTTTTGATGAAACTGGTTTATTTACTTTTGATTTTAAAGATTCTGATGAAATTGATTATATAGACTATAGTAGATTGCCTTTAAACGATGCAAAGGATTCTGTGGTGATTAAACAGTTGGATGGATTGCTATATATTCCTAAAAAGAACACAAATAAAGAACTTGCAACCTCAATTCAATTTTATGCAGATGAATCTCCTAATATCTCAATTCTTAATAAAATTGAAAAAATAATAGGAAATAAACTAACTAATCAAAATTTTACAGAAAAAGGCCTTGATTTATCCATGATAGAAAAAGCTAAAGCCAAAGTAAATATCCAAATAGAGAATTTTTCTGGAGAGAAAACCTCTAAGATGTCTAGTTATGTAAAAATGGTTTTTGGCGGAGCGGCAGGATATTTTTTGATGATGTTTATCATTATTTATGGTAATATGGTTATGCGATCCGTAATAGAGGAAAAATCTAATCGTATTATAGAAATTATTATTTCTTCGGTAAAACCTATACAATTAATGATGGGGAAAATATTAGGAACTTCTTTTGCTGGAATTCTTCAATTTTTGGTTTGGGTAATTTTGGGAGGAGTTTTATTAACAATAGCGACATCAGTTTTTGGTATAGATCCTCAGCCTGTAGGAATGGATGAATCATTGGCTTTACAAGAAGGAAATCATGAAGAAATACAATTGTTACTTCAGGACATTTTGAAACTTCCATTGGGAACTCTAATATTTTCGTTTTTCATCTATTTTATAGGGGGTTACTTTTTGTACAGTTCTATTTATGCGGCGATAGGTGCTGCAGTTGATAGTGAAACAGATTCTCAGCAATTTATGTTACCTATTATATTACCATTGATGTTAGGGATTTATGTAGGTTTCTTCTCTGTAATAGAAAATCCTCATGGTACGGTATCTACTGTGTTTTCTATGATCCCTTTGACCTCTCCTATAGTGATGCTGATGCGAATTCCTTTTGGAGTACCTTGGTGGGAAGTATTGATCTCTATCTTTTTATTAATAGGAAGTATTATCTTTATCATATGGTTAGCAGGTAAAATATATAGAGTAGGAATACTTATGTATGGAAAAAAACCAAGCTATAAAGAACTATTTAAATGGATAAAGTATTAACCCTATGATTCAGGAAGAACTTACAGAACAGGTAAAGGAAGTAATTCAAGAAAATATTTGGGGAACTATACAGGATTTTTTGAGTTATGAAATTTTTTATTTTGGAAAAGATCATTCAATTAAATTAACTGTTGGATTATTACTTTTTGTTATTTTAATAATGGTTATCACTTCTTTTTTACTTAAAATCTTTAAAAGAGTTGTAACCAAAAAACTTCGCAGAGAGGATAAACAAAAATTCGAATCCATATTCTCATTTTCAAAATATTTTGTTTATCTGATCGTTATCTTTTTTACTTTAGACAGTATTGGTTTTAATATTACAGCGATATTTGCCGCTTCTGCTGCTTTATTAGTAGGTGTTGGACTTGCATTACAAACTTTTATTCAAGATATATTGTCAGGTGTTTTTATTTTCATGGACCAAACCGTACATGTAGGCGATATTATAGAGTTAGATGGTAAAGTGGGAAGAGTAGAAGAAATTAAATTGCGAACTACCAGAGCAGTGACCATTGATAATAAAGTATTGATTATTCCTAATCATAAATACTTAACATCGGTGTTGTATAATTGGACTCAAAATGGTTCAGTTACAAGAGAGTCGGTTACCATTGGTGTGGCATATGGGAGTGATACCGAATTGGTTAAGGAGTTGCTTACTAAAGCAGCCCTGTCTAATTCAAACGTGTTAAAAGAACCACCACCATTAGTTTTATTTACTGATTTTGCAGATAGCTCATTAAATTTTAAATTAATTTTTACTATTAATGATAGTTTCCAGGGAGCAATACCAAAAAGTGAAATTCGATTTGAAATAGATCGTCTATTTAGAGAACATAATATTAATATTCCTTTCCCACAACGTGAAATCACTATTGTAAAAGAATAAAAGAATATGGAAGTGCATATAACATACAACTCCCCAAGATGATAAAAAACTCCCTGCTTGTAGCATGCATACTTCTATATGCTTTTAGTAATCTAAAAGCGCAAGACACTGACTTGGTGAGATTTGAGTATGCTTATATTCCACAAGCAGAAAGTGATAATGTATATAGCAGAGTTAGGTTTTCTTTTAATTATCCTATAAAAATGGATGATAAAGGAACTTATTTGGTCATAAGTCCACAATACAGGTATAATAGTTTAAAGATAGATGACGGATTGGTTATAGATGATAGAGGAGATTTTAATAATTTCCAAACTTTTGGACTAGAGCTTGGTTATACGTTTAAAATGAAAAATAACTGGCGCTTTGGAACTAAGGTAGGAGTAGGGATTTCATCTAATTTTGAAGGTTCTGGATTAGAAAGTGATGATTTCAGATATACAGGATCTCTATATTTTGTAAAAAGCTATAAAAATAAAAATGCTCCTAAGACATCACGTTTGATATTAGGCCTGCGATATGCCACACCCGCAAGTATAAATTTTCCGTTACCGATTATTAATTATTTTAAAAGATTTCATCCTAGTTGGTCATATTCGCTGGGTACACCTAAAACAAGTATTAAGTATTTTTTTAATGAGAAGAATACTTTACAAGCGTTTATTGGTCTTGATCGATTTTATGGTAATTTGCAAAACAACAGAGCGTTTGTAGATCAAAATGGAGAAACAAAAGTGGCAGAAAACGCTTCTATGCTAAATATTATAGGAGCATTAGGATATCAATATTATTTTACGGAACACTTATTGTTCTATGCATATGGAGGATATACATTAAGTAATGAAATTCGCTTACGGGATGGGAATCAGGAAAATGTACTGAAGATTAATGATCAAAATACATTCTATTTCCGTAGCGGAATAAAACTAAAAATATAATGGCAAAAATATTAGTAATTGAAGACGAAGCGGCGATCCGAAGAGTTCTTGTGAAAATCTTATCTGAAGAAAGTAGTAATTATGAAGTCTTTGAAGCCGAAGATGGGCTTGTTGGGATTGAAAAAATTAAAGCAGACGAGTACGATCTTGTACTTTGTGATATTAAAATGCCTAAAATGGATGGAGTAGAGGTATTAGAAGCTATAAAAAAGATAAAACCAGAAATTCCTATTGTTATGATCTCTGGTCATGGTGATTTGGATACCGCTGTAAATACAATGCGTTTAGGCGCTTTTGATTATATTTCTAAACCACCAGACTTAAATCGTTTACTCAATACAGTACGTAATGCTTTGGATCGAAAAGAATTGGTCGTAGAAAATAAGATGCTTAAAAAGAAAGTTTCTAAAAACTACGAGATGATAGGTGAATCTCAAGCTATTTCTGATATAAAAAACATTATTGATAAGGTTGCTGCAACTGATGCTAGAGTATTAATTACCGGACCTAATGGTACAGGGAAAGAGTTGGTGGCACATTGGATTCACCAAAAAAGTGAACGCTCAAAAGGACCAATGATAGAGGTGAATTGTGCTGCAATACCTGGTGAATTAATAGAAAGTGAACTTTTTGGTCATGTAAAAGGAGCTTTTACTTCAGCAAATAAAGATCGTGCAGGTAAATTTGAAGCAGCCAATGGGGGAACAATATTTCTTGATGAAATAGGAGATATGAGCCTTTCTGCACAAGCAAAGGTATTAAGAGCTTTACAGGAGAATAAGATACAACGAGTAGGTAATGACAAAGATATTAAAGTCGATGTTAGAGTTGTTGCCGCAACAAATAAGGATTTAAAGAAAGAAATAGCTGATAATAAATTTAGAGAAGATTTATATCACAGACTTGCTGTAATTTTGGTAAGAGTACCTGCGCTAAATGACAGAAGGGATGATATTCCTTTATTGGTAGAATATTTTACCAAGAAAATAGCACGAGAACAAGGGGCACCTGTTAAGAATTTTTCACCTAAAGCAATTAAGCAATTACAGCAATATGATTGGACAGGTAATATAAGGGAGTTACGAAATGTAATTGAACGCCTGATTATTCTTGGAGGTAATGAGGTGAGTGAGGAAGATGTTAAACTTTTTGCGGCAAAGTAAGAAGTAATTAAAAACACGATCTTGCGACCAATACTCCATATGCCCTAAGAAATGAAAAGAATTCTATGTTTGGTTTTAATGTCGTATATTATAAATACGGCTAATGCTCAGTATGATCCAGGAGCAACTAATTATGGCTTTATAGCAGCAAAAAGTTTTGCACTGGATAAAGAAATAGCTTTAGGGGCTAGAGTAGAGTATGCGTTTAATTGTTATACTACTTTTATGGGAGAGTATAATCGTACGTTTGCTATAGGTGCTGATGAAGATTATGAAGGATTTAATGAATTAGCTTTTGGAGTAAATTTAATATTGTTTAACTGGTATCCTACAACTATAACTGCTGGTATGGGGTATGTTGGTAATGATTCGAGTGTTTTTGAAGAGATCGAAGATGAAGCTTTTTTGGGATTTAGAACAGGAAACTTTAATCATGGAGCACAAATAAAAATTAGAGCATTACATCAAGCAACCAGATATGTCCATATTTTTGCAGAATTAAATGTAAAGAGTTTAGGAAGAAGATATGACACCTTCCTGATAGGCTTTAGTTATGATTTTAATGCCAAATAGTTAGGAGTTTCAATAAAAAATAGATGTTGTTAAAATCGAAATATATGAGAGTTTAACATCAAAACAATTTTCTTACCCATAGAAAACTTTAGTATCTTTCGGATAATAACACAAATCATATCATGAAGAAGATAAATCACGAAGATTTTAAAGTATCCCATCCTGTAAAACTGTCTAATATTCCTACCACTTTTGATCTTAAAGAAGATGAAAAGAAAATAGAAAAAGAACTTGAAGAAGTTCGCGAAAAACTAGGGAAGCTTCAGGATACATTATACGCTCATGGTAAATATGCAGTATTGGTCTGTCTTCAAGGTATGGATACTTCTGGGAAAGATAGTTTAATTAGAGAAGTTTTTAAAGATTTTAATACCCGTGGGATAATCGTACATAGTTTTAAGGTACCTACAGCGTTAGAGTTAGGTCATGACTATTTATGGAGACATTATATTGCTTTGCCACAGCGTGGTAAATTTGGGGTCTTTAACAGGACACACTATGAAAATGTCTTGGTTACTCGAGTACATCCAGAATATATAATGGGCGAAAATATACCCCATATTAATAGCGTTGAGGATATAACTGATGCTTTCTGGGATAAGCGTTTTGAACAAATACGAAATTTTGAGAAACATATTGCAGAAAATGGTACGTTGATTTATAAATTTTACTTACACCTATCCAAAGGAGAGCAAAAGAATAGACTACTACGCAGACTCGAAAAAAAAGAGAAAAATTGGAAATTTTCATCAGGAGATCTAAAAGAGCGTAAACTTTGGGATACGTATCAAGCTTGTTATCAAGAAGCAATAAATAGAACTTCTTTATCTCATGCTCCCTGGTATGTAATTCCGGCAGATGATAAGCCTGTAGCAAGGTATATTGTCGCTAAAACATTATATGATACTTTAAAAGAGTATGATGATATACAGGAACCAGAATTAGATGATAAAACAAAAGCAAATTTAGGACTTTATAAAAAGCAATTAGAAAACGAATAAAAGCCTGTAAAAAACACATTATGTCAAGAATTATAATCCCAATCATATTTGCAATTGTATCATTAAGTAGCTTCGCTCAAAATGATGTAAAAGAAGATTCGATCATATTAAAAAAGATATATGATACCTCATTACTCAATGGTAAGAGTTATTCATGGTTAGATTACTTGTCTAATCAGATAGGAGGAAGACTTTCAGGTTCTGTAAATGCACAATTGGCAGTAGAATGGGGAGAAAAAGAATTAAAAACACTTGGTATTGATAAGGTATGGTTACAATCGGTTATGGTTCCCAAGTGGACTAGAGGAGTAACTGAATTTGCATACATAGAAACAGAACCAGGAGTGACAACCAATGTGCCAATTTGTGCCTTAGGAGGATCGGTGCCTACACCGATAGGAGGAATTAAAGCTTCGATTATAGAGGTAAAAGGATTAGAAGAGCTTTCTGCATTGGGAAAAGAGCAAATTGAAGGAAAATTGGTTTTTTATAATCGCCCTATGCAAGCAGATTTAATAGAAACATTTAGAGCATATGGAGGTTGTGTAGATCAACGATATTCTGGAGCAGCAGAGGCAGCTAAGTATGGAGCAACAGGAGTTATTGTACGTTCGATGAATCTTAGATTAGACGATTTTCCTCATACAGGTGCAATGAGTTATGGAAATCTTAAAGATGCAGATAAAATTCCAGCGGTTGCAATTAGTACAAATGGAGCGGATCTGTTAAGTTCTATGCTTAAACTCAACCCAAAGATTAAGTTTCATATTAATATGAACTGTCGTACCTGGAAAGATGTAAAGTCATATAATGTGATTGGAGAAATTATAGGAAGTGAATTTCCGAATGAATATATGGTAGTTGGCGGACATCTTGATTCCTGGGATCTTGGTGATGGCTCTCATGATGATGGTGCAGGGGTTGTACAATCTATGGAAGTATTGCGAATATTTAAAGAAATTGGATATAAACCAAAACGATCCATTCGTGTTGTTTTATTTATGAATGAAGAAAATGGTTTGCGTGGAGGAAAAAAATATGCAGAAGTTGCTAAAAATAAGGGAGAAAACCATGTTTTTGCTTTAGAAAGCGATGCAGGAGGGTTTACACCAAGAGGTTTTTCTTTTGATTGTGATGATGCTAATTTTAATATGATTGAAGGCTGGAAACCTCTTTTTGAACCGTACTTAGTACACTATTTCGCCAAAGGTGGAAGTGGTGCAGATATAGGGCCTCTTAAAAAAGATGGAATTGTACTTGCAGGATTACGACCTGATTCACAACGTTACTTTGATTATCACCATGCAAAGAATGATACTTTTGATGCAGTCAATAAAAGAGAACTAGAATTAGGAGCAGCAACAATGACGAGTCTTATGTACCTTTTTGATAAATATGGGGTGAAGTAGTTTATGGTCAGTTTTTATATAAAAATAAAAACACGAAAATCATGAGAATATTTTTGTTAATAGTATTGTTTTTTGTCTATAATATTACAACAGGTCAGGATATTAGTTCATCTGATAAAAAACTGTTTGTTTATGGAGGGCAGGTAAATAAAGAATTTATAAAATATACTGCACAGTTAACGGGTAAAAAAAGACCTAAGGTTTGTTTTTTACCTACTGCAACAGGAGATAATGAGAGGTATATGAATTTTTGGTATCAATTGTGTTCTGATCTTGATATAGAGCCACATGTATTAAAAGTTTGGATTAATTCTTATCGCCAAAAAAAATCCTTCGAAGAAATCTTGTCCAGCATGGATGCAATTATTGTTGGAGGAGGAAATACGTTAAATATGCTAGCAATATGGAAAGCTCAAAAAATAGATTTAGCATTAGAAAAAGCATATGAAAAAGGAATTGTATTAGCGGGAGGTAGTGCGGGCTCTTTATGCTGGTTTAATGGTGGAACTACAGATTCAAGACCTAAAGAATTAAGTATTGTCAAAGGATTAAGCTTTCTTAATTATAGTCATTGTCCTCATTACAATTCTGAAGAATCCAGAAGACCATTATATCATGATAATATTTTAAAAGGAATTTTGAGTGACGGTTATGCTTGTGATGATAAGTCGGGAATTCTTTTTGTTAATGGAAAAGCAAAAAGTGCATTGTCCATTGATAACGAAAGTAATTCATATTATGTGTATAGAAAGGAAGGAAAGATTGTAGAGGAAAAAATTGATTCAGAAATTATAAAATGAAGGACCATTTATATTTAAGGATAGCTGTATTATTCCTAATCATCATATGTAGCAATTGCACCTCAGAAACAGAAAAACAAGTTGATAAAACAAATAAATTACTAGATAATGGTATGCGTTTGGTGGTTAAAAAAACCAATGAAACAACTAAGGAGATAGGAATTTTTTCAAAACATAATTATAGAACAACGCATAGCTATACTTATAAATTTACTGTAGATGGAGGTGATGTAAATTGGGATGGAGGAAGTGGTGAGCCTAAACATATACTTTTTTGCGAGAATTCAGTTTATGTTCATTATCTAAAAGAAAAATATATTTCAGTTCAAAGAGATACTACAAGTACCGAAATCAATAATAATGGCTATAATATGGTAGAAGAAGTTTTTGAATTGTATATTGATAATCGCTATTTTTTTAAGCTTTTTGGAGATGATTATTGGGTAGAAATTACCCCTGAGTCATATGCGAATAAAAAAACATCATGTGATGAATACAATATCCCAAATGATAATGAACTGTCATTGGTTCAACTAGGAAAAGATGGCTAGTTTTGTCAACAATCAAAACTTCCATTACATAATATCATCTTATAAGCCATAGTCAATCCATAGATAAACGCGTCCAAAATTGGTATGCTAGCAAAAAGTATAGATAGAAAATGTTTCTTACTAGCAAATAATACCCATGAAGGTATAAGACTACCAAATACTATAAAAGGAAAGAAAATTAGGCTTGCAACTGAAATAGATTGTATGATACTATCATGAGTAAGAGGAGCACTAAACATAAAAAATGCTGCCAGGATAAATGGTATCGTTGGTAATATAAGTATGATAGAAACAATACTTACAATGATAAGATAAACCCTAATCCTATTTCTCTTTTTGATTTCTTTTTCATTATTAATAATTTCAGACATATTTTCTTTTATGACTTATTTTAAATAACGTTAAATATACAATAAGAATATTTTAATTTATATCAGTTCTAATACCTTTGCGAGTTCAAAATCAAAGAATGCTACAACAATACACCAAAGAGTTTCGATACAACCTTAAACTTGCAGCACCAGTAATGTTGGGAATGCTAGGGCATACTTTTGTGGGATTGATCGATAATATTATGGTGGGACAGTTGGGAACCGCAGAATTAGCTGCAGTATCTTTGGGAAATAGTTTTATGTTTATAGCGATGTCCCTGGGTATTGGTTTTTCTACGGCAATTACACCCTTAGTTGCAGAAGCAGATGGGGAGAATAATTTTAAAACAGGTAAGTCAGCGTTTAAACATGGGTTATTTTTATGCACAACTTTAGGAATAGCTTTGTTTCTATTGATTTTGGTAGCAAAACCATTGATGTATTTCATGAAACAACCCATAGAAGTGGTTGAATTAGCAATACCATATCTGGATTTGGTTGCTTTTTCTTTGATTCCATTAGTAAGTTTTCAAGCACTAAAACAATTCTCAGATGGATTATCTATGACAAGTTATCCAATGTATGCTACACTCATTGCAAATGTGGTTAATATTGTTTTAAATTATCTATTGATCTTTGGTAAGTTTGGTTTTCCTCAAATGGGAATAGTTGGAGCGGCTGTAGGGACTTTGGTTTCAAGATTAGTAATGGTTATTTTTTTGTGGATACTGCTTAGAGGTAAAGAAAAATCAAAAGCTTATGTTACACAAATTAAATTCTTTGTTTTAGAAAGTAAAATGCTCAATAAAATAATAGCATTAGGGTTTCCTTCTGCTTTACAGATGTTTTTTGAAGTTGCAATTTTTACCGCTGCCATATTGTTATCAGGAATTTTGGGCAAAAATCCGCAAGCGGCAAATCAAATTGCGTTGAATTTATCTTCAATGACATTTATGGTCGCTATGGGGCTTAGTGTGGCAGCAATGGTACGTGTTGGTAATCAAAAAGGATTACAGCAGTTTGCAGAGTTGAGAAGAATTGCCATATCAATTTTTTTGTTGTCTTTTCTTATAGCAACCGTTTTTGCATTGATTTTTATCATCTTTAATCAAATGTTACCTAAAATTTATTTAGATGTAAAAGATGTAAAAAATCTTACGGATAATACAGAGGTGATCACTATTGCGGCTAAATTGTTACTTATAGCAGCATTATTTCAAATTTCGGACGCTATACAGGTTACTGTATTAGGAGCTTTACGTGGACTTCAGGATGTTAAAATACCGACATTTATTACATTTATTGCGTATTGGGTAGTAGGATTTCCTATTAGTTATTATTTAGGATTGTATACTGAATATAAAAGCTCAGGGATTTGGATTGGATTATTGGCGGGACTTACTGCTTCTGCCGTTTTATTGTATGTTAGATTCAATGTTTTAACCAAGAAATTAATTCAAAACAAATAGTATTTCCAAGCGCTATTCAGGTTTTTTTTTATCCTGAAAACCATGTAAAAAAGGCTTCTCTTTTTAAATAAAATAAAAGTTGAATACCTTTTTTACACTTCTTGCGTTTATTTGGTATTAACTAATAATTAACTATCTTTCCAAAAAATACAGAATACAAAAATGAGAGTCCCAAATTCTAAATTTTGTCTGCTGCTTATCGTTTTCGCTTTAATGGTAAGTCAGAGTGGTACGAGTCAAAACTTTACTCATAGTAAAAATCAGAATCTTATTCCTAATCCAAGTTTCGAAGAAACCAATGCAGCCGTTAAAAGGTTAGACATGGAAATGCAGAATTTTGGGATTATGAAGGATTGGAAACCAGCTATTAATACTCCCGATGCTTATCATCCAGATTTAGAGTTGATTAGATTTATTCATAAATCTCCTAATTTCTTAAAACAGTTTGGAGCACAGGAACCAAGAACTGGAGAAGGAAAAGTAGGAATGTATATTGCTGGAGGGACATATAAAGAAGGGGTAACAGCTAAACTGAAACGGCCCCTTTCAGCAGGGAAATACTACTATTTTCATATGTATGTTTCTTTGGGAGAAGGGATTTCAAATTCATGTACTTCATCTATAGGAACATATTTTAGTGCCAGAAGTCCTAAAATAACAGGAACATCAAAATTACCACTACATATAGAGTCCTCAAAAATGGTATGTGATACCAAGGAATGGGTTAAAGTATGTGGAGTATATAGAGCAAAAGGAACAGAAAAGTACCTTTCGTTAGGATATTTCTCTGATGGGCCAAAAGGAAAATCTGTAAAAGGAGGTGGGTTTGATACAGCTTATTATTTTATCGATGATGTTCTATTAATGGAAATGAGAGATACTAAGAACCTCTCTTCTAGTCAGGTTTGTGATATGGCTTTGGATTTTTCTCCTGTAGAATTTTTAATTGGAGAGAGTGAAGCATATACAGAGATTAAAAAAGCATTAGATTCATATATCCAATATGTGAAGATATTTAAAGTAACCTCTGTTAAAATTAGTGGTCATGCAGATGATGCGGGAACAGCTTTTGAAAATGAAATCATGTCTGCAATGAGAGCCATTAATGTTAAACAATACTTTGTTGAACAAGGGATTGACGAATCTATTATAGAAGTAATTGCAGCTGGAAATACTGAACCTGTTGTTACCAAGGGATCTAACCTCGATCCAGAATCGAATAATAGAGTAGAAATTAAGATCGAATAGTTAAAGAATTATTTTCTGATGTATCTGAAAAGATAGTACCTTTGGCTTTATAATTTTATGTGTTGATTATGGGCTTTCCGAAATTCTTATTAGGAGATAATACAGATTATCCAGATGCTATTTTTGTGATTCATACCGAGTTCCCCAGATTTATTATTAATCTTGCAGATGACGAAGTAGAATGGTTAGAAGAGTTTGATAAAAATGATGAGAAAGATTTACAGGAAGAAGCAGAGAACCTTTTTCAAGCAGCTAATGATTTCTATGATCGTGAGATAGAGCGATATGATGAATAATAATACAATATCTTAAGAATGGAAGAGCTTATACAATTAGATAAAGATCTTTTTTTATATCTCAATAATTTAGGAACTCCTGCATGGGATGGATTTTGGTTATTTATGACTGAAAAGTTTTATCAAATCCCCTTGTATTTAGTATTGCTATTCTTTTTTTATAAGTATTTTGGTATTAGAGGAACAATTATCACTTTAATTGTTGTAGCCGCTTTGATTACCGCTACAGATCAATTATCAAATTTGTTTAAAAATGTATTATTTATGCGTCCAAGACCATGTAGGGCAGATGGAGTTGCAGAGTTAGCACGCTTTATTGCAGAAAGATGTGGAAGACATGGTTATTTTTCTGGTCATGCAGCCAGCTCTATGGCATTAGCATTTTTTACAGGTTTAACCTTGCAGAAACATTTAAAATACATTTTTCCTTTTATGGTAGTATGGTCTATCATTGTAGCGTATAGTAGGATTTATGTAGGAGTTCATTATCCTGGAGATATAATCACGGGTATGGCAATTGGTATCGTATTAGGAGTAGGAGCTTATAAACTCCAAGGACTTCTTATTAAGAAATATGGTGAAACTTCGTAAAATTTAATTGACTTTCTCTTTTGTACTAAAAACAGATATACTTGTTATTTTCACTGAAAACAGGGTGCTATTTATTAAACATTTCATATACTTTTGATAGGTGTCAATTTATTATAACGTAAATCATATGATTAGAAAAATAAGCATAATGATTGTGTTCATTTTTATAGGTCATTTTCAAAGAGAATGTTATAGTCAAACGATAAGAACTAATAGCATTGTTGATATTGAAGAGGTTATAAAACAGAAGGAAAATGATAAAAGACAACAGGCAATGCTAATCAATTTTGAAAAAAGATATAAAATAGATGATCGTATTTTAGTTGAAGAATTTCAAAACTATTATGAGCTAATAGTGAGTCATTTAGATAAAAATGGGTATACAGGTGGAGCAGAAGGATATACACTGGATAAAAAAACAGGAAAAATAAAAATGGTGTGGCATGAACACCCTATGAAATTGCCAGAATGAATATTTTTCTAGTTAAGATTTTTTAATAATACCTAAGAATTTTACAAGAAGCAATTGGCTATATACTACTACTTATGCTTTTCTAAATTTTTTCTTTTTCTTCTTTTTACCAAAAAGACGCTTAAGAAAGTTGTCTCTCTTCTCGGGTTTACAATCAATATCTTTTAATACTTCTTCAGAGATCTCCTCAAATTTACTTTTGGTTATAGGGTCAAAAATAGGGTCTTGATTCATTTTTTGATATAGCTTAGCAAAAATGGGCAATGCAGTATTAGCTCCCTGACCTAGTGCTGTTGTTTTAAATCCTATATTATAATTATCGTTTCCAACCCAAGTAATGGATACCAAGTTGGGAGTAATTGCAACAAACCATCCATCTTTATTATCTTGGGTAGTTCCTGTTTTACCGGCAATTGCATTTTCTAATTTGTAAGATGTTCTTAGTCTGGTGGCAGTACCTTCATCTATAGTAGATTTCATCATTTCCAAAAGTACTTGTCTTGTATACTCATTATAAGCCGGTATTTCTGATACTTCAGGTTCAAATGAGGCTATTAGGTTGCCATTTTTATCTTCAACTCTGGAGATATAGTAGGGTTTTACACTCTTTCCTTGATTTACATAACTTGCGTACGCTCCAGATAATTCTTTTAATTTAATACCATCTGTACCTAGAGCCATTGCAGGGTCTTCAGAAAGTGAAGCTGTAATTCCTAATTTTTTTACTTGTTCTACTACTTTAGGGATTCCCACTTCATTAAGTACTTTGACAGCTATAGTATTCACAGAGGTGCTTAGGGCTTTTTCTAACGTAAAATTGAGATAGGGGTCTTCCTCTTCTGAAGCATTTTTTGGAGTCCAGTTCTTAAGATTAGTATATGTAATTTCTTTTGCAGAAAAATAAGTACAAGGTTTCATTCCATTTTCAATTGCGGCTGTGTATACAAAGGGTTTAAATGTAGAACCTACTTGTCTTTCACTTTGTGAAACATGATCATACTTAAAATAACGATAATCTATTCCGCCAAGATAAGTTCTAACCGCACCTGTTTTTGGGTCAATAGCGATCATTCCAGTATTAAGAAATTTAAGATAGTGTTGTAGGCTATCTACAGAAGATATTTTTTTGGTAATGTTCCCATTCCATTCAAATAATTCAATGTCTTTTTTTATTGATAGAGAATCTGTAATTTGTTTCTCTGTGAGCCCTTGTTCTTTGTATGTCTTATAAATTTTGAGATTTTTAATCGCATTTTCTGCAAGCTTCTTATTGTTTTTCCATGGAGCCGAGCTTCCATATGATTTTTCATAATTACTTTGTAATATTTGCATATGTTCTTTCATCGCATCCTCTGCCAAAGATTGCATTTTATAATCCATAGTAGTGTAAACAATTAGTCCATCATTGTAAATGTCATAAATACTACTGTCTGGTTTCTTATGTTTTTCAAGAATTTTTGCTAATTCTTTTTTTACTTCTTCCCTAAAATAAGGAGCTAATCCAAGGTCATGATTAAAATGTTGGTAATCGATTTTAATAGGTTGACTCATAGTCTGATTAGATCGATTCGAACTGATATAGTTGTATTTGGTCATCTGTTGTAAAACAACATCTCTTCTTAATTGACTTCTCTCAGGAAAAAGTCTTGGATTATAACTATGATTTGCTTTTAAACTTCCTATGAGAGTAGCAGATTCTGATAAAGTTAATTGATGGGTTGGTTTATTAAAGAATTTTTGAGATGCACTCTCGATACCATATGTGTTATCTGGAAATGGTACAGTGTTGAAATATAATGTAATGATTTCCTGTTTAGAATAGATTTCTTCTATTCTTTTTGCAACAAATGATTCTTTTAGTTTATTAATTACAGTACTAAATATTGTATACTTTTTTCTGCCAAATAGATTTTTAGCTAACTGAAGAGTAATCGTACTTCCTCCCCCTGATGATTTGTCTTGTAATAAAATGGTTTTAAAAAAAACGCGTAACAAACTTTTGTTATCTACACCATCATGTTCATAGAATCTAGCATCTTCTGTTGCTACAAGAGCATCAATAAGATGTTGAGGTAGCTCCTCATATGTAATAGGTTGTCTGTCATAGATATAGTATTTACCAATCAAATGACCATCTTTATCTAATACCTGAGTGGCTTCAGCTTGTTTTAAAGAACTTAATTCTTCTTTATTTGGTAATTTCCCCCAAAAACCAAAATAAATACTGGCATAAAAGCAGACGCATATTAAAATAAGTCCGCCAATTGTGAACAGAAGCCATTTGGTCCATCTTTTTTGTACTATCTTTTTTATCATACCCCAATCTTGACAATAATAACGTTTGAAACACAAAATTATTAAGTAACATTATATAGTATATGAATTTTCTTAAACTCAGGCTTCACAAAATATTTTACTCAATGTATTTGTATTTATGATTTGGAATATTCTAAATTATAAATGTAAATAGATCAGAAAATTTACAATGGTCTCTTTTCTAGTATGTTGTTTTGATTTATAACAAGAAAAAAGAGAAATATTTTTTGTTTTTTTAAAGCTGTTTTTTTGGAAAGTTTCATTTTTTTTAAGTAGACTTGTAGTACTATATTACTCAGTGAAATACTTATTTAATTATTTGAGAATTACTTGAGGTATGTAAAAAGTTTATTCCTCAAGATTTGTGATTTATACTAATACATGCGTGCATGTTATTTGTTATTGTATACGTATTAACCTAAACCTACTACAGATCATGAAAAGAGTAATTGTTGACTACAAGAAATTAAATAAAAACATTTTAAATCTTTTAGTAGAGAAATTTCCAGATGGATATAATGATGACGATATTATCTCATTTAGAAATCAGCATAATGAAGCTATTGAAGCTGTTGAAGTAAAAACAAATGATACAATTTATTTGGTTAAAATTAGTAAGAGGCTAGCTGATTCTATGCAGAGTTTTGATGGCCCAGGTGTTGATATTCCTTCGGCAGTAAATGATGAACAGGTAGGAGAGTTAGATATCGAATAGTAATATGATTATAATTTAATTTTATTCATATTCTTTACCATTCGACTTTTTTAGGTATACCTTTCATAATTGAACTTAAAATATTTTTTAAGAACTTCATCAAAGATAAACCTATCCCTGCATTTTTTTCTGTTATGCTTTTGGAGATTAATTCTTCAAAGGTAGAGAAGTATGGAGTAATATTGTATACCAAAATCTAATGAAAGATAGTGTCAATACATCATATTAACCCTTCCTGAAGTTAATTATCTTAAATACATAAAACGCATATTTTTTTACTTAGTGAATAGGCGCTAGTGCTTTATTATATCTTTTTGTTAAGAAAATGTTATAGAAAACTTAATTTTTTTTACTTAATTTACAATCTTTCATTGCATTATATGTGATTAAAAATAAAATAATACTTAAGTAAAAGATTAGTTTAACAAATATAACCTGTCAAAAATTAAGGTGAGGGGAAGCCTGTTTGGAGGTTGTGTAATAAAAGTGAATGAAGCATAAGGGATATTATTTGCTTATTTTTTTTATTGGGATAAAGGTACATAGTCAAATATCTAATAGTACAGATAAGAGGCCATTCTTTGTAGTGCCAGAAATTTTAATAGGAAAAACAGGAGAAGCTAATACTGGTTTTCCAGAAACCAAATTACAAAAATCGTTTTTTGTGAGTTTTGGAAGACGTAGTAGAATGATTGATCAACAATGGGCAATCTTATTAGGTTATCCAAAAACGGGAGTTTCACTTGGTGTAACCGATTTTGGGAATACTGAAAAATTAGGAATGGCGTATACAGTAATGCCATTTATTGAAGTTGGAATATTTCGAAAATATTCTAGTAGATGGAATTTAAATATAGGTATGGGGAGTTCCTATATAGATAAGCAATTTCATCCAGATACCAATCCTTTTAATCAAGCCGTTACCACAAAAATTAATTGGGCTTTTAGATCATTTGTTTATTATGATATATTTAAAAAAGAGGCACTAAATTGGCGCTTGGGCTTTGGGTATACTCATTATTCTAATGGCCATACAAGATTGCCAAATCAAGGACTTAATTCATTTCTAGTTAGTTTATCTTCTAATATAGGAAAAGAAGACAAAACTTCTGATAAAGATCGAATCATTCAAAAAGAGAAAAGAATTCGTTCTTCAGAAACTTATTTTTCTGGAAGGATAGGGATTGGTCAAAATGTACTTTCTCGTATTTATAATGACAAAAAAGAAGTATATTCAATAGCGTTGTCTGCTGGTAAAATTATAAACAGAACTTTTAAGTTTGGCGCTGGGTTTTATTATCGATTTTATGAACAATATTATGATCATATAAATGAAAATGGACCGCTAATAAGCGAGCAAGTACCTAATTTTAGAGATAACCCTTACCGATATGCAACAAATTTAGGTTTTTTTGCAAGTACAGAGTTTTTAATGGGGCATGTGGGAGTAGAAATAGACCTTGGTATAAATATTTATAAACCTTTTTATAAAATTGACTGGCAACTTAGTCAAGGATATTTCTTTAAAGGAGAATATACCAGACTTGGAGAATTAGACTCATATTACCAGATAAAACGAACTATATCGTCAAAGCTAGAGATAAAATACTATTTGTTTAATACTAACAAGTCTCCTAAGAATAATATCTATATCGGGGCTAGTATTAATGCTAACCTAGGACAAGCTGATTTTTCTGATCTTAGTTTAGGGTATGTATATCGATTTAATTTTAAAGAAAGAAAACACACACGTTCTAATTAAGCTGCTTACTTTTCTTTACTCAATTCTAATAAATAATGTGCAGCAGCAAAAGGAGTAATTTTGTTTTGTTGGACCCCTTGGATTTGTGAATTTAATTCATCTTTGATTTTTGGGTTATTATAAAATGAACTTTTTAGTTGTTCTTCTATAGTTTGCAGAAGCCAAAATTTATTTTGCTGAATTCTA
Source organism: Aquimarina algiphila (assembly GCF_007489275.1). Taxonomy (GTDB): domain Bacteria; phylum Bacteroidota; class Bacteroidia; order Flavobacteriales; family Flavobacteriaceae; genus Aquimarina; species Aquimarina algiphila. The sequence continues at coordinate 27,386 of NZ_VLNR01000005.1, forward strand.
TTTTCTTCAAAAAAGCCATTTTTAGAAGTGACCTCTTGGTATTTCAGAATCAATTCCCAAATATCTTCAATGCCAGAACCTTCTAAAGCACTACACGTTAATACTTCTGGAGACCATGTACTTTGTGCAAGTGGGTATAAATGTAATGCTTTTCTAAATTGATTTTTGGCTTTTCTAGCTCTTAATAGGTTGTCTCCATCTGCTTTATTAATGACCAGAGCATCTGCCATCTCGATGATACCTCTTTTAATACCTTGTAATTCATCTCCTGCTCCTGCTAATTTTAGCAATAAAAAGAAATCCACCATACTATGTACTGCTGTTTCACTTTGTCCTACGCCTACAGTTTCAATAATAATAACATCATATCCAGCGGCTTCACAAAGAATAATAGATTCTCTGGTTTTTTGAGCAACTCCGCCAAGGGATTTTCCTGATGGAGAAGGACGAATAAAGGCTTCTGAAGAACGTACGAGTGATTCCATTCTGGTCTTATCTCCAAGAATACTTCCATGAGATATGGTACTACTAGGATCTACAGCCAAAACTGCTACTTTCTTTCCCTTTTGAATTAATAGATTACCCAAGGCTTCTATAAAAGTACTTTTTCCCACCCCAGGAACTCCTGTAATTCCTATTCGTATAGAATTGTTTGCATAAGGAAGACACATTTCAACAAGTTGTTGAGCCTTTTTAGAATGCTTTTGCTTCGTACTTTCAATTAGAGTAATACCTTTGCTTAAAGCCGCGGTGTCTTTATTAATAATTTCGTCAAATATAACTTTTACAGAAACCTCTTTTTGTTGTAGTCTTTTAAATCTATCAATGGCATATCCTGTAGTACTAGAAGGTACTTTGGGAGATTGACTTTTATGTTTGGTTTGATCTTTAGACACAAGATAGCTTTATAGCAAAGTTATAAATTCCTTATTTGGAAACCTGAAAATTAATAGGATTGTGTTATCAAATTAAATAATTAACCTTTTACACTTTAATGGGAACCGCTACTGCGGTTCTATCCCATGCCAGGTAGAGTATGGTAAATTCATTTGCATTTTCAAAATAAATAGAAAACTGTTCTATGATATTTAATAAAGGTTGTGTAGGAACTTCTACAATAAGTGCATCAAACGCTGGATCTCTTTTTGAAGCACCATCCATGTTTACCCCCCATCCATACTCTTGACTGTTAAAAATTACTTTCCAGGATTTTTGATTTGGAATAGTCCATAAAGTATAAGTTCCAGCTTTAAGGGTGGTGCCGTCTACAAAAATGTCTTTATCTGTAGTAAAGGTCGTTGCTTCATTGGCCCCTGTTCTCCATACTTGATTATAAGGAACCAATTTTCCAAATATTTCTCTATCTTTTTTATATGGGCGATTATAAAATACTGTAAAAGTTGCATCTTTTGCTGTATGGGTAACGATTTCTTCTGGACTATGTTTTTTAGTATTTTGCTTCATAAAATACATTCCTGCAAATCCAATGATTACAAGTCCAAATAAAATAAAAACTATTCTTTTTAAAAGTTTTGGCATAATAATGTTATTTAATTTTTAAATATAGCCCTTTTACAGTTTAGAACTATGTTTATAAATTCATAAAAAAAGACCAACTTAAAATGATCTGGTTAATCTGGTAATGTTCATTGCATTTACAGCGCAAGTATTTCTGACAGTGGTTAGAACATTAAGCATGTTTTCATTTGGATGTTTGCGCTCAATAAAAGCATCAATATGATGTATTAGTGTTTGAGAGCAGTTAAGGTTTTTTTCTAAAAGATTAAATAGATCTTCAACATCATCATCATTATGTTCTACATTCTTTTTTAAATTATACATGATTTTGTGTGGTTAATAATTAATAAAAGTGTGTATGATAGTCAGTTATAGCCTAAAAACTTACTTATACAATAGTTAATTTTTTATTAATTATTTGATATTCAGTGCTTTGTTGTGAATGTATGTTTTTTATGTATAATTTTGCAACACAGTATATGTATATATCGTCTCTATATATGAATACGATTTAAAACTGTTTTTTAAATAATAATCACTAACCTAAAGTAAATTAAGTTTGTTACAAAGCGAGCTAATAGAACAATGTAGAACTAACGATCGTAGAGCGCAAATGAAACTCTATAATAAATACTGTGATGGTATGTATTATGTAGCATTGCGATTTCTTAAAGATCCGTTTGAGGCAGAGGAAGCTATGCAAGAATCTTTTATTAAGGCATTTACTAGACTTCATCAATTTACTGGTGATGTAACCTTTGGAGCTTGGCTTAAGCGTATTGTTATTAATAAAAGCATTGATATGCTTAAAGCTAAGAAAATGAATATGGTTGCAATTAATGAGCAGGTTATGACTACAGTAGAAGAACAGAATGATTGGTCAGTATCCGATTCTGTAACTGTAGATGAAGTAAAAAAAGCGATTGAGAAATTACCAGAAAAGTATAGATATGCGGTCATGCTGTTTTTGATAGAAGGATATGATCATAATGAAATAAGTGAAGTATTAGACATTACCCCTGTTTCATCAAGAACATTAGTACATAGAGGAAAAAAACAGCTACAGGAACAATTAAAACATTTGAAAGATGGCACAAGATATTAGAGAGCTATTAAAACAAGATAGACAGATTCCTTCAGAAAAAATAAAACAAGGACATGAATTCAGGTTTATGTCTAGATTAGAAAAAGAACTTCCTCAGAAAAAAACACGAAGTTTAAATTATAAATGGCTTAAGATAGCAGCCAGCATAGTTGTGATTCTTTCTATTTCGGTATTAACTTTTAATCAGCTAGGGGGAGAAAGCTCAGAAGGAATAGAAGTAGTTGATGTAAATGATTCTAATGTTGTAAATGCTACTGTGAATTTGAATAAACAATCTTCTACACTTGCAGAAATATCTCCAGAATATCAAGAAGTAGAAAATAGCATATTGACGAGTATAAAATTTCAATTATCACAGATCACGATTGATGATACAAATAGAGAATTAGTAGAAAGTTTTATGGCTCGATTGGATAATCTTGATAAAGAATATCAAAAACTAAATAGAGAATTAATAGAGGTGGGGCCAAATGTACAAAGCGTAGAGGCTATGATGGAAAACCTAACTATAAGATTATCATTATTAAATAGACTAAAAGACAAACTAAAAGAATTAGAGAGCATTGAAAATGAAAATTACAATGAGATACAAGCTTAATTGTGTTACTGTACTTGGGGTATTGTGCTGTGTAGGATTATTAGCTCAGGATAAACAAGATAAGTTAAATAAAAAATTTACCGTAGATGATGATGTAGTTGTAAATTTAAATACAAGTCATACTAATATTGTTTTTGAAACCTGGAATAAAAATTCAATAGCAGTAGAAGCGTATTTAGAAGGTAGCGGATCTAACGAAAATAGTCAACGTATACTTGATAGTTGGCAAATAAATGTAAGAGGAAATAATCGTGAAGTAACTATTAGTTCTGCCGCTGGTAATTTATGGAGTGGAAATGTTACAGCTTCTAGTATTCGAATGAGCAAAAACTTACAGGAATTAAGAATGTTGGGCCCGGTAATTACTGATATGTTGAGCCCTCTTATGGAGAACATTGAAAAAAATCCTATGCCAAGTGCTCTTTCTGATCATCAAGCTAATGTTAACTACAGTAATGGTAAGGTTAATAAGAATGATGAAAAATATATTCAACAATGGGAGAGCCAAATACGAGAAAAACTTAGCGATGATGTAAGTAAGGAAAACCAAAAATGGGCTCAGTTTGATAATACATCAAAAGGAGTGACTGGTCAAAAAGAAATTCGTGTAGAAACTTGGGGAGAACAATACGGTAGACAGATGGATGCTTGGTCTACTCAATTTTCAAAAGATGTTGAAAATCAACAAAAAGGAACTGCTAATATTACAGTATATCAATATAGTGCCAGAAAAATAAATACAAAGAACACCAGTAAAATTATAAAAATACGTATGCCCAAAGGAGCTAAGTTAAGACTTAATATCCGTCATGGGGACGTACAGTTAGCAGAAAAATCTAATGATATTAGAGCATCTCTATCGCATACAAAGCTTTCTGCTAATGTAATTGATGGTAAACAGACGTTTATTAAAGCTTCTTACTCCCCGGTATTTGTAAGAGAATGGAATAACGGTCGACTTGTGGTAAATTATGTGAAGAATTGTAGAATTCAAAATGCTAAGAATTTATTGGTCAATGCAGATTCTAGTAACATTTATATTCAGGAGCTTAGCGAAAATGGTGCCATCTCAGGAAGTTTTGGTGTGATTACCATTGCTAAGTTAGGAGAATCTTTCTCTACTTTGGATTTGGCAGTTCAAAACAGTGATTTTAAGTTAAACTTGCCAGATACAGCATTTAACTTATCATATACTGGAGCACAAAGTATAATTTCTTTACCCAAAACGTTAGAAATAAATACTAGAAAGAATTTTGGAAACGTTTTTATTAATGGGTTTAAAAAAACACGTAGTACAGACAAAATGATCACTATTAATGCAAAATATAGTGAAGTTGTATTAAATAATAAATAGTTTTTCGTAGTAAGTAATGTAGTGTTAATTATAAGAAAGCTCTATCGGTTTTTTAAACTGATAGGGCTTTTTTAGTCATTATATGTAGTAAATGTTTCCCTGCAATTAAAAAGATATGATAACCTTTTACAAGCGGTAAAACAAAAAATATTTACTACAGTTGATTGATTAATGGTATTGTATTTACACTCAGATAATATTAAATCTAAAGTATCAAATTGCATTTTTTGTACTTAATTATACAGAATAAAACGTAAGAATGATAGGTAGATGTTTCTTTTAATCTAGTGAATAATGCTTTTTATCTGGTTTTTTTAGTATTCGATAAGTGTAATCTATTAAAAATCAATGAATTAACATTAAATAAAGGAAAATTTAACATTTTTTGTGTCTTTTGTCGAAAAACAAAAACGTTTGATCTAAAAGTCTGATTTTTAATTTGTTTAACAATAATTATGTAATATCATTGTATGGTAAAACCGTAATAAATTAATATTAAACCTTATTACGAATAAAGAATACAAAGATGAAATTGATAGCATATATTTTTAGTTTATTTTTATTCTTAAACAGTTATGCAAATGACATGGATCAATCTTTAGAAGTAGAGATGGATGGTCTAGTAGTGATGGTTGTAGATTTTCAAGAGGGAGATAAAATTAAGTTATTTGAAGTAGAGACTGGAGACCATGTTTTATCAAAAACACATGGAGAGATAGATCTTAGTCAATTACCAATGGGATCTTATTTGTTAGAAAATAATGAAGGTAGATCAGTAGTTATCGAGCGTTTAGAAGAAGAAATTAGTATTGAAGGAGTTATTGAGCATAGTGAAACTGATTTTGTATTAGAAAATGATAGTGAAAGAACTTTTGTTCCTGCAGATATTAATGTAGAACAAGAATTTATCCATTACTATGAAAACGCAGAAACAAATCTTCTTGCTGTAGAAAGAGAAGGAGATATAGTTAAAGTGATAGATTTTGAAGACGGAGATAAAATTAAGTTATTTGAAGTGAAAAATACAGTTCATGTTTTATCTAAAACAACAAATTATGTTGATTTAAGTCAATTGCCTGCAGGTGTATATGTTTTAGAAAATGATAGAGGAGATTCTGTAGTATTAGAGAAGTTTGTTGACGAAGATCAAGTGGCAGATATGTAATAATAAATTGATAGATATAAAAAAAAGCCTTTCATAATTTGAAAGGTTTTTTTGTGTATTAATATATTTTGATCAATTAGGCATTCTTATTTTTAGAACAGTGTTATATCATCGGTTTACGTTTTATTTAAAATAAATGGTGAACGATAAAATAATGTATATGAATAAGGATAGAGGGTCTATGAAAGAAAGAAGTTATATGATGCTTTACATTAGGTTTATCATGTCTTTATTTTGCGTAAGATATACAAAGACAAAGATGTATAAAGATATATGAAGAATAAAAAATAGGTAAAAAAACTATGCCTGTACATCATTGTACAGGCATAGTTTTTTTACAAAAACAAAGGCTTGTTTATTTGTCTAAGTTTTTAGTCATGTTAAAGCCAGTAAATAATCCTACTCCAGCCATTAAAAAGATTGTTCCTGGATATGCTATATCTTCATCAACACCGATAGATAAATGTAAAATTCCAGCTATAAAAATCCCAATCCCAATTCCCATTAATAATAAGGATAGGTTTAAGATAAAAACTTTCCATATAGGGGTAACTCTTTTCTCTTTGCTACTATAAAAGATAGAAGCATCTGCCCCCTTTTCTATAAGTGCCATGCGTTCTTTATTTCTAGCTGCAATAAATAAATAGAATATTCCAAAAATAGATCCAAATATGGATAATGGTATTAGTGCTTCGATAAAACTCATAATTTTTGATTTAAATGATTATACTGTTCGTTTTCTAATTAAGACGAAGTATGATTCAAAGCGGTTACAAAAAAAAGATAAAAAATATATTTTGTACTTTTTATTAAAATTTATGTAACCTATACTTATACGCTATCGTCTTATGAAGAAATGAACCATCAATCAGATCAATATTATATCAATCAAGTTCTCGAAGGGCAGGTGAATGCTTTTTCTGTTTTGATAGAACGTTATCAGAACTTAGTGTACACTGTAGTATATCGTATGATCAAAAATAAAGAAGAAGCAGAAGAAGTGGCGCAGGATTCTTTTATAAAAGCATTTAAATCTCTAGATAATTATAGAGGAGATGCGAAATTTTCTACTTGGTTGTATACTATAGCATACAGAAAGAGTTTGGATGCTTTGAAGAAAAGTAAGCGTATGATAACCTCAGAACTTATCGAAGAAATTAATGAGGGTGAAATAGAATTGGTAAATGATGCATTAAATTATTTACAAGCCAAAGAACGAAAAAAGATAATTTCAAATAGTATAATGAAGCTTGCTAAAGATGAAGCTGCTATCATAACATGGTATTACTTTGACGAAAAAAGTGTAAAGGAGATTGTTGAAATGACGGATCTAACGGCAGATAATGTGAAAATAAAACTCTATCGTGGTAGAAAAAAACTATATTCGATATTGAAATATCACATTTCTCCAGAAATTAGTAGTAAAAATGGAAGAGCAATATAAAAATGATATCCAACATTTGGTTAAAGAGGCAGGATTAGAATCTCCTTCTGCAAATTTTATGAATAATATAATGAAGGAAATAGAAGTTTCTTCTCAAAAATCATTGAATTACACTCCCTTAATATCAAAAAAAACATGGTTGATAGTTGCTTTGGTGATTGTGTCAATACTAGGGATTTTATTGCTTTTGTCTGATAATGAAGTATCTATTTTGCATACCATTGACTTTTCTTTTTTAAAGGTTATAGATCTGGATAATCCATTTTCAGACTTTACACTTCATAAGACAACCCTCTATGGTATATTATTTCTCGCACTTTTATTTTTTGTACAAATACCAATACTAAAGAGAAGAATAGATAGTAGTTTTTAGAGGTGATTAGTATATCTCCCGGGAAATATTTTTTAAACTGCAACACATTTTCTATTTTACAGATCTATTAATTAGGGATCATATCATCTAAATGGAAAGAAGAATTTGTGTTATAGGAGCAGGTCCTAGCGGAATAACAGCGTTAAAAAATATAAAAGATAAGGAGCTTAATGTCATCTGTTTCGACAGAAATAATGAAGTAGGAGGTAATTGGATCTATTCAGAAGAAGAAAGCCATTCTAGTGTTTTTGAAACTACCCATATAATAAGTTCTAAAACATTATCACAATATGAAGATTTTACTTTTGACGATTTTGATGAAACAGTAGCCGATTATCCTTCTCATGACGAGTTAAGACGTTATTTTCAAGCCTATGCCAGACATTTTGAGCTATACCCTTATATTCAATTTGAGACTTCGGTACAACATTGTAAACGTATACATAAAAATGAATGGCATATTACTATAACACATAAGGGAAAACAGTATACAGAGATTTTTACAGATTTAGTGATTTGCAATGGTCATCATTCTGTACCTAGAGTACCAAAATATTCGGGTATGTTTACAGGTCAGTTTATACATTCTCATCATTATAAAAAAGCTTCGCCTTTTGCAGATAAAAGAGTTTTGGTAATCGGTGGTGGTAACTCTGCTTGTGATGTGGCAGTAGAAACTAGTAGGGTAAGTAAAAAAACAAGTATTAGCTGGAGGAGAGGCTATCGTATTATCCCTAAATTTTTCTTTGGACTACCCTCTGATATTGTAGGAGCTCGTTCATCATGGATGCCTGTAAAAATTAGAAGCTGGCTTAATGACAAATTGTTAAACTTGATGTTAGGTAAAAATAAGCTATATGGATTACCAGAAGTGAAAACAAAATTTGGAGAAACACACCCAACAATAAATGATGAATTATTATATAAAATTCGTCATGGTAAAGTACATCCTAAGAAAGATATTGAGCGACTAAATGAGAAGATGGTTTATTTTAAAGATGGCACAAGTGAAGAGTTTGATGTAATCATAGCTTGCACAGGATATATTTTGAAACATACATTTTTTGATAGATCGTTTATTGATTATAGTAGCGGACCAGTGCCTTTGTATTTAAAAATGTTTCATCAAGAATATCATGATCTGTTTTTTATTGGGATGTTTCAACCTTTAGGGTGTATTTGGCCGGGAGCAGAATTACAGAGTAAGATTTTAGCAAATTATTTAGTGGGAGAATGGGAAATGCCTTCTACTATTGAAAAACTGTGCCAACGTGAAGTGACTCATCCACATTATAAGCAAATTAATACGCCTAGACATACTATAACAGTGGATTATCATTTGTTTAAGAAAGAACTGCTAAAACAATTACCCAAAAAATGGAAGTCGAAAATACCAAAAACTATTTCACAAAGTACTTAGATAATGAATGATAATTTTAAAAAAAAGATAAAAAATATCTCACATGATTTTATTTCTGTGGTAGATTCAGAATTCGTTAAAGAAGATTATGTTGCGATTGATCTTTCTGCGACCAATCCAGACTTAGATACTATAAATGTATCCTCTTCAAGAGCATTTGAGGTGTATATAAAGGAATATATAGCTCAAAACAAAGCAAAGGTAGCTTATGGTGGTTATAATGAAGTAAGGGGGATTTATAGCAGGAGTTCTCATTTTAATCAGCATAATCCAGAAACAGAACGTAATATTCATTTGGGGATAGATATTTGGTGTGATGCAGAAACCAAAATACTCGCCCCTCTTGATGGTAAAATTCATAGCTTCAAAAACAATAATAATTTTGGAGATTACGGGCCAACCATTATTCTAGAACATGCATTAGATGATGTTGTGTTTTATAGCTTGTATGGGCATTTAAGTTTAGGGTCACTTTCAGGAATTACTGTTGGAGACCCTGTAAAAGCGGGACAAACTATAGCTGCTTTGGGAACTGCATCAGTAAATGGAGATTATGCTCCTCATTTGCATTTTCAGGTTATTAAAGATATGCAAGGAAATATTGGAGATTACCCTGGAGTTTCTAATAAAAAAGACCTGGAGTTTTATTTGCAAAATTGCCCAGACCCTAATCTTTTGTTGAAAATATAGTTGTTTAATACTATGTACCCCACTAAAAAAAATATTCTATAAAAATAAAGGTGCTCATTTAATGAACACCTTTGTCTTTTTAGTATTAGAGCTATACAAAATTAATCTAGTATAACACTATCTATCGGAATAGTTAGCGTTTTTCTTGGCCCTTGATTATTAGTAATATCAAGATCTAACTGTTGTAAGAAAAAATCTTGACTATTAAAAAGCCTAACTTCCACAATGCTAATAGTCACTTTACCATCTGCAGGCATTTGAAACTTTATTGCTTCAGCGTAAGCATCTACATATTTTGTTCCATCAGGATTTTCTGAAACATTTATCTGTACTATGTCTGTTGGATTAGATTGATTTAGTAATTCTGTGCCAGAACTATCTTTCACAGAATATTGTATAGTCATTTCTGTGAATTGAGCACTAGATTGTGGATCCACATCTAAATATGCAAATAATTGCATAACTACTTCAGAATTTGCAGGAGCAGTATATAAACCTGTATTTTGATTAAGTGTTATAGGGTCTGCGATAACATTAAAACCTCTAGTTTCCGAGATTGAATTATCTTCTACCGAGGTAATAATAACACTTGTGTTCCCTGGGGTGATGGCCTTGGCAAACCCTCTTGATATTTCTAAAATACTTGGATTAGTTGACGTGAATATAAGTTCTTGATTTGTGGCATCTACTGGTAGTATTTTTGGATAAAGATTCTGTTGTTGCCCAACAAATAATGAGCGTGGATTATCATAGTAAAAAATAAAACCGGTAATTGGGATAGGGTCTTTTACCACACGTAACATTACAGAATCGGTCAAATCAGGATTGCTGGCAGATGTTGCTGTAATGGCTACGGTTCCTAATGCCACACCAGCTACATTACCATCATTGTCTACAGTCGCAATGCTCGGATCGCTCGATGTAAATACAAAATCTCTTATATCATCTGGTTTTACATTAAAGTCATTGATTTGAATTTTTTGTACGCCACCAATTAAAATAGAAGATCTTCTTGGTTGTGTAGAGATAAATCGATCACCATTTGGTATTCTTTCAGTTACTGTTATTTCTATTGATTGGGTTATTTGGGGATTGTCTACCGAGGAGGCAGTAATTGTAATTACTCCTATTTTTGGTTTAGTGTGTACATAACCAGATTCATCTACTGTGGCGATTGATTCATCACTACTTGTCCAGTTAAGATCTACAGCATTTGCATCTATAGGAGAAAATATAGGGATTAATTGTAACCAATCGCTTGCTGGGTAGCTTATTGATGCTCCTCTAAAAAATGCGAAACCAGTTAAAGGGATTTCATCTGAGCTGGGTAATGTTGTGAATTCAAAATCTAAAGCAACTGATTTTTGATTCGTACTTATTGCTAACAATATTCCTTTGTACAATGTTTTGGGTTCTAAATTTTCAAAAATGTACGTGTTATTTGTAAGACTATTGGCAATTAAATCTCCTTCTAGATATATGTTATAAGTGATTTGAGATCCATCACTTATAGTAGCTGTATCCCAATTAAGCGTTGCACCATTATTGATGATACTATTTACTGTAATATTCGAAATTTCTGGTGTTGGAGCACTAGGATCTGCAAATTGTTTCGTTTTAACAATAAAAGAGATAGGATCTAATTCAATACTTTCTTTAGCATTTTTATGATTGGTCTTACTATTTAATAATGAAGTTTTACTATCTACAGTTTTTGGTACAATACGACCAGAATATTCTGTATTCGCTTCTAATTTAGTTAAAGTGTAATCTGTATCTTCGTTACTGTCCTTAATTTTGGTATCCCCCAAATAAATGTCATATACTACCTCTTCGTTATTTGGTCCGGAAACCGCTGACCATTTTAGATTAACCAAATTAAATGAAATATCATTATCCTCGAATTGAATGTCTGAGTTTTCAGAATTTTCATTGTCGGGGTTTATAGGATCAGCTTCATCTTCACTACAACCTATCCCTAATAGAACTATCGATAAGAAAAGTATCGATTTTGTTATATATTTTTTCATAGCAAATGAATAGTGATTTACATTAGTATTGTGACTCTGCATATTTGATTGTTTCTTAGACATCATAATATTAGAATGTTTGTTTAGAATTTTAATTATTTTTTGTTTTCCCCAAAACCATCTTCTTTAGTAGAAGGTGTATTATACACGTTTAATTTTAAAAGGCAACGCTTCCTTTATTTTTTACAAAAAAAGTAAATGTAGAGAAAGATGGTACGTATTAACAAAGTAAGATTAGTGATATTTATAAATTTGGACTAGTTTATGAGGTGTTTGCTGAAGAGTAAGTTGTTGTTTTTGATTGGTTTATGGGTTTTTGGATATAGAAATACACATCAATCAATATAGTTTAAGTAAAAAACAAAAAACCTGAAGAATTAACTTCAGGTTTTTAAATAATGTATAGAGTTTATACAGTTTTATTCGTTAACCAAAACCCATTCTCCTTTTTCGATTAATGGGATAGCTTGTTTGTATTTTACGGTTTTGTTCTCTCCACTCATTACATGTTTGATAGTAACTCTGTCGTTACGTCCGATTTTTGGTTGTTCACGTACAATAGTCTCAGTAACTTGTGGTTGGCCTTGAGTTTGCCCTGCAGCTCTATTTTGAGCGGCACGCTCATCCATATTAGGTATTTCTTCTTTAGAAGTTTCCAGGTTTTCTCTTTTTCGTACTTGACGAGCTTCAGAGATGTCTTGTGAGTCGCCAGTTGGTAATTCACCCTTAAATAAAAATGAAATAACATCTTTATTAACTTCTTCAATCATTACTTTAAACAATTCAAAAGCTTCAAATTTGTAAATTAGTAATGGATCTTTCTGTTCATGAACTGCTAATTGTACACTCTGTTTTAATTCATCCATTTTACGAAGATGAGTTTTCCAGGCATCATCAATAATAGCAAGTGTAATATTTTTTTCGAAATCAGTAATTAATTGTTTTCCTTCAGTTTCACATGCTTTCTTTAAGTTTGTGATTACTTCAAGACTTTTTACTCCATCTGTAAAAGGAACTCTGATTGGAATTTTATCAACATCTGGATTGCTTTTCGATAAGTTTTCATATACTTGTTTAAGTACAGGGTAAGCTGTATCAGCGTTACGTTTCATTTTATCCTGATAATGCTGATATGCTACTTTATATACTTCTCCGGCGATCTTCTGCGCATCCATTTTTTCAAATTCTTGTTCAGAAATCGGACTACTCATAGAAAAGTATCGAATCAATTCAAATTCAAAATTTTTAAAATCTTGTGCTCCTTTGTTTCCTTCTGTGATTACTTCTACAGTATCATAGATCATATTGGCGATATCCACACGAAGACGTTCCCCAAAAAGTGCATGATAACGACGTTTGTACACCACTTCACGTTGAGCATTCATTACATCGTCATATTCTAGAAGTCGTTTACGTACTCCAAAATTATTCTCTTCAACTTTTTTCTGGGCTCTTTCAATAGATTTAGAGATCATAGAGTGTTGAATTACTTCTCCCTCTTTTAATCCCATTCTATCCATCATTTTTGCAATTCGTTCAGAACCAAATAAACGCATTAAGTTATCTTCTAAGGACACATAGAACTGTGAACTTCCTGGATCTCCTTGACGACCAGCACGACCACGTAATTGTCTATCTACACGACGAGAATCATGACGTTCTGTTCCTACAATTGCAAGACCTCCCGCAGCTTTGACTTCGTCTGATAATTTGATATCGGTACCACGTCCTGCCATATTGGTTGCAATAGTTACAACTCCTGGATTACCAGCTTCAGCTACAATATCAGCTTCTTTTTTATGAAGTTTTGCGTTTAAGACATTATGTGGGACTTTACGAATAGTAAGCATTCGACCTAATAATTCAGAAATCTCTACAGAAGTTGTACCAATTAATACAGGTCTTCCTGCACGAGATAACTCTGTAACTTGTTCTATAACAGCATTATATTTTTCGCGTTTGGTTTTGTATACCAAATCTTCCATGTCTTTTCTGGCAATAGGTCTGTTGGTTGGTATTTCTACAACATCTAATTTATAGATTTCCCAAAGTTCTCCAGCTTCAGTTACTGCAGTACCAGTCATCCCAGATAACTTACCGTACATTCTGAAGTAATTTTGAAGAGTTACCGTTGCAAAAGTTTGAGTTGCGTCTTCAATTTTTACGTTTTCTTTTGCTTCAATTGCCTGATGTAACCCATCACTATATCGACGTCCATCCATGATACGACCTGTCTGTTCGTCAACAATTTTTACCTTATTGTCCATAACCACATATTCAACATCTTTTTCAAATAAAGAATATGCTTTTAATAATTGGCGAAGGGTATGAATACGTTCACTCTTTACACTATAGTCTCTAAAAAGATCTTCTTTCTTTTCTGCTTCGTCTTCTTTGGATAATCCTTCACCTTCGATTTTGGCGATTTCCATTCCAATCTGTGGTAAAACAAAGAAATCAGGATTTTCTTTACCAGAAAGATAATCTACTCCTTTATCAGTAAGATCTATTTGGTTGTTTTTTTCTTCAATTACATAATATAAATCGGCATCAATCTTGTGCATTTCACGATTGTTGTCCTGCATATAGAAGTTTTCTGTTTTTTGAAGTAGTTGTTTAACTCCTTCTTCACTTAAAAACTTAATCAATGCTTTGTTTTTAGGAATTCCTCGATATACCTGTAGTAATTTAAATCCACCTTCTTTAGCGTCTCCTTCTTTTATTAGCTTTTTGGCTTCTGCAAGGACTGTAGTAAGGTACTTTTGTTGTACAGAAACAACATCTGCAATTTTTGGTTTTAACTCATCAAATTCATGAACATCTCCTTTTGGAATAGCTCCAGATATAATAAGAGGTGTACGTGCGTCATCAATTAATACAGAATCTACCTCATCAATAATAGCATAATTATGAGGGCGTTGTACTAAATCCTCTGGTGCATGAGACATATTATCTCTTAAATAATCAAAGCCAAATTCATTGTTGGTACCGTATGTGATATCAGCATTATAAGCAGCTCTACGCTCTGCAGAGTTAGGTCTATGGTTATCAATACAATCTACCGTAAGTCCGTGAAATTGAAAAATAGGTGCCATCCATTCGCTATCACGACGGGCAAGATAATCATTTACAGTAACCAGGTGAACCCCATTACCAGATAGTGCATTAAGATATACAGGAAGCGTTGCTACCAGAGTTTTTCCTTCCCCTGTTTGCATTTCTGCTACTTTTCCTTCATGCAACGTGACTCCTCCTACAAGTTGTACATCGTAGTGTACCATATCCCATTTTACTTCTTTACCTGCAGCATCCCAGCTTGTAGACCAAATTGCTTTTTCGCCGTCAAGGGTGATATGGTCTCTGGTTCCAGAGAGTTCACGATCGTATGCAGATGCAGTAACTTCTATTGATGTATTCTCAGCAAAACGTTTTGCAGTTTCTTTTACAACGGCAAAAGCTTCGGGAAGGATATCGTTTAAAGCTTTTTCTGTAGCTTTGTATGCATCTTCTTTTAAGACATCAATTTCACCATAAATATCTTCTTTTCTATCAATATCTTCTGTGTCATCAGCTTCTTTGATAAGTACTTCAATCTTTTCATTGATTTTTTCACGAGCTTCATTAATGCTATTTTTGAATTCAATAGTTTTAGCACGTAATTCATCATGAGAAAGGCTAGATAATGCCTTTTCTGCTTGTTTTATAAGTTCAACCTTTGGTTGAATCTCTTTAATGTCTTTTTTGGATTTATCTCCAACAAATACTTTTAATACAGAATCTAAAATTCCCATAATATATGGTTGTGTTGTTTATTGAGATTTTAATTTCAAAATGAAACTAATTGGTTTAACCTACTAAATGAGGTAACGTCAAGTCTGATTCCAATCATTTTGGAATACATGCTTATCTCAAGACCTAAAAAGGTCTGATTATACAATACTTTTAAGCAGTAAATAACCACAAAAGCGGCGTAATTTACGCAAAAAAAAAGCCTCTTGCGAGACTTTTAATACTATTTCATTTATTTAATATTCATCCTCATTCCAAAGATAATCTTCATCGGTAGGATAATCAGGCCATATTTCCTCTATAGAGTCATATGAATCTCCTTCATCTTCAATTGCTTGCAGGTTTTCTACAACCTCTAAAGGTGCTCCAGTACGAATTGCGTAATCTATCAACTCGTCTTTTGTAGCTGGCCAAGGTGCATCACTTAAATATGATGCTAATTCTAAAGTCCAATACATATGCTTACTGGTTTAATTTTTTGCAAAAATAATTTTTTAGTTTAAAAAGTCAAGTAAAAAATTAATTATTTAAACAATAATTATAAGAACGTGATTTTTTAGGGTTTCCTATAAGAAACTTTTTAACAGTAGAATTTTAAGATTTTTTTGCGGGAATCCATTTTATTTCTTCTGCTCTTAAATCGTGGGACAACTTTCGTGCCAGTACAAAAAGGTAGTCAGATAGTCGGTTTAGGTATTGTAATGTAGCTTCTTCAAAAGGTGATATTTCATATAATGCTGTCGCTAAACGCTCAGCTCTTCTGCATACACAACGAGCAATGTGACAGAATGACACAGTTTGATGGCCTCCAGGTAATACAAAATGTGTCATTGGTGGCAAAGATTCATTCATACGATCAATTTCATTTTCCAGAAGTTCTATGTCTTCTATAGAAATAGTAGGTATATTAAGTCTTTTCTGACCACTTTTAAGAATAGCTTTTTCTGGATCAGTTGCTAAAACAGCTCCTACAGCAAAAAGTTTATCTTGTATTTTAATTAATACTTGTTTACTGAGTTCATCGATTTTTTGATCTCTGATAAGACCTATATGTGAATTTAGTTCATCAACAGTGCCATAACTATCTATACGAATATGATGTTTGGGAACTCTGGTTCCTCCAAATAGAGCAGTAGTTCCTTTATCACCTGTTTTTGTATATATCTTCATTTGAATTATATTTTAATACTATTTATTTTTCTTTTTCTTTAAATAATTCTTTCTAAAATTACGCTTATCACGATCATACAGCTTGCTTTTGTTTCGTTTTGTATTCCATGAAATGATAATAAATAAGACAGCGATGATAATAACCACTAAGATGAGTTGTGTTTCTTCAGAAAGAGCATCTAACATTATTCCTACTTTTTAGGTAAAAGTAGCAAAAAACGTTTCAACCGCATAGTAAGAATACTATAGTATTTATAAAGCGATCTTCATTAAAAATGTTAAATTTGTTGTGCTATGGAATTTTCTTCAAAATTATTAGAAAACGCAGTTTATGAAATGTCGCAATTACCCGGTATAGGAAAACGTACGGCATTGAGGTTGGTATTACATTTGCTGAGACAACCTGAAACTCAAACAGAACATTTGGTAAAAGCTCTGGGGGCATTACGTCAAGATATTAAATTTTGTAAAACATGTCATAGTATCAGTGATACAGACACTTGTGATATTTGTAGTAATCCCAATCGAATTCGTGAGATTATTTGTGTCGTAGAGGATATACGTGATGTTATGGCTATTGAGAGTACAGGTCAATATAGAGGATTGTATCATGTTTTAGGAGGAAAAATAAGTCCACTAGATGGTATTGGGCCGCTTGATCTTAATATCACTTCTCTAATCGAAAAAGTTAAATCAGGAATGGTAAGTGAATTAATATTTGCATTAAGTGCTACTATGGAAGGAGATACTACCAATTTTTATATGTATAAGCAATTAGAAGGAATAGATATAAAAACTTCTACTATTGCAAGAGGAATTGGAGTTAATGATGAATTAGAATATGCAGATGAGGTTACCTTAGGACGAAGTATTTTGAATCGAATTCCTTTTGAAAATGCATTAAAAAGTTCATAATTCTTTTAAATAAAAAGCTAATACCCTGAAGTTATCTGTTGTCATTATTAACTATAACGTACGTTATTTCTTAGAACTTTGCTTGCAAAGCGTTAAAGAGGCGATACAGGCTATGGATGCTGAAATTATAGTTGTAGACAATAATTCGGTGGATGATAGTTGTGAGATGCTCAAAAATCGGTTTCCAGAGGTAATTCTTATTGAAAATACAGATAATGTAGGATTTGCTAAAGCTAATAATCAGGGTGTGGCAAAGGCAAAAGGAGAATATGTGTGCATCCTTAATCCTGACACGGTAGTAGGAGTAGATGTTTTTGATACATTGATAAGTGTTGCAGATCGTTTGCCAAATGTAGGCTTCTTAGGTCCTAGATTAATAGATGGTACAGGTAATTTTCTGCCGGAAAGTAAGCGCAATATCCCTTCACCATTAACTTCTTTTCGAAGACTTTTTAAAATTAGATTAGGAAACGTAAAAAGCTATTATGCAGATCATGTTTTAGAAGAGGAAATAGGAGATGTAGATATTCTTGTAGGAGCTTTTCTCTTGGTGAAAAAGAAAAATTATCTTACAATAGAAGGTTTTGATGAAGATTACTTTATGTATGGAGAAGATATTGATATCTCATATAAAATAAAAAAGAAGGGATTACAGAATTATTACGTAGGTGAAATCACAGCAATTCATTACAAAGGAGAAAGCACGGATCGTAATGCAGTATATATACAAAGATTTTATGGAGCAATGCGAATATTCTATAAAAAACACTTTAGGAGTAATTGGTTTTTGGATAAATTGGTTTCTATTGCAATACGTTTGGTTTCGGTTATACAATCATTCCGTAATTATGATAAAGAAAAAAGAATAATCGATCACTATTATTTGGTTTCTGATAATCATAATGTATGGGAAAGATTATGTGATAAAGTGAATCAAAGAATAGAAAAAGTGTCAATAGAATCCATAGTAAATTTGGGAGATAAAAATATCGAGATTATCTTTGATAACAATTTTATCTCTTTTACAGAGATTATTCGAGCAATACAAAACCTTAAAACAAGTAATTGTACATTTAAAATTAGACCTGCAAATTGTGATTATATTATAGGAAGTAATTTCAGCGATGGAAAAGGAGAGGTTTTAGTATTTTAAATAAATTTTAATAGATAAAAAATAATTTTTAAGTCGAATTTTAAGTAAATTCGCAAAAAATATAACTTATAAACACTTTTAATTAAGGATATGGCAAAATTTGAGCTTAAACTTCCGAAGATGGGTGAAAGCGTTGCAGAAGCAACAATAACAACTTGGTTAAAAGAAGTTGGAGATACAATAGAATTGGATGATGCAGTTGTTGAGATTGCTACAGACAAAGTAGATAGTGAAGTGCCTAGTGAGGTAGAAGGTGTGCTTGTTGAAAAGCTTTTTGAAGTAGATGATGTAGTACAGGTAGGTCAAGCTATAGCTATAATCGAGATAGAGGGTGAGGGTGCACCAGATTCAAGTCCAGAGGAAGTCAAAGTTGAAGTCGAACAAACTCCTAAAGAAGCTGTAGTCTTAGAAGCAGAAATGGCGGGGACTACAGAAACAATATCAATAGGTGTAACAGATTTTTCGACTAGTGATAAATTTTATTCACCCCTGGTAAAAAATATAGCTTCTACTGAAGGAGTTTCTTTACCAGAATTAGAATCAATTCTTGGAACAGGTAAGGATGGCCGAGTGACCAAAAACGATATTCTGCAATTTGTAGAAAATCGTAAAAATGTAAAAACAGAAATTAAAACTTCTGTTCAGCCTACAACGCCTGTGGTTAAAGAAGCTCAAAAACCTGCTAAACCTGTAGCTGTAAAAGCTGCACCAATAGTAGCATCTGGAGAGGATGAGATTATAGAAATGACCAGGATGGGTAAACTCATTGCGCATCATATGGTTGAGTCTGTTCAGACTTCGGCTCATGTTCAATCGTTTATTGAAGCCGATGTAACTAATATTTGGAATTGGAGAAAGAAAGTTAAAGCAGATTTTATAAAAAGAGAAGGAGAGAATCTTACATTTACTCCAATCTTTATGGAGGCTGTTGCTAAAGCTATCAAGGATTTTCCGATGATAAATATTTCAGTATCTGGTGATACAATTATTAAAAAGAAAAATATAAACTTAGGTATGGCAGCTGCCTTACCTGATGGTAATTTGATCGTTCCTGTTATAAAAAATGCAGATCAATTAAATCTCGTTGGAATGACCAAAGCGGTTAATGATCTAGCTGGTCGCGCACGTAATAATGCATTAAAACCAGATGATATCCAAGGAGGAACATATACTGTTACTAATGTAGGTACTTTTGGAAGTATTATGGGGACACCGATCATAAATCAACCACAGGTTGCTATTTTGGCGCTAGGGGCTATTAGAAAAGTTCCAGCAGTAATTGAGACTCCTGAGGGTGATTTTATAGGTATACGATATAAAATGTTCTTATCACACTCTTACGATCATAGAGTTGTAAACGGTGCATTAGGTGGACAATTTGTACAACGTGTGAAAGACTATTTAGAAGTTTTTGATGTTAATAGAGAATTTTAAAATTGTATCTATTTTTCTTTCATTGCTGAACAAGAAATATTAATAACAATAACATATCAAAAAAACCACGACTATATAAGTTGTGGTTTTTTCTTTAGTAGAATTAAAGTGTGTTACTTTTTTCTAACCAGTAGTGTTTTATTATGTAGTAATAAAATCTAATGAATAGATATATTAAAGCTCTTTTTCTTAAATAAAACCATGATGTAAGAATCGGTAAACTTGAATTTATCAAATTTCAGATACTTGATCTAGGTGATTTGTTATATGATTTAAGTCGTATGTGACCATATTATTGTTTTTTAGGTTTTAGTTTTATGTATTAAAGAATAAATACATTAGAATGAAACAATTCATAAACATACTTTTTTTGTTGATTCTTGTTACACAATCTATCGCACAACATCAGGAGCAACCTTTTAAGTCTAATCAAAAGCATAAAATAAAGCAATGGGAAATTTTAGATATTTTACTAACTGCAAATACTATAAAAAATCCATTTAAAGATTCTAGTACTGTTATATTTACCAATAGTTCGGGAAACAAATTGGTGTTACCATTGATATATAATGGAAATACTAATAACAAAAGTGAGTGGTTAATTAGATTTTCTAGTGCAATAATTGGTACTTGGACCTTCATAACCCAAAGTGAGCATTCTTCACTGGATAAGAAAGAAGGAACAGTAACCATTTTACCGAACAAAGATCATAAAGGAGGTGTTCGATTATCCAAGGAAGATACTCGTAATTTTTATTATGAATCGGGAGAAAAATATACCCCAATAGCATTTGAATGTGATTGGTTGTATGCTTTGGATTATCATAATGAGAAGAAGCTATCGAAGACAAACCATTTGCTTAATCTAATTAAAAAGAACGGTTTCAATCAAATTGTAATGAATGTATTTTCATATGATGTTAGCTGGAAGAAAGATGAAAAATTAGCTGCACATCCTCAACACGAATTTGGCGGACCAGAAAACATATTTCCCTTTTTAGGAACTAATGATACTCCGAATTTTAGTAGTTTGAATGTAGATTTTTTTAAAAAATATGATAGAACCTTGTTGGCCATGCATGAGCGACAATTATTTGCGCATATCATGATTTATGTATGGAATAAATTAGTAAAATGGCCAGATATGCAATCTGATGCGGACAATTTGTATTATGATTATGTAATTAAGCGTTATCAGGCTTTTCCTAATGTGTTATGGGATGTGTCCAAAGAAGCTTTGTACTATGGTAGAGCGGACGAAGCATATATTTCTGAACGTATCCAACGAATTCGCAAGCAGGATTCTTATAAACGTTTAATAACAGTACATGATTATGGGTTTTGTAAAAAACATGGAGATGAGGTAGATTATATATCCTCACAAGACTGGAGCCACAATATATATAACAAAACATTGGAAGCATATACCACATTTAAGAATAAGCCAATTTTTAATATAGAACATGGTGGGTATGAGACGTCTGATTATACTGTTTTTACAGGAGATTATACAAATGCAGAAGTGTGTTTGCGTAGGAATTATATGTGCTTATTCGCAGGAGCAGGAACAACCTACTATTGGCAAGGAACTTCCTGGAATGTTGTTGTGTATAACCCTTTTCAACAACCTGAAGATTCATATAAACCAAAATTTGATTATTTTCAATATTTAAGTTCATTTTGGAAGCAATTTGCAGATGAAGATTTGAAACCAGCTCCCTGGATGAATAGTAGTGGTTATGCCCTAGCAAATAAAAAAGGGCTTCAGTTACATTATGTGCCTAAAGAGAACTTTCAAATTAAATTGGGGTGGGTTTTAAAACCTGAAAAAGATAAAACAAAAACATATTATTGGTTTAATACCTTAACAGGAGAAACAACAACGCCTAAACCTGCAAAAGGACAAGGTTACATTAACCCCTGGCGTTATGAGGCAGATGCTATTTTGGTTTCTAAAATTACAGAAAAATAGGTAAATGTATAATACATAAATGATACATATAGTAGTGTAGTGATCATTGTATTTTTTAGAAGTTGAGGTAGATCTTTTATTAAGTTGTGCGAAGGATAATAAGTAAGGCTATGACAATATTGTCATAGCCTTACTTATTTATAAATAGAGAAGTTTTTATTGATGTTAATTGCAAAATAAATACTAATTCAAACTATTAAATTAGTTCAAACTAAAAATTTAGTTTATATTAGCTAAACAAAATTCTTATCTATATGAAACAACTTACTAAAGCAGAAGAAGATATTATGAAAATTCTTTGGGATATAAATGAAGGAGGAGTAGTATCTATTTTAGAACAATTACCAGAGCCTAAACCAGCTTATAATACAGTTTCTACTATTGTTAGAATCTTAGAAGATAAAGGGTTTGTAAACTACAGAAAAGAAGGGCGTATTCATATTTATTTCCCTCTTATAAAAAAAACAGATTACAGTAATCAAAGTATCAATAAGCTAATAGATGGATATTTTCAGGGCTCTTTTAAAAGTATGGTTTCCTTTTTTATAAAGAAAAATGATATAAGTATTGCAGAAATGGAAGCTGCAATGAAAGAAATTAATAAAGATGAAAAGAAAAAATGATACATTATATACTACAAATACTAGTTGTTCAATTACTTTTCTTATTAATATATGATCTGTTCCTTAAAAAAGAAACTTTTTTTAATTGGAACCGAGTTTATCTTTTGATGACATCACTACTAAGTTTTATTCTACCGCTTATTAAAATAGATGTAATAAAGGAGAATATACCAGAACAATATATGATTCAACTGCCTGCAGTATTAATTGGTAATGTCTCGGAAGAAATAGAAGGTTCAGAAGTTATAATAAAATCATCAGATTCTTTTTTTAATTTTCTTACTATAGCACGTTTTAGCGAATACCTATGGTATACAGGAATGGTAATTAGTCTACTTCTTTTTTGCTATAAACTCTACAGGATATTAAAATTAAAACAGACAGGAATTAAAACCAGAGTAGAAAATTTTAACTTGATTTCATTACCAAATACAAACACAGCTTTTTCATTTTTTAATACCATTTTTTTGGGAGAAAAACTATCTGAAGTCAAAAAGACAAATATTCTATTGCATGAGAAAATCCATATTAAAGAGTATCATACATTGGATTTACTCTTCTTTGAAATATTGAGGATCATTTGCTGGTTTAATCCGCTAGTATATGTATATCAAAACCGGATTGCAGTGCTTCAGGAATATATTGCTGATTCCAAAGCAATTTCTGAAACAGATAAAAAAGAGTATTATCAAGATCTGTTATCGCAGATCTTTCAGACCGATAAAATTTCATTCATCAATACATTTTTTAATCATTCATTAATCAAAAATCGAATAGTTATGTTACAAAAATCAAAATCAAAGAAAATTTTTCAATTAAAGTATTTATTACTAGTTCCTGTTATGTTGTTAATGTTATTATACACTTCGTGTGCTCAAGATACTAGTGCTCAGTCAAAAGTAATGTCTGAAAATGTTGATAGTCCTTTGATAGAAAAAATTCAGGCTGTAAGACACCAAATAGAAAAACAAGGAAATGTATCCCCAGAAGAAGAAAAAGCATTAAAAGTATTAGCTCTATTAGTTACTGATGATGGTTTTTCTAATCCTCATTATGAGGATGTATATGGTATGGCAGATATCCCTTTTGGAGTAATAGAAAAAGTGCCAGTTTTTCCGGGTTGCGAAAACCTTTCGCAGGAAGAGACAAAAAAATGCTTTAGCCAGAAAATCTCACAGTATATAGTAAAGCAATTTAATACAAAACTTGCAAAGGAAAATGGACTTACAGGGTATCAGGAAATTGGTGCTCGGTTTTCTATTGGTAATGACGGAAAAGTAAAAGATATTAAGGTGAAAAATAAAAGTAAAATACTAAGAGAAGAAGCACTTAGAGTTCTAGAAGGATTACCAGTAATGATTCCTGGAGAGCAGGAAGGTAAAAAAGTAAGTGTTATGTATAAATTACCTATTAAATTGAAATTTAAATAAGGGTATCGTGAGTATTTACTAAAACTAAAGCCGAAATATTTTATTTCGACTTTAGTTTTTAGAGCTGAGTACTATCTTTCTTTTTTAAATTTTTAATACGTTCTGCTTCTATATTGTCGAGCTTCTCATTTACAATCAGGTTATAAGTATAATGTGATTCTACATCTGTTAATGGAATAAGAATCAACATTTGTACTTTTGTTTTTGCCGGGATACTTTTTATAATAGGGCGTTGTGCACTTCTACGATATCCAGTCGGGTTCACTTTTAAGAATATGCTTTTATTCTCATTAGTATCATTTTGTACATAGAGAATTGTTCTTTTTTTCTGGATGTCTTCAATTAATCGAACTGATTTTTCCTGGCCAAAACTTATAAAACTAAATAAGAATATAAAGAGAAATGCTATTCTATTGTTTCTTAAGGATGTCATTGTTTTTCTTTTAAAGATAAGAGATTTAACCTCTAAATAAGAAAAACCGATCTTTCATATTTTCAATTTCAGAATTTTTATTTGTAAGAATATAGTCGATAGCTTCAGTAGTAAAATTTTTACCCTTATTTGTTAAGGAGACAATGTCATTATCTATAGTAATCATGTTATTTTTTAGAGCTAGATCCAAAACAGATTTGGATTGTACTTTCTGCCAATTAATATGTTCGTTTAAGTGTTTAACATGACGTTCTTCTTCTTCTTTATGATTTCCTAAGTGAAGAAGAAATGTAAGTAGTGAAACCTCTATTCTTTGTTGTTTCTGTCTATACAGTACAGAGAATAAACCTTTATCAGGTGCAAATAGATACACAAATAGAAAAACCAATCCTAAAACCGTAGTCATCGACCCAGAGATAGAGGTGTCTAAGGCATGGGCCATCCAATATCCTCCAATGGCACTACTAACCCCAAAAAGTACAGAGAGTAAGAGCATTTTTTTGAGATCATTTGTTAGTAAATAAGCAGTAGCTGCTGGAGCGATCATTAGTGCGATCACCAAAATAGCACCAACAGCATCGAATGCACCAACTGTGGTGATCGAAGATATTGTCATTAATCCATAGTGCATTACAATAGGGGAGAGCCCCAATGCAGAAGCGAGACCAGCATCAAATGTACTGACTTTTAATTCTTTGAAAAAAGCAAAAAGCAAGCCTAATGTGATCAATAAAATACTACCGATAATCCATAAGGACTTGGGGCCTACATCGGCTCCTTCCAAAATTAATCGATCAAAAGGAGCAAAAGCTAATTCTCCTAATAATACGGCATCGATATCAAGGTGGACGTCGTTTGCATTTTGGGCAATAAGTATAATCCCTATACTGAACAAAGCAGGGAAAACCAGCCCAATTGCAGTGTCTTCTTTTACCAATCCTGTTTTCTGAATAAATTCTACTAATATTACTGTAATCACTCCACTTGCGGCAGCAAGAATAATTAATAATGGAGAAGATAAATCGTGAGTAATAAAAAAACCAATCACAATACCAGGTAAAATAGAATGGCTTATGGCATCAGTGATTAACGCCATTTTTCTTAACACAAGAAATGTACCGGGGATAGCACATGCAATAGCCACAAGGCTAGCAATTAATTGTATTTCTATCTGCGCGCTACTCATTTTCTTCGGTAATTAATTGATCATATAGATTTGAAGCGGTGTTATATCCAGATTCAGTCATAGACCACATGTTTCCACTAATCTTTACGTAATCTTTGTCTTCCAGTTTTTGAAGAGATTTTCTGGTAAATCCTTGAAAATTATTCAAGATTTTGATCGCATGTGGGTGTGCAATATCTTCATGGGTCTTTGCGATATTATACATAAAAGATAAGGTTTTATGTAATTGAAGATCATTTCTGTTTTTGCGGAAACGTATTTCTCTGAATAATAATCCTCGCCCAGGTGAAAATATAAACGAAACTAATACAAATACCCCCGCAACTAATACGATTACGGGTCCGGTAGATAGATTATTATGGCTGGCACTAATTGCGGTTCCCAGTACTCCAGAAAATGCACCAAATATAGCTGCCAAAATAACCATTACAGATAAATTGTTTGTCCATTGTCTAGCTGCGGCAGCTGGAGCTAAAAGCATGGCGCTCATTAATACAACGCCTACAGTTTGTAAACCTAGAACAATGGCTATCACAATAAAAGTAGTAATAAGAATATCCAAAAACTTAGTGTTAAAACCTAGTGTTTTTGTGTAATCAGCATCAAACAATAGTAATTTAAGTTCTTTCCAGAATAATAATAAAATGACTAAACTAATTGCTGTAACAATTACCATTAACCATACATCGCTTTCTAGAAGTGTTGCTGCCTGACCAAAAAGGTAACTCTCTAGACCTGCTTGATTGGCATTTGGCATTTTTTGGATATATGTGAGCAATAACATACCAAATCCAAAAAATAATGATAAGATTAGGCCTAAAGCAGTATCAGATTTAAGATGTGTCTTACTTGTTATTCCTCTAATCCAAAAAGTTCCTATGAGACCACTAATTAATGCTCCAAGTAAGAATATTGAACTATTTTTAGTACCCATAATTAAAAAAGCAATAGCAATACCAGGTAAGGCAGCATGAGAAATAGCATCACCCAATAAACTTTGTTTTCTTAATACGGCAAAACTACCTAACATTCCGCAGATTGCACCAAGCACAGCCGTACCTAACGTTATTGTTCGTAACGTATAATCTGTAAAAACAAGTTCGATATATTGTTGTATATCCATAGAGTTATTTAGTCATTAGAGGGTAGGAATTAGTTCTTATTTTTGTTTTTAAGATGTTTTTGTAAACTAGTAATCATTTTTGATAATTCTGCTAGCCTTAGTCTAGTCGTCTTATTTTCGTTTTCGGATATATATATCTTCTTCTATTTGCAATTGTAGAACAGACTACACATTCCCGTACTGAATCTATTGCTATCTGTAAATACCTATTAAATTGAGCATCCGTATTTCCTGAGCCTTCAGCAATATTTAAAGCTACAGAATTTGCCGCACGGATATATTGAGATGATAGTCCATAAGTTTCAACACTTGGAAATTTTTCACAAGTATTATAAACCAAGTCAACAAAGTTAAGTGCTTTTTGGTATACTATTAAATCTTCAAAATTGAATTTTACTTCTTCCATAAACTACCCTCTATTTGCTAAAAACTATTCATCTACCCTTGAACACTAACTTTGTAGTTAATTCCGTATGTCTTGGTTAAGTTATCATCATTAAAAATATCTTTCACTGGCCCGGTAGCAATTTTCTTTACATTAAGAAAAGTAACCCAATCAAAATATTCTGGTACAGTTTGAAGGTCGTGATGCACAACAATAACCGTTTTTCCTGCTTTTCTAAGTTCTTTTAGAATATTGATAATAGCTTTTTCGGTTGTGGCATCCACACCTTGAAAAGGTTCATCCATAAAATAAATCGATGCATTTTGAACTAAAGCTCTTGCTAGGAAGATACGCTGTTGCTGCCCTCCAGAAAGTTGACTGATCTGTCTGTTTTTAAAAGAAAGCATTCCTACTTTTTCTAACGCTTCCAAAGCAGCTTTTTTTTCTTTTTGTCCAGGTCTCTTAATCCAGCCAAGACTACCATAAGTCCC
Source organism: Aquimarina algiphila (assembly GCF_007489275.1). Classification (GTDB taxonomy): domain Bacteria; phylum Bacteroidota; class Bacteroidia; order Flavobacteriales; family Flavobacteriaceae; genus Aquimarina; species Aquimarina algiphila. Next base: position 55,187 of record NZ_VLNR01000005.1, read on the forward strand.
CATCATAACCACATCCAGAGCAGTGGTAGGAAAATCCCAATCGACACTTCCTTTTTGCGGTACATAGGCAACTAGAGATCGTTGTTTTTTATAAGATTTCCCATAGATTTGAATGCTTCCCGCAATTGGTTTAATGATATCTAAAATCGATTTGATCAAGGTAGATTTACCTGCTCCGTTTGGCCCTACAATTGCCATTAATACTCCTTCAGGTATTGCTAGGTCAATATCCCATAATACAGGTTTGTAATTATAAGCTACGGTGAGGTCATCTATTTGAACTGCAATTTTATTTTCCATTATTGTAGTGCATTTACAATAGTATTTACGTTATATTCAAACATACCAATATATGTTCCTTCTTTGGTTTCTAGATTACCAAGAGCATCCGAGAATAATGTACCTCCTATGCTTACTTCATGATCCTTTGATTTTACAGCCGCTTGCAGAGCTTCAATAGTTCGTTTGGGAACAGAAGTTTCTACAAAAATAGCTTTCACCTCTTTCTCAATAATAAAACTAGCTAATTTCTGAACATCCTGCACTCCAGCTTCTGTGGCAGTAGATAAGCCTTGAAGTCCAACAACATTAAAATCATAGGCTTTTCCGAAGTAGCTAAAAGCATCATGTGCGGTTACCAAAATTCTTTTTTCTTTTGGGAGAGTAGCTATTTTCTTCTTTAACCTGGCTTCAAGTGTATCTAATTCTAATAAATATGCATTTCCATTAGTTTCAAAGACTTTTGCATGTTTTGGATCGATTTCTTTAAGTTTATTAATAACAAATGTGGTAATGATTTTCCAGTTTTCGACGCTAAACCATATATGTGGATCGTAGTTTGATGCAAAATAATCAGAGCCGATTAATGTATTTTTATCCAGACTTTCTCCAATAGCTATGGTCTTATTATTCTGATGTTGCATTTTTTCAAAGACCTCTACTAGTTTACCTTCCAAATGTAAACCATTATAAAAAATTACATCGGCATTAACTAATTTACTAACATCACCTTCACTTGCTTTATATAAGTGAGGGTCAACACCACTACCCATTAAACCATTAACCTCTATTAAGTCTCCTCCGATATTTTTAACCAGATCTGTAATCATAGAAGTAGTAGTAACTACTTTAAGTTTTTGATTCTCATCTTTCACTTCTTTTTTACATGAAAATGAGAGTGAACAAATGACTAGTATCGAGATTATTTTATTCATTTTATTTTTTTGTTCTTTTTCAGTTTTACCTAATTACTCTCAATTCGAATACATCTTCTCAGTATCTTCATAAAAATCGGTAGTCATTTTAAAATCGAAAGTTGATTATTCTATCATACTTGTTTTAGTGTTTCTGGTAGTGCTTTCCCTTTGAGAAAATAACACTAAGCACAACTAAGAGTTAATAAAGGAAGTAAGATGATTCTATATAATTGCATTAGGTTTAGTAATTTTGCTATATTATTTTGACAAAACTAAAAAAGTTAGTTATGACTAACAAATTAAATTTGAATAATTTAACAAAAAGTGAAGAAGATTATTTAAAGGCTCTTTTTCAATTACTTATTGAAGATAGTTCTGTAAAGGTGGGAAATAATCAATTGGCAGATTATCTTAAAGTTTCACCAGCTTCTACGAATAATATGATTAAGAAGTTGAAAGCTAAAAACTATGTAGTAAGTGAAAAATATGGTAAGCTGGATTTAACAGAAGAAGGAAAGTCTATTGCTGTACGATTGATTCGTAAACATAGACTATGGGAAACTTTTTTATGTAATTACCTTAATTTCACATGGGATGAAGTACATGAAGTTGCGGAGCAATTAGAACATATTAAATCCAAAAAGTTGATCAACGAACTGGATCGCTTTATGGATTTTCCTGAAAAAGATCCACATGGAGAGATGATTCCAAATGCAGATGGAGAATATTCAATTTTACCTAAAATTACACTTTCTTCACTCTCTGATGGGGATGTTTGTCAATTAGTGGCAGTGGATGATGGATCTGTTAATTTTTTAAAATATGTATCTGAAATTGGACTGGCATTAAGCAGTGAAATTAAAGTTCTCGAAGTTCGTGAATTTGATAAGTCTATTCGCATACAGTTTGATAATACTATAGAAACCGTAACTAGAAAGTTTGCTGATAATGTATTCGTTAAGAAGGTTGTATAGTTTTTATAAATGTTAAAATAGAGTTAGGCTATAAGATAGTTAAAGAATAGCAGTTATCTTTGAGTATCACACAATCAATTTATGGAGCTTAATTTAAAAAGACCGATATGTTTTTTTGATCTTGAAACGACCGGTATAAATATTTCTAAAGATCGAATTGTAGAAATTTCTATTCTAAAAGTATTTCCTAACGGTACTCAGGAGAGTAAAACCTGGCTGGTTAATCCTGAAATGCCAATACCTCCAGAGACTACTGCTGTGCATGGTATTGATGATGAGAAAATAGCTAATGAGCCTACTTTTAAACAATTAGCAAGTAAAGTTAGTGAAATGATTAAAGGTTGCGATTTGGGAGGGTTTAATTCTAATCGATTTGATATTCCGTTATTGGCAGAAGAATTGTTAAGAGCAGGTCTTGATTTTGATATGAAAAATGCAGTTGCGATTGATGTCCAGACTATTTATCATAAAATGGAAAAAAGAACACTTTCTGCAGCTTATAAATTCTATTGTGATAAGGATCTTACAGATGCACATTCTGCTGAAGCAGATACAATGGCAACCTATGAGGTATTAAAAGCTCAATTGGATAAATATCCTGAATTAGAAAATGATGCAAAGTTTTTAGCCGAATTTAGTTCTAGAAAACAATTTGCAGATTTCGCTGGTTTTATTGCATATGATGATGATAAGAAAGAGGTCTTTTCTTTCGGAAAGCATAAAGGGAAGCTTGTTGAACAAGTTATGGACGAAGAACCTGGGTATTTTGGATGGATTCAGAATGCTGACTTCCCTTTGTATACAAAAAAGGTTCTTACAGCAGTGAGACTTCGTAAACTAAATAACAGCTTGAAATTATAATCATTTTTCCTATCATTTTTATTGAATTATGAAGCTTATTTGTATCGGTCGTAATTATACAGATCATATAGAAGAATTGGATAATGAGAAACCTAAAGACCCAGTGGTTTTTATAAAACCAGACACTTCAATTTTACTAAAAAAACAACCTTTTTTTATTCCTGATTTCTCTAATGATATACATCATGAGTTGGAAGTATTGGTAAAAATTAATAGAGTTGGTAAACATATTGATAGAAAATTTGCGCATAAATATTATGAGGAAATAGGATTAGGCATTGATTTTACTGCCAGAGATCTTCAGACAAAACTTAAAGAAAAAGGCTTGCCCTGGGAAAAAGCTAAAGCTTTTGATGGTGCTGCTGTTGTAGGAAAGTGGGTTTCTAAAGATAATTTTAAAGATGTAGATGATATCGATTTTCATTTGGAAAAAAATGGGGATACCGTCCAGAAAGGAAATACAATGTTTATGCTCTGGAAGATCAATGAATTGATAGAATATGTTTCAAAATACTTTACTTTAAAGATAGGGGATGTCATATTTACAGGTACTCCAGCAGGTGTTGGGTCGGTAAAACCAGATGATGTTTTGACTGGTTATATAGGTGATGATCAGTTTTTTTCGATAAAAGTAAAATAGAAAATTATAAGCTTAAGTAAAGTGAACAACTTTAATTTTTTACTTATAATACCTGTAAAAGTCGTTTAGGACTCATATATGTAAAAAATCTTTTATCTACTTTAAAGGTTTCGTCCATAATAATAGTTGCGGGTAGAGAAAGGGGACGATTTTTTCTGGAAGCTAATAATATAGGAATGTCATGTATGGGACTTCTTGAAGTCAAATGATTTTCATTGGTAAAAATACTTCCTCCAAAAACGATAGTATCCTTGGTTTCGACATTCATTTTTACTACATAATATTCTTCGGATAATTTTTTCACAATATCAGGTTTGGTAAAAACTACCCGATCCATCTTTTTACAATATACGCACCAGTCAGCATAGAAACTGATAAGAACCTTTTTAGGTTTGATTTTTAAAGAATCTTCCAGTTGTTCAAAAGATATCCATTGAACTTTTTCTCTATTTTGAGCGTAGCCTGTCAAAGAAGATAAAATGACTAGAAAGATGGAGAGTGTAATTAATTTAGATTTCATATTTAGTGAAGTTTACCAAATTTAATCCCTATAAAAAAGGTTCTTGGAGCTCCAGGACCATAAATATAATCAGAATCTCGTAAAGGACCTATATCAAAATCATCCTGGTAGTTGTCGAAGATATTTTTTATTCCTCCACTAAAAGTCATTTGAAAATTTTCTGAAATATCGGTATGATATTCAAGTTTTATATTCACATCAAAAAAAGAATCACTATCGACAAGGTCTAAAAAGCCAGATGGGCTTACTACTCGAGGAATTGTCATAGAACCTGTATACGTCCCAGTAAGGTCCATGTTAAAATGTTCTCCAGGTATCCATGATGTATTAAAGTATCCATAAGAATTAGGGTTTCTAACAAATTCATCAACACTTACATCAGTTTCATTTGGTATCGTTCCATCAGTTTCAAAAAGTATTTGTGCTTCATCATATTCTGCCTTTTGTATCGTTCCTCCAATCTGAAATTGCCATTCTTTAGAAGGGGAGATCCCTATTTCTAAATTAGTTCCAAAAACATTGGCTCCAGACCCATTTCTAACTTCTTCTAAAATAGACCCATTTTCTAACACTGCACCAGTACTCACAAGTGTAAAAGGATCTTGTAAATCGGTATAAAAACCTTCAATCAAAATATCAGTTTGTACTTTGTTGAAGTTCTTACTATAGTTAAAAGAGGTGGTGTAGGCATTAGAGTACTCAGTATTTAAATCTTCTGATAGGATTACAAACTGAGGTTCACCGCCGACTGATGAAACGTGTAAATCTTCATTGAATGCTTGTGGTGTTCTAAATCCTCTGGCATATCCTCCTCTAAATTTTAAAGCCTCTGTTATATTATAAGAAAGGGTAAGACGCGGGCTTAATACTGTTTGTTCTATCGAAACCTCTCTAGATATACCACCAATGTTATAATCTCCTTTAACATTAACATGGTCCAATCTTGTTCCTACAAGTGCTGTTAGATTGTCATTAGGTTTCCATTCATATTGTGCATAAGATCCAATGGTATTTACATTTTGATCAATTAACCTATCGTATCCTGGAATAATATCTTCGGTATCACTTAGGTTATATTCTACGCCCACAGTAATAATATCTTCGTTTTTAAAATTATAAGTGTATTGTGCTCCGGATACTAAAGCTAAATCTTTTGTGGTACCATAAGAATTAAGCGCAAGAATACTATCCTGTTGAGTTCTTGAACCTCCTAAACCACCATAAAAACTTCCTCTTTCTGTGTATTGCCCCGAAGTATATACTGAAAAATTGCTGTTGAGATTTTTGTTTTGTAGATCATATGTTATTCCGCCTAAAAAAGTATCATGATCTAATTGTTCAGTAATATCTGTAAAGTGAGGGGCTAAGTCAAGTCGATCTCCACCTCTTCGAAATTCTTTTAAGGTGGTTAAGTCTAAAGAAATTTTACTACGTTCATTTGGTTTAAGGTATGTTTTAATGCCAAATGTAGTGTTTGATAATGTAGTTAATTCAGAAAATCCATCATCATTTGCATCAAACTCTTCGCGATCTCGCTTTAGTCCAAAAAGTGTTATTCCGCTCATAAGGTCATCACTCACTAAAGAAGAGTTAAAGTTAATTAGGCGATCAGGTACATCGCCGTCTATCAAGCCAAAATAACTACCAATTTCCCATGTATTAAGTACAGGGTCTTTGGTGATAATGTTAATAGTTCCTGCAATAGCGTTAGAACCATAAAGAGCAGAACCACCACTTCTTACTACTTCTATGCGTTCGACAATATTAGTAGGAATTTGTTCTAAACCATATACATTATTTAGTGCGCTAAAAACAGCCCTGCTGTTGACCAAAACTTGAGTATAACTTCCATCCAACCCATTTAATCGCACTTGAGTAAAACCACAGTTTTGACAATTATTTTCTACTCTAACCCCAGGAGAGTAATTAAGCCCATCTGATAATGAGATAGATTGTGTGGCATTAAGTAATTGTGGATTTAGAACATTAACTACTACAGGAGCTTTTTTTCTATTCACTCGATTCCTGGTTGCGCTTATCACAATTTGATCCAGATTAAGTCTATCTTCTTCAAGTTCGATTTTTTTTATTGTAGACTCACCAGGTATAATAGCAACTTCTTCTTTTGAAGTCTGAAACCCTAATAAACTTACCTTTACAGTGAAATTACCAGCAGGAATGTTTTTTACTTCATAAAAACCTTCTCCATTGGACGAGGATGATGTTCTAAAAGACGTATTGAATACTTCTATAGTTGCAAATGGTAATTGTTTGTTATTTGATGTAATAGAACCTTTTAAACTTCCAGTCTGAGATATAACAAAAGTTGATTGTAATAAAATAAAGAATACTAAATAACGCTTCATGATAAAAAATTAGTCTTGGCAAATTTATAAAGTTAGTTTCAACTAACAAATATTTTAACTATTTTTATATTCATAAATTTCAGTATCCTAAAAACAGTATTAAAAATGCTATACCATGTTATATTGAGACCTGTTTTTTTTATGTGTAATTATTGAGTTTTATCTTATGAAAGGTTCGTAAAAATACTAATGATTATAAGGTGTAGTAATGATCAATCCCTACTTTGAAGTGAAAACAGCTAATGTTTTTTGTTTTATAATAGAAAATATGTGAATATTTCTATGTTTATAGGCTTAATTTTGAATGAATTATCGAGGGAGTAGTAAGAATATCCTTATAAATGTTTTAGATTAAAGACTGGAGGTATTATATTTACGGTACATCAGCTGGGATTGAACCTATAAAAACGGATATTATTTTAGCTGGATATACAAACAACCAACAATTTTTTCAATAAAAGTTATATAAATGAGCAAAGGATATAGTTTAAAAAATGTAGATGAATTATCAGGAGGTGATAATGAATTTATAGCTGTATTAGTACAGACATTTTTAGAAGAAATACCACCTGATCTCGATAGTATGGTTCAGGCAGTAAATTCTGATAATCCACAAATGGCATACCAATATGCTCATAAAATGAAACCTAACCTTCAGTTATTTGATATTGATCTTTTGGCTCAAATTAAACAAATTGAGGCATGGTCAAAAACAAATAAAGCAAAGGAAGAGATACTACCAATTTTAGAGCATATTGTTACTACAGTAAATGGTGCTATAGAGAATCTTAAAGCTGATTTTAGTTAATATATGTTTGCAGAAATTATTACTATAGGTGATGAAATTCTGATAGGTCAGATCATTGATTCTAATTCTGCGTTTATGGGAAAAGAATTGAATAAGATAGGTGTTGATGTACATCAGATCACATCGATTAGAGATGATCGACAACATATTCTTGATGCTCTTGATGAGGCAAGTAAGAGAGCAGATATAGTGTTGCTAACAGGAGGTCTTGGACCGACTAAAGATGATATTACTAAACATACTATTTGCGAATATTTTGATGATACTTTGGTGCAGAATGATCAGGTGTTGGCTCATATAGAAAAGTTATTTGCAAAATATATCTCAACTCCAATTTCCGAGGTAAATAAGCAACAAGCTCTTGTTCCTAAAACTTCAACGGTCTTGATGAATCTTTTTGGGACAGCACCGGGAATGTGGTTAGAAAAAGAGAATAAAGTATTCATATCAATGCCTGGAGTACCATATGAAATGAAAGGTTTAATGAAGAATGAAGTACTGCCAAGACTACAAAAGAGATTTGACAGACCATACATTATACATAAAACTATACTTACATACGGTTTAGGAGAAAGTTCTATTGCAGAAAAAATTGAAGATTGGGAGAATGATTTACCCTCTTTTATTAAGTTAGCCTATTTACCTAATTTAGGTAATGTAAGACTTCGGCTTTCAGCTAGAGGAAATGATAAAAACCTTCTAGAAGATACAATAGAAAGCAAAGTACTGGCTTTACATGATATTATAGGTGATATTATTGTTGGCTATGAAGAAGATGAAACTATCGAAGTAAGAATAGGGAAGCTATTGGTTAAACAAAATAAAACACTTTCATTAGCAGAGAGTTGTACAGGTGGTAAAATAGCGCAATTATTTACAAGCAGAGGAGGAGCATCAGCTTATTTTCAAGGGGCAGTAGTTACTTATGCTACTCAATCCAAAGTTGATATATTAGGAGTGGATGAAGAAATTATAAAAAAATTCACGGTAACTAGTGCTGAAGTTGCAGAAGCAATGGCTTTATGTGTAAAAGAAAAGTTTAAATCAGATTATGCAATTGCAACTACAGGTAATGCAGGTCCAGAAAAAGGAGATGGAGATGTAGAAGTGGGTACAGTTTTTATTGCAATAGCGAGTCCAAATGGTGTTTTTTCAGAAAAATTTGTATTCAGTAATCTTAGGGATCGAACCATTGGAAAAGCTGTTAATAAATCATTTGAGCTTCTTCTGCGCGAATTGAGGTTAAATAAAGATTTAATCGCGAATGATTAATTGTTCTACCCATGCGATAGCATCGTCTAAAGTGTGAAAAATTTGAGTGGGTTTGTTTAAAAAAACTTGCTCTAATTCTGCAACCTCTTTATTGAGAAGATCATATGTTACTACTGCAAAGCCCAATAAATTAGGAAATAAATCAGTAGATTTATAATGAGCTGTAGGTTCAAAAGAGTATGAATTAATCCTATTGGATATATATACAAAAGGTGTTTTGTTTCCATAGTGTTCTTTGCCTAGTTGAAATAATGCAGCAGCTTTCTCAAAATTAAGTATAATACCTTCTTTTATTTCTGTCACAACATAGTTTTTATAGAAATAGGCTGAGCCTATATCAAGCTCGTACTTTTTAATAAATTGTTTGTTGTTTTTTGTATACATTATATGATGTAGATATTATATCCTAAGATACAATAATAAATGGTAATGATTTAAAAACTAAGATACTGTGTTGTAATAAAAAAGCGAATCATGGTACCATGATTCGCTCTATAATTACTACTTAATTACCCCCATAATAAGTTGTAAGTTTTTACTATAAAAATTAACTACTATAAAAGTAATAGAATCCTTTTATTTGTGAAATAGGTAAAAACCCCTTTTTTTTCTTTTTTTATGTCTTAAAAGAAAAACTAAAAAAAGAAGAAAATTTTACTAAACTATTATTGGTGGTTCGCTAAATAATTCGTTAATTTGCACCCTGTTTTGAAATAATACCAAAATTAAGAAGAGATGTCAAGAGTTTGCGAGCTTACAGGTAAAAAAGCAATGGTAGGGAACAATGTTTCTCACGCGATGAATAAAACAAAACGTAAATTTAATGCGAATTTAATTAAAAAGCGTTTTTATATTCCAGAAGAAGATCGTTGGATAACACTTAAAGTGTCTACTGCTGCGTTAAAAAATATAAATAAGAACGGAATCTCTGCGGTTTTAAAAGAAGCTAGAGAAAAAGGTTTTTTTAATAAATAATCTTCTTTTTTAAAGATACTTATAATGGCAAAGAAAGGTAATAGAGTGCAAGTGATCTTAGAATGTACAGAGCATAAAGCTACGGGTAAACCAGGTACATCAAGATATATTACAACAAAGAACAAAAAGAACACTCCTGATAGAATAGAATTAAAGAAATTTAATCCTGTTTTAAAGAAAATGACTGTTCATAAAGAAATAAAATAATAAGAGATGGCAAAGAAATCGGTAGCATCGTTACAAACAGGATCAAAGAGATTAACGAAAGCCATAAAAATGGTAAAATCTCCAAAAACAGGAGCTTATACTTTTGTAGAATCAATAATGCCACCAGAGGCAGTTAGTGATTTTTTAAAGAAAAAGTAATCCCTTACAAGATATTTTAAAAAGAAGCCGTTTCAATTGTATTGAAATGGCTCTTTCTTTTTATATTTAAAGAATGTAACTAACTATTTTAGTTTTTTTAATTTTTAGCATATTGAATAGTACAGATGGGGCTTTTTAAAAATATATTTTCTTCAGAGAAAAAGGAAACACTTGATAAAGGATTAGAGAAATCTAAAACTAATTTTTTTTCTAAATTAAGTAAAGCAGTAGCAGGTAAATCCAAGGTTGATGATGATGTACTGGATGATTTAGAAGAAATATTAGTCACAAGTGATGTTGGTGTGAAAACCACCATTAAGATTATAGAACGTATAGAAAACCGTGTGTCAAAGGATAAATATCTGGGAACAGATGAATTAAATAAAATCCTTAGAGAGGAAATTGCGGGTTTACTTTCTGAAACCAATGTAGGAGAAGCGACCGATTTTGAGATTCCAAAGGATAAGAAACCCTATGTTTTAATGGTTGTTGGGGTAAATGGAGTTGGTAAAACCACTACAATAGGAAAATTAGCTTATCAGTTAAAGAATAAAGGGTTAAAAGTTGTATTAGGAGCAGCTGATACCTTTAGAGCGGCGGCTATCGATCAGTTACAAGTATGGGCAGATCGAGTAGATGTTCCTATAGTTAAGCAAGATATGGGTAGTGATCCGGCTTCTGTGGCTTTTGATACATTAGAATCGGGAGTGAATCAAGATGCAGATGTGATTATAATTGATACAGCAGGTAGATTACATAATAAAATCAATTTGATGAACGAGTTGACAAAAGTGAAACGAGTAATGCAGAAAGTGATAGGAGATGCTCCTCATGACGTATTATTGGTTTTAGATGGTTCTACTGGTCAAAATGCTTTTGAACAAGCAAAACAGTTTACAGCTGCTACAGAGGTAACTTCGTTAGCAGTTACCAAATTAGACGGAACAGCCAAAGGCGGAGTAGTGATTGGTATAAGTGATCAATTTCAAATCCCTGTTAAGTATATAGGTGTTGGAGAGGGTATTGAAGATCTTCAGGTATTTAATAAATATGAATTTGTAGATTCGTTCTTTAAATAAAAAAAAGAAACTGTTATAATATAGTTAAAAAGGCACCTTGATATAATTAAGGTGCCTTTTTTTATTGATTTTTATATAAGGATAATATACAAGCAAAAATTGATTGGATTGTAAACCTTACCCATATAACGGTTTTAATAATGATATTTAAGAAAGCTCTTTTTTTTGTCATAACTATTTTTTGTTGTTGTTTACAGAGAATTAACGCTCAGAATCAGTTTGATCAAGATCAATTCCTTTGTCGAATATTAGATGAAGATTCAAAAACTCCGATATTTTATGCTACTGTTAAGTTGCTGGGAACAAATAGAGGAGTGATTGCAGATGATGAAGGTCAATTTAGACTCCCTTCAACTTTGGATGTTTCTGGAAAAATAAGTCTATCTTCTATAGGATATAGAACTAAAGAAATAGTAATAGGGAAACTTCTTAGCAACCAGATAAATATTATTTATTTAAAACCCAATGTTGAAGAATTAGATGCTGTTACATTGGTTTCGGGAAGAAAGAAAAAACGTCGGTTTACTGCTAGGCAAATCATAAAAAAAGCATTACAAAATATTGTTCTAAATTATCCTAAAAAGCCATTTTCATATATAGCTTATTATCGTGATTATCAGCAGCCTGTAGATGATTCTTATAGAGTGTTGTCCAATCAAAAAAAAAGCACTCAATATATTAATTTAAATGAAAGTATAATTGAGGTATTCGATGCTGGATTCGGTACAGATTATTTAACTAATAAACAAAATCAAACACTGCTTTATAGCTATCACAGAAATGAGACTTTTGCTCAAGATAGTGGATTAGCTATCCCTTATGATAATGTAAAAGAAAAATACCTGGAAAGTGTTATTATTTCTCCTTTAGGAGGAAATGAATTAAATGTCTTGAATATTACCAATGCAATACGGAATCATGATAGGATGTCTTTCTCCTTTATAGATGTTTTGGATGTAGATTTTTTGAAGAATCATTTTTTTAGCTTGCAAGGTATCCGTTACCTTGATGATACCCCGATCTATGAAATTAATTTTGTGGCAGAAGACGCGGCTTCTGGAGCACTACATTTTGCAAAAGGGAAAATTTTTATTGCTAAGGAGAATTTTGCAATTCATAAACTTAATTATGAAGTATTTAAACAGAAAAAAAAGAATGCATTATATAGAGTTGCATTAGAGTATGCTCCTATAAAAGGAAAAATGTACCTTAATTATATAACATTCAATAATAAATTTCAGGTTAATACTGATTATTATTTTAGGATAGAAAATATTTTCTTAGATCTTGATAATATGTTTTTTGATGTGTATTTCAACAGAAAATTAGATAAAAAAACAATAACTCCTATTTCAAATAAGTTTAAAATAACATATACTTATAAAAAACATAAGGTTCGTATTAAGGATGTTTTAACCTTTGATGATCATTTAAGGATTGTAATAGATCAAGAACAATTATTTTCTATACCCGATTTTAACTTTAAAAACTTTTCTGAAGATATTAAGTTAAAAATTAGAAATATCAGTGACATTGATGGAAATGTAATAAACGAAATTCCTAAAGTAACCTTAAATCAATATAGAGAGATATTTGTACAAGAGGTTTTTCCCGGTAAAAAGATAAAGGATACTACAAAAACAATGAATAAGTATGCTCCATTATCTACGTCTGAGATTAATCTTTTTAAAGATAAAGATAAGTATTGGGTAAATACTCCGTTAAAAAAGCACACAGGTCATTAATTAAGAGAATTTTTAAATTTAAAATCTACTTTTCATGAAAAACGTAATTATACTTCTTCTTTTTGTTGTTTCTGTTTTTGTTTCTTGTAAAAAGGAAAAGGATACAAAACCACAAGAAGAGAAACAACCCAGGGTAGTTTGGCAATCCTATGATGAAACCAAAGATCTGGAAGCAACTCAATCACTTGAGCAGGCCAGGATGCATTTAAAATTGGTGAATTCTAAAGTATTGGATAAAAATGACATTTGGAAGAGTTTAGAGCCCGAATTAGATTTTTTCTCTGAAGAAAAATATAAGAGTTTAAAGCAATTTATCTTGGAAAAAGATATACCTACAATTCAACAAAACATAAAAGATAATAGGCTTACGTATGAAGAGTTAACTCTTTTCTATATCTACCGCATTAGAAAATACGAAAGTGATAATGCTTTGTCATTAAATTCGGTGATAGCTCTCAATCCAAAGGTAGTCGATCTTGCTCGAGAATTAGATAAAGTTGATAAAGCGAGTATTGATGTAAATTCTGTTTTTGGGATGCCTATTCTGCTTAAGGACAATATCAACACAGAAGATATAGCTACCACAGCAGGAGCAATAGCGCTGCAGCATAATAATACTAAAAACGCTTTTATAACAGAGAAGTTAATTGCGAAAAATGCGTTAATTCTTGGCAAAGCTAATCTTAGTGAATGGGCATATTTTTTATGTTCAGGATGTCCAGTTGGTTATAGCGCAGTAGGTGGACAAACTCTTAATCCATACGGGAGAATGATTTTTGAAACCGGAGGATCTAGTTCGGGTAGCGGAGTTACGGTAGCAGCAAATTTTTGCGTCGCAGCTATAGGAATGGAGACTAGCGGGTCTATTTTGTCTCCATCTAGTCAAAATTCTGTAGTTGGGCTTAAACCAACCATTGGAGTATTAAGTAGAACAGGAATAGTGCCTATTTCGAGTACTTTGGATACTCCTGGTCCTATGACCAAAAGTGTGATTGATAATGCAATTGTACTCAATGCAATTATTGGTAAGGATAACAATGACGCACCTTCTATAGCTACAGATATAAATTTTGTAAACTTAATTAATGATGTGAGTTTAAAAGAAAAGCGTTTTGGTATTATAAAAGACCTTTTAGAAGATTCGATATACAAAATAGCAACAGAAAAAATAGAGAAAGCAGGAGGTGTGCTTATTGAAATTGAACCAGAACAAGTTCAATTACCAGGTTTCCTAAGCATTTTGAATATTGATATGAAAAACGATCTTCCAGAATATATTAAAACACAGGCTGGGGATGAAGTTGAGATAAAAAATATCGAAGATGCGATTGCTTTCAATAATAAAGATACGTTGATACGTATTCCATATGGGCAACAATTATTTGAGGGTATAATAACAGATAGCACTACAGTCGAAGAATTAAATGAGATTAAGGAGAGGTTAAAAACGGCTGCGCGTACATATTTTGATGTTCACATAAATAAACATCAATTAGATGCAATACTCTCCATTAATAATTATCATGCGGGATATGCCGCTGTTGCCAAATATCCGGCTCTTACAGTACCTATGGGATATTCAGCCAAGGGAGAACCAAAAGGGCTTACGTTTATTGCCGAACCTTTTTCTGAAGGTAAATTATTGCAATTGGGTCATGCGTACGAAAAAGTTACAAAAGAACGTAAGATGCCTGTTTCATACATTGAATAAAATATAAAAATCCCCTCTTTTGTAAAAAAAGAGGGGTGTGGGTTTTAATTGTTGAGGTCAAACGTCAAATAGATCATAAAAATGCAATACGCTATTAAGAAAGCCCCGCTTAACAGCAATCCAAGTTTTGACGCCTGTTTAGGTAATTTTGACATAGGTTTTGGTTTGTAGAGTAAGATGATTATGGGTTTTAATTTATTTGTATGATATTAAGTGATTTTTTTGTGTTATTAATGAATATAAAATAAGTGATAATGATTTAATTACATCTATTTCTAAGTACATCATCAAAAGTGTTTTCTAATTCTCCAAGACTGCTAACCCTTAAGACAGCACCATCAGAAATAAGAACAGTCATAGGAAAATCCAGGTTAACAAAATCATTTCGATTTAGCCCGTCTATAAAATCATAAAAGTCCTTATCATTTTCAAAATCCACTTTAAGTATTAATTCATTTTGTGAATCAAAACCAGAAGCAGAAAGTGGGTATTCAAAATCAATACAAGCGATACTATCGTTTTGACCATTACAATTGTTTACCTGTCCTTGTAGTTGTGTATCATCATTAACTGCAATTTCTGTAAAGTCATTAAATATTAGAGTTATTGGAAAACTAAACACTATTGGATCAGTATCATTAAAAAGTCCTTGGTTGGCTGCAATGTCGTCTATAGTGTTATAATTTATTACTTGACTATTTGCTGTAATCGTGAACGGAAATTTTATACTAAAACAACTTGCTTTATCAATAGAGTCATCTACAGAACCGTCATTAGTTACGGCACGTAAAATCAACCCAGCTATTTTAGAATCTGAACTAAGGTATTGATTATTTGTGTCTTGTAATAATTCATCTGATTCACTTCTACAAGATGTGATGAACATGGTAATACCCCATGTTAAAAGAAATAGAATTGAACTGGTTTTTGTATTCATAAGCTGCAATCTTTTCAAATATAAGATTATACTATTATAACAACTAAATATTAAAAATCCCTTTTTTATTTTAGTTTTTTCTAAATTTAAACCCAAGAAACTTTATAAAAATGCCAAAAGAGCTGCAAGAAGATGTCTGCGAAGAAAAGATGTTTTCTAAGATCTATACGAAATATTCAAAAGATTTATACAACTATCTATATTATAAATATGGTGAGTCACTGAGTCCTAATGATAAAATGCAAGATGCTTTTATTAAGTTATTAGATAACTGTAAAAAAGTTACTCCCTCTAAAGCAAAAGCTTTTGTTTTCAGTGTTGCAAAAAATATGATGCTTAATGAGATAAAACATCAAAAAGTAGTGCTACGACACAGAGAGAATAAACCAAAAGAATATACAAATGAGTCACCAGAGTTTATTATAGAAGAAAAGGAGTTTTTGAAAAAGTATCAGATTGCATTGAGCAGGTTAACAGAAGATCAGCGAGTCGCTTTTTTATTAAATAAAGTAGAAGGGAAAAAACATATCGAAATCGCAGAAATGCTTGGTGTAACGCGTAAGGCAGTGGAGAATAGAATCTATACAGCATATAAAAAATTAAAAAGCGAAATAGAAGGTTTTAAATAATTGTAAAGGAAAAAGAAACATTAAGTTGTTTTATATATAGAAGGGTGTAAAAAAATGAATAAAGAATATCTCATAGAAAAATGGTTGATTGGGGAATTAACCAAAGAAGAGCTGGAAGCATTCAAAAAATTGGATGATTATGATATGCATATCAAAATCATGGAAGGAGCCAAAAACTTTAAAGCTTCTGAAGTTTCTGAAGTAGCAGATTTGGATAGTTTCTATGCAAAGCTGGATCAACAAAAAACACCTGCTGTCGAACATAATACTTGGTATAAACCATTTCTTAAGATCGCAGCAGCTTTTGCAATATTAGTAGGTATAGGGTCGCTTTTCTTCCTAAACTCTAATACAAATATAGAGACAATGATCAGTGAGAAGATTTCTGTAGAATTGCCAGATGCTTCTACTGCAATGTTAAATTCAAAGTCAGAAATAACATTTAATAAAAATGACTGGACTACTAAAAGAGAAGTAACTCTCGAAGGAGAAGCTTTTTTTAAAGTAGCTAAAGGATCAAAATTTGATGTGATTACAGATGCAGGTAAAGTGAGTGTGCTAGGTACACAATTTAATGTCAAGAATCGTGAAGGGTATTTTGAAGTACAATGCTTTGAAGGATTGGTTAATGTGAAATATAAAAATCATATAAAGAAATTACCGGCAGGTAAAACTTTTAAAGTTGTAAAAGGAATGATAACTTCTGATACTACATTAAATCAACAGCCAGAATGGATGAGTAATGTAAGTAGTTTTAAGAGTGTTCCTTTTTATGTGGTAATTAATGAGTTCGAAAGACAATATGATGTTGTTTTTTCGTTAGAGAATATAGATACTTCGCGTATATTTACGGGAGGTTTTGTGCATACAAATTTAGAAGAAGGCTTAAAATCAATAACATTACCCCTAGATCTTAACTATACCCTTGACTCAACCAATAACATCAAACTATTTAAAGACAAGCCAAAAAAGTAACATATTATTACGGCTTTTTTTTGCATTTTTTGCGTTCTTGTCTTATAGCCAGAATTCAAATGATAAGATATTATTAGTCGATATTATTTCTGATCTTGAAAACCGTTTCGAATATAAATTTACTTATGCAGATGATACGATAGAAGATATTTATGTATCAAAACCAAAAAGAAATATTTCGATTGAACAAATTCTAGAATTTCTAAAGAAAGAAACAAGTTTGAAGTTTAGTAAACTTGCAAATAACTTTATTTCTATTAATAAAAAAAATGTGTCTTTTGTTATTTGTGGAAAATTAGAAGACAAACGTACAGGACTTCCTCTCGAAAGTGCAACTATTCAAGGAAAAAAGAACTCATCGATAAGTAAAGAAGATGGAAGCTTTGAATTAGAGATTTCAAACCCACGTGAAACTATCTTAATAGGGCATTTAGGGTATAGAACGATATATCGGTTGGCTGATTCTTTTAGGCCAAATGAGTGTGCTCCCATTTTTATGAATCCAAAAATAGAAACATTATCAGAAGTTATACTTAATGATTATATCACCAAGGGAATTGATAAATCTGCAGATGGTAGTTTGCAAATCGATTATAATAATTTTGATATTCTTCCCGGACTTATAGAAACAGATGTTTTACAAACAGTACAGGCATTACCTGGAATTCATAGTGCAGATGAAACAGTGTCTAATATTAATATAAGAGGAGGAACCCATGACCAAAATTTAATTCTTTGGGACGGTATAAAAATGTATCAATCTGGTCATTTTTTCGGATTGATATCTGCTTTTAACCCAAGGCTTACCAAGAAAGCTGTACTTTTAAAAAATGGAACAAATGCAGAATATACAGATGGAGTGTCGGGAACAATCATAATGAATACAGATGAGAATGTTAATGATGATTTCAATATGAGTGTTGGATTAAATATGATTAATGCAGATGCTTTTATGGATATCCCCATAGGAAAAAAATCTTCATTACAAATAGCCGGAAGAAAATCGATAAGCGATGTTGTAGAAAGCCCTACATATGAAGAGTATTTTAAGAGAATTTCTCAGGATAGTGAGCTAACACCTGAAAATGAAAACATAATATTTGATTTTTATGATGTTGGTTTACGGTGGAATTATAATATTTCTGATAATGATAACCTAAGAGTTAATTTTTTGGCCATAAATAATGAATTAGTATTTACAGAAAATATTAATACTAATACTATAGAAGAATCCCGTCAAAGTAGTTTAATGCAAAATAGTTTTGCAGGAGGAGTTTGGTACGAGAGGAGTTGGAGTGAAACATTTAAGTCTGTTCTTCAGGTATATGAAACAGACTATTTACTTAAAGCCGTCAATGCAAACTTTCAGGATGGGCAACGATTTTTGCAAGAAAATATAGTCTCAGAAACAGGAGCAAAATTAAAAACATATTATGATTTTAATGAAGCTATAACACTTCTCAATGGATATCAATTTATAGAAACAGGAGTCTCTACTTTAAATGATATAGATGAACCGCCGTTTAGAATAAAAGAGAATAGAGTAATAAGAACGCATAGCACTTTTTCTCAATTATATTATAAATCTAAATCAACCAAAGTAAATGTTGGAGTACGATATAATTTTAATGAGAAATTTGATAGCCACATTATTGAACCAAGATTGTCGTTTAACCAAAAATTTCTTAAATATTTTAATGTAGAAGTATTAGGGGAGTTTAAACATCAAAACATTTCTCAATTAATAAATGAACAAAATGATTTTTTGGGAATAGAAAAAAGAAAATGGATACTGTCTGAAGAAGAAGAAATACCGATTATAAAAAGTAAGCAAGCATCTTTAGGATTGTATTATAATAGAAAAGGGTTGTTAATGAGTATAGAGGGGTATTATAAAACAGTAGAAGGGATAAAAGCCAAAGGACAGAGGTTTCGTAATGAATTTGAGTTAGAAGACGCTATCGGCGAATACACCGTAATTGGAGTTGATTTTTTAATTAATAAAAGATTTAATGATATTAATACATGGATGAGTTATTCTCATGCTCAGAACAATTACATTTTTACCGCCTTTAGCGATGAAGAGTTTCCTAACAATATAGATATACGACATTCTTTAGCAGTAGGAGCATCATATACAATTAATAATTTAAAAATATCAACTGGGGTAAATTGGAATTCTGGGTTACCTACCACCAAGCCAATAGCAGATAACCCTATATCAGGTGATGATATTAACTTTGAAAAAATAAATAGTAGTAGGTTGGATGAATATTTAAGGTTAGATATTTCGGCAACCTATGATTTTAAAATAGCTAAAGGAGTTTTAGCCCATACAGGGGTATCTGTTTGGAACCTTACAAATAGTCAAAATGTAATCAATAAATATTACAGAATTGATCAGAATAATGCACTTCAGGAAGAAAACGAATTCCCTTTAGGGCTAACACCAAATGTAACGTTTAGAGTGTCTTTTTAAAAAAAGGATTAATTTATTAATGCATTGATTCTCTCCCATAAATCATTATCAAAACTAGAAGGTCCTAATAGTGCTTCCCCAGTATCATTACCCATTCTAACTACTACAAGGTTTTGACTAGGAACTATATATAGTTTTTGATCATTTTTGCCAAGACCTGCAATTAGATCATCTGGCGCTTCTGGTATTAATTCACTCATAAATAATATTTCAAATCCGGGAGCTCTGAAGCTTGGTTTTCCGTTTAACCACCATAAATAGCCATAGGATTGATTTAATACCTGTGATGTGGTTGTCATTTCCGAAAAATAATTCGTGTCATTAAGGACCTCAGTAGAATCCCATGCTCCTTTATTTAGGTTCAATAATCCAAAACGTGCCATGCTTAGTGCTGTACTATAGTAAATGTTAGAGAAACCAAGTTTTATCCAACTACCGTCCATACCGATTTTGTTTTTTACTTTTGTATCAAAGTATACATTATAGTCTTGATTAGAAGCCTTTGAAATGATATCGGTGACCAAGGTATAAGTAGCATTGTGATAATACCAAAAATTGTCAGGAGCATTGAGGTAAGTTAAACAGTCAGGATCAGTGCAATTTTGATTAGTAATAGTATAATCCAAACCGGTTGTCATGGTTAGGTGACTTCTTATTGTGATAGCATCCTCCTGTTCTTTAGAGATATTTGCCCATCCAGAACCTAGGTAGGTAGCAGATGGTTCATCAATGTCTAGTAGGTTTTCTTCTTGCGCAATTCCAACGGTAAATGCCGTGAGCGTTTTTCCCGCAGAATACCAAGGATTAATATCAGTTGCAATAGATCCGTTGAAATATTTTTCTATAACTATTTTTCCGTTTTTTAGAATAATAAATGCTTTCGTTCCTTTTGCTTCGAGAAAATCATATAGAGGTTGTTCTTTATTAGTATTCCATCCAAGTTCTTGAACTGATAGTGTTTCCCAAATAGCAGAATCTATTGGTGGAAAATACAGAGTATTGTTATTTGTAGTATCTGTAATAATAGTTTCATCAGAGGTTTGATCTGTAGATTCATTATCAGAGCATGAAGCGTTCATCAACAATGTGATAGCTATACTATATATAACAACCTTTTTCATAGACTGAGGTTTTACAGATTTAGACTCTTTAATTTACAAAAGGTTTAATAAAGAGAAGAGGTAACATTCAGAGTTATTGGATTTATAGGGTGATCTTTAGTTAATCCTCGTATCTTTGCAGACCTTTATCCAGAATATATGAGAACAAAGACATTAAAGAAGAATAAAATCAATGTAGTCACATTAGGTTGTAGTAAGAATGTATATGACAGCGAAGTGCTGATGGGACAATTGCGCGCAAACAACAAAGAGGTGGTTCATGAAGAGGAGGGTAATATTGTTGTAATTAATACTTGTGGTTTTATTGCAAATGCAAAAGAAGAGTCTGTAAATACTATTTTGGAGTATGTGCAAAAGAAGGAGCAGGGTACAGTTGATAAGGTTTTTGTAACTGGATGTTTATCCGAGAGATACAAACCAGATTTAGAAGAAGAAATTCCAGATGTGGATAAATATTTTGGTACAACCGAACTTCCAGGGTTATTAAAAGCTTTAGGAGCAGATTATAAGCATGAATTAATTGGAGAGCGTTTAACCACGACACCAAAGAATTATGCGTACCTTAAAATTGCTGAAGGATGTGATCGTCCATGTTCATTTTGTGCAATCCCTTTGATGCGAGGAGGTCATAAATCAACACCAATTGAAGAGCTTGTAACCGAAGCAGAAAAATTAGCTGCCGACGGAGTCAAAGAATTGGTTCTTATTGCTCAGGATTTGACATATTATGGTTTGGATCTTTATAAAGAAAGAAAACTAGCAGATTTACTAAAAGCATTGGTAAAGGTAGATGGTATTGAATGGATACGTTTGCATTATGCATTCCCAACTGGATTTCCAATGGAAGTACTTAAGGTAATGAAAGAAGAACCAAAAGTATGTAACTATATTGATATCCCGCTTCAACATATTGCTGATCCAATATTAAAATCGATGCGACGAGGGACAACTAAAGCAAAAACAACTAAGTTACTTAAGGAGTTTAGAAATGCAGTTCCAGAAATGACAATTCGAACCACACTTATTGTTGGATATCCAGGAGAAACACAAGAGGATTTTGAGACATTAAGAGATTGGGTAAAAGAAATGCGTTTTGAACGTTTAGGGTGTTTTACATATTCACATGAAGAAAATACACATGCCTTTAATCTTGAAGATGATGTTCCTGAGGAAATAAAGATGGACCGTGCAAATGAAATTATGGAAATTCAATCTCAAATTTCATGGGAATTGAATCAACAAAAAATTGGTAATGAATACAAAATAGTTATCGATCGTAAAGAAGGGAATTATTTTGTAGGTAGAACCGAATTTGATTCTCCAGATGTGGATAATGAAGTATTGGTTGATGCATCCAAACACTATCTTAAAACAGGAGAATTTACGACAGTCAAAATATATGAAGCAGAAGATTTTGATTTGTATGGAGAACCTATCTAGTAAACAATCTAACTTCTTTAAGTAGATATATAATACAACTTAATTCTAATACAAAAAGAAGCCCATTTGGGCTTCTTTTCTTTAAATAGCAGGCTCTTTTTTTATGTTTTTGGCTAACTCTAAATTGTTAAGAGAACTATTTTTTAAAAAAGAGAAATATTGATCTCTTTTTGTCTTAATTATTTAGACCGTGGTCGCTTTCAACATAGGTGTCAATAATTTTTCCAGGCTCAACATCAGGGGTTTCCTGTGGAGTGTTTTCTGTGGTAGCAATACTTTCTTCAAATGATTCTGCTTCGCAAGAACATAAGATAGTAATAACTGAAAGTAGAAATAATGATTTTTTGATCATCGTTATAAATTTTATTTTGTTGGGCAAATTTGTGGTAAAACAAAAAGTTTAGTTGTTTAAGCCACCATCATTTTCAATATAAGTGTCAATAATTTTTCCTGGTTCAACATCAGGAGTTTCCTGTGGAGTGTTTTCTATAGTTGCAATGCTTTCATCAAACGATTCTGCTTCACATGAAAATAAAGTAGTAACAATAGCAAGTAGAAATAGTGATTTTTTGATCATCATTATAAATTTTATTTTGTTAGGTAAATTTGTGGCAAATTATTCTTTAATAGTTCCATCATTAGGATTAGTAATTTCTGGATTTGAATCTCCTGGGGGTACTTCTTCTGTATTATTTTCCTGAGTTGGGATTGATGAATCAAATGATTCTGCTTCACATGAAAATAAGATTACAACAACAGCTAGTAGAAATGGTAATTTTTTGATCATTATTTAAAATTTTATTTTGTTCTTTTTATTTTGTTCGTTTAAATCGGCGGCAAATGTATTTAAAAAAACAACACAAAATCTTAAAGTTTCGCTAATGAATTTCCTGCGAAAAAAGGAGGGCGAAAAAAGTGAATTGAAGTATTTTTAATTGAATTAAGGTGAACGTTTTGAATTATTCAATACTCTAAAGGAAGAAGGTGATTATTCTTCAAATTTTGAATCATTTTATTGAAAAATAATCATCTTAATTATTGGTTAAAATAAGCATTATGTTAACAATATGATAATATTAGAAGTGGTTTTTATAGTATTTTTATGAATAATTCATTAAAAAATATGATTTTCGTGTTTTTATTTAATTTTTATAAGTAAATACGATAACCTTCTTAGAGATTTGAATGATAAAAAAATGATCTGATAATTTTTAGAGTTTTAAAACGTAATAATTGCACTTTTTTTTAGAATTAGCAATTAAAATTGTGCCTAAAAAAGACTTGTAATTTAGATGTTTTAAAATAGGTTTAAATAAGAAATAGGGTTTGTAATATAAAGAGGTCTAAATTTTTCACATATAGACCTCCTTACTTTACTTTGATATTTTATAATACCTGAAATAATTCTGAAATAGGTTTGCGTACTTTTTTACTATCTTTAGTTATATCCTCATCAGATCGATATCCAATTGTAGCAATTACTGATGCAGATAAACCTTTTTCTGATAATCCCAAAATGGTATCATATTCGTCGGGTTCAAAACCTTCCATAGGACATGCATCTATTTTTAGCTCTGCACAGGCGGCTAACAAATTACCCAAACCTATATATGTTTGTCTTGCTGTCCAGTTCTTAATGGCATCATCATTTAATTCTCCAATTTTTGACTTCATAAAGTCTCCATATCCTTCTAGATCTTCAATGTTAAGATTTTGGGTATCTGCTTTTAATTTTAAATAACTATCAATGGTTTCTGCCCCTACTTTGGTATGATTACAAAAAACAACCAAGTATGATGCATCGACTATTTGGGATTGTCCCCAAGATACAGGTTGTAGTTGTTTGCGTAATTCTGAATTTTCTATAATTAAAACAGTATACGGTTGTAACCCATAAGATGAAGCAGATAACGAAATCGCTTCCTTGATTTTTTCGAGATCAGTTTCAGAAATTTTCTGTGTTGGATCAAATTTTTTGGTGGCATATCGCCATTTTAGGTTTTGTATTAATTCCATTATTAATGATTTTAAATTGACATTGGTACTTCCATTAGTAATATTTTGGATTCACTATCTGCGATAACATTAATTTTAGTAGTATCCCAGACACCAAATCCATCTCTTTTGTTTAGGCTTTGTCCTTCTATATTCATATCTCCTTCAAGTATGAATGCGTATACTCCATTATTAGGATTCTTTAATTCATAGGATATAGAATTTCCTTTTTCGAACTTTCCTATGTGAAACCAGGCATTCTGATGAATCCAAACTCCAGAATCTTCAGAGTTAGGAGAGAGGACTTGTAATAATTGGTTTTTTAATTCACTTTCTTGCAAAGTAATTTGATCATAACGCGGTACTACATTTTTTTGATTAGGAATTATCCAGATCTGCAGAAATTTTACGGGAGCATCATTATTTTTATTGTACTCACTATGAAAAATTCCGGTACCGGCACTCATTATTTGTATATCACCTTGTTTTATAACCGTAGTATTGCCCATACTATCTTTATGTTCTAGATCTCCTTCTAATGGAATAGAGATAATTTCCATATTATCATGTGGATGTTTACCAAATCCCATTCCCGCCGACACTATATCATCATTTAATACCCTTAAAGCACCAAAATTCATTCTTTCGGGGTTATAATAGTTGGCAAAACTAAAAGAGTGATTAGAGTGTAACCATCCGTGATCTGCTTTTCCTCTGGTATCTGCTTTATGCACAATAGTTTTCATTTTATATCCTTTCTTTTATATGGTATTTCTTTATTACACTACAAAATTGATACTTTTTAAGTCTAAAAAGAATATAAGAATACGAGGTAGTCATATCAAAATCCGATATTGGATTACTTTTTAAATTGAGAAGGTGAGATTCCTGTACATTTTTTGAAAAAATTACTAAAATTGGATGGCTCAGAGAACCCAAGTGCATAAGCAATTTCTTTAGTAGTATGATCAGAAAAGAATAACATGCGCTTTGCGGCAATTGTGATACGTGATTGGAGATATTCTTTTGCTGTTCTACCGATTAAAGATTTTACAGTTCGATTAAGGTGATCAGGTGTGACGTGTAATGCTTCTGCATATTGATGAACCAAATGCCATTCTGAAAAATGATTTTCAACTAAGGTCTTGTAATCCTTTAATATTGTGGATCCAGCATGAATCTGTTGGGTGTTTTTTTGATCCAGATCACAAATGTTATTACAGGATATGAGGAATAATTTAAGTAATGCTCCCAAAGCATGATATTTAAATTTTGTATGAGAGCGTAGAGTACTGTAGATTTGATCACAGTACATATTTAATATGTCTACCTGTTCAGAATTTAAAGGTAAAGGAGGTGATTTCCCATAATCTGTAAAAAGATTAATATCTTCAATAAAATGATAGTCAATATTATTTTCGGTTAGAAATTGCCTGGAGAATGTAATTACCCAACCATAAGATTTATGTTCTTCGATGACCTGATGAATTTGTCCGGGACTTATAAAAAATACCTGGTGATTCTCCAGGTCATAGGTTGTAAAATCTATGATATGTTTTCCTTTAGCTTTTTTTATAAAGAGTATAGTATAGAAATGATGACGATGAGGTTCATCTAGTTTGCCTTTGTTTGCCTCATACATACCTTCTGTTTTCTTAATATCAAAAGTCATTTGATCATTTGATCGATCTACAAACTCATAAGTTTTAATGGACGAAGGCATAAAATTGATTAAGCAAACTAGGCTATTGATTTTTTCTCAATCTAAATATAGCTATTTAAGATTGATAATTGTTGGTAAAATATACTCTTCACATTTATTTCTTGTTCATTTTTCTATAATGGTTTATAAATTAAAAGATTTTCTAAATTACTTACATCAACTAATCATATTGCCATGTTGTAACACATTATCGAATTTGGAGACCGATAAGGCACACTCAAAAAGACTAATCATATGACTAAGGATTCTAAAAAAGGTGAATTGAAAAAAAAGGAAGGGTTGAATTGGCAAACCGAGGCAGACGCTGAACTTAACTCTTCTGAATGGTTTGGAGCAATTATTCGCTATTTTTGGCACTTAGGAAGGAAGAAATTTGACACTTTTTATAATCAAAGAGAGTTAAAAAAGAATGCTATAATTGGATGGTTATTAAAAGTTATCATGTTAATTATCCTAATTTACTTAGGATATCTATATATGAATTCAATTTAAAAACATGTTAGAATAAGGTGTATAGCCCATTGTGTATGAATTCCTCAACTGAATTCATTACAATTTTGCATCTTAATGATTCGTTGGGAAGTTTCCTTAAGAAAATTCCGCAACAAGCCATACAAAGAATGCTATAATTATGGTTTTGTAAAAAAATAAAACATAGCATCAATGAAAGTAGCTTCGTCAGTTATTTTTATCCAAATGCATTAAAATTTTTCTCACTTTGGATTTGATGGAAGCACTTTCAGCTTGCATAGCATTTTGACAGAGTACTCTAAGCTCTTGTTTATATTCAGGGATATGTTTTGTTACTTCATAAAACCCTTGATACCCCCAAGCTCGAACAAACTTTTTTTTACTAATAATACATGCTCTTACAAACAGATCCAAAGTATTAATAACGGAAGTACTAATGAGAACTTTTGGGAGTAATTGTAGTATATGTAATTTGGCTTCCCAATTTTTTAACTTGGTACTATTGCTTAGTAGTTCATTTATTAAATGTTGTGGGAGCGTTTTTTTATGATCGTAATGATGCTTAATAAGCCAGGTAGTAGCAGTTTGAAGTGCTGTGGTATTATATGTAATGTTTACTAAGGATTCAAAAAATGAAATATCATGATGGTTATGGTCATAACAGGCTATTAAGTAATCGGTATGAATACCATCCCATTTTTTTAGAATATGGATAAGATTACTTTCCATTTTTATATTGACATCAGATTACTTTAATCAACTCTTTTATGATTGATAGAGTAATGTACTATTTTTTTGTAAACTTATACTCGTCATCCCAAACAACCGAAAAGTTTTCTTTTTCTTCCTTTATAAATTCTACATATTTACCATAGGTAATATCAATAAATTTGGTATTGGATAATGCTCGAAGAGGATAAGTTGTAGTATTGCTAAGATCAGTCATGATCAGGTGATCACCATCTTTTTTAATTTCAACAGTTATGATTTCATGGTTCTTATTACCGATGTAAGTACCTAAATATTTGTTTTTTGTATCTGAAGGAATTTTTATTGTTTTAATCTTTTTTGGAAGTATAATATCCCAGGAATTAAGTTCACATAAGCCTCTTAGGATTTCTCGAAATAAATCCTCTCCATTATCAGAGTTGGTGGTCATAATAATGCCATCGCCAGTATATGGGTACATCACCATATAACTAAAAAAACCAGCAATTCTTCCGCTATGCGAAAAACTAAAATAATCATCTTTTCCTCTTAGGTCAAGCCCCAGACCATATTTATCGCCTTCCATCAATTCATTTGCAGAACCTCTTGAAATATTCCCTTCTTCTGTAGTTAATGATTTTTGAAGTGCTATACACATTTTTGCTAAATCAGAAGGGGTGGTCCATAATCCTGCAGAAGTCTTTCTCGGCGTATTATGCCAATAGCCTTTCCTCACTTTTCCTTTTGTAGTGTAGGAATAGGAGTATTCGACATTGTTCTTATTTGGTAAAATGGTCTCAAAAGTACTATGAGTCATTCCTAGAGGTTCTAGTACATTTTCTTTTGCCAAATCAGCAAAGGGGCTACCTGTAATATCTTCTAATACCTTTTGAACAATTGAATATCCAGGATTAGAATAATTATATACTGTTCCTGGTATGGTATCCATAGAAAATCCGGGATTGTTTCCAATACCATTAAGAGTCTCGTCTAAACTGGGAAGTCTTTCTGTTGTAGTATACCCACTGGCATTAAAATTTGAAACTCCGGCAGTATGATTGAGTAACATTCTCAGTGTTATTGAAGCTTTACTGGTAAAATCATTTTCTGGTAGCTCCCAGGATTTTAGATAAGTGCGAATATCTTCGTCAAGGTCTAATACGCACTGATCTCTTAGTTGTATTGTTGTCAGCCCAGTGATCGATTTACTAATCGAAGCCACTTGAAATCTAGTATTTTGATCAACGACTATATGATCTTCTTTTCTGGCGTAACCATATTCTTTTACCAAGTCTATTTTCCCATCTTTTATAGTGGTTATACTAACTCCAGGGATATTATAATGCTTCATTCTATCTAAAATATTGTAATAACGAGGTTCAGAAATCACTTGAACCATGGGAAGCAAATGATCCTCAAATAATAAATTTTGAGGATCGTTATTACGTTTCTTGGTTTTAGAACAAGAACAAAATAATAGCATGATAGTAAACAGAATAGTCGAATATATTACTAGTGATTTCATCTGTTTACATTTTGTCGCTTTAGTCCTTTACCTTATCATTGTTTTCGTTTAACAAAATCGGAGTGCCAAAACCTAATTGTTCTAATTTCTTTAATTGTGTTTTGGCATCACCTACTACAAGGTATGTCATTTTGTTAGGATTAAGATATTTATTAGCCAACTGTTTAACTTCTTCTACAGTCATATTATTTACAATAGATTCTCGTTGGGTAACATAATCTTTTGGATATTGAAAAGAACTAATGTTAAGTAACATATTCAATTTAGAGTTTAAAGTCTCAAAGGCTCTGGCGTTGCTTTTTATTAAAGAGCTTTTTGTGATTTCTAAATCATCTTGATTATAGTTTTTACCGTAATTATTAAGAATCTGTTTAATCAACTCTGCAGATTCATAAGTAACATTGGATCGTACACCACTTGATATTCTAAATGGTCCTGGGATAGTACTACCAGAAAATCCAGAGCGTATACCATAGGTGTATCCTTTACCTTCACGCAATTGTTGTGTCAACTGAGAGGCAAAACCCCCACCTCCTAATCGATAGTTCATAACTTGTGCAGGATAATAATCAGTATCTGTAGCAGCCAGGGCAGGATATCCAAATCGTAATTGTGATTGTTTTGCATCCGGGACATCATAAAAATATACTTTGGACTGTTCTGGAGCTTTAGGTGTGTCTATATCTGGAAATCTAACTTCTTTAGTTTGCCAATTGTTATTGAGCGTTGCTAACGAGTTTTTTACTTGAGAACTTGTAATATCTCCTACGATAAGCATCTTAGTAATGCTAGGTGAAATATTTTGGTTATAGTATTGTTTAAGATCATCAATAGTTATAGACATGACAGATGCTTCTGTGCCTAAATTATCATGAGAAAGAATATGACCTTCTCCATAAATAAGTTTAGCATATTGGTTGTTTGCGATATTTCTAGGACTAGCTTTTCCTTGTTGAATTTCACTAATAACACTTTGCTGAAGTAATCCAAACTCTTTGACATCCCATCTGGGTTGAAGGATCATTTCTTCTATCAAGCGTATGGTCTTGTCATAATTTTTGGAAAGAGTACTACCTTGTATTACTATGTTTTCATTTCCTCCCGAGATTGTAATAAATGCACCAAGGCTTTCGATCGCATTTTCGAGCTCTTCTGGAGTTTTATTTTGTGTTCCTTTAGTCATTAGTCGTGCTAAGAGGTTGGATACACCAATTTTGTCTGACTTTTCTAATAATAATCCTCCTCTGATATTCATTCTAAATTGAACAAGCGGTACTTCACTATTTTGAATTCCGTATATCTCTAGTCCTGAACTAAGATTTTCTTGCCATAATTCAGGTATTTTGACCTCTGGACTTTCTCCATATGGAGGCTCTAGAGAACGATCAAAAGAAGAAGGTGTTTTCTCATATTCTGCAGTAATGCTAGCATCAAAAGTTTCTTCAGCTCCTTCAACGATTTTCTCTTCCACAACTTCAGCAAGTGTCGAATTATTAAGTATTAAGTCGGTCTTACCAATAGGAACAAAACTGGTGGCAATATAATGCTTGTCTTTAATGTACAGGTTATATACTCTAGTAATGTCATCAATAGTTACTGCCAGTATATTTTGCACATCCTGATTAATAAAGCCAGGATCTCCAGCAAAGATTTCATACTGTGCTAATTGAAACCCTTTACCGAGTACACTGGATAATCTGTTATAAAAAGCGGTTTCTTGACCAGCTTTTATACGATCCAAATCTTGTTGAGAAATACCCTCGGTTTCAAATTTAGTAAAAGCTGTTTTAATTGCTTTATCAACATCGTTTAAGTTCGTTTTTTCAAAACCACGAATAATTAATTCATACTGCCCAGCTAATTCTGATCCAGCATTATACATGGTAACCTCAGAAGTTAATTGCTTTTCTTCTACTAATACTTTATAGAAAGGAGCTTTTTTTCCTTCAGAAAGATAACTGGTTAATACTTGTAGAGGGTAAGAGTCAGGATGATATACTGGAACCGTAGGCCATGTCATGGTTAATTGTGGAAGTCGTGCAAAATTATCTTCATAATATAATTTTTTGGTTTCGTTCAAGATCGCAGGACGTTTTTCGAGGGTTGGAATGTCTTTTCCTCTTTTAATCTCATCAAAGTATTTATGTACCCATTCTTTTGCCTGATCAGCATCAAAATCTCCTGCAATTGTTAGTGTTACATTGTTAGGAACATACCAACGGTTATAAAAATCTTTTACATCTTGTAATGTTGCGTTCTGCAGATCCTCGAGAGATCCTATTACTTGCCAGCTGTATGGATGATCTGCAGGATACATGTTTTTGCCAATTATATAATCAACATGTCCATAAGGACGATTGTCGATACTTTGACGTTTTTCATTCTTAACTACTTGTTTTTCTTTAGCCAAAACAGGGTCGGTAACAGTATTAATGAAGAACCCTAGTTTATCAGCTTCTGCCCAGATCATCTTTTCAAGGGCATCCTTAGGGACAGTTTGGTAATAATTAGTTCGATCTCTGCTTGTAGAACCATTTGCCCCGGATCCTCCAATACGTGCGCTCATTTTATCTAATCCACCTTTTCCCAGATTTTCTGATTCCAGAAAAAGTAAATGCTCAAATAAGTGAGCAAAACCAGTTCTTCCTTCGATCTCACGAGCAGAACCAACATGTGCAGTTAATGCTACTGCAACTACAGGATCAGATGTATCTCTATGAAAAATTACTTGTAACCCGTTGTCAAGTGTAAACTTCTCAAAATCTACATTAAATTCCTTGTTTTTGATTGCTTGTGTTTTGGGTTCTGGATCTTTTTTACAAGAGATCAGTATTCCTGAAAGGAGTACGATTGTAAATAGAAATTTTATTGTTTTCATGATTGATAAATTAAGATGATTTTTTTACTTAGAAATAATGTAATGTCAACTAAGGTCTTAATGCCTCATATATTACGATACTTACAGCATTTGCAAGGTTTAAACTTCTAATATGGTCATTATATATCGGAATTTTATAGGTTCTATCAAGATTAGCTTGAGTAATATTTTGTGGGAGACCTACAGACTCTTTTCCAAATATCAGGAACATATCATCTTCATAATCTACAGACCAATGGTCAGCTTCTCCATGACTAGAGAAAAACGCCATCTTTTTATTTTTATGCATGGCAAAAAAGTCTTCAATATTTTCATATATATTTAGAGAGAGGTGTTTCCAATAATCTAGTCCTGCTCGTTTTACCCTCTTGTCACTTAGCTCAAATCCAAACGGTTTTACTAAGTGTAAATTTGATCCCGAGGCCAAGCTTAATCGACCAATATTACCAGTATTTGTAGGGATTTCGGGTTCTATTAAAACAATGTTATATGCCATTCTTTATGGTTCTTATTTGTTTTTATGAGAATTTGAATTGTTTAAAATAATGAGTTTTTGCCATATTTTTCTGCTTAATCCAGTAGTTAGAATCTCAATTTCGTTAACTGCTCTAACGACTTTTTCATCGGGTAGGCTTTGTGAATATAATGCAGCTACTTTACCAACTAAGGCTGTTGCTTCTGAGCAATAATCCAAGTATCTCTGAAGCTGAAAAGGGGTAAAAGAACGTTTTGGTGAGTTTTCTGTTGCAGATTCTGATAGGTCAGTAACATTGGGATCTTTTGTTAGTTGGTGCATATCAATTACATGTGCAATGACTCTAAGTTCATTAAGAGATTTTAATGCACGTTTCATTTTTAACCTCGACTCTAAAGAGACCAGAAAGAAGATGGCAGCGCCTAATAAAATGATATCATTAAAAATAGCTTCTGATATCGTAACCACATTGGCAAGTGTAGTTTTTCCAAGTTTTAGATCAATATAGGTAATGCTATAAACTAAACCTCCTAAACCAATCAATATAATCAAATACGAAAAAACTCTAAGTGTTATATTAGGAGATGAAATCCATTCGATATTTTGTTTGGTCTTTTGAGTTGTATTCAAAAATTGTAGACATAATGTATTGAGTCCTGAATTTGGAAATCGATCGGCTACTCTTTTTTCTAGTAAATCGATTGTCTTAATGATTTTATCAGGTTCGAGACGTATACTATCATTCATAAGTGTAAAGTATTCAAAAATCTAAATTACAAAAAAAGCACACGTTACATTCTGTTAAGAACGCAAGTGCGCTTTTTTTTAGAATATTTTCTATTTAAGATTTCGGAACAGGAAATCCTCTATCTTTCATTAATGCTTCAATTTTTGCATCACGTCCTCTAAACTTTTGATAAGCTTCTGCTGGATCCATTGCATTACGAGGTGCAAAAAGATACTTTACTAATTTAGCAGCTACTTCTTTGTCATAGAATCCACCTGGTGCTTCTGCAAAAGCTTCTGCAGCATCAGAAGTAAGTACATCGGCCCACATAT
The DNA here is from genome assembly GCF_007489275.1 of Aquimarina algiphila. GTDB lineage: Bacteria > Bacteroidota > Bacteroidia > Flavobacteriales > Flavobacteriaceae > Aquimarina > Aquimarina algiphila. Next base: position 88,115 of record NZ_VLNR01000005.1, read on the forward strand.
ATCCGTAGTATGCAGTGGCATATCCTTCACCAGAAAATACGTGTCCAAAATGAGGTGTGCGATGACGCATCACCAATTCTTTGGGCATGTTTAGTGATGTTAATGTTTCTTTTTCAAAAGCATCAACATCAATATTTGATGGATCTGCCAAATGAAATTTCATATCCATTAGGGCAGAGGCTAGGTATTCTGTAGTAGCAAACCCTTGATTAAAAGTTGCCGCTTTTTTAATTTTTTCAACCAATGCTTTTGGCATAGGTTCTCCCGTTTTATAATGTACTAAGTAGTTATCAATCACTTTATCTGTAGATAACCAGCGCTCTAATAATTGAGACTGAAACTCTGTGTAATCACGTACGCCACCATTAAGGGTTGGGTATCTTACCTCTGATGAAAAGAAGTGTAGTGCATGTCCAAATTCATGGAAAAAAGTAGTGGCATCATCCCAGGATACTAAAACAGCTTCTCCTGGAGCCGGCTTCACAAAATTAGAATTATTAGACCCTAGTACAGTCTTTTTTCCATCAAAAGTGGTGTGGCTTCTATACGTGTTTGCCCAAGCTCCAGATCTTTTTCCGGTTCTGGCAAATGGATCCAAATACCATAAGCCAATATGTTCTCCAGAAGTTTTATCATTTACTTCCCATACTTTTACATCTTCATGAAAAACAGGAACCTTACCTTCTTCAACAGGTGTGAATTTGAAATTAAATAACTCACCAGCAACAAAAAACATAGCCTCTCTTAATTTATCTAATTGTAAGTACTGTTTTACTTCATCAGAATCGAGATCGTATTTCTTTTTTCTTACTTTTTCAGCGTAATAACGATAATCCCAAGGTTCTATGGTAATATTATCTTTGTTCGCATTAGCCACAGCTTGCATATCGGCTACTTCTTCTTTTACTCTGGCTATAGCAGCAGGCCAAACGGCATTCATTAATTTCATTGCATTTTCTGGATTCTTCGCCATACGATTTTGTAATCTCCAGTCTGCATAATTATCATATCCTAGTAATGCGACACGTTCTTTTCTTAATTTCAGAATTTTGGCAATATTTTCATTATTATCCTTATCATCCCCATTGTCTCCTCTGGAATAGTAATTTTTCCATACTTTTTCACGCAAGTCACGCTCATCAGAATAGGTAAGGAAAGGATCCATAGAAGATCTGGTATTGGTTACAGCATATTTACCTTCTTGCCCTCTATCTGTAGCAGCTTTTGCATATGCATTAATTAAAGGTTCTGATAAACCACTTAATTGATCTTTTGTAAGATAGGTTACATACCCTTCTTCATCAGCTAAAATGTTATTAGAGAAATTAGTGTATATTCCAGAAAGTTCTTTATTGATCGCAGCATAACGCTTCTTTTTTTCTTCATCTAATTCTGCTCCATTCATAGCAAAGCCTTCGTACGTTAACTGTACCACTCTTTGCTGATCAGCTTCCAGAGGTGTTTTTAATGAATTGTCATATACTGCTTTGACACGTTGAAATAACTTCTCATTTTGAGAAATTTTAGAATTAAATTCAGACAATTTAGGAGCCATTTCCTTCTGGACTTCTCTAAATTCTGGCGAGGACATATTACCGCTTAAAATCCCATAATATGTAAATACCCGACTTAATTCTGCTCCGGATTTTTCTAATGGAATGATTGTATTTTCAAAAGTAGGAGCTTCAGTGTTATTAGCAATCTCATCAATTTCTTTGAGATTAAGTTCCATTCCTTTTTCAAGAGCCGGTTTTATATCGGCAACTGTCATTTTATCAAATGCAGGAGTACCACCATATGGTCCTGTCCATTCTTTTAATAAAACATTTGCGGTCTCTTCTGTTTCTTTTGTTGTTTCGGTTTCCACAGGTTCTTTCTTTTGATTACAACTTGTCATAAGTACAATAGCAGATAGTGCTACTGTTTTAAAAGTTGTAGAGAGTTGTGAGTTAATCATGACTATTCAATTTTTAAATTCTAAACTTGTTATTGTTAGCAAAGAAGATAGCGTTTACAAAGAAAAGCTTTCCATTTTCCCAAAAGGATCTAAATAATGGATTATCTACCATATAGATAATACTTCCACTACCGATTTGAGACTCTCCAAAGACAAGAGAGTTATTTAGGTTTTTTAGGGCATCTTTTCCGGCAAATCCAGATACACTTTGTGGCTGTTCTATGTAGGCTATATTATAACCATCCTTAAGAAATTTATAAGAATTACTTCCTAGTTTTAGACTAAAATACGTATCGTCATATCCAAAAGCCATAGGATGGGACGGATCTACTTTTGTTTTAAAAATACTTCCTGTAATAAAATCTTTGACACTTTTACGTTCTCGTTGATCATAAGGAATAAGATTGCCTATAGAATCCTTATCTTTTTCACTTGCTTCATTTTTCTTAAGGTCAAAACCTTCTTTATCAGCAAAAACACTTACCGCGTTAGCAATAGCAATTACTTTTCCACCGCTACGCACCCATTTTTTTATTTTATCCAAAGTGGTTTTATCGAGATATCCATTATAATACCCGTTTGGCATAATGAGCACGTCATATTTATTAAGGTCGATTCTTTTGAAATATTTGGTATCAATGGAAGTAATAGGAAATTTTAGTTGTTGTTCAAAGAAATGCCATATTTCTCCATAACTTAAAGATGAAGTATAATCACCTTTTAATACTGCAATTTTTTGATTATTAATTAGTTTTACTTCTGGAGATCCAAAATCTACGCCATTGCCAGAGAAACTTGTAGGAGTGGTATAGAGTTTACGATAATGTTTGTTAGCAATGTCAACTACTATTTGATCATAATTTTTAGTTTTACGATTATCACTTTTTGTAATAATTAAGCTCCCTTTTTTAAAGCTTTCGGTACCATTTGTAAAATCTTTTTCACTAAAACGTACCCTGATATTATGTTGCAATAAATCAGCCATAAAAGAAGCATCCTCAATACTATTCCACTTGCTTATATATCCAGCTCCAGAAGAAGATACGGTATTGTTTATAGTAGTAGTCTTTTTGTTTCCATTTGCAGCAATTAATGAAGTTGACGCAATGGCATCTAACCCGTATGCATGAGGAATACTCCAGGCGGTAATATCATAGGTAAGAGGATTGCTTAATTTTGCATCGGGTTCAAAGAGCACCTTTACCATTTTTCCTTTGGGTTGATTTACGCTTACTACTAATGCTCCATTACCATTAATACTACCTGCTTTATTTTCTTTAAAGTTAAATCCTGAAATTTTTGCAGTATTAGAGAATCCATATTTAATTTCATGTTTATCCAATAAATTTGTCAGCGCATTAATTTTGTCAGCTTTTCCAGTTAGAACATAACTCTTATATTTTAAATTAGAATTCTCAAAGAATTTCTTAAACTCAGTAGTTAATTTTTCTACATTTTTAGATGCAATTTCAACTGTTGATAACCCAGTTGTTGTATGATGTAAAGCTCTGTCTTTAAGAGTTAAGATATAGCCTTCATCAGTTTGAATACCTAATCCGGCACGTCCATGACCCGCTTGTTCATAAGTCATTCCGATTGCTCCCATAAAAGTTGGGTAAGTATCTCCATAACTTGGATATAATAAATCAAAGCGTTCCCTCGTATAGAATAGCCAGCCTTCTGCATCAAAGTACCTGGCATGATTCTTACCAATTTGTGTTTGAAAATCTCTTTGCCAGGGTGTTATAATTTCGTGAAAAGGTTCTGCTGCAGGAGCAAAATAGTAAGGCTCATTAATACCTTGTTCATGAAAATCTACATGTACATGAGGCATCCAGGTATTGTATACTTTTAAACGCTGTTGCGATTCTACTTGAGTAGCCCAAGCCCAATCCCTATTAAGATCAAATAAATAATGGTTAGGTCTTCCTCCTGGCCAAGGTTCATTATGTTCTGTAGCCAATTGATCTACGTTATATGGTGTTGCTTTTACCTGATTATACCAGTTTGCGTATCGATCACGACCATCGGGATTAATACAAGGGTCTATAATAACCACTGTGTTTTGTAACCAGGATGTCTTTTTGGTAATAAGTTCGTAGATAGTTTGCATTGCAGCTTCTGTACTAGAAGCCTCATTTCCATGTACATTATAACTAAGCCAAACAATTGCGGTTTGGGGTGAAGCCGTACCTTCTGCTATACCTGCATTTCTGAGATTATCTAATCTGATGTTCTCAATATTATTAATGTTCTCTTCAGAAGAAATGATAGCATATGTTAATGGTCTGCGTTCATTAGTTTTTCCATAGGTATGATACGTAACCATTTTAGAATGATCAGCAACATGGTTGAAATAATTAATTACTTCGGCATGACGTGTAAATTGATCGCCAATTTCATAACCTAAAAATTCTGCCGGAGATTGTAATTTGTTTTGAGAGTAAGTTAAACATGTCGTTACGACAAAGAAAGTGAATATTATTTTTTTCATTGATTGATGATAGTTTTAAAAGGGTAAAATACCGAGTTAAATTTAGGATATAATCTGTATTAACTAAAATTTAGGATTTACAATCACAATCTAATGTATATTTAACCTCTCAAAAAAAACATACGTATGCCTAGTGACTGTATTCCGTTTCGTGATACGAATTACTTTTCATCTCTTATTTGTGATTATTTAGACGAAAAAGCTGAATTACAACCTTTTTATAATCGTTTTCCTAAATTAGAAAACTTCAAAGACCAAATTGAAGAGAAAAAACAATCATTTTCTGATGAGAATAGAAAGATACTTGTTAGTGCATTAGCAAATCAATACAAATCTGTTACAATATCTGAAGCTACTCAGGAAAATGTTGAGTTGCTTAAAACTAAAAATACCTTTACCGTTGTAACAGGACATCAATTAAATCTTTTTACAGGGCCGTTATATTTTTTGTATAAGATTATTTCTACAATAAATCTAACTAAGGTTTTAAAAGAAAAGCATCCAGAAAATAACTTTGTTCCAGTGTATTGGATGGCGACCGAAGATCATGATTTTGATGAGATTAATTATTTTAATCTTTTTGGTAAAAAGATCCAATGGAATCGTAAGGATGGTGGGGCCGTAGGCAGATTTGATACAAAAGGGCTTGATAAAGTTTTAGAGGTTTTTTCTTCGGAAATCGGATTAGGTCGTAATGCAGAACAACTTAAATTACTATTTAAAGAAGCATATTTAGAACACAGCAATCTTACTGAAGCTACCCGTTATTTAGCAAATAGACTTTTTGGAGCGTATGGTTTAGTAATTATTGATGGGGATGATGCAGATTTGAAACAACTTTTTGTTCCATATGTAGAAAAAGAACTGGTAGAACAAGTTTCATATGCTAAAGTTTTACCAAAAACAAAGGAATTAGAATTACAAGGATATAAGGTACAAGTAAACCCCAGAGAAATCAATCTTTTTTACCTAGCAGAAGGTTTAAGAGAACGTATCATAGAAAATGAAGGAAAATATTTTGTTAACGAAACAGATATTTCTTGGAGCAAGAGTGAAATATTAAAAGAACTCTCTGAGTTCCCAGAGAGGTTTAGTCCCAATGTTATGATGAGGCCTTTATATCAAGAGGTTATTTTACCTAACTTATGTTATATTGGTGGAGGTGGTGAATTAGCATATTGGTTTGAATTAAAAGATTATTTTGATGCTGTTCAGATACCTTTTCCAATGCTTTTACTTCGTAATTCGACACTGATTCAGACTGAAAAACAAGCAGAAAAAATTGAGAAATTAAATGTTTCTGATACAGAATTATTTTTAAAGCAGCATGAATTAATTAATCGCAAAGTGCGTCGTATCTCTAATATAAATATCAATTTTGACCCGCAGCGTAAACATCTTAAAAAACAGTTTGAAGAGATGTATACATTAGCAGAACAAACAGATGTTACTTTTTATAATGCTGTAAAAGCACAAGAAGTAAAACAACTCAAAGGGTTGGATGCGTTAGAAAAGAGATTGTTAAAAGCGCAAAAAAGGAAGTTAAGTGATCATGTAAAGCGTTTAACAACAATGCAAAACGAATTGTTTCCTAATCAAAGCTTACAAGAACGTAATACGAACTTTTCTGAATTATATTTAGAATATGGAGAAGATTTGATACCTATGTTGCTAAAGTATTTAGATGCTCTTAAAGGACAGTTTTTGGTTTTGAAAAAGTAAGTAGGTATTAGCTTTTAGATGAAGCCATATTTATTAGATATGAGATATTACATTCTAGTATGATTTTAACTATGAATCAAACGTATTATGAAATTCCCGATACGATATATTTTATATAGTTTACGGAACCAGAAACATACCTTTCCAATTTGTGTTTTCTTTTTTAAACAGTACCCTAATATGATTTGGTCGTTTCAAACGTAAATATTCAATACGATTTGGAATTAATTTGATGACCGAAAAAAAATGCTTCCCTTCTAGATAATCAACTGCTTCAGGATTTTTTATAGCTTTACCTGGGGATAGTTTAGAAGTGTATTCTTTCCTGGAGTTTTGTGGTATTTGATTCCAAATTGATTGTAATTTGGAATCATCAGTAATAATTTTAGCATTAGCTTGTATTGAAATTTGTAATAATCGCTCGGTATCAAAAAATAATAAGCTAACTGCATCATGCTCTTTGATATGATTCATTTTTTCAGACCTTTTGTCTGTATAAAAAATAAGTTGTAGTTGATCATTGGTTTCTCGAAGTACAACGGTACGCATTTTTGGTGTTCCGTTAATATCTGAAGTCGCTAGTGTAAAGTATCTAAAAGGATGGTCCTTATTTTTGAGGCAGCTTTTAAGTCTCTGATAATTGAAGAAAAGATGATGTCGGGCATGTGCGAATTTTTTTCTTAAAGTTAATCAATTTAATGAGGGAATCAAAAGTAAAAGGATCTGGATAGTATTATGAAAAAGTAGATTATAATGAGGAAAACGATAAGATCTATGCTTTAAAAATAACCTGTTATAAATAAAGTGAAAAATTATTCTATTCAGGATTTCAGGGTTATTAATTTAATTTTATTTTTGCCTATGCAAAACAACGTACTTATTTTAGATTTCGGATCGCAATATACTCAGCTTATTGCACGAAGAGTTAGAGAGTTAAATATATATTGTGAAATTCATCCCTACAATAACTTACCAGATAATGTGTCAGATTTTAAGGCAGTAATCCTTTCTGGTTCACCTTTTTCGGTTAGAGGAGAAGATGCTCCACATCCTGATTTATCAGAAATTCGAGGAAAAAGACCGCTATTGGCAGTGTGTTATGGAGCTCAGTATTTGGCACATTTTAGCGGAGGAGAAGTTGCTCCGTCCAATACAAGAGAATATGGTAGAGCGAATTTATCATTCGTAAAAGGAGGAGAACAGTTTTTTGAAGATATTACAACAGGTTCGCAGGTATGGATGAGTCATAGTGATACAATTAAAAAATTACCTACTGGCGCGATTAGACTGGCAAGTACAGGAGATGTAGAGAATGCGGCATATAGGATTGAAAATGAAGAAACTTATGCAATTCAATTTCACCCTGAAGTATATCACTCTACCGATGGGAAGAAATTATTAGAGAATTTCTTGATTAAGATTGCAAATATTTCACCTGACTGGACGCCAGATTCTTTTGTGGATTCTACTGTAGCAGAGCTGAAAGAAAAAGTAGGTAATGATAAAGTTGTTTTGGGATTAAGCGGAGGTGTCGATTCTACTGTCGCAGCTGTATTACTACATAAAGCTATAGGAGAAAATCTACATTGTATTTTTGTGAATAATGGATTACTTCGTAAAAATGAATTCTCGGCTGTATTAAAACAATACGAAGGGATGGGACTTAATGTAAAAGGAGTGGATGCTTCGGCACGTTTTTTGGATGCGCTTGCAGGAGAAAGTGATCCTGAAGGAAAACGAAAAACTATAGGAAGGATTTTTATTGAAGTATTTGATGATGAATCGCATAAAATAAAAGATGCAAAATGGCTTGGACAAGGAACGATTTATCCTGATGTGATTGAGTCGGTTTCAGTTAATGGACCTTCTGCTACTATAAAATCTCATCATAATGTTGGTGGTTTACCTGACTTTATGAAGCTAAAAGTTGTAGAGCCATTGCGTATGTTGTTTAAAGATGAGGTGAGAAGAGTAGGAGCGTCGATGGGGCTTGATCCAGAATTGTTAGGGAGACATCCTTTTCCAGGCCCGGGATTAGCTATTCGAATTCTAGGGGATATAACACCTGAGAAAGTTTCTGTTTTGCAAGAAGTAGATGCTATTTTTATAAATGGTTTGAAAGAGAATGGACTGTATGATAAAGTCTGGCAGGCAGGAGCAATTCTCTTACCAGTGCAAAGTGTAGGGGTTATGGGAGATGAACGTACTTATGAAAATTGTGTTGCTTTAAGGGCTGTAGAAAGTACCGATGGTATGACTGCTGATTGGGTAAATCTTCCTTATGAATTTTTACAAAATACTTCTAATGCAATAATAAACAGAGTAAAAGGCGTTAATAGAGTAGTATATGATATTAGTTCTAAACCTCCTGCAACCATAGAATGGGAATAAAAGAGTGTTTTAATTCTAATTTTTGAAGTAAGGAATAAAAATAAGTAGTATAAAACCTTCTGTTAAGAAATTGTTGTTTAACCAAGATTCTTTTTAATAGCGTAGGTTTTATCTAATTCTTAAAGCCATAAAATAATATATAATACGCATAATCAAAAATTTTGAAACCAACCAAAATAGTTGTTAAGCGAATTAGACCTGACCATTTAAAAAAAACAATAAACATAACAGATGAAAAAGTTTTTATTGATCTTTTTGTTATTAATAGCAGCAGGTTCTGCCTATGCTCAGAGGTATAAAAGTCACACCGTTGCTAAAGGAGAAAATGTGTATAGAATAGCAAAACGCTATAATACTACTCCAGAAGCAATATATAAAATAAACCCTACAGCAAAAGATGGAGTTAAAGAAGGTGAAATTCTTGCTATTCCTATAGTCGATGATGAAGAATACAAAACGCATGTAGTAGAAAAAGGAGATACCGTATATAATCTTTCTAAAAAATATAATATTTCTACAGAAACATTCTATTTACTGAATCCAGAAGCAAAAAACGGTATTAATATAGGTCAGGTTCTTAACGTAGGAAAAATAGAGAAGAAAGATCCGTCTGCTATTGATGGTGGCTCGGTAGTTGGTAAAGAGAATGTTCTGGATAGTTTAAAAATCATACCTAAAGAACGAAAAATTGTTCGATTTATAACTCATAAGGTTAAGAGAAAAGAAACTTTATATGGTATTTCTAAAAGATATAAGGTTACTGTCGAGGATATAAAAAAACATAATAAAAGATTGTATTCTGAACAGATCAAAAAGAAAGATAAATTAAGAATACCTGTGTTTGAAGATGAATCTAGCCCAACCGAAATAGTTATAGATAGTACAACTACTAGATTGTCAACAACCACTAGATATACAATTAAACCAAAAGATACAAGATATAGTATTTCCAGAAGACACGGGATTACTATTGGAGAGTTAGAACGGCTTAATCCTAATATGGATACTAACCTTCCCGTGGGGATGCAAATTACGGTTCCAACATCTATTTTCGTTTCGTTAGAAGATACAGTTCAACCGGGCTTTGAGTTATATGAAGTTAAACCCAAAGAAACTATTTACAGAATCTTAAAACGTACAGGGATATCTGCAGATTCTTTATTTAAAATGAACCCGTACTTAAGGGATGGTTTAAAAGCGGGAATGGTAATTACAATTCCCAAGGATACATTAATGACAACGACTAATCTTGTTGAAGCTGGTGGAATTATTGATTTAGGCAAAAGTCTAAATAATTTCGCTCCCAAAAAAGTAGCTGTAATGCTTCCTTTTAGCTTAGATACATTAAATTTTGAAGCCATAAAAGATACAGAGGAGTATCTAAAAAATAAGACAAGCCTTAGAATTGCGTTAGATTTGTATAGTGGAGTTTTAATTGCTGTAGATTCTGCAAGAACAAGAGGGATAACTACAGAGCTAAATGTTTTTGACACGAAGAAGAATGATAATGAAAAATATATAAAGGAGTTAATTGGTCAAAATAATTTTGAGAATACAGATGTTGTTATAGGGCCTTTATATCAAAACAATGCAGAAGTAGTGGCGTCTGAACTTAAAAAGTATAATACGCCAATATTTTCTCCAGCTTCAAGAAAAGAATCAGCGCTATATGATAATTTCTTTCAGACAAGACCAACCAATGTAATGCTTCAGGATAAAATCATTTCTTATGTAGAAAAAGACTCTACTGCTAAGAATATTATTATTATTGCACAGCAAGGTAAAAGGCATGAAGAAATAAAAGAAAAATTAAAAGCTAAATTTCCTAATGCAAAGATTGCTAAAATAGAAGAAGGAAATTACCTTTATGAAGTTCGGCTTAATAAAGTTTTACATAAAAGTATGCCAAATTGGGTGTTTCTGGAGTCCAATGATGTTGCTATGTTAAGTAATGTAATTCCGTTACTTAATGCTAAAGCAGAAAGCCATCAAGTTACCTTATTCACGACAGATAAAAATACTGCTTTTGATAGTGATGATATAAAGAATGAACAATTGTCAAAACTTCATCTCCATTATCCATCTGTGGACAAAGAATTTGATAATAAAGTAGTAGTAGAAGGAGAAGAAGTAACACCTTTTGTTAAAAGATATAAGAAAGAATATGGTATAGATCCTAATAATTGGGCTATACGAGGTTTTGATATTGCATATGATATTTTGTTAAGATTAGGAGCAGCCGAAAATTTATATCAAGCTGCATCTTTTGAGGGAACTACAGAATATGTAGAAAATAAATTTGAATATTCTAAAAAACTTTTAGGAGGATATTATAATAAAGCGTCCTATCTCATTAAGTTTGATGATGATCTTAAATTAACAATAGTAGAGTAATTTTTGTTAAAGTTTAGCGACTTTAAAAAAGTTATCTTAAGTTTGAAAAATCTAATAAGTATTAATTGGGAATTTTAATACTTAGAGTATTTTCTTATTCAATATAAGTTTTGAATACAGATAAAATAAAATTTGATCAAAGTAGTGGGGACTTTGATAATGATGCTTCTTAGTGATTTTGATATTAATAACATAAGGTTAACAATTAATCTTAAAATGTTTTAGTTGAAAAAATAATAAAGTCAATAGCATAAATAATACTATGTATTGATAAAATAAAAAAAGATTTTTCTATATCTTTGATATTGTTTGGGTTATCTTTTTTTAATGTTTTTTATTTATAAAATAAGATATCCTTGGCATTATAATTGATAAGTTTTTAAATGTTAAGAAAAACAAAAAAATAATGTAAGATAGATTCTAGAAATTATGTATAATTTAAAAATAGATTGTATATTTAGAATCAAAAAGTAAAGCTATTTTATAGTATGTCAACAATATCTGCCCCATATTGTATCCCTTGACATTGTAAAATGGAAAAATAATAACTATTGGTTGGGCATAATTGTTTGCAATTATGAGTAAGTACTTTACTATTGTTTTAATTTTATTTATTACCAATAATAATGGTTTTGTAGGTAAATTCTCGTACGCAGAAAAAGATACTTTAGAATGGTCGGATTTTAGGGGTAAACCTAAATTTGATAGTCATTTTGCGGCTAGTGTGAATACGGGGATAACTTATCAATGGTCCTATGGTAAAGATAAAGGAGAAATCGAATTAAATTATCAGGTTGATAGTTTTTGCTATCCTTCTCTGTCTTGGGTTAAAAAAGGACATATGTCTGAAGATCTTCTTTCTCACGAACAATTACATTTTGATATTTCAGAATTGCATGCGAGAATCATGCGAAAAAGATTAAAGGAATACAAAGCAGGTAAGAACATACGTAGAGATCTTAATAAGATGTACAAGTTGGTAGAAAGAATGAGGATAAATATGCAAGAACGATACGATGAAGAAACAGATCATTCAAAAAATAAGGTGAATCAGGCAAAGTGGGATAAGAAGATAGAAACTCTCATGTGGTATTATAGGGATTATACAAAATAGTTTTGATTCTAAAAATTGTATGGAAATCTCACTCCAAAAAGACTTTTTAGAAAAATTGGCACATACCAAAATGCCATTCGGAAAATATAAAGACAGATATCTTATAGATCTTCCAGAATACTACGTCGTGTGGTATCATAATAAAGGATTCCCAAAAGGAGTTTTAGGACAGCAACTACAAACTGTCTATGAATTAAAATTAAACGGCTTGGAATATTTAATTAGAAATATAAAAAATATGTAATCACATATTTGTAAATAGATAGTTTGAAAGTTTATTCCTCCCCCCTAAGATTATTTACATTTCGTTGAGTAAGGTTTTATTTTTTAAATAAAGACTTGTAAGTGCACAATTCTTATATGTTCTGTTTATACAGTGTTTAACACAAAAAACGTTGATGTTAAATTCATAGCAGAAGGTATTCAGTTTATTTTGAATTGAGTATGTTTAATGATAATTTAATACTCTAGAGTTTTTTCTAGGAGTATAAAACACTCTTTTTTTTGTTCTAATCATTTTTGTAAATAATGAAAAACATAAAATACACACTTATCATTGTTTTAGCCATATTAGGCATATTGCAGTCAAATTCACAAGAATTAGGAGAAGGACCTTTTTCTCAATTAATTATTAGAGGTGCCACATTAATTAATGGCAATGGAGCTCCTCCTAGAGGTCCTGTAGATATTGTAGTTGAAAAAAATATAATAAAGGATATTGTAGTAGTGGGATATCCTGGTGTAGAAATTAATTCCTCTAAACGACCAGTATTAAAAACTGGAGGCAAAGAACTTAATGCAGAAGGGATGTATGTTTTGCCCGGATTTGTGGATATGCATGGGCATATTGGTGGTAAAGCGCAAGGGGCAGATTCTGATTATGTTTTTAAATTATGGATGGCACATGGTATCACTACAGTGAGAGAACCCAGCGGAAGAGGAGTAGATTGGACAATGAAGCTGAAAAAATCAAGTGATAAAAATGAGATTGTTGCACCTCGAATTTTTGCATATACTGGATTTGGGCAAGGTAGTAAATTGCCTGTAAGTACTCCGGAGATGGCAAGAGATTGGGTTCGGGAAAATGCAAAAAAAGGAGCTGATGGGATAAAGCTTTTTGGAGCCGCTCCAGAAATCATGAAGGCTGCTTTGGACGAAAATAAAAAACTAGGATTACGTTCTGCTTGTCATCACGCCCAAACTGATGTCGCTAGATGGAATGTTTTACATTCTGCAAGAGCTGGACTTACTTCTATGGAACATTGGTACGGGTTGCCAGAGGCATTGTTTGATGATAGAACGATTCAGGATTATCCACTCGATTATAATTATCAAAATGAACAACATCGATTTGAAGAAGCAGGAAAATTGTGGAAACAAGCTGCAAAACCTTATTCTGATCATTGGAATAAAGTGATGAACGAACTTATAGAGCTAGATTTTACCTTAGACCCTACTTTTAATATTTATGAGGCTAGTAGAGATTTGCAAAGAGCACGCAGAGCAGAGTGGCATGAAACATATACATTACCTTCTCTTTGGCGATTTTATCAACCAAGTAAAATTTCTCATGGATCATATTGGCATGATTGGGGAACAGAACAAGAAGTCGTCTGGAAAGAAAATTATAAATTATGGATGACTTTTGTTAATGAATATAAAAATAGGGGAGGACGTGTAACGGTTGGGTCAGATTCAGGGTTTATATTTCAACTTTATGGCTTTGCATATATTAGAGAGTTAGAGTTGTTTAGAGAGGCTGGTTTTCATCCCTTAGAAATAATTAGAGCCGCAACGTTAAATGGCGCTGAAGCACTTGGTGTATCTGATAAAATTGGATCTGTAGAAGTAGGGAAATTTGCTGATTTTGTAGTGCTGGATGAAAACCCTTTAAAAAACCTTAAAGTTTTATACGGAACAGGAGCGATTCGATTAACAAAGGATAATGAGGTTATAAGAGCGGGAGGAGTAAGGTATACAATCAAAGATGGAGTTATATATAATGCCAAAGAATTGCTGGCAGATGTAAAGAAAATGGTTGATCGAGCAAAAAAGGAAGAGGGCTTTACGATTACTCAACCTGGTGTAAAAGAATGAAATTTATGTTTTTTAGAAAAAAAAGCGCCTGATATCAAATCAGACGCTTTTGTGTATATTAAAACTTTTAAGCTATGATGCTGTTTCAGTAACCTTAGAAAATATATCTGCATCTACTTGGTTTTTTATGAGATCATCAAAGGTTTCACGCTTACGAATCAAGTGAGCTTCTCCTTCATGCCATAATATTTCTGCTGGACGATAACGAGAATTGTAATTACTAGCCATAGAAAAACAATAAGCACCTGCATTTTTAAACGCAATAGTATCTCCTTCATTAATTTCTGAAATTCTCCTGTTCGTGGCAAAAGTATCTGTTTCACATATATATCCTACAATAGAATAAAAACGTTCTTTTCCTTCGGGGTTAGAGATGTTGATAATCTCATGATGAGAATTGTAAAACATAGGACGTATCAAATGATTAAAGCCGCTATCAATTCCAGCAAAAACAGTTGAAGTTGTTTGTTTCACTACATTTACTTTAGCTAAAAAATATCCAGCCTCGCTAACTAAGAATTTTCCGGGTTCGAAACCTAGAATAAGCTCTTTTCCATATTCTTTGCAAAAGGCATTAAAACGTTTAGTGAGTTTCTCTCCGAATTCTTCAATATCAGTTTCGATATCTCCTAACTTGTATGGCACTTTAAAGCCGCTACCAAAATCGATAAAATCAAGATCCTTGAAGTTTTTGGCAGTTTCAAATAATATTTCGCTGGCATATAAAAAGACTTCGATATCAAGGATGTCACTTCCTGTATGCATATGAATACCATTGATATTCATACCTGTATTTTCTACGATTCTAAGGATATGCGGAATTTGATGTATTGAGATACCAAATTTACTATCAATATGACCTACAGAAATTTTGCTATTTCCACCAGCCAATACATGTGGGTTAATTCTAATACAAACAGGTACATCAGGATGTTTGGTTCCAAATTGTTCCAATATAGAAAGGTTGTCGATATTGATCTGAACACCAAGAGCAGAAACTTGTTCTATTTCTTCTAGCGAAACACCATTTGGAGTAAAAATAATATTACTAGCTTTTACCCCAGCTTTTAATCCTAAATTCACTTCCTGAATAGAAACCGTGTCTAGCCCTGCGCCTAATGAATTCATTAGCTTCAGAATAGTCATATTAGACAGTGCTTTTACCGCATAATTCAGTTTTACCCGTTTGACCTTTTTAAATGCATTAGAAAGACGGTTGTACTGTGAAATAATTTTTGAAGAGTCGTATACATAAACTGGACTCCCAAATTCTTTTGCAATTGCTAATAAATTTTCATTTTCCATCGTGTCACAAATTTAAGCCTACGAAATTATCAATAAATTTAGAGATAATGTCGTCTAATAAAGAAAAAATCTACCAATGTAGTAGATTTAGAGATTTTTAACGAGTGTTTAAGGGGCTTGTGCCTCGTTAATTAGTACTTTTATTAAAAAAATATGATACCTCTTTTTCCATTACAGACCGTTGTTTATCCTGGAGAGCGTTTGCCTTTACATATTTTTGAAAAAAGGTATCAACAATTAATACAAGATTGTGAGGAAGAAGGAATTTCTTTTGGTATACCAACATATATTGATGATAAATTAGAGTATGGAACCGAAGTAAGACTTCAAAAAGTTGCTCAAAAATACCCAGAAGGAGAGAGTGATGTAATTTGTATTGGAACAAGGATCTTTAAGATAAAAAATTTTTATCAACAGTTTCCGGGTAAACTTTATGCTGGAGGTGAGGTCGAATTTCTAAAAGATAACGATAGTAGTCCAGAAGAACTTCAGGAAGAATTGCTTAAAAATATAGCTATCTTGTATGTAGAGTTAACTATAGAGAATCCACCGGTATTTGATATTCCCTTTGTAAGCTACCAAGTTGCGCATAAAGTTGGTTTGGCATTACACCAAGAATATCATCTGTTAAAACTTCGTACTGAATTTGAAAGGCTTAATTATCTTATTGGCCATCTTAAAATAACAATTCCCGTGGTGCGCGAGATGAATAGAGCAAAAGAAGTTATCAAAATGAATGGTCATTTTAAGAATTTTGATCCCCTAGATTTTGAGGATTTTGAGTTGTGAAAAATGAGTATTTTCTGAGTCATTTTATGAATTAATTTAAGCTAACTTTTTTTACCGTAAAAGATTGGCACAGTAACTTCACTTTTCCTATTTTTGAAACTCCTAAAAAAGGCAAAAAAATAATAGTATGAACTTACACGAATATCAGGGTAAAGAGATATTAAACAGCTTTGGCGTACGTATTCAACGCGGTATTGTTGCGCAAAATGCAAATGAAGCTGTTGCTGCAGCAAAACAATTAACTGCTGAAACCGGAATAGGATGGCATGTAATCAAAGCACAAGTTCACGCTGGTGGGCGTGGAAAAGGTGGAGGTGTTAAGCTTGCTAAAAACCTTAAGGAAGTAGAAGAAATAGCGGGTCAGATCATAGGAATGAACCTGATTACTCCTCAAACTTCGGCAGAAGGTAAAAAAGTACACCAAGTATTGGTGGCCGAAGATGTATATTATCCTGGAGATAGTGAACCAGATGAATTTTATATGTCTGTATTATTAAATCGTACTACTGGTCGTAATATGATTATGTATTCTACAGAAGGAGGAATGGATATTGAAACCGTTGCAGAAGAAACTCCCCATCTTATTTTTACAGAGGAAGTAGATCCAGCTGTTGGATTGTTACCTTTCCAGGCAAGAAGAGTTGCATTCAATTTAGGTTTAAGCGGAGGAGGGTTTAAAGAGATGACTAAATTTGTAATGGCTTTATATACAGCTTACGTTAAATCTGATGCATCATTGTTTGAGATTAATCCTGTTCTTAAAACTAGCGATGATAAAATCATGGCTGTAGATGCTAAAGTGACAATAGATGATAATGCACTATACCGTCATAAGAACTATGTAGATATGAGGGATATACGAGAAGAAAATCCTATTGAAGTTGAAGCAAATGAGGTAGGTCTTAATTATGTTGACCTTGATGGTAATGTTGGGTGTATGGTTAATGGTGCAGGTCTAGCAATGGCTACCATGGATTTAATCAAGCAAGCAGGTGGTGAACCAGCTAACTTTCTTGATGTTGGTGGTACGGCAGATGCTAAGCGTGTAGAAGAGGCATTTAGAATTATCTTAAAAGATGATAATGTAAAAGCAATTTTGATTAATATTTTCGGTGGTATTGTTCGTTGTGACCGAGTTGCACAAGGTGTTGTAGATGCTTATAAGAATATGGGTGATGCAATTAAAGTGCCGATTATTGTTCGTTTACAAGGTACAAATGCAGATATCGCAAAAGAACTTATTGATAACAGTGGGCTAGATGTGCAAAGTGCTGTACAGTTTCAAGAGGCTGCTGATAAAGTACAAGCAGTGTTAGCATAACAACTAATAATCTTATGTATATTAGAAGCGATCTGTTTAAGGTCGCTTTTTTTTGCATAAAAAATAAATGAAATAATGAATAAAGTTGAAGAGATAGTACATAGATTAGAGATGAATTCTCATCCAGAAGGTGGGTATTATAAAGAGACTTACCGAAGTGAAAGTATGATTCCTCAACATGTTTTAGGAGAAGGATTTACCGGAGCTCGTAATTATAGTACAGCTATTTATTTCTTACTTACATCTAATAATTTTTCAGCATTTCACAGGATTAAACAAGATGAAATATGGCATTATTATGAAGGGTCTTCGTTGTATGTTCATGTCATTGACCCTAATGGTAAATATAAAAGGTATAGTGTTGGGATAAATCTAGATCAAGAAGAACTACCTCAATTAGTAGTTCCTGCCGGCTGTTGGTTTGCTTCTAGTGTAAAAAATAAAGATAGTTACTCTTTGGTAGGGTGTACCGTAGCTCCTGGATTTGATTTTAGTGATTTTGAGTTAGCAGAAAGAAGTGCTTTAATTAAAGAATATCCAAAATATAAAGAAATAATCACTCAGTTTACAAGATAAAAAAATACCTGATTAGTAAATCAGGTATTTTTTTGGAGTTTAATTCCTTGCCCGTTTAGGATAAGGAGGTCTTTTTCGTTCCTTTATTGGATTATTTTGAAGCTCCTTTAGGATAATTTCGATTGCTTTTTCTAATTGAGGATCTTTACCTTCTATTACCTCAGACGGGAGTTGTTCTACTTCTATATCTGGTGCGACACCAACATTTTCAACAATAAACCCATCTTCGGTCCAGATAGCTACATTAGGGGCAGTAACACTGGCACCATCAATAAATTCAGGAAAACCTAATACTCCAACTAAGCCTCCCCATGTTCTTTTGCCAACTAAAGTTCCAACTTTAAATTTTCTAAACATCCAGGGTAACATATCACCTCCAGATCCTGCAGTCTCATCAATAAGCATCACTTTTGGCCCCTGGATCGAAGCACTTGGAGTTTTTAGATCTCTACCATATCTGAAATTCCAATGTGATTGATAAGGGTTTAGTAAAAGGTTAATATAGTAATCAGCTATTTGCCCACCGCCATTAAATCGTTCATCGATAATAATTGCTTTTTTATTGGCTTGAGGATAGAAATATCTTTTAAAATATTCATGACCTGCTGTAGTGGTGTTAGGTACATATACATAGGCAACTTGCCCGTTTGTCGCTTTGTTTACTTTTTTTAGGTTTCCTTCTATCCAATCACGATTTCGTAATGAATATTCACTAGTTACAGGTGTTACTTTTATGATTCTTGAACTAGTATAGTCTGGATTAGGTCCAACGGTTAATTCTGTTATTTTGTTGGCAGTATTTTCAAAAAGGCTAAAGATATTTTGGCTACTATTCAGATCTTTTCCATTTATCGCCAATAAGTAATCACCTTCATTAACATCGATACCGGGTTCTGTTAAAGGAGATCTTAATTCTGGATTCCAGTTAAGTCCTCCAAATATCTTTTTAAATTGATATCTACTATTTGAGATTATGAAATCAGCTCCCAAAAGTCCACCAGGTATACGTTTAGAGGTATTCAATTGTTCCCCGCTTCCCTGAAGTCTATGATGCCCAACCGACAATTCGCTGCACATCCATTGTATGGTTCTGTTTAGGTCATTTCTACAAGATAAGTGCGGTAAAAATTGAGCATATTTCTCTTTCATAGCTTCCCAATCAGAACCATGCATCCCAGGATCATAGAAATAATCCCTATTAATTCTCCATGCTTCATTAAAAATATTTGTCCATTCTTGTGAAGGATTGATTTTTACTTGAATATCTCTAGTTTTTAATACATTATCTCCATTTTTTGGTTTTTTACCTATTTCTGTAATTCCCCACGTATTCTTTTTATTGTACAACATTTTCTTACCATCAGAAGAAATCACGTAAGTGTCTAATTCCATAATCTCAGTGTCTTTACGTTCTTTTAGGTCGTACTGATGAAGTGTTGGAGATTCGTTATTATTATTTGTGCTACCGGATATATATAATATTTTATTTTCTTCACCAGAGCTTAAATCATAATACAATCCTTCTTTTATGGGTAAATCAATAATCCTGTTTTGTATTCCATTAAGATCAATCTGTATCGGTTTAGAAGTATCTTCTTTTTTAGAATCTTTATTGTCTTTAGATTCTTCTTTACTATTTTCTTCTTTATGCTCTTCTTCATCGCTTTCTTTTACAAAAGGTGAAATTGTACCTTTCTGCAGTGTTACCAGGTATATAGAATTTGTAAGCGACATGTCTTGATTAGATAGGTCAAACCAATTTACCAGAGGTCCTGCATCCGTCGAAGCAGTAAAATATATGTATTTTCCACTAGCGTCAAAAACGGGGTCACTTACGTTACTTAAACCATCAGATATAGAGTAAGACTTTGAGTCTTTAACGTTATACAAGAATATTTGTTCAAAATTGCTTTCTATGATTTTTGAGTATAAAATCCAATTAGAGTCTGAAGACCAATCTCCAAATAAGTTCCTAAAAGGTCCTGGATAATAATATTCATCGCTATTTATTTTGGTGATTTTTTTCGAAGTAATATCCAAGATATATAGATTTCTTCCATTATCAGAAAAGCTAATCTTTTTACCATCGGGAGACCAGTTTGTATAGGCATAAAACCCTGTTCCTGAAACTTTAAATTTTTTGGTTTTACCCTTGCCATCTTGTGATTTGATATGAAGTTCATATTCTCCAGAAACATCAGAGAAATAAGCAATTTGTTTTCCGTTGGGTGACCATGCCGGATACTTTTCATGACTCCCTGGACTTAGCGTTAAATTTCTAGGATCACCTTTATCTTTAGGGACAGTTATGATTTCACCTCGATAATCAAAAACTGCTCTTTTTCCGGAAGGGGATATATTTGCGGAACGAATGTGTCGATCGCCTTTAACGTACCGCTCTCGTAGTTCTAATAAGTCTGTGCCGATGCCTATCTTTAATTTGGTAGTGTTTTTTTGTGTGATGTTATATATATGAAGATACCCAGCTTGTTCCAAAATAATTTTGTTCTCGTTAAGAGCTGCGTTTGTGATAGGGAAATCATTATATTGAGTAAGTTGGTTTATTTCGTTTGAAGAAGTATTGTAGGAGAATAAATTAAACTCTCCATTTCTATCACTTAAGAAAAAAACTTCATTTCCTTTCCACATAGGCTGTACATCGTTACTTCCTCCATTTGGTTGAGGAATTTTAACGATAGATTTATCTTTAAAAGAAAATAACCAAATATTTGCGGTTGTTCCTCCTCTGTAATTTTTCCATTGATGAAAACGTTCTCGAATAGGGGTGTAGGCCATATAATTTCCATCAGGAGAGTAAGTCGCATGCCAGGCATTAGGTATTTCTAGCTCAGTTGGATATCCTCCGTTAATAGAAATTTGATATAGTTTTGAATACCTGTTGGTGTGAATTGCTCTTTGTGAATTAAATAATACAGATTTGCCATCAGGAGAAAAATTAAGAGTATTATCTCGTCCAGGATGCCAGGTAAGTCGTTTAGGTATTCCGCCATTAACAGGAATTATAAATACATCAACATTACCATCATACTCCGCACTAAAAGCAATATGCCTACCGTCTGGGGAGAAAACCGGATTGGATTCAATACCCTTGTCTATGGTAAGTCTTCTTGGTTGAGTGCCATCGAGATTGGCAACCCATAAATCTTCTGCATAAATAAATGCAATATTTGATTTGCCAATTGTAGGTTGATGCATCATTCTGGTATCAGTAGGATCGATAGAAAATGATTGTAGTGGGATAAAAACTAAAGTAAATAATACTATGAGCTTAGAGAGTGCGAAATTAAACTTCTTCATTATTGATATAAATATTTGTAATCTTGGTGTGATATAAGCTAGGTGAAAATACAGTTTTCTCAATGGTGTTTTGTTAATCATTTTTTAAATTATCAATTATCATTTTTTTAAAGCTTAATAGAAAGGTGATATCATAAAAAAAGTACAGAAGAACGAAGGTTTTTGATTTTGTTTTTTCCTAACTAGTATTTGTTAGTTTGTTAACATTTGTTAAATGTAAGGTTATGGTGTAACAAACTTATGGTTCTCGTTGTCTTATAGGTATAAATCAATAAAAAACGAATAAATCATGAAAAAATTAAATGTAGTGCTTTTGGCCATTGCATTTGCAATAACAAGTGTTGCAAGTGCCAATACAAACCCAACAACTAAAGCACAAAATGTTATTAACAAAAAAGTAAAAACATTATTAAAGAAGCCTTCTTTTAAAATAGCAAAAGAATTGACAGCTTATGTAACCATCACTATAAATGATGAAGGAGAAATGGTAGTATTATCTGTTGATACAGAGAGCGAAGAATTAGAAAGCTTTATCAAGCACCGTATAAATTACAAAAAAGTAGGAGCGCAGGTGTATGCTGATACTAAGTTATTCAAATTACCAGTTCGTTTGGTGGAAGAATCTGTCTCGTTTGATGGAGGAATATTGTTATAAAACATTAGGAAAAATTGTTAAAATCCCGGGATTCATCAACCGGGATTTTTTTGTTTAGATACTTTACTAAAAGTAAAACTTATTTGATTTATGGATTTCTATTTGCCAATTATATAGTTGATACTTACTGTAGCTAACTCAGAATTTGGAAATTTAGAGAAATATTTTGAATCACTTTGCAGACCAACTTCTTCAATTATCTTTAGAAAGGAATCAATTTCCAAAATATATTGATCAGAAAAACCATGAGTTGCATCATATGCGGTAGCCGCAGTTTTACCAAGACTTTGAGAGGTTAGGTTTGGTGCTATGGTATGCAGTTCAATAACAATTAAACCAAATTTGGTAATATAGGGTTCCCATTTCTGAAAATGGTCTTTTAAATTACGTTCTACATCATTATTATGTAATCGTTTTCCGCGATAGCTAAAAGCTCCCGTAGATTGACTAGGTGCGTCAAGTTGAGATACTGGTTCACTCCAAATTCTATTATGATCAAGAAATGTTCTCACAGACAATAGATCCTTTAATTCTATAGTGTAATTTTCTTTTAGGTCTTTTTGAAGTAATTCGGGATCACTAATATCTCCCCAAATAACTTTTGCCCATATGTCTGCCTGAATTAGATTTGCTCTGGTAACTTTTAAGGCTGCTTTATTATAATCTGCACCAACAAGAAACAAAGGATAGTCATCGAGGTGTTTTCCTCGTAATGTTTTTGAAGCTATTACTTCAAAAAGATGAATTAAAAATGCTCCGTTACCACAGCCCATATCCAAAATCCCTTTTGGTTGTTCATTCAAAGGTTTATTAAATAAACTAATGATAATTTCGTCAATTTTTTTAAAGTAAGTAGTGTGTGCACCCCCGCTTCCCCAAACATTCATTTCACGATCTACATGAGTTTCGGTGTCTTTTTCAGAGTTCCATAGTGCATTAGGGTCTCCAAATAGTAAAGAGTCCATTTGTCTAAACATAGGAATATAAGAAACGGTAACTCCATATGCAGAAGCTCTTTTGGCAAAAAACAACCCTTTGTTAGTAAACGTATAATTAGTACCTGACTTACTAAACCAGCCCAGATGGCTCAAAAATGTAAGAATGGTATCGAAGCTTTCTGGAAATTTATGATATTCATCAGCACTAAAGGAGGCTTCCATGAAGTATTTGTGAAACATACCTCCCATGCCTAAATGTACTGTGGTAGGTCCTACTAAAATCCCTTCAATATGTTTAAGAATTTGATCCTGAATTAGAGTAGTTGTTATATCCTCTGAAGGTAAGAGGTCAAAACGATTTGTATATTTTTTAAATAACTGTTCAAGTTTTTGAAATGGATCCATTTCGAATTTTCGAGGATGAAATTTACCCGAATATTCCAGTAGATTTACAACATCTTTATAAATATGAAAATGATCAAAGGCTGATTTAGAGATAGAATTGGTCTGTATTATTATTTCATCATTATCTATATTATATTCTAACCAGCCCTGGGCACTCAATATACGTAGTGCTACATTAAGGTATCCTTCATTAGCTTTTTTTGCTTCAGAAATTTGTGAAATAGATGTTTTCTTATTCTCCAGAAGATAATCTGTAATGTTGTTTTTATGTAAAGAATATGCGACCGGAGCAACCGCAATTCCATCTAAATGACGAAAAAGTTCTTCTCTATATACTTGTTTTTCTTCGATAGATAGCATAGATACTTAATTTGACGGTTGTAAGTTTGTTAACTTCAACCAAATTAAGCATTTATTTTGAAGTGCAATATCCTATTTTGGATTCTTATTGTCTGGAGAGGTTTTCTTTTTTTCAGGCATTGGACCCCTTAGGTGAATAATTAGTCCATTTAAAAAGTTGCGAAGAATTTGATCTCCGCATTCCATGTATTTTGGGTGATTTTCATTTCTAAAGATTGCACCTAATTCACTTTTAGTTACCTTGAAATCAACTAATGCACAAACTTTTACAATATCATCATCACGCAATTTGTGTGCGACTCTAAGTTTCTTAAAAATGTCATTATTTGTTAAACCCATAAGGCAAAGGTATATTTTATAATTGAATTGATATAAGATATGCGAAAGGATTATTTGATGAAGCATGTAATTAGTTGAAATTTATTATTTTCGACAAAAAGTAAAAGGAATATATGTACAGTAAAGAAGAAAAATTGAGTTTACTTTCAGAAATGGTAGAATTTGCAAAAGTAGACAAGGAGCTTAAAGAACAAGAGTATAATTTTATTTTGGCAGTAGCAGCACAACTTCAAATTACAAAAGAAGAGATAGATGCTTTGGTAGAAAAAGAAGCTGAAAAAAAGAGTTTGCAACCAGAATCTCAGAGAATTCTTCAATTTCATAGATTAATTTTGTTAATGAATGTAGATCAAGAGACCTCTCAGGTAGAAATTCATAAAATCAAAGAAATAGGATTGCATATGGGGTTAAGGACAGAGGCTATTGATACAGTTCTTGAGAAAATGCATGATTATCCAAATAAAGTGATTCCTCCAAAAGAATTAATTACAATTTTTACCAGATTCTATAATTAGAACATATTAAAAACACCATGCTTATATGATTAAGTGTGATTTTGTTTGAAAAATTTATAGTGAATACAATATTTAACCTACAAAATTCCCTTTGTGGGTTTTTGTTTTTATGAGGTTTTGTCATTCTAATAGTAAATAAATTTGACAAAATGTCATCTATCGACGGTGTATTTATGACATAATGTCGCAAAAATACTAATGGAACTTTAATTGCTATATACTCATTGAAATTATGATTTAAAATAATCTTTAAAATAAAATATAATGAGTTTACTTAAAAAAACAGACAGATTACCTTTCCTTTTTGATGATTTTTTAGCTACCGATTGGTTCGGAGGAACAGCTAATATTGGTAAAATAGCAAATAATACTCCTGCAGTAAATGTAAAAGAAACAGATGAAGATTTTTATGTTGAGCTTGCTGCTCCAGGTCTATCAAAAGAAGATTTCAATATCGAATTGGATAACGACATGCTTACAATCTCTTCAGAAACAAAGTCAGAAAAAGAGACTTCAGAAAATAAAGGTAAATACACGCGAAAAGAGTTTAGTTATAGCACATTCAAAAGATCATTTAGCTTACCTGATACAGTAGAAGGTACAGGAATAGAAGCTTCGTATGAAAATGGAGTACTGTTGGTAACGATACCAAAAAAAGAAGAAGCAAAGATACAACCTAAGAGGTTGATAGAGATTTCATAAAGTGATTTGATTTGAGATTTTATTTAGTTAGTTAATGTTGTAAAAACGCCTTTTGTAAAAAAGGCGTTTTTGCTTTTTATGGTTTCATGTCTACCATAGAAAAGATTTTTTTGAAATTTGAATTATTTTTTGTATTATTATGATATCAAAATGATATTATTATGAAATATGAAAACAAAATGAAACCAAATAATGGTTATATAGTATTAGGAGTATTGGTATTGGTGATCATTTCAATGCTATTAGGGATTATTTTCACAGAGAACCCTTTAATTCTTGCCTTATTAGTTGTAATAGTTTTTATCATTAAGGGCTTTTTTATTGTTAATCCAAATAGTTCTAAAGTTATGGTGCTTTTTGGAGCATATAAAGGAACAGTAAAGGATAATGGCTTCTTTTGGACTAACCCTTTTTATTCGAGGCAACGAATTTCTTTGCGAGCCAGAAACTTCTATAGTGAACGGGTAAAAGTGAATGATAAAATTGGGAATCCAATCTTGATTAATGTAATTTTGGTGTGGAAAGTAGAGGATACTTATAAAGCAGCCTTTGATGTTGATCAATATGAAGAGTTTGTGAGAGTACAAACAGATGCGGCAGTTAGAAAACTTGCGGGTTCCTATCCTTATGATAATTTTGCCGATGGACAACATGAGGTAACATTGTTATCAGGGATGGATGAAGTAAATGAAGCTTTGGAGAATGAAATTACAGAACGTTTGGCTATTGCTGGAATACATGTCATGGAAGCTAGAATAGGGTATCTTGCCTATGCTCCAGAAATTGCAAGTTCTATGTTAAAGAGGCAACAAGCAGTTGCTATAGTTGCAGCGCGTAAAAAGATAGTAGAAGGAGCAGTGGGTATGGTAGAGGATGCGTTATCTAAGTTGTCAAACGATAACATTATTGATTTTGATGAAGATAAAAAGGCATCTATGGTAAGTAATCTTATGGTTGTTTTATGTGGAGATAAAGAAGCGACTCCTGTAATTAATACCGGTACACTTCATTCATAATATATGAGTAAGAAAAAATCATTTGTTCTTAGAATAGACCCTGAAACTTTTAAGTTAATAGAGAAATGGGCAGATGATGAGTTTCGTAGTGTTAATGGTCAATTAGAATGGATGATACATAAAAGCCTTAAAGATGCTAAACGATTAAAAACCAAAAATAAAGATAATTCAGAAGAGAAATAATACTATGTTCCTTGGTATAATAGTATAAAACACCCTTTTGTAAAAAGGGTGTTTTTATTTTAACGTATTTCTTTTTGTTATAAATCTAACCACTTTTTGAAATTAGAAGTTCGCTCTCTCGATACAATTACATTATCATCATCCGAAGGCCTTAATTTTAAGAGTAATCTACTGTTAAAATAACTATGAATTTCAATAACTGCTTTAACAGAAACCATAAACTTTCTATTGATTCTAAAGAATTGTACAGGGTCTAAAATATCTTCTAACTGGTCGATAGAATATTCTATAGGGTAATGTTGATCTTTATGTGTGTGTAAAAAAATCAATCCTTCATCAGATTTAAAATATGCGATGTCGTCTACACTAAAAGTGTTAAATTGATTACCGACTTTTACCATAAATCGTTTCTTAAATTCTTTAGAAAACAGGTTTTTAATTCGCTCAAATTTTTCATTTTCTATAGCTGTGCTATCATTAGGGAGGTTTTTTCTATATTTTGTGAGTGCGTTTTTAAGATCTTTTTTGTCAATAGGTTTTAAGAGATAGTCTAAACCATTATATTTAAAACCTCTAATCGCGTATTCGTTATATGCAGTAGTAAATATGACTGGTGGATGATCTTCTAAAGTGTCAAGAATATCAAAACCATAACCATCATTCAATTGAATGTCTAAAAAAATGAGATCAGGTAAAGGGTTATTGTCAAACCAATGTTTACCGCTCTCTACAGAAGTAATCTGACCTGCAATTTCTATTTCTGGAGCAAGTTCTTCTATAAGACTAGCAAGACGTCTAGAAGCAATATTTTCATCTTCAATAATTATAGCGGTCATATTATGAAATTTTTACAATGGAAACTTCTTTAATGTTTTTTGATAAAAGAGGAATAGTGACTTTAAAATAGTCATTCTCTGCTGTTACCATAACTTTTTGATTGGTATAAAATGAATATCTCTTTTCTATATTTTTAAGACCCAATTTTGTGGATTCTTCTTTTTGCTTTCTTATATGTAAATTGTTTTGGATAATAATATGATTATTATCTGTAGAGATAATGTTAATCTCTAATGGTTTCTCTTTTGAATAATAATTATGTTTTAGTGCATTCTCCACTAACATTTGTAAGGTTAATGTTGGAATTAGGTATTCATTTTGATCAACAGAAATATGAGTAGTAATGCTTAATGCTCCTTCATGTCTAACATTCATCATAAATATAAATGAATCCAAGAAACTCAATTCTTTTTTTAGACTCACTAGGTCTTGTTCGCGGTTATCCAGAATATAACGATAACATTTTGCCAGCCTAGATACAAAGTCAGATGCCAAATCTCTATCTTCATACATGAGAGAGGTTAATGTGTTTAAACTATTAAATAAGAAATGAGGACTGATTTGATTTTTTAAAGATTTATATTTAGAAGCCATGGCTTCTTTCTTTAATAGATTCATGGTATTTTCTAATTCTTTTTTTTGTTTGAGAGCATAATAAAAAAGATTAAAAATAATCGCCGTAAACCCGAGAATAATAGCCCTGAAAAAATCAATTCTAAATCGTAGCCATGGATTGTGAGCATCAATGTTACAAATGTTTTCGAATTCGAAGATAGCTAGATAATATACCAAGGCAGTAACAAGAACAACGATCGACATATTAACGGCTATAA
Source organism: Aquimarina algiphila (assembly GCF_007489275.1). Classification (GTDB taxonomy): domain Bacteria; phylum Bacteroidota; class Bacteroidia; order Flavobacteriales; family Flavobacteriaceae; genus Aquimarina; species Aquimarina algiphila. Next base: position 116,376 of record NZ_VLNR01000005.1, read on the forward strand.
TTTTCATTCCGTTATGCATATCCAGGCTGCTCCCTAGTTTGGATTTTGTAGCTCTCTGTATTAACCAATCATTAGTCTCCCAGGCAAGCATGAGAAGAAAAAAAGCACTACAATAATAAAAAATCCCTGGACCATCAAATGGACTACCATCATCATCATGATCTATAGTAAACTTTACCAAAAAGTAAATCAAGTTTACAATAAGAAAACGAATGGTAAATTTTTTCATGTAGTTTTTTGAAATCATACAGTATACTGATAATTAGTACTGGTAAAGATACATAAGTAGTTTTTTAGAAATTAAGTACACGTTCCTGAATTGTTGTATTAAATGTTGAATTGTAAGAATTCGACTTTAATTTGAAAATGATACTCCTATTAGCGCTATTAACAATTGGTTCTTGTTTTTAGACATTTCAAACACTAAATCATCAATCAAGTGTTTTTCGTTTTTATCTGGGGTAGTAAGATTGCACATTTGATCAAAACTAAAAGATCATGAGAAAACTTATTTTTGTAGTGTTTGTTTTGTGTTGTATAGTAACCAATGCACAAACTGGAACTATTAAAGGACAAATTACAGATAAACAGTCAGAATCACCTTTGCCAGGAGCAACAATTGAATTATTGTCAGAGGCAGAACCTATTGGTGTTGTGACGGATTATGATGGATATTTTAGGTTAGAAGACATTCCTGTCGGAAGGCAAACTATAAGAGTGAGCTTTATTGGTTTTGAAACCATAACAATGCCAAATATAATTGTAACTTCAGGGAAAGATGCAGTAGTAAATGTTTCTTTAATAGAATCCTTTGCGCAACTGGATGAAGTGATTATTACCAATAAAAATGCCAAAGCCAAAGCAATTAATAAGTTGGCATCTGTCTCTGCCCGACAATTTGGAGTAGAAGAGGTGACACGTTTTTCTGGTGGTAGAAGTGATGTTGGACGTTTGGCAGCAAATTTTGCTGGAGTTTCTTCACCAGATGATAGTAGAAATGATATTGTGATCCGTGGTAATTCGCCAACGGGATTATTATGGAGGTTGGAAGGAGTGCCTATTCCAAGTCCAAATCATTTTTCTACAGCAGGTACTACAGGAGGTCCCGTATCGGCATTAAACCCCAATCTTTTGAAGAATTCAGATTTTATTACTTCTGCATTCCCTTCAGAATACGGAAATGCAATAGGAGGTGTATTTGATCTTGGATTAAGAAAAGGAAATATGGATGATTATGAGTTTACTGCTCAGGCAAGTGCTTTTACAGGGTTAGAAGCTATGGCAGAAGGGCCTTTGGGGAAAAATCGAGGGTCATTCTTGGTTGCAGGAAGATATTCTCTAATTAGCCTTGTTGGAGGAGGAGGAGGAGGTACATCAGCTGTTCCAAATTATAGTGATCTATCTTTCAATGTAGACTTTGGAAATGGAAAGTTGGGTAATTTTTCTTTATTCGGAATTCTTGGGAATTCGGATATCGAATTTTTAGGAGATGATATTGAAGAAGATGATATTTTTGCAGCAGAAGATGAAAATGCATTTGTAGAATCTGGCTTTGGTGTGGTTGGATTGAAACATCAGATTAGTATTAGTGAAAATTCTTTTTTAAGAACAATCATTTCAGGCTCTTTAAGTACAAATACTTATGAAGAAGATCGATTTATAGAAAAAAATACACCGGAGCAACGAATTATACGATATAAAGAGTCTGATAATAATGAAACTCGTTTTACATTTTCCACTATGTTTAATTCAAAGCTAAGTAAAAAAAGTACATTAAGAACAGGTGTTTTGATAGGAAATTATGGAGTAGAATTAGAAGATCGAGATCGTGATAAACAGGAAGATAATGATGGAGATGGAGATCCGGATTTAGTTGTGTTTAGAGATATTGATGAGAATTTAAGTATTATAGAACCTTATATACAGGGGCAATTTAGACTCACGGAGAAGCTAACATTAAATGCTGGAATACATGGACAATATAGTACTCTTAATGAGCAATTTGTTATTGAACCAAGAGCAGGCTTGAATTACAAAATGGGAAACCATCAATTAAGTATTGGGTATGGATTACATCATCAACCTGTGCCTCTGCCTTTGTTGTTTTTAAATGAGAATGTTAATGGAGAATTACTACAGACCAATAAGGATTTAGACTTTGTTAGAAGTAATCATTATGTGTTAGGGTATGATGTGAAAATTAGTGATGGCTGGAGGGGTAAAATAGAGGTGTATTATCAAGATATTGATAATGCCGGAGTCGAACCATTTCCATCATCTTATTCTACTCTAACAGAAGGTGCAGATTTTAGTTTTGATAATGATAGAGTGTCATTAGTCAATGAGGGTACTGGTTTTAATCAAGGTGTAGAACTGACATTAGAAAAATTCTTTAGTAAAGGATACTATGGGTTAGTTACGGCATCTTTCTTTGAAAGTAAATATGAAGGTAGTGATGGTATAGAGAGGAATACACCTTTTAACAATGGTCAAGTAATAAACTTTTTGGCAGGGAAAGAAGTCAAAGTTGGTAAGGAAAAGAAAAATGCTCTTCTTTTTGATACACGACTTACGTTTTCTGGAGGAAGGTATTTTACTCCGGTTAATCTGGAATCTTCACAACAAGCAGGCTTTGAAGTTCTGCAAGAAGATATTGCATTTAGTGAGCAATATGATGATTATTTTAGATGGGATGTAAAGTTTGGGTATAAGATTAATAGTAAGTCAAAAAAGCAATCCCATCAATTTTATGTGGATTTACAGAATGTTACTAACAAAACAAATGTTTTTGAGCGTAGATATAATCGTGTAACTAATCAAATAGATCAAGTAGATCAAACAGGTTTCTTTCCAGATTTTGGATACAAATTTCAATTTTAAAACATTACAAGCTAAGTTGTTGATTCTGTGATTATCCTTTTTTTAAGGAGGAGAAACAGCCTGTCTTTGTTTAGACAGGCTTTCTTTTAATATCATATTACTTAATTTTTTCTTTCGATAAATAAACCCAAATTCATTTTTGTAATTAATAAAATTTCTTATTTGTTGATCACATATTGATGTTTAAAAATGAAGTAGTTAAATTTTATAAAGAAACAATTTATCTAAAACTGTAATGAAATCATAGTTTTAGACTTGATTATTGTTGGATTTGTAAAGATACTTAATCAACCTTCAAAAGCATAATTTCATGAAAAGTGAATTAAATAAAATAGAACACTATCTCGTTCATCGAGATAGTTTAAATAAAGAAGTTTCTAAAGTGGCAGTTGCCTGGCATTTGGATCATAGTCTTAAAGTGATCAATAAAATTTATGACTCTTTAAAAGATTCTAATCCAGATATGTATAAAAATAAATTTAGTACCGCTCGTACATTATCTTTTACGTTTGGATATATACCAAGAGGAAAAGCAGCCGCGCCACTATCTGTTCAACCTCCAGATACCATAATGACTGCTGATATTGTTTCGCAGTTAGTAGAAGCCAGGGAGAAAGTAAGAAAAATAGAATCGTTAGATGATCAGTCCAATTTTAAGCACCCGGTTTTTGGACAGTTAAATAAAAAACAAACTAAACGATTTTTGGAAATACATACTAAACATCATTTAAAGATTGTGAAAAGTATTTTAAAAGAATGATTGTTATATGTTTTATGGTTAGAGTAAACGTTTTGTATGAAGTACATTGCGTAAATTCAGAATTAAGTTAATTTAAAAGAAAAGTATTTTTACCAAATCAACAAGTGCATTTGTAGAATGTCATGCGTTAGTTTTTTATACTACAGGGTCTCTATCCAAATCACTATATGGATAATGCCCTTTTTCTTTTAATAATTTAAATAATTCATCACTCCCATTTTGCCTTGCAAAATCCATTTCACTTCTAAATATTTGTAAACAAAGTAAAAGATGGTGTTCTCGGTCTCCAATTTTAAGTTTTTTACCATCTGGTTCATATAAATCAAAGACCAAACACGTGTTTTCTTCATTTTCCCCATTAGGAATTTCAATTGTTTCCTTTGGATTAAGAACAGCTTGAGATGAATACATTCCAATTGATGTCAGAAACCCGCAGACCTTTCGTTCAATTAGGTTAAATGGAGTTTGGACTTCATCATTAGTGTTATAAACATATTTGGTAAAGGAAACTAATTCGTAAGTACCTAATCGATTCTTTAAAGGACCATTTCCGTCTGGGTTTAAAAGTTCCATTGTAGCAAATCCAGTTCCTTTAATATGATTTGGGAAATAATACATATCAACAGCTCCACCAATAGAAAAAGGGATAATAGCATGTCCTACTAGATTATGCATTTTACCAAGAACTTCTTCAAGTCCTTTTGATTTTAATTCATAGTCTTTTTCGTGCTCCTTTTTAGTAAATTCTTTTTCAACAGGTGTTTCTTTTTTCCCAAATAACCTTTTTAGAAAACTCATATTTTTATTATTGTTTTTTTTTGATTACACATAACGTTATAGATATGTGTCGTAGCAGCATAAAATGTTACCTAACCATCCCTATTTATTTCATATAACGATCAAAATTTTCAATATAATCAGTTAGATTTTCTCTTAGCATTTTTTCATATTCAATTGTGAAATATTTGATAGTTTCTTCTTTTGCATTTTTCATTTCTGTCGAACTATTCCAACCGGTTGCACTAATCCAAGCATTAAATCGAGACACTCCATACATCATTGAAGCACTTACTTCTCCTTTGGTAGCGTTATTTAACTGATCGTTTGATAGATTTATATGTTCATCAGCTCTATCATAGAATTTTTCATCTGTTTTACTCATTGTTTTTTCGTTATTAAATTTATACAATACCTCTTATTATGTCTAGTTTATTTGAAGGGCATCAGGTGATAAAAAATCAGAAATTGTTCTTTCTGTCCTTTTTGGGCTACTTAAATATTTAATATTACATTCTGCTATCTTTCCTTTTTGATATGAATGTATTTACTGTTTGTGGTTTATCGATATATTCTTTTTGTAAAATAAGAGCTATCGGTTTCTCCGCACCTATTTTATTTTTGGAGAAATCAAAAGCCTCTTCATATGTTGAGAATACATAATAGTAATCACCCCCTTTTTCGATATTATCAGCTCCTAATTCAGGATGAAGCCATACACGGTACTAAAAAACTTCATCCCAAACATAGTCACCTCCATTTTTTACTATTGTAGGGTGTTTTTTCATTTTTAAAAGACATGTATGTGATTTGTCATAAGTTTTTTAATATTCGCTAACTCCTAATGAATATTGATAAAGATCGATTACCCTTTTTTTTGTCAGTTCAGAAATGTTACCAGCTACTATTACTCTTTGGATACTTCCTCCACCAGAATATTTTTCTTTAGATAACCTAACAATAAGTTTTATTTCGTCATCTCTAAATTCTATCCATTTTCTCTGGCTTTGTCGCAATATTTTTTTATCCTCTTCATCTAATCTATTCAATAAAATTTTGTAATACTTATTTAGTAATTCATCATATTTTTTATTTGAATAAATTGCTGAGTCTACCATACTTGCTGTCGAGTAGTCAATTTCTAATCGCCATAGTGTTTTTAATTCTATTTTGGTGGTGTCAAGAGTAAATTCAATTAATTGATTTTTTTCTAAAAATGAATTTTCGTACTTTCTTTCTAATGTATTTTTTAAGCTTGTTAAACTGTCTTTTATTTTAGTTTTTATTTTTATTGAATCCTCTTTTGTTATTGATCTTAGATTTTGTGACCAGCAATTATTTAAACATGTGATTAATAAAGTTAATAGTAATACGATTCTCATTTGAATGTTTTTCAATTTGTGCCGATAATGATAAAACCAATTAGGTTTATTTCTTTTATATGTGCTTGTAAATATAATTTTTTCAACAATTAGATGTTTGTATACCGTTCACTTTCTATTGAATAGTAGTGTACTAAAGACTTTTTCTTACATTTATTGAAATGATAATTGTATTACTTAGAGGATGAAAGCATTAGAAGAGATTACTTGTAGAGTGTCAAAAAAAAGAGCTGTCATTATTAGATCCACAGATGCCAATGTTTCTTTGAGTAATGAAGTTTTTGCAATAAATTGGTTTAATACCAAAAATAGATCACTATACAATTTTTATAATCTTCTAGCTGCAAGAAGTGTATATAAAGTAGGAGCAAGGCCTATTTTTAAAGGAGAAATAACTAAAAAACTTATAGGTAATTCTGATCAACATAGAGAAATGTTGTTAATTGTTAAATACCCATCGGTTGCTAGTTTTAAGAGCTTGTTGGATAACTTATATTTTAAGTTAATTAGTGTTTTTAGGATTAAAGCAGTGCAGGATTTTAATTTTGGATTTAGTTCTAAAAATGACTTAAGTTTTAATAAAACAAAGGATAAATCAAAAATATATATAATCCATCATTATCAAGGTAAAGTTGATCATGTATGGTTACAGGAAATGATTAACCTTGCTTCTAAATACAAAGTGCATCTCTTTTATTCTGGATCAATTTCTTCTCGATTGTATGTTAAAGATAAGAAGAAAGAAGACAAAACAATTCCATGTATGTTAGATGGTGTTTTAGTTTGGTACGCCGATACAGAAGAAGATATAACCTCTTTTGTTGTTGATAAAACGTATAAAAACCTTCTTACTCAGGTAGCTAACTCTTACGTCGGAATACTAAAAAGATCCCTCTAACGCTTAGAAGAGATATTTCGATGTTAATATGAGTTTTCTAATATAGAATTATACATTATCAAAAAACTATACCATTGATTTATTACAATACGAAGATTTCTCAAAATCTCTGATATTTATAGAGAGTATAGGAACATCTGGGAACATAGATTTTAAAGTAGTCATGATTCTTCTGGATAGATCAGCTTTTTGAGCATCGGTTCTGCCTTCCATAATATTACCAAAAATGTGTATGAAATCATCGCTAGTATTTCCGATAGTATAATATTTAAATGGATTTATTCTTACCTTAATATCTCCTTTATCAAAAAGATCTGTAGACTCTGCTGTGTCATATACTGCTTGAATAATTTCTTCTGGGGACCTGAGTTTAATAATGTGTTCAGAACAGTCTAGTACAAAATGTGGCATGTTAGAATTTTTGTATAAAAATAATTAAAAGAAGTAGTAATATGAATTGAGTTTTCATAAAAAACTATTAATAAAATATTCTTGTTATACATCAAAAAAATCCCGACATTTTTTTGATGTCAGGAAAGGTGATTTTAGGGTTTAGAAGAGCATTTTTAATGGTTCTAAAGGACCTAGTGGGATATATTCAAAATCCAAAAAACCTTCTTGTACTAGAGGAAGTTGATCAAGTGTTTTTCTTACTTCTTCTATAGATTCACATTCAAGAATAAATACAACTCCGGGTCGGTCTTTTCTAAAATAGAAAGTTCTGATTTTTTCTTCCAAATATAAATTTATAGTAGCGGCTAGTTCCTATGGTAAATGTGGAGTAAGTATTTCATCGTTTACTCCTTCTTTCATCTTGTCAATTGCTAAAATTTGCATTTTTTAAATGGTGTTATTATTAGACATTTTATGTATGAGTTTTTCTCCAACCTTTGGATTGAGAAGAGAAAATGGTATTCTTAAATTCGGGTAAGTGTTGTTGTTTTTCAAAGTGTTTAATATTCAGAGGTGATGTGAGCATTGCCTTTATCATAAAAGCAATTGCTTTTAATTTGTTTTTCAACGTTTGTTTGGTAATGGATTGAGGGACTAAAAGTTTTCTGATAATGGTTTCAAAATCATCTGCTTCTTTTCCAACAATATCTTGTACAACTGTTGTGGGGGCATTGTTTTCCCAAGTTCCTAAGCGTCCTTCATTTATATAATATGGGATTTGAGAAATATCCATTTTGGGGTATTTATAAGCTTTTAAAACTTTTGTAATCATTTTATCTGAGAGTTGACTGACAGTTATTTTTCGTCCAATCACTTTCTCTATCGTCGCTGCCATTTGCGCTGCAGAAAGTAACTCCTTACCTGTTATTCGGTAGATTTGATTAACATGATTTTTTGGAGCCTTTAAGATATGAGCAGCAACCAAACCAATATCTTCGCTAGAAGGAGGTGCGTTTTTTCCAAAATCGGGGAACATTCCAAATTGAGTTAGAGGGTGAGGTGTCATAACATATGGAAATGCAAAAAGCCCTGGATTGAGGATCGTAAGATTAGAAGTTGATCTCTTAAATATAGTGTCTACAAGAGCATGTTCTTTGGTGTAGATACTTGGATGTACATGAGAACTTAACCATTGCGTTAATAAAACCACATGCTCTAATTTTAATTCATCTACAACAGTAGCAAAAGTAGCTCCTTGAAAAAGGATATTGGGATATGTGGGCACAAAATATGTTCGCTGAATACCTTCTAACGCTTTGCGCACATCTCTAATGTCACACATATCACCTATAAAAATTTCGGCTCCAAGGTGCTTGAGTTCTTTTGCTTTTTTTGAATTAGCGTTTCTTACAAATGCTCTAACAGGAAATCCTAATGTTAGTAACTCTTTGGCAGCAGGGAAACCGGTATTTCCGTTTGCCGCAGTGATTAAAATTTTTGGTTTCATTGTCGAATTATTTTGGAAGTACTATGAAGCAATGTCATGATGTATCTATAATACCTTTTGTTTTCAAAAGTTTATAGCACAAAAATAGATTGATGAAACTGTAAGAAGTATTAGAATTGGCTCAATTACTTTTGTGATTGGCTCATTCTGTACTGCGATGGAGAAAGCGTGTATTTTGCTTTAAACGAACTGGAAAAATGCGCTAAATCGTTAAAAAGACAGTCATATGCGATATTGCGTATGGGTTGGTTGGATATACTAAGAAGTGTAGCGGCTTTTTCTAAACGTCTATTTTTTATATAATTTGCAGGACTATCGTTATAGATTTTTCTGAATTCTCTTTTAAAAGAAGCCAAACTGTGATAAGATAATTTTGCAAGATCAGATACCGTAATAGGAGAAAAAATATGGGCTTCTATCACCTCCTTTAATGAAAAGGATTTTGGCGAAAACAAATTATACATGATTTTGATAATATTGTCGGCATCTTTGGTGTTTAATAAAAGTAGGATGATTTCTTTAAACTTTAGGATTAATAGTTCTTCACTGGCAAGATTAGGGTTTTCAAAATAAAATAGAAGGCCGTCAATATATTTCCGAATTAGAATATCAGACTGTACTAGTGCCATATTAGAACTATAAGAATATTGTTCTTTGTTCGTTAGGAATGCAGGAACTTCTTTCTCATAGATTTTTTTAAGTACTTCGGGGTAAAAGTGAATGGCAACAATTCCACATTGTTTTGTTTTATGGTCAGGGATTACATCATACATATAATTTCCACACTTCATCAAAACACCTTCGTTTTGATTTACAACGAGATGTTCTTCCTCAGAATATGAATTGCTAATACCTTCAGTAACATATAAAAAACACGCCTCATTTTCTAATGGGTTTGGGTTTTTGAACGGAGGTGTTACTACAGCTTTTTCAAAAACTTTCTTATTAAATAGTGTAATGGTATGATGCTCTATTACCATTTTTTTATTCACTTATAGTATGATGATAGTCGATTAAAAGCATTTAATGATTTTGAAAATATTGATCAAGTTCTAAAAGTTTCTTTTCTTTTTCTGTATCGGGTAACCAACTAGCTTTAAAACTATTCTTTACAAGCTCAGTAATTTGTTTTTTTGAAAGATCAAGAGCTTGTGCAATACCCCAGTAATTTTCATTCATATACCCGCCAAAATAGGCTGGGTCATCAGAGTTAACAGTTACCAAAAGGTTTTTATCCATCATTTTTAAGATGGGATGATTTTTTAAATCTGTAATGACTTTTAATTCTAAATTAGATAAAGGACATAGGGTAAGGGGCATCTGTAATGCTGCGAGTTTTTCTACAAGAACTTCATCATCAAGGCAACGATTTCCATGATCAATACGAGCTACATGAAGCAAATCCAGCGCTTCCCAAATATATTCTGCCGGACCTTCTTCTCCAGCATGAGCTACGGGGGTGAAATCTTCTTCTCTGGCTTTTGCAAAAACACGTTCAAATTTTGATGGGGGATTCCCTACTTCTGAAGAATCTAAACCAACTCCGCCGATCCATTCCTTAAAGGGTAAAGCTTGTTGTAATGTTTCAAAAGCAGAGGATTCATCGAGATGTCTTAAAAAAGACATAATCAGAACATTTGTGATTCCTAACTTCTTCTCACCATCCTGTAAGGCTTTATAAATTCCATTAATTACTGTATCAAAAGAAATGCCTCGGTCAGTATGAGTTTGGGGATCAAAGAAGATTTCAACATGTTCTACATTTTGCTCATGCACTTTGGTAAGGTAGGCCCAGGTAAGATCATAAAAATCCTGTTCTTCAATTAAGACATTGGCTCCAGCATAATAGATATCAAGGAATTCCTGCAGATTATTAAAACTGTATGCATTTTTCAATTCATCAACAGTAGTATATTTTATTTTCTTATTGTTTCTTTTTGCAATTTCGAACATCAATTCGGGTTCGAATGTTCCTTCTATATGTAAATGAAGTTCTGCCTTAGGGATTCCTTCAATAAATTTTTCAATTGAAATGCTACTCATAGTAGTTGAATATTTTTTGAATTTATAATTATAAGTAATTCATAGTATGTTATTTCAAAAAATCACACTTTTTGATCTTGAATTTTTCCTTGTAACATTTTAATCTCATCCCTTAGTCGAGCTGCAGTCATAAAATCTAGTTCTTTTGCGGCTTTTTCCATTTCCTTTCGAACATTTCGAATGCGGGTTTCGAGTTGTTCCTTGGTATAATATAATGTTTCTTCTTCTGCAGCTTGTAATGTAGGAGCGTTTTCAAAAGTATAAGGCTCTACCTTTTTGCCAGCAAGAGCATTGTCTAATGATTTTTTGATAGCTTTAGGAGAAATACCATGTTTCTTATTGTAAGCAATTTGTTTCCCTCTTCTATACTCTGTGTCATCTATTGTTTTTTGCATACTATCAGTAATCTTATCCGCATACATAATCGCTCTACCGTTTACATTTCTAGCAGCTCTACCAACAGTTTGAACCAAAGATCTTTTGTTTCTTAAAAACCCTTCTTTATCAGCATCCAAAATAGCGACTAGTGATACTTCTGGTAGATCTAGTCCTTCACGAAGTAGGTTTACACCGATGAGCACATCAAAGATTCCTTTTCTGAGATCTTGCATGATTTCTACTCGTTCTAATGTATCTACGTCACTATGAATATATCTACATCTAACTTCTATTCGTGTTAGGTACTTTGCTAATTCCTCTGCCATTCTTTTGGTTAGAGTAGTAACCAAAATACGTTCATCGACTTCAATTCTCTTTTGTATTTCTTCGATAAGATCATCAATTTGATTCAAGCTGGGACGTACTTCGATTATTGGATCTAATAATCCGGTTGGTCTTATGATTTGTTCTACATATGTTCCTTCACTTTTCTGTAGCTCATAGTCGGCAGGTGTTGCACTAATATATAAAACCTGGTTTTGTATCGCTTCAAGTTCTTCAAATTTTAATGGGCGATTATCCATTGCAGCAGGAAGCCTGAACCCATATTCTACAAGATTTTCTTTTCGAGAACGGTCTCCACCATACATAGCATGGGTTTGAGGTACTGTAACATGACTTTCATCAATAATCATCAGATAGTCATCAGGAAAGTAATCCAATAAACAAAATGGTCTTGTTCCAGGAGCTCTTCCATCAAGATAACGAGAGTAATTTTCTATTCCAGAACAATACCCTAATTCTTTAATCATTTCGAGATCAAAATTAGTGCGTTCTTCAAGTCTTTTTGCTTCTAATGGTTTTCCTATTTCTTTAAAATATTCTACCTGCTTACCCAAATCTAATGCTATTTGATCAATAGCGCCGTTCAATACTTCAGGAGAAGTCACAAACATATTGGCAGGATAGATATTTAATTGATCATACTTTTCAATGATTTCATTAGTCTGAACATCAAAAGCTTCAATTTCTTCAATTTCATCTCCAAAAAAATGTACTCTAAATGCATCATCAGCATACCCTGGGAAAATATCTACAGTATCTCCTTTTATTCTAAAATTTCCATGCTTAAACTCTGCTTCAGTTCTGGAGTATAAACTTTGTACTAAGCGATGTAATAGAGCGGTTCTGGATACAAATTGTCCTGCTTGTATTGAGATTACATTTTTCTGAAATTCTACAGGATTACCAATACCATATAAGCATGATACAGATGCTACGACAAGTACATCTCTTCTTCCTGATAACAATGAGGAAGTTGCGCTTAGTCGCATTTTTTCGATTTCATCGTTGATAGATAAATCCTTTTCTATATATGTTCCCGAAGTAGGAATATAAGCTTCAGGCTGGTAATAGTCGTAATACGAAACAAAATACTCTACAGCATTCTTAGGAAAAAACTGTTTAAACTCTGAATAAAGTTGTGCCGCAAGCGTTTTATTATGAGCTAATACCAAGGTAGGGCGTTGTACTCTTTCAATTACATTGGCAGCAGTAAAGGTTTTTCCTGAACCTGTGACTCCAAGAAGTGTTTGATATTTTTCATTTGCCTCTATACCTTCTGCTAGTTGTCGTATAGCTTCTGGCTGATCTCCGGTAGGCTTGAATTCAGATTCCAGTTCGAACTTCATTGTATACTCTTTCTTTTTAAGAATAAAGATACTGAATCAAAACACATATGTAGAGCTATTTATTCTTAAAAATATCTAATGATGTTATTCGTTTTAAGAAAATTGAAATTCAATACGATTCGATCCTAAAATATTATGAAAATGTATAGGTGAGGCTACTTGATGTAGTACAAGTAGCCTCTTTACTCAAATAAAAAACAATATAGGGAATTATAAATAGATTAATTGACTCATTTAATATTGATAAAATCGTATCAGAACTCACCATTTGTGTTCACATTTTGCAGATAAACTATAGTATAATTTTAAGTGTCATTTTCTACATTCGATATGATCCTTTCTACTATGCTCTTTAATTTTTTATCAAGTTTCTTTATATAATCATTATCACTAGAGTTGTAATATTTATATTCTTTATTATTAAAGCGTAAGGTGGTAATTGATCGGTCTAATCTTTTTTTAAATATTACATCTTGATGAGGATCTTCATTCAGTATATTTTTTAAAGTTTTAATTTCTCGATTATCTAATTTCCTGTTTATGTTTTTTACAACAGGAACATTACTTATCCCGGAATAAGAAATAGAACCATCATTGTATATCCATAAATCATAAACAGGACATTTGCCATGACAAGGGCTTTTGGAATAGTAAATTATAGCTTCTTTTTGAGAAGAAGTATTTAGAGTTTTTTGTACAGTGTTACAGGAGAAATTTATACATATTAATATAATAATAAAAGGTTTCATAATCTTATTTGTTTTGATTGCTCGGACTTTTTCGACCCGTTACAGGATTATCTTTTTAATTTTTATGGAGTCTACAATGAGATTTGTTCTTATCCCCGATAGAGTTTGCTCTTTTCCATGATCCAGGATTTGGTAGAAAGTTTCTGTTACTCTTAGCGATGTTTCCTCTTATGTAGTTTCGTAGTTTTATCATTTTATCATCATCATACATGATTCGAATTTTTTGTTCGGCTTTGCTATTTCCTGATACACCTTTTTCTCTTGTTGTAAATGTTGCAAAAACTTCAGCGATATCTTCACCAGGATTTGTAGATGCGTATTGGGTTACATATCGATCTTTATATTTATCATAAAATGCCTGTGCTTCGGTTTCGCTATTTGCATTTTGAAATTCATCCCAGATATCTGCCCAGTGCTTTTTTTGAAGTTGATTAATGTTAGAGTTATCTCTTGCACAACCTTCTCCTGTATAAAAATTTTGACAACTACTTTCTTCAATAGAAGAGTCAACCTGTGTATCATCCAAAGTAATGATATGTCCAAATTCATGTATTATCGTATATGCAAGTTCTCCTTTTGCATTAAATCCACCCTCGTAAGCATAATCTATTGCGATCCCCATTTGCCATTTAGAAAGATCTTTTGTGCGTTCTACTACGTAGCCAAGAACACCTTCTTCTTCGCTTTCATCACCATAATAAATCATGAATTCATTCATTTTTGATCGATAATCAAGAGGAATAATTTTTTTTGTAAGGTTCCATATTTCTTGATGCTTTTTAATGTCTTTTTGTAATACTAAAGCATTTCCTGTTACGTCAAAATCCTTTTGTTTTATAATATTTTCTCCATCAACTTTATAGAGTGTCAAATTTTTTAATGAGTTATCTTCATTTTGATTATTATCGGTACTTTCTATGGGTTTTGCTCCGTCATCATCATTACTACAGGACAGGATAGAGAAAGTTATAATACTTAAAAAAACCACTAATATGTAATTCCATTTTTTCATAGGATACTTTTTAATTTAAATGTCTTTATATTCTAAAAACAAATGAATTTTAAAAGACCCTACTTTTTTTTAAAAGTGGTGGCTACAGATAAGAAAATTTTATTTGCGAAGTTTATTATCGAATTAAGGAAAAACTTCCGGTAAGAATTCTACCATCATCTAATTCTACACGAAACCAATATTGACTTGAAGGCATTATTTGACCGTTATATATACCGTCCCAGCCAGAGCTTCCTGCTCTTAATTGCTTAAGTAATTTTCCATGGCGATTGAAAATGAAAATTAAAGAATTAGACATGACCTCGGTAGATATTCCTTCAACATTCCAAGTTTCATGAAAGCCGTCTCCATTAGGAGTAAAATATTTTGGAAAACCAACAACAGAAATATCTTGTGTAATTTCAGGGACACATCCGTTTTTATCTCTTACATAAATCGTATGAAATCCCGGGGGTACATTTGTAAAAGTGGGATCGTCTTGATAGTTACTCAAAACTCCTTCTATTTCGATAGCATATTCATAGTTTCCTAGACCTACTGCATTAACTGTGACGGTATTATTATCTCGAGCATCATTGATATCTATAGATTGTATGGTTGCTATACTGGAAGCAATTACGTTTATAGTTCTGGTTTTAGAACACCCTGTCAGATTACTCGTAATTTGGGCGGTATAAATTCCTGGTTGTCTAACAGAAATGGTTTGACTAGTTTCATTGGTGGACCATAATATTGTAAAATCACTAATGTTACCATTTAATGGTATACCGGCATCAATATCGATACTGGTTTCATTTTGACATAAGAAATATGATGTGTCTGCTTCTATTTGAGGGAGAGGTATTACAAAGAGGCTAATGCTACTAATTCCAAAACATGCTCCATCACTTTCTTCAGCTTTAGCATAAATGATATCATCTCCTTGAGTATTTTGTGTCGTATTTGTATATGTTGTGATAGGATTTCTATTTAATAATGCGTCTTCTGTACTTGCGTAATAAGAAATTGTAAGTCCGGTAGTTGTTATTCCAAATAATACTTGAGCATTTGCTTCTGTAAGATTAAAAGTAGTAAATCCATCTTCTAGACCATCATCGTCACAAGCTCTAAGTTCTACATCATTTACGTCTGTAATGCTTACTTCTAATGTAACGGATGTAATATCAAAGCAATTAGGATTTCTTGTATTTAATACACGAGCATAGATTTGCTGATTATTCATACTGTTTTCGAATCTATCTTCATTATTTATTCTAGGAGTTCCTGCCATAGCAGAAGTCATATCATTAAAAAATTGAGTGCTATACTCTGAGTTTCCACCCGTAAGTTGATCGTCAATTGTATGTAAATCAAATATAGTAATGTTATCTCCGCTGGTTTGATAAGCATCACATTGTGTCATAGTTGCTGGAGCGGCTACAGGAACATCAAAGAAGGTAGCATTTGCAACTCCGATTAATGGACAACTACCATCATTAAGATCAATTTCTAATCTATAATTGCCTGTTGAAGTAATATCTAAAAAATTAGTGGTATTTGTGGTAGGAGCGTCATTAATAAACCAGGTATATGTAGCACCTGGAATATTGAGATATGATAGTCTATAAGTATCACCATCACAGAGAGGAAGATTTACATCATTTGGATTACCATTATTGATAATATCAACAGTCTGTGCAAAAATAGATTGAATGAATGGAGGTAACCCCAACCTAACATTTCTGGTCCCGTCTACATTAACTAATATTCCTTTTTCGTTATAAATTACATTATTACCTAATTCTTCTGGGTTTTCTATAACCCCAAGATAATTGCCTTGCTCTGATGCAAAATTAAAAAGAGCTCGATATATTTTTCCATCTGGACCTAATTGTAGTGCTCCTTCATTAAAATCAAATGAATCCTGACTATTCTCATTTTGGATTCTGATTCCGCTTGCAGCTATTTGATTATCAGGGAGTGATAAATCGTATTGCATAAGAAAGCTTCTTCCATTTCCTTCATCTCCAAAACCAATCGTACTGTAAAGCCGTTGTCCGCTCTGTGAAAACTCTATTCCATATGGAGAATCTCCATTATAAAGTTCGATTTCATTAGATACGATTCCTGTAGTATTGTCAAAATTGTATAATAAAACTTTTCCTGGCCCATTTCCTGCAGTGACCGTGGCAAAGCCAAAATGTGCCACAGCAATTTTATCTCCCTCTGGGGAAGCTTTTATATATCCTAATGCATTACGGCGATATCCAGAGAGGGGCACAGTAACTCCTACACGTGAGTTTACCGGAGTAGTATTAACGCCAGTTTGATCTACCTTAAAAGCATAAAAAGTATCTACAAAATGAGTAATTACCCAGAATGAATCACAATCATCACTTTTAATAGCGGTTATCTTTTCTGAACATTTATATGCACTATCCAGAAGTCCAGATGTATTATAAGTAACCAATGGCATGTTCTTTTGTCCGGGAACAACTGCTCCATTTCCTCCATTTAGAGACATATCTACTATAGAGAACATAAAACCATCATTTACGCCATCTCCATCAGATGTTAGAGGATCTGTATCTGCATTATCGTGATGAGGTTCATCTACGGTAAAAATGATATAGATATTTGGTGTATTGGGTTGCGGAACAATTAAAGCAGATGAAGTACTCGAAGGATCTCCTTTCAAACCAGTTCCATTATCCATAATATTATGAAACCGATCCCAAACAGTGATTCCGTCAGTATAAAATAATAATCCCCCGGTAGCATCAGAAATTGTGGTGCATCCTTCTAAAGTATCTATTTGGCCATTAGTAAGAGCAGTAGGAGGGGTAGTATTAAAACTGATCCCTGCATTTTGCCCAAAATACCAATTATTAGCCTCTCCTTGACTTTGTGCCGAGAAGTAAAAAAAGGAAACAATAATAAAAACGGCATAAATATTCCGCATACTTGAGCTCTAAAACTCAAATATATTATAAATCTCTCTTTTTAAGTAATCTGTAGGAAAGATTGATGAAAATTGCTGTCCAAACCAATACAATTAAGATCTCATACCAATGTACAGCATAATCACTTTTAAAATTTTCTCCTAACTGATTTGCTGCAGACTGTACAAAATTTAATCTGGTAAAAGGTTCATTAACCAGGTTACTCATGCTTTCTAAAGGAAGAAAAGGTATTATTTTATCAATGATATCCGAATCAAATTTCCATTTAAATAGACTAGAGAGTAATCGGACTAACCCTTCTATAATTTGCCAGAATATTAAAAACCCTAAGGCAAAGGCAGATCTTTTGATTAAAATACCAAGGAACATACAAAATGAAAAGAAGCCTACCAATTTTAAGAAGTAAGCAAAAATGAATTCTATCCCCGAAAAGACAATTGAAAACTCATTGTAATCAGAAAAGATCAATCCAAGAATTAATGATACTATGAATAAAAATACGGTCGAAATAAGAGAAAATACTACAACGGTAAGAAACTTTGATGCTAAAAATTCTTTTTTACTTAATCCATCGATCAAATTTTGTTTTAGTGTTCGATTGGTATATTCATTTGCCATAATAGACACGATAACAATCGCCAGAAAGAGTTTTAACCATGCTGCGATATAGGCATTAAAATGCCAGATATATGGAAAGTTAAAGATTCCTTGATCTGCCAAACGGAAGTTTACTCCTCCAAAGCTAAATTCATAAGAAGCAATCAATGCAATGGCTGTAATGAGCACAAAGTATGTAATCGTTAATACTTTGGCAGCTTTATTATACCTTAATTTTTGAAATTCTATATTGAGTAGTCGTAACATGGCTTTAGTTTAAATTGTTGGTTAATTGTAAGAATTGTTCTTCGAGGCTTTCTTTTCGTTTTACCAGGTGCGTAAGAACTATCCCTTCTTTAAATAATTGCCTGTTAAGACTTTCTGCATCTAACTCATGTGCTAAAAACGCAATAATTTTATTATCATCCTCTTCTTTAAAGTTTTTAAAATCTTTATGTTTTGATAACCAGGCTACCAAAGCTGATTTTTGTTCGCTTTTAAGCTCAAAGAACCCATAACTTGCGTTCATTTCATCTACTGGTCCAGAATATAATTTTATCCCTTTTCTTATAATAACTACATGACTACATACTTTTTCTACTTCATCCAGTAAATGAGATGCCAAAAGAATAGTAGTTCCCTGAGATGCAATTTTTTTTATGATTTCTCGAATTTGGTGTATTCCTTGAGGATCGAGTCCGTTTGTAGGTTCGTCCAAAATTAAAATTTCCGGATCATTTAACAATGCAGAAGCAATAGCCAGACGTTGCTTCATCCCCAGAGAAAATGTTCTGAATTTACTGTCTTTACGATCTAGTAATCCCACAACTTCAAGTTTTTCCTCAATTTTTGTTGCAGAAACACCTTTGATTTGGCATACTAGTTTTAAGTTTTGCGCAGCGGTCATGTATGGATAAAAGTTGGGACGTTCTATAATTGCTCCAACTTTTTTTAATGCATCATGCGTAGATGTGTTTCCATCAAACCAGGTAAACCCACCAGAAGTACTATTAACAACATTAAGAACAATTCCCAAAGTAGTGGATTTACCACTTCCATTTGGTCCTAGAATCCCATACACATTTCCCTTTTTTATAGTAAAAGAGAGGTCTTTGACGGCTGTAATTGGCCCAAACTTTTTAGTAAGGTTATTTATGGTCAGTATATTTTCCAATTGTAATTGTTTTTGGCGGTTATATAAAACAAGACGACAAGTATAGAGATTTGTTACAAGATAGTTGATAGTTATTAGTGGATTATTCTTAGTTTTTAGAATTTGGATTTGAAATTTGTAAATTGCTTCTCTTAGAGAAAGTCTGTTATGGAAGAAAAATTAATGTCGAAGAAAAAACCGACGTACCCTATAAATGATCAATTAGATGCTTACCTGCGTGAATGTAATCGAAAAATCAAGATTCCTGTGTTTTATGATGATTTGTTGAGGTTTTCGGGATCAATAGTAGTTTACGATAGTAATGATGAAGATACGCTGTGGGTGAGAGTATATTATGAAGAGCACGAGAGAGTAGAGATAGAGTCAAGTCTTAAAAAAGTATATACAATCTTACATTCTGATGGTAATGAAGATGCTATTGAATTTTTAAATATTGATGCTATAGATTATTGTACGTTTGGAAATTCAAAGCCTTTTAGAATTAAAGTTAGAAATATCCTGAATGATAATTATACCTATGTTTATGTAAAAAAAGCGGATGCTTCGCGTATTTATGGATTAGAATTAGAACATATGTTTTCTCCAAACCGTATTAACTTTTTAGTATATAAAAATACGCTGATAGAAGAACATATTGCAGGGATTCCCGGAGATGTATTTATTAAGGATTTCTTGCCAGATCTAAGCGATCAGGCCAAGTCACAGATAGCCAAAGAATTTGTGAAATTTAATGAACGATGTCAGATGCGGTTGTTGGGTGATATGCGCTCTTATAACTATGTGATCATACCGATTCATGATTTTGATCATGTTGAATATAAAATACGTGCCATCGATTTTGATCAACAATGTTTTGAGGGTAAATTAAAGGTATATCAACCACAATTTTTTAAAGAAAATTTTGATATGGTGGATATTGTGATGAATAAATTACAACCCAGTTCTATCGAACAATATAAAAAAGAAGAACGTTCTATTCTTGCCAAACGAATATTAACATCCAGATCAAGATATGAAACGTTGGTTGATTGTATGTGTGAAGACACGATTTCTACACAAGAAAATTTGAAAGAATTAAGGGAGCATTTATATAATTTTACCCTTGACTTAAAATTTCGTCGTAGTCGTTCTATGGGAGAAGTACTAAAAACTGCAATGGATTTTGTACGACGTAATTATGAAAATGTAAATATGAATAGATTGTTGGAAGGCTGAAGTCCGAAGCCAGAAGCTTTAGATTGGATGACCGGGGGTCGGAAGCTAGAAGCTGTATGCTTATAGTGAAAAGTGGAAAACTGAAAATTAGAAGCGCAAAAAAGGTTGAAATAGGATGTCTGAGTTCATAAGTTAAAAGGCAAATGTTAGGAATGGGATGTCCAATAATTACTTCGGACATCCGACTCCAAGCTCCGGACTCTTTTTTACCTTTTCTTAAGTCCCTCAACTTCTTGCTGAAGTTTCTCTATTTTTTTATTTTGAGCAATCATATATAGCGTAAGCTCTTCAATTTTTTGAAGAAGTTTTGCATTCATTTCTCCTAGTTGTATCCCTTCTTTTTCTACTTCTACAGCAGAAGGAATATTTGGTAAATGTCCTTTCGTTGCAATATGATACTCTACTTCCTGTAATGATAATAGCTCATAATCATTTTCAAAAACATAATCTGGCCAGCCAGTTAAATCTACTTTTACTTCTTTTGCATGTATTTTACCATTTACAGCCAGTTTGGAGTCTGGTGTCGTTGTACCTATTCCTACGTTACCATTTCCTTTAATAACTAATCTTTTACCAGAATTAGTCCAGAATTCTAAATCATTATTTCCATAGACGTACATTCCAAAATTGTTGGGGTTATTAGCAGAAATACTACCATCGGAGCCAATAATACCAAGGCTAGTACCATTGTTTTTAAATAGTAAATAATTTTTATCTGGGGTATTTGGATTAATTGTTATTGCTCCACCTAAGCCTACACTACCATTTTCTTTGATTAATAAGCCATTTGTAGTGCTATTAATGTTGAGTCGTAAATCTCCCCCCTCATTTTGCCAAAATTCCGCACCATTACCGCCATTGTATGCTCCTGAAAGCTTTATTAATGGAGAGCCTGGTGATTTTACTCTAAATTGTAGATAATCATTTAGAGAACTTGAAACATCTAATAAATAGGAAGGACTTGTTGTCCCTATACCTACATTACCAGTTGCAGGAAAAGTGTTTTGTGCTACACTGTTCAATGATATCAAAACACATGACACCGATAGAAAAATTATTTTCTTCATAAATTAAAAATTAAATAAATAATGATTTTAATGTAGGGTAGGAATTCGATGTCTAAGATATATAAATATGTTTTTCTTTACCACTAAACGCTGATGTTTTTAGGAATCTGAGTTAGAAGTCAGAAGACGGAGGTCTAAAGAAAATATAAAAACGGAAAAATTGGTCATCCTAATATAAGCAAAGAGCAATATCATAACTCAAACTTCTAACATCTGGCATCGGTCATCCAACTTATAAAACCCCAATTCCCAAAAGCAATGCAAAAACAATGAGTAAGACTCCCACGACTATTTGTATCGTATTGATAGTAATTTTTTTAAGGAATTTGTTTCCTATATAAGCTCCAATAAAAGCCATTGCTGTCGCGAGACCAAGCATTGTGTAATTAAGCTGATTGCCTAACTCCAAAATATCTTTTGCGTATACTGCAATTCTTGAAACATCGATAAAACAAGCAATAACAACTCCTGTCGCAATAAAAGCTTCCTTACTTAGTTGAGCTCGTATTAAAAATGCAGTACGCAAAGCTCCCTGATGACCAGACATACCGCCAAAAAAACCACTTAACGCACCTCCAAAAGGTAAATATTTAGTATCAAACTCTAATCTTTTTAGTTTTGGAATTAAGTCAAATAGAGAAAAAAAGATCAGTAATACCGAAATACATATTTTGATAACCGTGATTTGATACGATTTGTCAAAAAACTGATAAGTGAATACTGGTTCTAGATTCGTGAGTTTACCAAGTGTATATGCACCTAAAAAAGCAAATAAAATTGCAGGTAGCCCAAAACGCAATACTGTTTTAATATTAGCTTTTTTACCTACCAGTGTAAGTTTAAATAGGTTATTGAGTAAATGTACTATTGCGGTAAGTGCAATTGCAATATCAATAGGAAAGAATAAAGCAAAAACAGGCATCAATAATGTGCCTAAACCAAAACCAGAGAAAAATGTTAACCCCGATCCTAATAATGCTACAATACTTACTATAATGTAGTCCATGGTTTATTTAAATGCTTTTACCTTAGACTTTCACCTTTTATTTTTCGGCTTCAGGTTTTAAGTCTTTTGCTCTTTGTTAAAATATACCAAATAGTAATACATTTGTTTTTCTTCATCCCATCCTTTTTCTACAAACTTCTCAGCAGATTCAGGATTTATAAAGTCCATTTTGATTTGGACATTAGTATCCAGGTTGATTACATTTTTCATCTTCTTACGCGCAGCGGTTACGGCATTGTTAGCTATAGGAAAAGAAGTGAGATCCTCGATTTGATATTTAGGAGCTTTTTCGGTTTTGTAGTGCTTAAACTCTGGAATAAGGTCTGGGTTATCGATTACTTCATTTAAGAAAGCTGATTCTTCAAACTCATCGTTTTTGGCAAAATGGTTCACTGCGCGATTCATAAACATTACCTCTTCTTTTTTATCTTCGGCAGGAAGTACTACATCTTTGGCAAAGTCCTGGCAGAATTTCATATACTTCTTTGTATAGAAATTTTCATCGGCAAAAGCTTCTACACCTAAGAAATTTTCTAACCAATATTTTGTGTCATAGCGATTAGAATCTACAGATAAAATTTTATATCCTTCTTCTTTTTTGTGATTGAAAATCAAACACCCTTTGTCTAATTTATTTAAGTTTACTCCTTGTTGAATCAATAATTCTATATTGGTTTCTCCTTCTTCAAACTGAAGGAAGTCATGTTTTAATTCAGATTTAAAGATTCCAATAGCATCAACTTTTTCATTATCTATAGCTACATTGTCTAAATAGGTTACATAGACCTCTCCACTTTTGATATGTGGATGGTTGGATTGTTCATATAATAGAGAAGCAATTCTTTTTGACCTTTCATGAACAGAAGAAGGGTTTTCAAAAATCTCGGTTACAATCTTGAATAAAGGGTTAAATTCTACATCTACTTCATTAGCAAATTGAAAATAGTTTTCTTCTTTTTCTCTAAAAGGTTTAAAAAAATACTCTTTTAGAATTGCTGTTAGCTCATCATTAACCATGTAAGGTGATTCCGAAAGAAATATATTTTCACCTTTGTTTTTATTTCCGATTTTATGAACAGAAAGAGATTCAATTTGAGTGCTATATAAGTTGATCATAGTTTTTTAAGTTTCATAGCTACAAAGTAGCAAAGTTGTTGAGTAATATTAATTCGAAGCTTTAATCGGTTTGATAAAAACCAGAATTAGTTCCAGTTTTCATCAAAGCCAAGATCATCATATTCGTCGAGGTCCATAAAACTTTCATTTTCTTCACCATTTAAATCATCTGCTTTGAACTCCTTTTCAGGAGCATTATCAGGTAATTGACCATGTACAAACATTATATTTGGATATTCTCTTCCGTTTTCATATTCTGCAATTTCTGCCAGTTCTACCAAAAATGTCCACATACTCAAAAAATCATAGATATAAATTAGTTTGGGAGAAGCTTCATGAGCAACGTCAATAAGAGTAGTTTCATTCATTAAACGAACGGGCTGATTGCCATCGCTCATATCAAATAATGATATTTCTTCACCTTGATTCCATTGATCATCACTAATATAAAAGGATGCCATTTCGGTTCCGTCAAAACCAAAAGATTGTGTAATTACATTGTGAAACTGCTCTAGAGTAGCTTCTTGTTCTATTTCGATATCTCTAAATACATCTTCTTCTGTATCCAGGATAACTCTAAAACGATAAATCATTCTTAATTAATTTGGAAAAACAAAGATACTATAAAAGCATTGTTATTTACTAAAACGGTGTAATGAAAAAGTCATTGCCCCAAGTAAGAAAAATGCAACAACTTGATGTAACACTCCTAATGTGATTGGGACCCTATATACTAAAGTGAAAATACCCAACAAAAATTGAATACCAACTATAATTAGAATTATATGCAATGAATTAGTCTGGATTTTATTTTTTTCTACATGCTTACCTTTATACCAGACTAGTACAATGAACCCTACAACAATATAAGCTAAATAGCGATGTATGAACTGTACTCCACTTTTTCCTTGGATAAAATTCATTATTGTTGGAGATTGCTCTATATATACTGATTCATGAATTAGTGCACCATCATTCATTAAAGGCCAATGATTATGTAAAAAACCGGCATCAAGACCAGCTACAAATGCACCATAAATAATTTGAATAAGTAATATTCCTAAAGTCCATCTCAGAAGGTTTCTAAATTTAATATTTATATTTTTTTTCACTGGATATATAAGATCTAGAGCAACCCAAAGTGTATATGCGAAAGTTATAAATGCAGAGGTGAGGTGCATAGCGAGTCTGTAATGACTTACATCAGGTCTGTCAACCAATCCACTTTTTACCATAAACCAACCAAGAAAGCCTTGAAAACCTCCCAATAGCATAAGAATTATAGATTTTCTAATTGTGGATTTTGTAAGTTGTTTAGTGATTAAGAAATATATAAAAGGAATAATAAATACAACGCCAATAAATCTTCCAATAACTCGATGTATCCATTCCCAAAAGTAGATATCTTTAAAATCTTCAAGAGTAAATTGGTTGTTTATTTTTTGGTATTCAGGGTATTGTTTATAAAGATCAAAAGCTTCATTCCACTCTGTTTCATTCATTGGAGGAATTGTACCCGAAATTAATTTATAATTAGAGATAGATAATCCTGAATGTGTAAGCCTTGTAATACCTCCTACAACTACCATAATAAAAATTAATAAACATCCTGTGAGTAGCCAGTATATTACTTTATTATTGTCTTTTTTCATTTTTTTGTTATAAAAAGACTCTGAGATATTAAGAATCTTAGAATCTAAGATGGTATAATTTTATTAAGAATCTTTAATTTTTTTGATATAACTAACTAGCATACGCTCAATTTCTCTTGTATCTTCAAATAAAATATTGAAGTTGTTTTCTTGTAAAAAAGAAAGATTTTTGCCTATTTCTAATTGAGTCTGTAACTCGAAAAGTGAACTTATTGCAATGTTTAAGAATCTTAAGTAATCATTTTTGCCCATTCGTCCATATCCTTCAGCAATATTACTTGGGATTGATACAGATGCTCTTCTGATTTGAGAAGTCAATCCATATAGTTCTTCCTTTGGAAATGTTTTTGTTTCAATATATATTCTAGTGACTAATTCCATTGACTTTTGCCAAATGATTAAGTTTCTGAATGTACTCATGATTCACTATGTATCTGATTAAGTCTCAAAAACTATAATGTTATAATTTTTTTGAAACTTAGATTCTTTGTTCCTTAGCTACTTTTTAATCCTAACTCTTTTCCTTTTTTTATCATAAAATCATATGCAGCATCATGATCATTTAATATTTCCCCTTCCAAAATCGCTTCTTTGATTGCTTCTTTGATGATTCCAATTTCTCTGGAAGGTCTAATATTAAAAGTTTTCATAATTTCTTCTCCTGTAACCGGAGGTTGGAAATTACGAACTTGATCACGTTCTTCTACCTCTACCATTTTTTGCCTTACAACCTTAAAGTTATGATGATACTTTTTAAATCGTTTGGGATTCTTGGTGGTGATATCTGCTTCGCAAAGCGTCATTAATTCTTCGATATAATCTCCAGCATCAAAAATTAGCCTTCGTACTGCAGAATCGGTAACTTCGGATGCGATTACAATAGGTCTAGAGCTCATAAGTACCATCTTCTGAACGAATTTCATCTTTTCATTCATCGGCATTTTTAGGCGCTTGAATAGCTTAAATACCATTTTAGATCCCACAAATTCATGTCCATGAAAAGTCCATCCCACTTTTTTGCTGAATTTTTTTGTGGGAGCTTTACCAATATCATGTAATAATGCAGCCCAACGTAACCAGAGATCATTTGTGTTTTGAGATATATTATCCACAACTTCTAGGGTATGATAAAAATTGTCTTTATGACGTTGTCCTTCAATCTCATCAATTCCTTTTAAAGCCATTAATTCTGGAAGGATGTAGGATAGAAGTCCTGTTTTTTCGAGTAATTTAAAACCAACAGAAGGCTTGTCGCTAAGAAGAATCTTATTTAATTCTACAACAATTCGTTCTTTTGTAATGATTTTAATACGATCCTTATTATATGTTATAGCTTTTAAAGAAGTGGTTTCAATTTTAAAATTAAGTTGAGTCGCAAAACGAATTGCTCTCATCATTCGTAGTGGATCATCAGAGTAGGTAATGTTTGGATCTAGCGGAGTACGAATTATTTTTTCCTGTAGATCCTGTAAACCTTGGAAAGGATCTAATAAATCCCCAAAATTTTTATTTGATAAATGAAGGGCGAGAGCATTAATAGTAAAATCTCGTCTATTTTGGTCATCTTCAAGCGTACCGTTTTCGACTATTGGATTTCTGCTATTTTCTGTATATGATTCTTTTCTTGCTCCTACAAACTCTACTTCAATATCATCTAATTTTAGCATTGCAGTGCCATAGGTTTTAAATACCTGCACTTTGGGCTTATTGGGAAGAAGATTAGAAACTTCTTTGGCCAATTTAATACCACTACCCACAGCGACAATATCAATATCTTTGGCAGTTCCTCTTTGTAAAACGTAATCCCTCACGAATCCCCCTATAACATAGCTCTCTAATTTTAGATGTTCTGATGCCTGGGTAATCGTTTTAAAAATTGGATGTTGTAGAGCGTCTTTGTAATTTTTAGCTTCCGACATGAATCAATTTACTTCCTAATAATTTTTACGGTACTATCGCCTCCTATTTTGATAATTGAAGAAGGTTTTGCACCTTTATTTTGTAGTGGCAAATTTACAACATAGTCTACGCCTTCCAAAATAGCAGAAGCTATTTCTTCAAAGTTTTTTGGAGTAGATGTACCGCTAATATTAGCTGATGTAGAAACAATGGGTCTTTTTAATTTCCGAATTAATTTTCCACAAAAAGGATCTCTGACTACTCGAATTCCTAGGGTATTGTCATCTGCTATTATATTTTCGGCAACTCGTAATGGTCTGTCATAAACTATTGTAGTTGCTTTTGTAGCATATTTTAATATATCATAAGCTACCTCAGGAACTTCTTCTACATATTGTTGTAGCATTTTAAAATCACTGACAAGACATATCATAGACTTGCTTTCTATTCGTTTTTTTAGCGCAAATATCTTATCTATAGCGTCTGCATTAGTAGCATCACAACCAATACCCCAGACAGTATCTGTTGGATAAAGAATAATTCCCCCTTTTTTTAATGTTGTAAGTGTCTTTTCTAATTCTATTTGTTGATCAACCATTACTTTGTATTAAATATCAATAGGTTTGATTTGTTGTTTATGTTTTAATGACCTCGTTAATGGAGCCTGTAGTAAAAGTGTATAAAACAGAGGCCAATATTTAGGTTTTATGATACTGCTGAAAAAATACCTGATCTGTAAATATGTTAATAGTACATAAAATGATAGCATACCATAATGTTTTTTGATAACATATAGTAATGATATTTTTAGTTCTATCTTTATTTTTACAGATTTTTCAGTACTTGCCCCATGATAATGTATAAAAGTAGCATCAGGAACAAGAAACGCAGATTTATTTATTTTGGATAAACGTTTACAAATATCTGTTTCTTCATAATACAGAAAAATATTAGTATCAAAACCGCCCACCAAATTAAAATCATTAGCTCTAAAAAACATAAAACTTCCGGCCACAAATTGTCCTTGTTGAGGTTCTGTGTATAGCCTTTTTCTTTTTGGGTATTTTTTAGAGTTTAATTTCTCTAAGAACTTTCTTCCTAAGATTTCTCTCCCTAAAGAAGCAAAATGATCAATAGTGGGGAGTATTTTTTTATCCTCATTAAATGCTTGAGGTCCACAAACGCCAGCATTGGTATTTGTATCCATAAAATTTTTCAAAGAAGAAAGACAATCACTTTCTAGAATAGTATCATTATTGATAAAAGCTAAGTATTTGCCAGTAGCTTTTTGCACTCCAATCATGTTACCACTTCCAAACCCTGTATTTATATTACTTCTAGTGAGCTCTATTGTAGCATCTATATCAATGGTGTCAATATACTTTTTTAATGTTTGATAGCTCTCTTTCTCAGAACCATTGTCTACTATTATATATTGACAAGATAATTGAGGAGAAGTATGTTTTATAAGAGATTTGATACAGTTAATCGTATATTCCTCAGAATTATAATTAATGATTATAACTGAAATATCATACATACATTATTTTTTTAGATATTGATCTACACCCTTTTCTATATAAGTAACTCCTTTTTCAGTAGTTTCTTTTTCTATAATTTCATTAAGGTGAATATGGCTTTTGTCCTGTTCATGATGATATATATGAAAAACAATACCTTTAAATTTTAATCTTTTTCCTTTGACACCAATATTAAGCAGACGTTGAATCATCTCACTATCATCAATTCCCCATCCTGTTAGTGATTCGTTAAAACCATTTACTTTAAGAAAATCTTCTCGCCAGAAAGACATATTACACCCTCTTAGTTTAGATGATCGTTGATCTTCTTTTTTATATCTTTTTGCTAAAAAAGGAATACGCAATGTTCGCCCTCTTTTTTTAATGCCTTTTGAAAAGAAATGAAAATGCGTTTGTTTTTTTTCAAAAAGGGTATTTAAATAATTTTCCTGAATATTAACACGACTTCCATATAAAAACACTCCTTTTTCTGCTAATGAAAGATGATCTTTTACAAAGTCTTTATGCATAATAATATCACCATCAATCTCAACAATATAATCATATTTAGCACTGGCAATTGCTTTATTCATAATTGCCGGTTTTTGATTTTTATTATCCTCGTGCCAGATGTGATATAATGGAACAGGAAAGTCTTTCTGCATCTTCTTGATTAGTAATGCCGTATCTTCTCCAGATCCATCATCGGCAACAATTACTTCGTTGGGTAAATGTGTTTGCTTTTTTATGCTTAAAAGTAATAGTTCAAGGGCTTCAGGCCAATTGTAGGTGGGAGTAACCAAGGAACATGTGGGATATGCCTTCATTTAGAATGATTTATTTTGCAAAGTAACGGATTTTCATCATAAGAATTTGACATCAAAAATAATTATAATAATTCAATATGATATTATCTGTAGAATAGTGCTTATTATTTGAATATATTTGCAAAAATCAAAACCCATGGATTACGAGAATAAACCTCAGGGATATTATGATAATATTCGACATGAAATGATCAAATATCTTCCGGATACTGCAAAAAAAATAATAGATATAGGATGTGGTAATGGAGCTTTTGCTATTGCACTTAAAGAAAAAACAGGAGCAGAGATCTGGGGAATAGAATATATGGATGATGAAGCCCAAATAGCAAATGAAAGATTGGATAAAGTGTTTTCTGGGAAGTGCGAAGATTACTTGGATGAGCTACCAGATAAATATTTTGATGTTATTTACTTTAATGGTGTATTAGAACACCTTGTGGATCCTTATATGGTTTTGGATAAGGTAAAACATAAATTGACACCTGGTGGAGTAGTGATTAGTTCCATTCCAAATGTAAGGTACTACAATACCTTTTTGAAAGTTTTGTTTAAAAAAGATTGGAAGTATGAAGGGCATGGAGTAATGGATAAAACACATCTTCGTTTCTTTACAGGTAAAAGCATTAAAAGAATGTATGAAGAATTAGGGTTTGAAGTAAAGGAACATGAAGGTATTAATGGAAGTAAATCTATTAGGCCATATCTATATAATATCCCTTTGTTTTTTGCCCATATGGATATAAGATACCCTCAATATGCTACAGTAGCTACTTATAAAAACTAGCTTATAAAGGATGCGAAATAAATTTGTTATACATTCTGAATATATAGGAATTCAAGATAAAGTTAAAGAGACGATTAAGAACTTTGAAACTTACAATGATATACTAGGTGATGCAGAACGTAATGTTATTAAGATTGTAGAAATTGGAGGTGAAAAGTATACGATTAAATCATTTAAAGTTCCTAATCTTATAAATCAGATTGTATATAGATTTTTTAGAAAATCAAAAGCAGAACGATCTTATAATTATGCAAATAATTTGTTAGCACTAGAAATAAAAACTCCATTTCCTTTGGCCTATGATTTATATACTACACCATTTTTATTTAAAAAAAGTTATTATGTAAGTGAGTTATTAGAGTGCAATCTTACTTATAGAGAATTGGTGAGGCAGCCAGATTATCCAGATCATGAAAACATTTTAAGAGCTTTTACCCAGTTTACCTATGATCTTCATGAAAAAGGAGTGTTATTTTTGGATCATTCGCCGGGCAATACTTTGATTGTGAAAACAGATACTGGGTATGATTTTTATTTGGTAGATCTTAATAGGATGGAATTTAAGGATTTGGATATGGATACCAGAATTCGCAATTTTTCTCGATTAACACCTAAAAAAGAAATGGTTGCTATTATGGCTAATGAATATGCCAAGTTAACTGGTGTAGATGAATCTATGATTTATCAAAAAATGTGGGGTCTCACAGAAGCCTTTCAGCAGAAGTTTTACAAAAAAAGAGCTTTGAAAAGGAAAATATTTTTCTGGAAAAAGAAATACAGAGAAGAGAGTAAATAATGATTGATTATAGTGAAAGCCATTTTTTAAATTTCCCTAATTTTTCTATAGCAACGAATATGTTATCCTCATTGGGCGATGGATTTAATGATACTTTTATTCTAGATTTTGAAGTATAATACATTTCGCCAATAGACTTTAAGTTTATAATGTATTTTTTGTTAATTCTAAAATAAACAGAGGGGTCTAATTCTAATTCTAGTTTTTTTAGTGAAAAGTCGATAGGCATTTTTTTTCCACTCCAAAGCGCTATAAAAGTAAGTTTTTCTTGGGTATAGAAATAAGCAATTTCAGTAATGTCAACAGTTTTTAAACTAGAATTCATTTTTACCAAAAACCTTTTTTTAAAACCTTGTCCATTATGTAGATATAAATCTTTGTATTTTGGAAGTTCTTTTTTGTTAAGCAATGAAAATTTGCTAATACTACGTTGTAATGCTTCTTTATTTACAGGTTTTAATAAATAATCAATACTATTTTGTTCAAAAGCTTTGATGGCATATTCAGAATAAGCAGTAGTAAATATAATTGGGATGTTAATTTCAAGTATTTTAAAAATTTCAAAAGAATACCCATCAGATAAATTAATGTCCAAAAAAATCAAATCGGGGTTTTCCGAAGATAAATAATGTATAGATTCATTTACAGAAGAAAGTACTTTTATGATTGTAATTTGATCATTTACTTCATGAATTAGATTTTGTAATCTAATTGCTGCAATACTTTCATCTTCTATAATGATGGCTTTAGTCATAATTCAGGTTCAATTAAAGGGATATAAGCAATATAGTTACCATTGAGTATTTCGAAACTTGGAGATTCTGTATGTAACATTTTATATTGATTAATTAAGTTTTTTTGACCAATCCCTAGAGATTTTTCGTAGTTGTTGTTTTTAGGCTGAAAATTGTTGGTTACTTTAATTATTGATCCTTCACTTATGATGGATATTTTTAAAGGCTTTTTACTTTCTATAATATTATGTTTAATAGCATTTTCAAACAATAATTCTAAAGTCATGGGAGGAATTAAGAAATTAAGCTTGTTTTCTTCGATGTTATCCTCCATGCTAACATATTCTCCAAACCTTATTTTTTGCAAAGACATATAAGAGTAAATTAACTGAAGTTCTTTTTTTAGAGGAACGACTACTTCTTCGCTTTGCGTTAAATTATATCTGTAGATATTAGATAATTCTTGCAAAAAATATTCAGCTTTTTTGCTGTCAATAGTAATTAATCCCATTAAACTATTAAAACTATTGAAAAGAAAATGGGGGTTTAACTGTTTCTTTAAAGTTAAATACTGAGCTATTGATTTCTCACTTTGATACTGTGTTAGCTTAACTTTTATATCTTGTTTTTCTTTCTGCATTTCTAGAAAAATTTCAATAAAATATAAAAATGTAATAATAGAAAAATTAACTATTAAAATACTCCAGAAAGTTAATCCGAAGAAAGGCTCTCCCGGGGGATCGTCATCATCAAAAAAATAATTGGTTACTGGCATTATCATAAAAGTCAAGACTACAGTTTTGAGTATGATAACTAAACCCCAAAAGCCTAAGGTTTTTGATTTGTTTTCTTGAAATATGATTTTATCGGCAATATGTTTTTTAATGAGCATTCGAGTCCAAAAAACAAATACCGTAAATAGAAAAGTCGTCGGTAACAGAATAATCGTTTCTGAGATGCCTTCTCCCAGACTGCTAGTATACACTTCACTAATGAAGTGAAGTGTATTAAACAAAAGAATAATGAAGAGGTAGAAGTATATTCTGTTAGCTTTCAATGTTTATGGTTTTAGTTTTCAGTTATAGTTATCGTATCTTCTTCAATATCCACAGTGTAAAAATAGCCTAAAGCACGATTAGTGTTATTATCTAAATTTATTAAATTTCCTCGTATTGATGCAGGAGGAGGGTTGCCAACTATAGGATTCCCTAAATTTCCTGTTTGTATAAATAATTCTTTAAGATAGTCAAAATAAGATTCTGATATTGATAATTGCTGAGCTGTAGCTAATTCTCCAACTTCAAAAGCAATCTCATCGTTAGGGTTAACCCCAATGCGTTGCTGTCCATCAAAAAATTCATCAGATACTACTAATACTTCACTATTACCAGCATCAGGAACAATAGTGAACTCACCATTTTTAAAAAGTCTATAGTAATAATAATTGGCCACATTAGCAGGATCTGTAGTGTCAAATTTCACAAAATATCCCTCATCGCTAACTATAGTTTCTTCTTCAAATTCGAAATAAAAATCATCAAATTTTGGTGCTTCAGATAGGGTATCAGAACCTTGATAAGTTTCTCCATTCCATACTATATTAATGGTGTAGGTATTCCCAATTTCTGGAAGAATGTCTGTGTTTTCATAGTATCCGTTATTGTTATGGGTAAATTCCCAAGAGTTTGTTCCGTCTGTGATTATAACCTGTGCATTATCAACAAAGGGTTCATCGGTATTAGATAAAAAATTTGCGGTTGTTGTAAGTCGTATACGCTGTGTAGTAACAGGGGTTATTGTATTTCGTTCTAAACCTCCATCAATTACTAATTTAGGTGTGGTATCTGCCAAGGTGATATCATTAGTTACATCTGTTTCACAAGATGTAAAGGTGATAAGAATTAAAAAGGCGTATAGTATTATGGATATATTTTTCATGATTATAATTTTTTAAAACTTGAATTCATAAGATATACTAGGTACAATTCCGAAAAATGATAATTTGGTGGCTTGTGTCATCCCAGTTGCCATTTCGACCTCGTTTACTTCGTTTACCTCGTTAAAATATATAGAAGCGGCATTTTGTCGATTATATACATTAACAAGACTAAAAACCCATTTTCCATTTTTTCCTTTTTTAGGATTTAATGTTGCAGAAATATCTAACCTATGGTAAGCTGGTAGGCGATTTCCGTTTCTATCGTTATAATCCGCTACAACTAATCCGTTTTGTTCATATCTTCCTGTAGGATATGTAACTGGCCTTCCGGAACCGAAGACAAAATTTGCTCCAAAATCCCATCGTTTATTTAGTTTGTATAATCCAACTAAGTTTAGTTCATGTAATTGATCACTATTGCTAGGGTAGTAGTTATTGTTATTGATACCAAGTACTTTGGTTTCAGCACGAGCCAGTGTATAGCTTAACCATCCTGTGAGTTTACCTTCGTTTTTATTAAGTTGTACTTCGAGCCCGTAAGCTCTTCCTTGTCCTTGGGCAACTTGTGTCTCTATTTCCTCTGTGAATAAAAGATCAGCACCGTCTATAAAATCGGTAACGTCTTGTAGTTTTTTGTAATAGGTTTCAAGACTAAGGTCGTATTTCCCATTTTGAAAAGATTTAAAATAACCTAATGCTAATTGATCTGCATATTGAGGAGATAAGTAAGGGCCACTAGGAGACCAAACGTCTAGAGGAGTTGGGGATGTAGTGTTGGAAATAAGGTGTAAATATTGATACATTCTATTGTAGCTGACTTTTAAAGAGTTGGATTCGTTTAGAAGGTATCTGATAGAAGCTCTTGGCTCTATATTATTGAAGGTTTTAATACGTTTTCCTGATCCATAATTCGTTATTCCTAATACTTCATTTTCTTCATAAATATCTAACGCAGAATTGTAAGTTAGAGGCGTTCCAGTTTCATATTCGCGAATATCGCCTTTTCCTAACCTAGAAAAGTTGGACCATCTTACTCCGTATTGTAAGCTTAGTTTGTCAGAAATGTTTTGTTTTAAATCAATATAGATTCCATTTTCAAGCCCAAATTTATCACTGAATTCTTCTGCGTTTATACTAGAGCCATTAAGCGAAGAGATTTTTCCTGGTTTAAAGTTATAATAAGTGAAGTCTAGCCCTGTTTTAAGAGTGTTATTATTGTTTATAAACCAGGTTAATCTTGGTTTTAGATTGTAATTAGAAATACTTGATTTCCATCTAAATTCTGATCCCGTTCTTAAGTTATCCAGGTTATAATCGTAGTTACTAAAAATAGCAGAGGTTTGTAGAAAGAGTTTCTCATTAAGTACACTTGTCCAACGCAAAGATCCTGAAGTGTTTCCCCATAAAGTCCCTAAGAGTCCGTCTAATTCGAATTTATCCCTGCCAAAATACCCAGATAAAAACAAGCGATTGTTTTTATTAATATCATAATTAGCTTTAAGGTTAAAATCATAGAAGAAGAGTGAACTATCTTTAAAGTCATCTGTGAGAAAGGTAAACAAGTCGATATAAGACCTTCTGCCAGCGAGCATATAACTTCCTGAAGCTTCTTCTTTATCTCCTTTAAGTATAGGGCCTTCGATTAAAGCCTTTGCAGAAATAAGGCCTATTCCGGCTTCTCCACCAAATTTTTTGGTATTACCTTCCTTTTGTTTAATATCTAATACAGATGATAGTCTACCTCCATAAATTGAAGGAATTCCTCCTTTATATAATTTGGCATTTTTTATAGCACTAGAATTAAAGACAGAAAAAAAACCAAATAAATGCGAAGCATTATAAATGGTAGCATCATCTAGAAGAATTAGATTTTGGTCAACAGAACCTCCTCTTACATTAAATCCCGAAGATGCTTCATTGACACTAGATACACCAGGTAATAACTGTAGAGATTTTAATACATCAGGTTCTCCTAATATTGCAGGAAGTTTTTTAATGGTTTCTCCTTTTAAAGATACCACACTCATTTCTGTTGATTGTATTTTTTTACGTGCTTTGTTAGAAGAGATTACAATTTCATCAAGTTCTGCTAATTCTTCTGCTAGGTCGAAATCAATTTTTTTATTGGCGTCTATAAAAATTTCTTTTCTAATAGTTTTATATCCTAAATAGCTAATTTCGACCTGATGATTGCCTTTTTCAAGGTTTATAGAATAAAATCCATAATCATTAGTAGTGGTTCCATAAGCGTTATCAATAATAATGTTTACTCCTGGAAGTTTCTCTCCAGAATTATTGTTTTTGACATATCCACTTATTGTAAATTTTTCCTGAGCATAGCTTCCCAGGTAAAAAAAACAAAAAAGGTACATAAGTTGTTTATTCATATCTGATTTTATTTTGAACGATTTTGCTCAAAACTATATCAGCATAGTTCTTTAACCCGTTGTGCATTTAGTTAATATTAATTTTTAGGTTGTTTATATTTCTGTTGAATTCAAACCTATTGATATATTGAATAATGGTCATTGCTGTGATCTTTGATAAGATTCTATTTTTAAATCCCT